>DATJLF010000057.1:0-13383 GCA_035490715.1 Cellvibrio sp.
ACCTCCACCCAATACCCCTTGCTCTTCGCAAAAATTTTCTCGTTATACATCGCGCTGGTATGCCAGCCAGGTAAATAGAATTTACCGGCGTAGCTCGCGTTGAGGATGATGCGTAATGTCACGCTGGTTTGGTTGCGGTCCTGATAGCGGTAGTTCCAATAGTAATCGCGCCATAAACTGAAATAGGCGAGTACACGATCATCGCGGATGTCCATGTAATCTATTCCTTTCGGCATTTGCGCACCTTCGAGGCGTTCATTGCGGATTTGCCAGCCGCTGGGAACTACGGCTGTTAATGCGATATTTTCAATGTGGCTGGTAAGTAATTTGTCGAACTCGCCATGAATAGTCACTTCCGCTACAAAATCCTGGCCCTGCGGTAATTGTTCAACGCTGATGCGTTTATTATCCAGCGTTAAAAAATCTACTGTCATACTTAAACCATCGTTGCCCGGAGTCTCTTCCAAATTCGCTGGAATTCCGCGATTGCTCACTAACACCCGAATAGGTTTGTCGTGATCATTGCGTACACTGACTTGTGGATTACTAATTGCCATTTTGAAAAATGCATTGTTGCTGCCCTGCGTAATCCAACTGGTTTCACCGTGTTGTTGCACAGCGAACTTCATTCCATTTGCGCTGGTGTTCGCCGCAGCAAATTCACTCATGGCCAATAACGCCCAGGCGATACTTTGCGTGGAATACCATTCGCCACTCGATAGGTCTTTGGCAACCTGTTCGGCGACTTGCCAGGCTATATCTTTATTGGCATCCACGGTAACCAGGGTGGCGAGTAACAAACCACGGTCACGCATATCAGAGCCATAGGTATAACCCGCATCTTTGTAGGCGGGAATTGCGCTGGAGATTTGGCCGAGTACGTCCCGGGCAGCATCTTTTAATCCCACGTGTTGGTAGGCCATTGCCAATAACCACCGCGCCGGCATGCGATAATCGGTTTGTGATGGACTGGTTTGTGATGGATTGGTTTGTGTTTTAAACATTTCACGCAAACGGTTCATCGCGGGCAGTTCGGCTTTATCGGCTAACGCCAATGTATAGAGGCGATAAGCAAGCACCACTTCGTCATAATAATTGCCGGCAATCTGCGGATTACGCGCTGCGGCACTTTGGTACTTAATCCAGTTATCCAAAATATTTTTTGGAACTGTGTATCCCGCGCGTTTTGCTTCCAATAAAAAATGGCCCGCATAGCTGGATGCCCATTCGTTCACATAACCATCGCCCGGCCAGTAGGAAAATCCACCGCTGGCATGTTGGAAACCGGCAAGGCGTTTTACACCCGCAGCAATATTGTTATCAATGTCTGCTTTTTGTGAATCGGTAAGATTCACCAGTTTTGACAAACGCAATTGCGGGAATACTGCCGATGTCGTTTGCTCAATGCAGCCATGGGGATAATTGATGAGATATTGCAAACGCTCATCCAGATTTAACGGCGGCAACGTGCTCACTTCCAATGAAGCGACATTGGTGCCGATCATTCCGTTTGCTTGCAATGGCGATTGCCAGGTTTCACCCGGTTGCAAGAGTTTGGATTCCCACACAGTTGCAGGCGGATTTGCTGCACGCGAATCAATATAAATTTCCTGCGTTGCCGATTCATCGCCCGAGCGTGCAGTCACTTTCACCCAACCTTTGCCAATGCGGTCATTCACTTTGAGTTGTAAATTCGCAATAGCATCGCCCGGTTCACTGAATTGCAATTGCGCGTTGCCTTTTTCGACGGTGAATATTTCATTCGTTTCTACCGAAATATCAACCGCACGAATAGTGGCTTCGCTGACAAACACATTGACTGGCAAGTTAAGCGATTCACCTGGGCCCAACACACGCGGCAAAGTGGCGAAGAGTGTGACAGGCTGGGTTACCGTGACGGTTTTTTCCACGCTGCCATACGCACTCACAGCGTCTTCTTTTTTAGCATTATTAGCCGTATCGCCCGCAACCAGCATCACGCGTACAGAGCCCATATAAGGCGGCAGTTTAATTTTATGCTCGCGTGTTTCACCCGCTTTCAATTCAAACGCGCCGAGGAATTTCACTACCGGTGGGAAGCGGCGTTCGCGGCGTTTGCGCTCTGCTTCCAGTGCAGCATCGGACCCACCTACGGCGAGCACGCGTTCGAGTGACGCACCATAAGCACCGACAACCTGATCGAATAAATCCCATGTGCGTACACCCAGTGCTTCACGTTTGTAAAAATAATGGTGTGCTTCCGGAACATGGAAATTGGTAAGCCCCAGCAAACCTTCATCAACCATCGCCAATGTGTAGGTCATTCCACGTTTATTTTGTTCGCTGACGATGATGGTGAATTCAGTTTCCGGACGTACTTTTTCTGCTACATCCATTAACGGCTGTAAACGTGTTGCCGGGTCTTCTACCAACAATGGGACGATGCCGTATAAACGCATTGGTGCTTCAGCCACGCGATCCTGATGCGGCAATAACAACATAACATTCGCATAAACGTTTGGTGCCATGGATTGGGTAACAGGAATTTCAATTTCTGTTTGATCGGGTTTTAACTCAAGCCAACGCGATTCCAACACACCACTGCCATTTTCCACACTGAGCAATACGCGCCCTTCGCGCGCTTTGGGCAAACGAACCTTAGCCACATCACCCACCGCATATTTTTCCTTGTCGGTAGATAGCATCATTTGTGTTGCCGTATCACTTTGGTTGGATGAGCCATAACTCCACCCCAGATAAACCACTTCACCCGCGCAATGGCCCTCATCACCGGAGTCCACATCGCAAATACGAATAATATGCCGGCCCCAATCGTATTTATTTTTTTCCAGTTTCCAATTAATGCGGCCATTCGCATCGCTAACCAGTGTTTCCTTATGCACGGCGGTGTGGGTGGAGTTATTAAAATATTCAGCAAGGTTTTCCTGTTCTTCATCCCACCACCAGCGCCAGCCAATTTCATACACATTGATTTCCACCGTGCGCTTGGCTTCCGCCTTTCCATCGGCGCCCAATGTCTGGATTAATACCGGGTGATCTTCATCGCGACCAATCGCATCCATGTAGCCTTTTCCTTTGGGAATATTCAGCCCAACCCAATGATCGAAGGGCAACAACTCATAAGGACGCAAAATAGTGCTGAAATTACCGCTCTCCTCAAACACGCGTGTCGTAAAAGAGGCCGTCAGTTTTCCAGGTGGTGGGGATGACAAATTAACATCGACCGTAAATTCCGCATGGCCTTGCTCATCCAGGTTGCCTTCAAATACTTTTTGGGTGCTGCCCGCAAAACTGCGCACAGGATCATCAAACGTAAATTGCTCAAACCCGGCAAATACCGAGGTACGCGAAAACAATTTTAATTCGGAATCTGTTTTCAGGTTTTTAGCGGTCGCACCTTGCAACCATTGTGCAAATAGTGAGACCTGCGTGGGCATATTGCCCACACGCAAAGGTGCCTCGGCGGGTGTCAAATCCACTTTAATCCGATTGGGAACCACCATTTCAATTTTTAAAATCTGGTCGAAATAGCGATTCCCCACATGCACAACTGCACGGTAATTTCCGGTAGGCGCAGTCTCGTCGGTTTTTAACGTAAATGTGTAAAAGTCATTCACCGGTTGTACATTGGTTTGACTCGTGACTTTTTTGCCGCTTGGATCAAACAGGTCAATAGTGACCGGATGGTTAGCCGGTAATTGCTGGGTTTTATCTTCCAGGATAAAGGTCAGGAAAATATCATCACCTGGCCGCCATACATCGCGTTCACCGTAAAGAAACCCTTTCAATCCACCTTTAATGTGCTCGCCGCTCACATCAAATTGATTGGTGGGCAAGGCTTCACTATTGCGCAGACGCAAATAACCAATTTGTTTGCCGTTTTTAGCTTCCAGATAAAAAGGCACGCCATCGGTGTCCAGTTTTAACATGCCGTAATTATCAGTTTTGCCGGAACCAATGGGTTGTTGCTGGAAATTGTACGCAGTGATTTCAGTATCCGGCATGGGTTTAGCGGTACTTAAATCGGTGGTGATGACATGCACCAGGTTATCGCCACCGCGTTTCGCTAACAGGCCAATATTGGAAACGATAAAACTGCGCGCGGATGAAATGTCATCACCGTAGTAATAGTAAGTGTCATCACAGGGATTATTGCGCTCGCTGTAATTGTAATAACCTTGCGATTGGTAATATTGCTGGTACCAGGCAGGCTCTTCTTCGCGCTCATAATAATTTTCGCCGTCCGCGTTCACCGGCATTTTACTTACCGGTTCACTCGGGCGAGGTTGTTCGCAGGTGTACACCGAATTACTGCGATCAATACGCAGCTCCAAACGTACCAGGCCATCCGGATGTTGCGCCATTAATTCAGTGAGATCGAGGTTGAAGCGTTGCACACCCGCGCGCGGAACTTCAGGCAGGCTGTAAGTTTTTCGCCACAAATAACGCCCCGTTTCCGTAGCCGCCGTTGCCGAGGTGATTTGATAATTTTGCAAATACTGGCCGATGTTGTTAGCGAATACTTTAAACGCAACGACTTGTACGGAATCCACACCGGCAGCTTCAAACGGCACAGAGATTTGGCTTGCAGGGGGCAAGATGGATGTTTTGCCAACAAACCGCACCAGGGGTTTTACCAGCTCCAATACCAATTGGTGTTTATAGTCGCCAGCTAATGTTTTTTTCTTGTTGCTGGCTACAGCTGCATTAACGATTAACTCAAGTTCACCTGCCGGCGTTTGTTCAAGGTTGTGGCGAATCACGCTGCCATCCACCACACCGGTAATTGCTTTTCCACCCAGGGTAATTAAGCCACTCAAATTTTGTGAATTATCCAACTCGTCTGAGAATTGGATTTCGACGGCCGCATTCGGTGCGGAAATAACTTGTACACCGGTAACCTGGAATACTTTTTTCGCAGGAATTTCAAGGTCGCGCGCACCTTTATCGGCAGAGCCAATTGCACTGCCATTCCATTCCAGATGAATAGCCCCCGCTGTGTCTGCGCGATTGATGCCGGTTAATAAAAAGTTGTGCGTTTTCTTATCCAGCTCCTGTGTCCATACGGCGTCAGTTGCACTGCCATTAACTTGCAATGAAAGAATTTTTTTAACTGCATCCAATTCGGCGGTGTCTGCCGTGGTAATGCTGCCACTCAATTGCATTTGTTCTTCATTGCCGGTCATCGCGCTCAGGCTATTCACCTTTAAATCAAAATCCTGTTTGATGGTGCGCACGTCAAATTCAAAATCCTCCAGCGATTGCTCAACCCCATCCAGACCTTTTGCGCGCAAACGAATACGAATAGCGGTATCACTGGCCAAACGCTCGGCCGGTTGAATACGTAAATCAGTGGGTGATGTAAATGTCAGGTTGACGGGAACTTTGTTATCCAGCGTCACCAATCCGGAATCAAATGCGGTATTCACCTGGTCAGCAGCAACCACGGGGTGGGTGAAGCGGATATACATGGGTGCTTCCGTCGCCACCCAATGTTTGGGGTAGTCGGCAATGTGCGCCTCCCACGCCGGCGCAATTGCTTCAGCTGCCGCCGCCGTTTCACTTTGTGGTTGATCTGGCGTTTGCTTGTCGCAAGCACTGAGCAAAAAACTCATAACGGCAATAACGCACCATGAATACCATTGAACACGCATATTGAATCCCTGTTGAATTGTGATTGGTTGAACTACTTTTTTACGATCAGCTATACGATTTATTCGTTTTTCAGCAAAAATTGGCAGTTGACTACACAGTGTAGCCAATTGGATATTTTTGTTGGTTTGATTTTTTTACATTGTGATTACCATCCTTGTTATCCAGATAGAAAAAAGCCACCTCACAAAATGAGGTGGCTTTCGAATTTATAACATCCTGTCCATGAACGGCAGCTTATTGTTTTACGCAGTCTACGTAGTAATCTTTTTTGCCATCCACTTCGCGTTTTACCAACCCGTGAACATCGGTTTCGAAGCCGGGGAATTTCTCATTGAAATCGCGTGCGAATTTCAAATAATCCACGATGGTTTTGTTGAAGCGCTCACCTGGAATCAACAGCGGAATTCCCGGCGGATAAGGCGTTAACAAAATCGAGGTGATGCGACCTTCGAGCTGGTTGATAGGTACGCGTTCAATTTCGCGGTGCGCCATTTTTGCAAACGCATCAGAGGGTTTCATCGCCGGTTGCATATCGGAGAGATACATTTCCGTCGTCAAACGCGCAACGTCATAGGCTTTATAGAAGTCGTGGATTTGCTGGCAAAGATCCCGCAGTCCCATGCGCTCATAACGCGGATTCGCTTGCGCGAACTCCGGCATAATCCGCCACATCGGTTGGTTTTTATCGTAGTCATCTTTAAATTGTTGCAGCGCCGCTACCAATGTATTCCAACGGCCTTTAGTGATGCCGATGGTGAACATGATGAAGAATGAATAGAGGCCGCATTTCTCGATAATTACGCCGTTCTCAGCCAAATATTTGGTCACGATCGAAGCGGGAATACCGGTCTCGGCAAATTGGCCATTCACCGACAAGCCGGGGTTAACAATAGTGGCTTTAATCGGGTCGAGCATGTTGAAGTTCGGCGCGAGTTTACCGAAGCCATGCCAGTTATCATCGCTACGCAATACCCAGTCTTCGCGATCACCAACACCATCTGCGGCAAACTCATCCGGCCCCCACACCTGGAACCACCAATCCTGGCCCCACTCGTCATCCACTTTTTTCATCGCGCGACGGAAATCCAGCGCCTCTAAAATAGATTCTTCTACCAGCGCGTGACCACCGGGGGCTTCCATCATCGCCGCAGCAACATCGCAAGACGCAATGATTGAATATTGCGGCGAGGTAGAGGTGTGCATCAAATACGCTTCGTTAAATGCATCCTGATCCAGTTTTACTTTTTCCGATTCGCGCACTAGCACTTGTGATGCTTGCGATAAACCGGCGAGTAATTTGTGCGTGGATTGCGTGGAGAAAATCATTGACTCTTTTGCACGCGGGCGATCTTTGCCAATCGCATGCATGTCTTTGTAAAACTCGTGGAAAGTAGCGTGCGGCAACCAGGCTTCATCGAAGTGCAGCGTATCAATTTTTCCATCGAGCATATTTTTCAGCGTCTCTACGTTGTAGAGCACACCGTCGTAAGTCGATTGGGTGATGGTAAGGATGCGTGGTTTTTTATTTTTGGCTTCGCGCGCAAAAGGGTTCGCCTGGATTTTGCGTTCGATACTTTCCGGTGTGAATTCTTCCAGCGGGATCGGGCCGATAATGCCGAGGTTGTTGCGCGTCGGCATCAGGAATACCGGAATCGCACCGCACATAATGATCGAGTGCAGAATCGATTTATGGCAGTTGCGATCAACAACAACGATATCGCCCGGCGCTACGGTTGAGTGCCACACCATTTTGTTGGATGTGGAAGTACCGTTAGTAACGAAGTAACAATGGTCAGCGTTAAAAATACGCGCGGCATTGCGTTCGGACGCGGCGATGGGGCCGGTGTGATCCAGCAATTGGCCGAGTTCTTCTACCGCATTACACACGTCGGCACGCAGCATGCGCTCACCGAAGAACTGGTGGAACATCTGGCCGATGGGCGATTTCAAAAAAGCTACACCGCCGGAGTGGCCGGGACAGTGCCAGGAATAGGAACCGTCTTGTGCGTAATGCACCAGTGCGCGAAAAAACGGTGGCGCCAGACCATCGAGGTAGGATTTTGCTTCGCGAATGATATGGCGTGCTACGAATTCGGGCGTGTCTTCAAACATGTGAATGAAGCCATGCAGCTCGCGCAAAATATCGTTGGGAATATGGCGCGAGGTACGCGTTTCACCGTAGAGATAAATCGGGATGTCGGCGTTTTTGTAGCGAATCTCTTCCACAAATGCACGCAGGGCTTTAAGGGCGTGGTCGGTCTCTTCTTGCGAGCCGGTTCCAAACTCTTCGTCATCAATCGACAGGATAAAGGCGGATGCGCGCGATTGCTGCTGCGCGAACTGCGACAAATCACCATAACTGGTGACGCCGAGCACCTCCCAATTTTCCTGCTCGATAGCATCGGCCAAAGCGCGAATGCCGGAACCCGAGGTGTTCTCGGAACGGAAATCTTCATCGATGATGACAATGGGAAAACGAAATTTCATGGGGTCTCCATTAAAAAGTTGGCTGGAGTTAACACTTGCCGACGTGACCGCCTCTGGGTGGTGTGAATCGCCTGGCTGGCGTACCTGAAGGGTAGACCAAGATAACCGGACGCTGTTTCAAAAAAATTGCTCCCGGATTACCGGGAGCGCGATTGTAATCTAGTTGGCGGCGTTCAAACATGCTTTCGTTAGGTTGTTTCGGTAAATCCCGTCAAACCGTTTTTAATTTAGCCAACCTTCCCGACAAAGCCCACTCCCCTTCATATAAAATCGTCTCCGTGTAAGAAGAACGATCAGCCCCGTGAGCAACAGGTACACAATGGCCGGTTCAGCGACCTCAGTCATCTCATAATCTGCGAAAACAGAGTCCCAACCAACACCATTTAAATTTGAGAAGTACGCAGATACAGGATAGGGGTCGAGCCATGGGCGGGGTTGGTAGTCGTCGATATGTAATACCAACTCATCACAGCGACAACTCGCCTCACCACCTTGGGATGTAAAGGTTCCGTACATACCATTTGACCATACGAAGCTCACTGCAAACGCCCAATTAGGCGCGGTCCATGGCTCAACCATCGTCAAACTGCCGGATACCGTGGTCAATGAAGTGAATGGCGCATAACCATCAAGCCCCCCATCAATCGGATCATCGAATGTTGCAGTGAATGGGAATTGTGCATCGGGTGTGCCATCCAGCCTGAACGAAAAAAAGGAAGCGATAGAAGTGTCAGAGAAAGCAAAATCCTGTTCGCCAGTATCCCGATTGATAGCGTATTGCCACTCAACCGGATTCGAGTAAGTGGCGTAGATATAAGCTAAAGAACCCGGTGCGTAGCCGCCACCTAGCAGGATTGCGAACAGACATAAAACACGTAGATATTTCACAGTGGTAGCTCCTTTCGTTTTTTACTCGATGTTAAAAAGGAATTGCATCAATTGCTACGGCGATTGATATCGCCGCAACCATTGAAATTTTTTATTTTTTATCAGCGCTACGTAATCCCAATAGACCTAATAAGCCGGCCATCAATAAACCTGCACTGCCTGGCTCAGGCACATTTATTTTTTCGATAGTCCAGTTACCGAATTGGCTCTCACCGGAATAGATATATTGCAGGGGTGCTAATTTGAACCAAACGTAATGCCAGGTGTGTGCGTTCACACGATTCGTAAACACATCGCAATTACAACTGCCTGCACCACCGCGAGAAGTAATAGTGTCCCTATGACCCGCCGCATAGTAGTGTGCCATGTCGGTGTCTGGTGTGATTAGCTCGGTTATGGTGACAGTAAAATTCCAGCCAACGATTTCGCCGTTTTTATTGAGGCTAACTCGCCCGTTCGAGGTGGGACTGATCCGCAACAGATAATCCAGAACAAAATAGTCCGCATCAAATGCGAAGGTAAAATCGTCCATTAAAAAATGTGTCACCGGCTTCAGCGATAAATCCTGCTCGTCCGCCTTGAATGAAATGGAAAAATTAAAAGGTCCATAATCTTCGTAGGCAAAATCCTCCCAAGGCGCGTTGTCATATAAAGCTTGTGTCAGTGGCAACTGCTGGCTGGTGTAAGTAAATTGCAAATACGCCGACGCCGGCAACGAAATCATTAGTGCTGAAAAAAATAAAATCCGCGCAATCCAACAATAGAACTTATACATAATCAACTCCTTCGGGAATACCCGGACGATTCCAATAACGGGACCAACTGGCTAATAGAATTGTGTTTATCGAAAGCTCGCGTTTTAAACTCAAAAAAATTTCACCCTGTTTATCGCTTGTAAATAAAATTTCCCCGCAGCGCAACAAGCACCAATCCCATTAGCAATAGCGGCAGTGAATAAGGTTCAGGTAAGTTAACGCTGATGATCATCCACTCATCCCAAGGTCCATTTTTATAAAATGCGGTAGCTGGATAAGGGCCTTCACCCCTGAATTGATAATCATCGTCATGTAATGTGAGGCGATCACAATTACACGTACCGTCACCGCGCAGCATCAGGTAATTGCCGTACAACTCGGACGAAAGTTCAAAATCAATGCTGACTTCTGCCGCTACGGGCGGAACCCAGAAATCATTAAACAATAAACTTCCGGTTACTTTTTTCGGTACGAGCGGATTATCAAAAAAATAGATAATTTCGATAGTGTCTTTCGACACAGTAAGCGGCCTACCTGAGGAAACAGGATGATTGAATTCAAATCGGATATTGAATTGCGGTTCAGCATACAGCGCAAAAACTTCATCACCCGTGTCCCGGTTTATTGCCCGCTCCCATTCCAATGGAGCGAAATGAACAACATCCAGATAAGCGTGGGCAAACTGCGTGTAACCGCTACCGAACGTCAGTGTAAGTAAAATGATCGTGCGTAAATATTTCTTAATTATGCATTTCACAAGTAGGCATTTCATCAATAATCTCCTTTGCTTTGTCCATGGAAAACCAACGTTAAAAACGGTGTTGACAGCAACAGCAAACTCGCAAGTGTTTTGTAGTGAACCATCTTCGATAGAGCGCGAGAGTGATTGGCGAACGCACCAATATCCTCTGAACATTGTGTGAGAACACAATTAAAGAGCGGTAATTAACCGCTCGAAGCGTGAAATTATTTGATGATTTCATCACCGTAACGAATACGACGCAGCCCGAACAAGCCCAATAATCCTGTTAGCAATAATCCCGCGCTCGCAGGCTCAGGCACAGCAATTTTTTCTATCGTCCAGTTACCAACATCGTTCGTATTGGAATATTCAAATTTCAATGCAACAAGTTGTATCCATTGTCCATGCCAGGTCGTGGGGTGAAATTGATTAGTATATAAATCGCAATTGCACAGATTGTCGCCGCCGCGCGAGGTGATATCGACACGGTGATTGATATTACGATACGCCCACCAATTGGTTTCGGGTGTAAGCAGCTCGGTAATGGTGATCATTAAATTCCATCCGAGAATTTCACCTTCACGATTGAGGCTCACCCGACCATAAGATGCAGGGCTAAATCGCAGCGGGTAATAGAGTTGGTCATGCTCGGAGATAAAGGTGAATTCAAACTCGTCCATAAAAAAATGTGTGACCGGTTTGAGTGACAAATCCTGCTCCGGCGTTTTGAACGAGACAATGAAACTGACCGGAGGTAATTCATAATCTGAAATATCCACCGGATAACCTTCGTTGTAAGAGGCCACCAGTGGAAGCACCGGGCTTTTATAGGTGAATTCCAAATAAGCAGACGCAGGCAAAGAAACGAGTAAAGAAATAGAAAGCAGAGAAATAGAAACCAAACAACGTGAAATCCAACGGCGGATGTTACACATAGCCAATTCCTTGGGGTAATTACCCCGGTAGTTGAATAAAGGTTTCAGGCCCTACATCACCCGAAACCTGCTTATTCAAGCACTCCACAGTAAAACGATTTGTGTGCTACTGCACGCACATTTTGTCTCACTGATCATCCTTGTGATCTTTTGGCATTTAATGCTGCAAGAAATATGGCGACTCACTGCTAATGATGTTGTTTGAACAACCAACGACGCAAAAATAATGGCAACAATCCGAGCACAACTAACGGCAAGCCCGATGCTTCTGATACAACATGGGATGAAGGTGGTGAGAAAGTTTGTGTCAATGAAATGCCATTGCCGGATACCGTTATGCTTTCCAGATAACCGGTATAAATATCGGTGAGGTGAAAGGGATCTACATACCAGGTGGGACTACTCGGATCAACGTAGCGAAGAGTCAATTGTGCGCCGCTATACGATGACGAACCGAAGGAGCCTTGCCACGAATCGGAATTGTACAAGCCTGCAAATGCGTGCCATTCAGCAAGCGTCCAATGTGAATCAAAGATCAGCTCGGTGCCTGCATCTCCTACAAACGGAACGGCGCCACCGTTGATCGACGCCAAAATATCGTCGCTCGCATAGCCACCCGAACTGATATAGCCATCCGATGTATCAAGGCTCCAATCAGGCTCATAAAATTGTAGTGCGACTTGCACGTCATTCCCGTAAAAGCCGCTAGAGAGCGGACCCAGGTTGTCATCCGTTGTCGATTGCCATTGCAACACATAGGAGAGGGATACTGAAACGTAAGCCATGGATTTCGGACTGTAGCCGAGCACCAAAAATAAAAAAGAAAGAATCAACGTGGATAAGGTTTTCATGGTGTAGCCTCCTTGATAGGTATTGATCAATTTATTGGGGTGGATTTTTCAATGCATCTTCCGCAATGACTTGTAGCGCCGCTGGCATTAATTGTTCGACCTGCGCCTGCTCTTCCGTGGTGAGTGTTTTATAGCCGCGCAGCCATTTGCCGTCCCAATAATTCCAGCCAAAGCCCCAGCGATAACTCATTGGCCAATAAGGCCCGCCCCCCATCCTCACACCGTAAAACGTCGTTTGGCTTGCTAACATCGGGCGTTGGGCTTCGAAAATGCAGCGCTTCAATTCGTCATCGGCTTTGCGCCGTTGGGCTTTGGTTCCGCCAATCCAATAGGCGAGATCGTGCGCTACACAGCAATGGCGCCACAGGTTAGGGTGTTTGGGCGGGCCATCAATCCATACCGAACAACCATCGGTTGCAAAGGGTTCCAATTCACTCGCACCTGCGGGGGATATGAAAAACAATGCACACACTAAAGCTATCAAAGGACGCATTATCCACTCCTGTAGAACCGGTATCACAGCGCGGGATTTTTCGGGTGTGAGAAATGGGCAGGCATTGTACAATGCGGCCCACATTTCGTGAGTATGGCCGCTTCTGCCTAAAACTCGAGTCATCTTTGCGCCCAGTGTTGGACATTCCCTATGAACGAGAAAAAAACAACCCACTTCGGTTTTCAGCAAGTTCCTGTGGAAGAAAAAGCCGAGCGCGTCGCCGAGGTATTTCATTCGGTAGCCGCCAAATACGACCTGATGAATGATTTGATGTCCGGCGGCATCCACCGCTTGTGGAAGCGCGTCACCATAGAAGCTTCCGCCGTGCGGGTTGGTCATAAAGTATTGGATATTGCCGGTGGCACCGGCGACTTGAGCTACCAATTTGCCAAACGCGTGGGCGCTACCGGCCAGGTTGTGCTCGCCGACATCAACGCCTCCATGCTGGGAGTTGGCCGCGACCGGCTGATTGATCGCGGCATTGCCGGCAATATCGCCTTTGCGCAATGCGACGCGCAATTCCTGCCGTTTCCCGATAATACCTTCGATTGCATCACCATCGCCTTTGGCCTGCGCA
>DATJLF010000058.1:0-18054 GCA_035490715.1 Cellvibrio sp.
GTGGTACAAGTAACACGCGCGCAATCGGCTGCAGTGCAAAAACGTTTTGCGGATGCTGGTTTAAAAATTAATGTGATCGGCAGCTTGAACGCGAATGATTCATTGAGCATCAGTGCAAATGGCAAAACATTGTTCGATCAACCGCGCGCGCAATTGCAAGCCTTGTGGAGCGAAACCAGTTATTGCATTCAATCGCTGCGTGACAACCCTGCATGCGCTGAACAAGAATTTGCTGCGATAACCAAACCAAACCCCGGTTTGAGTGTGAAGCTGAGCTACGACCAAAATGAAAATATTGCAGCGCCTTTCATCAGCACTGGCGTTCGTCCTTCTATCGCTGTGTTGCGTGAGCAAGGTGTTAACGGTCATGTGGAAATGGCGGCAGCATTTGATCGCGCTGGTTTCAAAGCCGTTGATGTGCACATGAGCGATTTGCTTTCTGGTCGCGTATCGCTGGAGCAATTCAAAGGCTTGGTTGCCTGCGGTGGTTTCTCTTACGGTGATGTATTGGGCGCGGGCGAGGGCTGGTCAAAAACGATTTTGTTCAACAACAAAGTGCGCGATGAATTCGAGCGTTTCTTCCATCGCAACGATACCTTCAGTCTCGGTGTTTGTAATGGTTGCCAGATGATGTCCAACCTGAAAAACCTTATCCCCGGTGCTGATCACTGGCCGCGTTTTGTGCGCAACTTGTCCGAGCAATTTGAAGCGCGTTTCAGCCTGGTGCAAGTGCAGGAATCGTCGTCAGTGTTGTTCAAAGGTATGGCGGGTTCACATATGCCAGTGGCTGTTGCACATGGTGAAGGTTACGCTGAATTTGCCAATGCTGAAGCATTGAAAGTGTGTAACGAAAGTGGCACCGTGGCGATGCGTTTTATCGACAACAATCTCAACGCAACTGAAACTTATCCAGCTAACCCGAACGGTTCGCCATTGGGTATCACCAGTGTGAGCAGTAAAGATGGTCGCGTTACTATCATGATGCCGCACCCGGAGCGTGTGGCTCGCGCGGTAACCAACTCCTGGAAACCGGACGATTGGAAAGATGACGGTGCCTGGTTGCGTTTGTTCCGCAACGCACGCGTGTTTGTGGGGTAACAGATTTAAACAAAAGGAGGCCTTGGCCTCCTTTATTATTTGTAATAGCTGGAATAAGTAACCGAAGAAGATAGCTACAATTTCTTACACTCTTTACTCGCAACCAATGAACCCGATTGCGCGTATAACGTCATAATAACTAGCACATCATGCGGGACTAAGGTCTTGCTAACAGGAGGGTAACCATGAAGTCATTAGCGAAATACTCGTTCGTCCGTTTAAGCCTGGTTGCGTTGGTCGGTGTATTGGTATCCGGTTGCAGTGTGACAAAAAAACATGAGCAGGAAGCACAAATCAAAGCTACCAAAGAAGGGCTTTCTGTTGTAAAAGAGTCAACATTTGACGGTACTTTCGTTGCACCAAATGCCCAGTTCGCGCAATACCGGAAATTGTTTGTTGAACAACTGGATATGACGGATGTAAAAATCCGCAAGCAGACAGGGATTGGTGTTGTCGGTGATACTCCCTGGGAGTTAAATGATAAAGATCGACGTTATTACCAGGAGCGTTACACGGAAGCGCTGATGAATAATTTGATTGTGGATGGCCGTTATTCCACCGCGATGCAGGCGGGCACAGATGTTCTGACGGTACGTGCAAAAGTACTGGAAATTGCTCCCTTGGGCAGTAAAGATGATTTAAAAGGCCGCCCTACCAATATGAAGGTATACAGTGAAGGAATGGGTACCATGACCCTGGAGATTTCGTTATACGATTCGATGTCTGGAAAGGTACTGGCAATTATTACTGATCAACGTGATTTGGGAAAAATGTGGGAAGAAAACAATCGCGTAACCAATAATGTGCAGGTGCGGTTAGCATTTAATGCCTGGTTGAAAAAATTGCGTACCGAGCTGGATCGTTTATCAAAAAGTTGATGTGGTTTGATATTAACTGATGCTGTTTGATAATAATTAGTAGTTTGAAAATAATTAATAGTTTGAAAATAATTAAGTTTTGAAAATAAAAAGGCGGTCAAGTTGACCGCCTTTTTATTTTAATGCAAATCGGATTTACTAAAGTTATTTCAGATCATCCAGATATTGTTCTGCATCCAGTGCTGCCATACAGCCAGCACCTGATGATGTAATTGCCTGACGATAAACATGGTCAGCCACATCTCCCGCCGCAAATACGCCAGGGATATTCGTTGCAGTAGCATTACCTTCCAATCCACTCTTCACTTTGATGTAGCCATTGTTCATGTCAAGTTGGCCTTCAAAGATATCGGTATTGGGTTTGTGGCCGATGGCGATAAAAACACCTGCTACATCAAGATCTTGAGTGGCACCATCTTGGGTGCTTTTCACTCGCAAACCGGTCACACCTGAGTCATTCCCCAATACTTCTTCCAATTGGTGATTCCACAAGATTTTGATATTGCCGGTTTCGGCTTTGGCAAAGAGTTTGTCTTGCAAAATCTTTTCTGATTTCAGCTTGTCACGACGATGAATCAAGGTCACTTCACTGGCAATATTGGACAAATACAGTGCTTCTTCCACCGCAGTGTTACCACCACCTACTACTGCTACTTTTTGACCGCGATAAAAGAATCCATCACAGGTTGCACAGGCGCTCACGCCTTTGCCCATAAATGCTTCTTCAGAAGGCAGGCCTAAATATTGTGCGGATGCACCGGTAGAAATAATCAATGCATCACAGGTGTAAGTATTGGAGCCAATCAACTTGAATGGACGCTCGGTCAAAACAGTTTCATGAATATGGTCGAAAATAATTTGGGTATCAAAACGCTCGGCATGTTGCTGCATTTGCACCATCAAATCGGGGCCTTGCAAGTCGTGAACACCGCCGGGCCAATTTTCCACTTCTGTTGTTGTGGTTAACTGTCCACCTTGTTGCATACCGGTAATAACCACGGGCTTGAGGTTAGCACGAGCGGCATAAATGGCCGCGGTATAACCCGCTGGGCCTGAGCCGAGGATGATTAGTTGGTGGTGTTGTACTTCGCTCATAGGAAATCCTTGATCTAGCTATAAATGGGTTTCAATGGGACTAAATAGGGTGATACCTGATGTGGGGGCATAATAGGCCAATAGCAACGGCGGCGCAAAATTGTCTGCTTCAATGCGCTATATAAGGTTTGCCTATATGGAACTATAACTATACGTAACTATAAAACAGCGCGCTGCGGCTGTTAATTAACCTGCCAGCGCTCCTAATACCGAAATGTGTTTGGTCCATTCAACCGGACTGTGGTCGCGTAATAATTGTTCAAATGCCACCGGTGAAAGGGGTTTGGAAAACAGGTAGCCCTGAAGGAAATCTGCACCGTAGTCTCGGCATATGCGTGCTTGTTCCCGCGTTTCTACACCTTCTACTACTACGGTTAAATCCAGACTTTTAGCAAAAATAATCATGGCGCGCAGTATGCGGCAATCGGCCGCGTTTTCAGGCACACCCATAATAAATGCGCGATCTATTTTTAGTGTTTTTGCGGGCAACTCTTTTAGGTACGCCATTGATGAATAGCCTGTGCCAAAATCATCAACCGCAATCTCAATGCCGTAATCCAGCATTTTTTTCAATTGCTGGGCAGTGCGTTGCAAGTTTTCAATCAATACAGATTCGGTAATTTCCAAACTCACACAACGACCAGGTACACCCGTGGTTTCCAAATCGCTAATAATATTCTGATAGAGATCTTCATCCGTTAGCAGTTGTGCACACACGTTGAACTTCATGTTGAAGTTGTCATTGACCAAACCTTGTGTGCGCCATTTTGCAATTTGTTGACAGGCTTTTAACCGGCTTTTTGAATCTATCTCACCGATTAAACCAATTTCTTCTGCGAGGCCAATAAATTCACTCGGTGGCAAAATCCCCCGCTCCGGGTGATCCCAGCGAATTAAGCCTTCTGCACCACAAATTTCCAATGTTTGCGCATCTACAATAGGCTGGTAGAACAAAATGAAATGATCTGTGGGAATAAGGTTGCGCAATTCTTTTTCCAGGCGTAACCGTTCTTGCATTTGCGCTTGCATAACTTGAGAAAAGAATTGGTAATTATCGCGGCCGTCGTGTTTGGCGCGATACATTGCCAAATCAGCCGCTTTCAATAAATCACTCGCATTCTGGCCAGCATCCGGAAACGTGGCTATGCCGATACTGGTGGAAATAGTATTTTCCAAATTGCCAATCATAATCGGTTTGCGCAAGTCATCGAGGATGCGCTGCGCTAACTGGGAGATTGCTTCATGCGAATCGAAATTATGAGCCAGCACTGCAAATTCATCGCCCCCCAGCCGACAAACAATATCGCCAGCGCGCACAACACCTAACAAACGTTGCGCGACTTCTTTTAACACCTGATCACCAATGACATGGCCCAAACTGTCATTAATAATTTTAAAATTATCCAAATCCAGGAAGAGCAGGGCAAGTTGATCATTTTGCCGCTTTGCTCGCGGTATGGCGGCGCGCAGGCTTTCATCAAAATAATAACGATTCGCCAAGCCGGTTAATGAGTCATTTTCAGCGAGTGCACGCAACCGTTGATGGCTTTCCTGAAGCTGACGCTCCAGCATATGGCGCGAACGGGCATGGGTAATGGCGCGTGTTAAATGTTTGTGGGCAATTTCGGATTTAAATAAAACGTCCTGTGCGCCCGCTTCAATAAATTCACGCTCAAGATCTTCATCGGCACTTGCGCCTGTCAATATAATCACAGCGGCATGGTGTTGAGGATGTTTGTTGAGTAGTTGCAGGACTTCCATTCCATCGATATCAGGCAATCGATAGTCGAGCAGTACCGCGTCGAAGTCATCACTGTCAAATTGTTGCAGCCCTTCTGCCGCCGAACTGGCTTGGGATATGGTGATGTCCCATTCTGTTTTACGAAATGTACGAATGATCGCCTGGCGATCCAAATCATTATCGTCAATCAACAACAACTTCATGCAGTGTGTTCCTCAACCAAAGATTATTTTTCGCCAACGGGTAATTCGATGACTCTCCAGTAATGATCCAGCAAACCAATCACTTGCAAAAAATCGCTATCCATCCGTTGTTTCAATAGATAACCGGCAACATGTTCGCGATACGCGGCAATAATATCTTCGTCCGATTTGGATGTAGTCAGCACGAACACCACCGCATAGGTTAACTCCGGATCTGCACGCAAGACCTCCAGGAACTCTATGCCATTCATCCGCGGCATATTGATGTCTAATAAAATAATGTAAGGCGAGGGGATTTCGCCATTACGCAATATTTCGAGGGCTTCCATCCCATCCTTGGCGCGATAAAGAGGATTCAACAATTTCAATTTATGCAGCGCGCGGCGAAGTGCAGTCGCATCAATATCATCATCATCAACAATCAATAAACTCACGGTTTTAAAATTATTGTGAGTCGCCGGTGGGTGTATTTTATCGATCATGGGTTCATCTTCTCCTGAATTACCTGTGGCCAGGTAAACGTAAAACGGCAACCGCGGCCTTCGGAAAAAACACGAATGTTGCCACCATAGGTTTCCACCAGTTTTTTGATCAACGCTAACCCCATGCCGCTGCCTTCCAGTTCATCGCGCGGTTTAAGGGTTTGGAACATACCAAACACCCGCTCTTGAAATTTGGTAGGAATGCCGGGGCCGTCATCACTCACACTGAACTCATAAAAGCCGTTATTCCCTTCCTGGCAATCCAGGGCAATAAAACCCTGATCCAGGTCATGGTGTTTGATGGCATTGGAAAATAAATTTCGCAGAACTTGTTCGAAAGGTGTGCTGAGAGTTTCAAACTTTGGCAAGCTCGCGCTTAACTTGAGATGCAGGCCCGGTTTTGTATTTTGAATTTCAAACAACTCTGTGGCCATACGAGTGACATCCACCGTAGTTATTTTTCCATCTGTTTTTCCCGCACGATAAAAAATAAGTAAATCATCCAGCAATTTTTCCATGCGATGTATACGGTTGCGTAACATCAATGTGTGTTTTCCAACCTCGGAAAAATTTTTATCGTCAATATCCTCCTCAATCCAGGAAGAGAGTTGGGCGATACCGCGCAGTGGTGATTTCAAATCATGGGAAGCAACATAGGCAAAGGTTTCCAGCTCCTTGTTGGTTTGTGCAAGGCGAAAATTACTGGATTCAAGATCGGCCTGGTGTTGAATGAGTAGCTGGGCATTTTTTTGGCGAGCATCAATATTTTCTGCAAATACCGCCAGTGTATTCGCCATTATGCCGATTTCATGGGGGTGGTCTAAAAAAGGTATCGGAACTTTTGTATGGCCTTCTGCCAATTGCTCCATGGTGCTACGAATTTGTTGCAGTTGCCAATTGAGGCTGCGGGTAGTGCCTGCAGCAATAGCAAAACCGAGGAGTAAAAACCCACAAATAACTGTCAGCATTAAGTTGCCGGCATGGGTTTTGGTTTTGGTCACTTCATCATTTAATTCCAACATCCGCGCCTGGGCGTGTTGCAAGATAACTTCACAATGATTTTCCATTGCAATTGTTAATTCCTGCATTTCATTCAAGGTGTTTTGCCGGTAGAGATCAATATTGCCTGCCACTAATTGTTCGTAATTAGCAAGAATTGCCAATCGCCACTGATTAAAAATACTGTGTAATTGAATGAGTTCAGTGCTATTGGTTTTGCGGGTCAGAAAATCCAGATCCTCAATAACAGCGCTTTCTACTTGTTTGATGGTTGCAGGAATATCAACACTATTTGCCAGTTGTGGATTGACCGCGATGTCTTTCATGCGTCGATTTAACGTATTGAAATTTCCCTTCACCCGTAATACTGCATTGTTTACTTGAACAGGATCTTCATAGAGTTCCTGGGTGATAGAGGCAACGCTGTTGATTTGCAGCATGCCGATTGATCCAATTCCCAAAAACAACAAACTCATAAATACAAAACCTGTTGCTAAACGTCGGAACACGTTAAAACGGTTAAACGCTTCTATCGCCGGCAAGTAACGTAGCGTGATTAATCCTACTGAAAATAAAAATAATCCCACAGCGGTGTGAGGAGCAATTTTTATTCCTAGCCATATAAAATCAGGAAGAACGCCGAAGCCTTGGCTAATCATCGCGGTAAACAATAAAAATAGAATAATGATGCAAAGTAAACAGGCAACAACGGTTTTTGTTCCGCGTTGGCTATACCCTAGCCATATTGCAACTCCAGCGATGATAAAAGCACTGCTGGTAGTGGGTGATGTTGGTTGGCTGTATGTTGGCGATTCTGTTAAAAAAATCTCAAACCACTGCGTGGTGTTAAGGGGAAAACCGCCAATCAGATCCAGTAATGTCGACGTACCAATAGTGAGCAGCACTAGAACTGAAAGTGTTTTTAACAGCGAACGCTGTTTCAAAATTGAATATAGGCCAATGCCGCACGCACAAAATCCAATCGCGGTGTTATACGCCATTAATGTCGCATAAGGGTAGAGGCCAGCAAACAGTTGTGGATTATGCCAGCTCAATAAAACGCCAATGCCGAGTGCGCCCAGCAGTAACGCTATCGTTAACGGAGCCACTTCGTGTGGTGACAAATGGAAATTAATATTCTGCATACCCTCAATCAATCCGTAGCCCTTGAGTTTATTTCTCCTCAACACAAGTGCAGTATATTGAGAGACCTTAGTTGAACACTTGTATGCTGAGTGTAGATACGGGCTGATAAAAATTCTTAAAAAGAAAGGGCTTGCAATAAAATAATTAGCTTGGGTGATTATTTATGGTTTTTTGTCATATGAGTGGAGGCAGTGATGGAACCTGTCGTTGAATCGCCTTGTGTGCGCAACTGCTGTTTAAATGATGATGATATCTGCTTGGGATGTTTTCGCAGTTTGACGGAGATTACCCGGTGGAGCACAGCCAACAACCAGAGCAAGCACGACATACTTCAGGCTGCTGCGCAGCGCCATAAAGAATACCGACAAAAATTGCAAAGCAGGTAACACCTCGCGGCTGGCACTGTAAGAGTTATTCGTTTACCCTGCCCAACCGAAAAATAAGAAGCAAATTGTTATACGTGTCGGCTCTATTAGAACTAAACTTGCTGTCATTCCACGCATCTATCCTGGATATTTATCGATAAAAATCGTGGTAAAGAAGAATAAGAAGCAGCCGATACAGGTCTGCACTCAGCATCAAACTTAACAACAGTGGCCATACAGTCTTTTTTATGCAGTCGTCAAAGGCGTTCAAACTCTGGTTGGGCATGCAGTGCCAAATGTTGGGCAACGTTAATTCAGCCCTGCTGGTGCAAGTATTGCCAAACGTTAACCAGATTGTGGCAAAGTGGCCCACCCCTTCTATTGATTCCCACGCACTGAATGCAGCAATTTCCCCTGTATTGGAAAAGCAGCGTTTGCATCTGCACATACTGGGAGAGCATGAATATTTGCTGGGACAGCCTTTAATTATTGATGGCCGGTGCTGGGGTGTGTTGGTGTGTAATCTCACCCTTGCCGATAAAAAAGAATTACCACAATTATTAAAAATGATGAAGCTTGGCCAATTCTGGCTGCAGTTCATTTTGCAATTGGCGTCAACTGAAGCGGACGCAGACATAAAAACAGATGTTCAGGTTATGTCTGTACAACCCGCTCTACCACCGTTGAAAGAAGCCATTAATACGGCGTTGGCCCAATTAATGGCGGGCATGTTAAAAGAAAATTCACTGCAGGAAACAGCAATTACACTGGTGAATTTGTTAGCAGGGCTGTTGCAGGCCTCGCGAGTCAGTTTGGGCTTGCTTGATGCACAAGGGAAAAACCTGCAATTGGAAGCTGTGTCATTTTCCGCGAATTTTGATAAACGCACCCAGGCCATGCAGGCAATTACGGAGGCTATGGCTGAAGCGATAGATCAGGGGCTGCGCATTGATTGTATTGCCAATGCAGAGCACCAGATGTCGGATACGTCAATAACCTTGATCAAGCAAGCTCATCACGCGTTATTGCACAGCCAACAATTAAAGGCATTAAGTACATTTTTGCTGCGCAAGGGCGACAGAATTCTGGGTGCGTTAACGCTCGAACTTAACCGGAATGAATTGAATGCCGACGAGGAACTGTTAATTCAGCAAGCCATGCATTGTGCTGCGGCTGTTATTGTATTGCGACAACAAGCTACTGCCGGTTTCTGGCAGGGAATCAAACAACGCCTGGTTGCAACATTACAGACGACGTTGGGTGGAAACTCCTGGCGGGCAAAATTAATCGCGGGCGCATTGGTTGTGTTACTGGTGGTTCTGTTTGTGCCTATCGAATACCAACTTTCTGCGGATGCCAGTTTGCAAACGACAGAAAAACACCTTGTCGTTTCGCCGCAAGATGCCTATCTCGGAAAAATTTCTGTGCGTCCCGGCGATGCGGTAAAAAAAGGTGCAGTGCTGGCACAATTGAATGATGACGATTTGCGTCTGGAGCGCCGCAAGATCGCCAGCCAGGCGCAACAATATCGCCAGGCATATGATTCGGCGCTTGCGAACTCCAATCGTGTAGAAGCGGCCATTGCAAATGCACAATTGGATCAAGCGAATATCCAATTGCAATTAATTGACCAGCAATTGGTACGCACGCAATTGGTTGCACCCATCGACGGTATTATTGTTTCCGATGATATTACGCAAACCCGGGGTGCGCCGGTAAAGCAGGGTGATGTGTTGTTTGAAGTTGCGGCCGGGCAACATTATCGTGTGCAGTTATTTGTGGATGAGCGTGATATTGCGCAAGTGCAACAAGGGCAAAACGGACAATTAAAACTCGCCAGCTTACCCACGGAAACATTCAATACTCGCGTTAAATTGATAACGCCAATTAGTGAAGTGCGCGAAGGTCGGAATTACTTTCGCGTCGAAATGGAAATTATCGACGTTGCGAATAAAGTGGTTTTATTGCGCCCGGGTATGACAGGGACCGGTAAAGTGGAAGCAGGCAAGCGCGCAGTGGGATGGATATGGTTTCATGACATATGGCATTGGCTACGGCTGAGCATCTGGTAATTGGCATGAGCGATTTATCCACTGCAAATACCGGCGCAATCTGGCAACGTCTTGAATCCCTCCGCCCCTCATTGCCGCGCCATATTCATATCCAGCGACGTGACTATAATCACGAGCGCTGGTATTTGCTTCAGGATAAAAGTAATGGCCGTTTTCATCGGTTGACTCCCTCCGCATGGCGGTTGATATCAGCCATGGATGGTCGCAATTCGTTACCGCAGGTATTAACTGCAGCGTCTAATCCGGACTTTTATGATTCTGCCGATGAAATTCCTTCGCGCGATGATTTGATTCATTTATTACAGTATCTGCATGTCGCCGATTTATTGGTTTGTGACATGCCACCGAATACTAAAGAATTATTTGCGCGGCGCGAGCAGAAAAAACAACAGCGGTGGATACGTTTATTAATGAATCCGTTGACCTGGAATATTCCACTGGGTAACCCGGATCGTTTCCTCAATAAATTAATGCCGCTTGCTCGTTTGCTCGCCACTCGCACCATGGGCGTGATCTGGTTGGTGGTAGTAGGTTATGCGCTCTTGCAAGCAGGTAACCATTGGTCACAACTTACCCATGGCCAGTTAGATCGCGTGTTATCGCCGGGTAATTTATTTTTGCTGTGGTTGACGTATCCGTTCTTTAAAATTTTGCATGAATTGGGGCATGGATTGTTTACCAAGGTGTGGGGTGGACAAGTCAATGATTGTGGTGTTGTGTTTGTAGTTGGTACACCGCTACCTTATGTAGACGCCAGTGCTGCCACGGGTTTTTATGCAAAACGCCAGCGTTTAATGGTAAGTGCCGCCGGTATGGCAGTGGAATTATTTTTAGCGGCACTGGCATTGTTGCTGTGGGTGCAATTGTCAGACGGCTTTCTACGTGATTTTCTTTACAACATTATTTTAATTGGCGGCGTGTCCACCTTATTTTTTAACGGCAATCCGTTAATGCGTTTTGACGGTTACCACCTGTTAACGGACGCTTTTGATTTACCTAACCTTGCCACTCGTGCTAACCAGCAATTCAGTTATTTACTGCGTCGTTATGCTTACGGTGTGATCGGTGTTTTTTCTCCCGCCAGTTCGCAGCGCGAAGCGTTATTGCTTGCGACTTACAGTGTTGCTGCATTTGTTTATCGCGTCTTCATTTTGTTTTTTATTATTTTACTGGTCGCGAGTTATTTTCCTGCGTTTGGTTTGGTGATTGGTGTCTGGTTGATATTTTTCCAACTCGTGTGGCCAGCGCTGAAAGGCTTGCAATTTCTCGCGCGTGATCAACAACTGGCCACGCAGCGCAAACGTGCCTGGTCGGTGACGGCGGGGACGATGGCGGTAATATTGTTGGTACTGGTAGCGGTTCCGTTGCCCCAATCTACCTCGACGGAAGCGGTACTCTGGTTACCAGACGAGGCTCGCGTAAAAGTGGAGTCCAGCGGCGAAGTAGCAGAGCTATTAGTGGCTGACGGCAGTGAAGTAACGAGCGGACAAGAATTGGTGCGTTTGCATAATCCGGTATTGATTGCGCATTTAGCTGTCCAGCAGGCCAGATTGCAAGAATATGAAGCGCGCTACCAACAAGCCTGGGTAGCGGATCGTTCACAGGCGCAAATGTTTGAGCAAGACATAGCTGCTATTAAAGCGGAAATTACTCTCTTGCAAGAACGGGTAAAAAACCTGGTGATCCGCAGCCCTTCTGACGGACGTTTCCGTGTGACTCGTCTCCATCATCTACCTGGCAGTTACCTGCAACAGGGTGACGAGCTGGCGATTATTGAAAAACCCGATGCAGTGCGGGTGCGGGTGGCGTTATTGCAAGAGGAAATTGGTTTGGTGAGGCAAGCAACCCAAAGCGTCAGTGTTCGCTTTGCTAGCGAGCCCACTCGAACGTTGGAAGCGGATGCACTACAGGAAGAAGCGATTGCGAGTGAAGCATTACCCAGTGTGGTATTGGGAACCCAGGGCGGAGGGCGAATTACTGTAGATTCTGCCAACCCAAATGGTATCCAGGTCAAGGAACAGGTTTTTTTGTTAGATCTGCGCTTGCGGGATTTTGTACAAAGCGGACATTTTGGCGAGCGCGCCTATGTCAAATTCCGTCACCCTGCGGAACCAATGGCTGCGCGCTGGTATCGGAGTTTGCAGCAGGTCTTTATTCGTCACTTTTCGTGATGGCACGTTTTTAAACTATAGTAATAACCAAACAATTTTTATTTCGAGTAAAACATGTATAGATCCACTGGAATGTCATTGCTGGTGTTGTTAATCAGCGGTGAGTTATTCGCCCAAACCCAGGAGCCAGCCCAACTTAATTGCCGGATTGAACCTTCAATCACAGTGGAGATGAGCAGTGCGGTGGAAGGAGTCATCAGTGAGGTTCTGGTTGATAAAAATGATGTGGTAAAAAAGGGTGATGTGGTTGCACGTCTGGATGCGGGTCTGGAATCGGCGACAGCGGAATTGCGTCGGGTTCAATCCGAATTGACCAGTGATGTTCAGGCGCAACAACTTGCGTTGGAATTTAGTGAACGGGCGCTGACACGGGTTAAAGATTTGTACGACAAAAAAGCAGCATCCTTTTCGGAATTGGACAAACTCAAAACCGAACATGCGATTGCCAAACAGCAATTGCAGCAAGCACTGGATAGAAAGCGCCAGGCCGAGTTGGAACATAAGCGGGCGTTGGCTGATTTACAGCGGCGAACACTGGTTAGCCCGATTGACGGTGTGGTTGTGGAGCGTATGAAAGAGCCGGGTGAGCACATTGATTTTGAACCCGTATTGCGGCTCGCCCAATTGGATCCTCTGCGTGTGGAAGTTTTCGCGCCCGCGAGCTTGTATGGCAAGGTCAAACCCGGCATTAAAGCCAGCGTCACGCCTGAGTTAGGTGCGGATTCCCGCAGCTACCCCGCAGAGGTCACACTCGTTGATCAGGTGATTGACGGGCCGAGCAATACCTTTGGCATACGCCTGTCATTTCCAAACCCGGGCAATCGTCTACCGAGTGGTTTGAAATGTCGGGTTACGTTTGAAGGCGTTACCCTGAATTTACTGGAACCACGCAGTTTGCAGTAATGTAATCGGGAACAATTCATTACAACGAAAACCGAGGCTGGTTCGCGTATCTAGATTATTTTTTTATGTACACAAGTTGTGTCATTTTTTTGTGAGAAAATCCGCTGCAAACTGTTTTTGCAATGACTAATAAACGATAAATAAGACTTTACGGGTGCCGGGCTGCACCTTCTTAAACCGCCCGCTTGATTAAAACCATTTTCAGTTCCGCTATGGTTTGGCGGGCAGGTTTTAATCCTGAAAAGGATGAAGTTGGTAATCACCAGTCCTTACCCAAACGCGCCGCTATTGATAAGTGCGCGAGATGATAGCGAAACTATGTCTAAAGCACCGCGTTACCGTCGTCCGTTAATTGAAGCCCTTGAGCCGAGATTACTTTTTTCCGCCACAGCGGATATTGCTGTATTTGATGATGGCAATTCCGATGTGCAATACCTTGCGCGTGCCGCGCAAGATGTCGACCTCGTCAGCATTTACATGCCGGATGGGCCTGCGCCTGCTGAAGTCTTGATGATGCAGGATTCGGCAGAAGACAATCCGCAAGTAAGTGCGGTTATTTTTGTCGATACCGCGGTTGATGATTATCAAACCCTTGTCAGTGACATTGAAGATTCTGCGAACGACCAATCACTAGCCATTGTATATCTGGACTCCACCAAAGATGGTCTCGCGCAAATCAGCGAATACCTTGCTGGTGCCAGTGGTATTTCTGCCGTTCATATTATTTCCCACGGCGTAGCGGGCAGTGTGCAATTGGGCGCGTTGGTGCTCAATGAAAATAATATTGCGCAGCATCAGCAATCACTCGGCAATTGGAAAAATGCGTTAAGTCAAGAGGCGGATATTTTGTTGTACGGCTGCGATGTAGCAGCAAACCAAAACGGCATCAATTTAATGCGGCAGTTGAGTGATTTAACCGGTGCCGATGTTGCTGCCAGTAATGATTTAACCGGTAATGCAGAAAACGCCGATTGGGATTTGGAAGCGCAGGTCGGGCGCATCGAAACCGCCAGTATTTTTTCCTCTGGTCAATCACAAACGTGGGAAGGTGTATTGGCAGATGTTGTGCATTTGTATTCGGGAGCAGCCACCAACGAACAGGCAATTCCGACGGCGGGTTATGTTATGCAAGGGGTGCAATTAACCTCCAGCCAAACGGTTGATCGCATTCAAGTCATGCTCGCCAACCACGGCACCAGTTCTGCTAGCGTACAAATGATTGTGCATGAACACAGTTACAACGGTACGGCCGTAGCCACTGCAACCGTGAATACCAGCTCGTTGGGAAGTTCATTGGGTTGGGTAAATT
This sequence comes from Cellvibrio sp., assembly GCA_035490715.1. Lineage (GTDB taxonomy): Bacteria > Pseudomonadota > Gammaproteobacteria > Pseudomonadales > Cellvibrionaceae > Cellvibrio. The sequence continues at coordinate 14,463 of DATJLF010000058.1, forward strand.
TTGAGTTCGCGCAAACGACCTTCAATGCGTACACCGTTTACTGGATAGAATTCAAAACCAATAACGGTGCCGATAACCTGGTTGGTATTGGTTACGTCAACAGCAATGTCATCAACAGTGAGTTTGTTGTTAATGGTAGCGGCGATGGTAATAAAGACATGGCCATCGCATTGGTTGATGTGGAAAACCGTGCGCCCACGGTGGCAAACCCGATTGCGAATCAAACAGCCACCGAAGAAGCTTTATTCAGTTATACCTTTGCAACCAATACATTTAATGACCAGGACGGCGATACACTGACATACACCGCCACGCGGGGAGACGGTACGCCATTACCGGCGTGGTTAAATTTCAATGCAGCAACGCGCACATTTAGCGGTGTTCCCGATGATGGCGATATTGGCACAGTCACTGTTCGGTTAACGGCCAGTGATGGGAAAGGCGGCACGGTCAATGACACCTTTGATATTGTCGTTAACAACGTAAACGATAATCCGTTTCTGAATGCTCCGGTACCTAACCAAAACGCAACTGAAGATTCAGTCTTTAATTACACGTTTCCTGCCAATACGTTTGGCGATGGTGATGTGGGTGCAAGTTTCACCTATGCCGCCATATTGCCCGATGGCAGCGCATTGCCAGCGTGGTTAAATTTTGATTCTGCCACACGCACGTTCAGTGGAACCCCGCTAAATGCGGATGTTGGAACGCTTTCAATAAGACTCACCGCGAATGATGGGGCAGGTGGAACTGCTTCCGATACCTTCGATATTATTATTGCCAATACCAACGATACGCCGGTTGTTGCAAATCCAATCGCCAATCAAAATGCCACGGAAAATTCACTGTTTAATTTTTCGTTTCCATCCAACGCGTTTAGCGATCCGGATGCAGGTGATTCATTAACGTATTCAGCACAACTGGCAGGCGCTTTGCCGTTGCCGGGGTGGTTAACATTTGATGCGGCCACTCGTACCTTTAGCGGTACGCCGTCGAATGGCGATGTGGGTTCTATCACTGTGCGTGTAACCGCTACGGATGTTGACGGCAGCTTTGTAACCAATGATTTTGCTATTTCTGTGCAAAACGTAGGTTCAACAAACTCGGTTATTGATACATCGGGTCCTAGTGTCCACACACAAATATTATCGCCCCAAAGACTTTACCAATCGTTTACCAATGATTTTAACAATGGCACTTACACCATTGATTCAATTGTTTTGCAATTGCAAAAGAGCCCATCAGCTTCAGTCCAAACCATTACTGTCACGCTCCTCGCGGGTGCTTATAACGGAACCGTTGTTGATTCAGCAACTATTTCATCAAATGATTTATCAACATCGTTAACGTGGGAAGCATTTGATTTCACCAATAATGTACTCACTGATTCCACGGTGTATTACATCGCTGTTGAAACCGATAGTAACGATGGGTTGGTCGTAGTGGGTATTCACAATACCAATGCCTATCCAGATGGCACCCTGGTTTATTCCAGCGGAACGCCCGATAATGATCGTGACCTTGCCTTTCAGGTAGCAAGCGGAAATAACACAGACCCCGTGTTGGTAAATCCCATTCCCAACCAAAATGCAACGGAAGATGCTGCGTTTAATTTTCAGTTTGCAGGCAATACATTTAATGATGCCGATGTTGGCGATTCGCTCACTTATTCCGCCACATTAGGCAATGGTAATGCGTTACCTGCCTGGTTAACGTTTAATTCCGCAACGAGAACATTTAGTGGTACACCCACCAATGCGGATGTTGGCCTTATTTCAATTCGCGTGACAGCAAGTGATAGCAACGGTGGCACCTCTGCCACAGATACATTTGATTTAACCATCGCCAATACCAATGATGCACCCACAGTTGCCAACCCGATTCCCAACCAGAATGCGACTGAAGATTCCGCGTTTAATTTTACATTTGCAGCAAATACCTTTGCTGATTCGGATGTTGGTAACAATTTATCCTACAGCGCGCAATTGAGCGGTGGCAGTACATTACCGGCATGGTTAAATTTTGATTCCGCTACACGCACCTTTAGCGGCACTCCCGCTAATGCAAACGTTGGTGTAGTTACTATTGATGTAATTGCGAATGATGGTAATGGCGGTACGGTAACAGATACATTCACTATTACCGTGGCGAACACGAATGATGCACCCGCATTGGCTAATGCGATTCCCGATCAAAACGCGACAGAAGATTCAGTATTTAATTTCCAGTTTGCTGCAAATACGTTTAGTGATCCTGATACCACCGACAGTTTTACTTATTCCGCACAATTAGCGGGGGGAGGGGCATTGCCGTCCTGGTTAAGTTTTAACGCAGCGACGCGCACATTCAGTGGTACACCAGCAAATGGTGATGTTGGAAGTTTTTCAGTGGATGTCATTGCCAGTGATGGTAATGGTGGTTCTGTGATTGACACATTCACCATCACTGTCGCTAACGTGAATGACGCACCCGGTGTGAATATCGCATTGACGGATTACTACACGGACGAACAGGTTGCTATCAATTTGCACGGCACGGGTATCAGTATTTCAGATGCAGATAGTACTAACATTACATTGACCCTTGCCGGTCCCGGGCCTAACAGTCAATTAACAGCGAGCGCCGGCACAACCGGCATTAGTATATTTTCCGGCAATGGTACATCGACGTTGGTGATCACTGGCACGCTCACCGAAATCAATGATTTTCTTGCGGGCAACCACAGCGGCACATTGACTTATCGCATGGCCGGCAACACACCTATCGCATCTGCAACACTTACCATCACAGCCAATGACGGCGCTTTAACCGGCAGTGACACCGCTACCATTCACATTAATCCAGTAAATGATGCACCGGCGAATACAGTTCCGGTAGCGCAAGTGACAAACGAAGATACAGCATTGGTATTCAGTGCGGGTAACAGTAATCAAATTCAAATTGCCGATGTAGATGTTGCTGCATCTTCGATGGAAGTGATGTTGAGCGTAACTAACGGCACGCTCACACTCGCAGGTACAACCGGATTAAGTTTTACTACCGGTGACGGCACCGCAGATTCAACGCTGGTATTTACTGGCACACTTGCAAATATCAATACGGCGCTTGCAACGCTAACATTTACGCCCACTACAAACTACACCGGTACGGCAGTGTTATCACTCACCACCAGTGATTTGGGTAATACCGGTAGTGGGGGAACACTCACCGATACTGATACGGTTAATATCACCGTCAACGGTACAAATGATGTCCCCACTGTTGCCAATGCAATTCCAAACCAAAACGCAACCGAAGATGCAGCGTTTAATTTTCAATTCGCTTCCAATACATTTGCTGATATCGATGCAGGCGCAACACTGACTTACAGTGCGCAATTATCGGGCGGGGGTTCATTACCGTCGTGGTTAAGTTTTAACGCAGCGACTCGCACCTTTAGCGGCACGCCAACCAATGGCGATGTGGGAACTATTGCCATTGAGGTTATTGCTGATGATGGCAATGGCGGAACTGTTGCTGACACGTTCGACATAGTAGTTGCGAATGCGAATGATGCACCCACTGTTGCCAATGCAATTCCTAACCAAAACGC
>DATJLF010000059.1:0-59198 GCA_035490715.1 Cellvibrio sp.
ACACAATGTCGGGTGCCAGTGCAGGCAATCTGATACTAATGTTCCTGTCTGCCATCGGTGTAGGGCTATTGGTGGAGCAAGCGACCTGGATATTTCACACCATCAAGTGGATAGGCGCTGCATACCTTGTCTATCTCGGTATCGCTATGTTTAGGGCTGAACCACACAACTTGCAGGAAGACATGCCGCAGATCCGCAGCAGTCACTTATTCTGGAAATCCCTTGTGGTGGCGATCACCAACCCTAAAGGACTGATTTACTTCGGCGCCCTATTTCCTCAATTCATTAACATCCAGCAGCCGATGGAACCACAGTTTGCTGTATTAACAGCAATCTTCCTAGCCACAGATCTTCTTTGGATGGCCATTTACGCATTGGGGGGCAGCGCCATAATGCGCTGGCTAACATCACCCACTCATCAACGCGGGTTTAATCGTTTATCAGGGTCTGCATTAATAGCAGCAGGAATTGCATTGGCATTTACCCAATTCTAATCCCCTGTGCATCTTTCATTTGAATATAAGCAAAGAAAAAACAATTCTTTTTAAATCGGATTAAACAACCCTAAGCTGCACATCAACAACTTTGGAGGCAGCATCATGTCCGCTAATAAATCCTTTTATTTTCCTCACAGTTTGCGAGAACAACCAGTGTTGATTGTGCCTGGTTTACGCAACAGCGATGAAAATCATTGGCAGAGTCGCTGGCAAGCAAATTTGCCTCATAGCAAACGCATTCATCTCAATGAGTGGGCCACGCCCGATCTGGAAAAATGGAAACATGGCATTCGCAAGGAGTTACAACAGTTCACCAAACCCGCAGTAATCATCGCCCACAGCTTCGGCACTCTGGCAAGCGCGAGCATTGCCCAGGAGATGCCAGAAAAAATTGCCGCGTTGTTTTTAGTAGCTCCCGCCGATCCTGATAAATTTCAAATTGCGTCACAATTACCGCAGCATCCGCTTAACGTACCGACAAAAATAATTGCCAGCAGTAATGATCCCTGGTTGAGTGAATATAAGGCAGCTTACTGGGCATTATTGTGGGGAGCAGATTATTTTCGATTTAATAATGTAGGACACATCAACAGCGATTCAAATTTAGCGGATTGGCCGGAAGGAATTACACAATTACAAGGTTTGTTACGCAAAGCGACTTCAATACATAAAAATTTGCATTTATCACACAAGGCTGCCTGAATAATTTATTCATGTACTGAAAACTATCAGGAATAGTAAGACGACTTTTTTTACATATTCTTTCTTCATCACTAGCACCTCTTTTATAACTGTCTGACAAGGAAGTAATTTTCTTTTTTGGCCCAATCCCTGCTATTGGCGAGCTGATCAGAAATGATTTTTCTGATTCTGTTAACTATTCATTTCAATTGAGCTCACCAAGGATGTTTTACCATGAAGAAGTTCACACTTTTTTGTTCTACTCTCGCCACGCTTGCATTATCTACCGCCGTTCAAGCTGCTCCAATTACTATCCACTCTATCAGTGCTGATTGGCTGCCAACTGTATTAATCAATGGCGCATCAGCAACCTATTTCGATACTGATGGCATTGCGGGCAATGAAGAAATTCGTTGGGGTACTGCAGCAGGTGGTGCGGGCATCAGCGGTTATCGCTTTGACTCAAATGCAACACCACTCAGCGCAGAGATTGATGAAAATTTCTCTCTCGGAACATTCACCCATAACAACTTCCCAGTTCTTCCACCTTCACTTGACTACGCTCATTTGAACATCGGTATGAATTTTACTCTCGGTGATGGAACCAACCTGTCAAAAACCTTCAGCTTCCTGTTCGATCATAATGAAACTGACAACTCCGGCGGTAATTGCTGTAATGACCTCGTGAGTATTGGCGATCTGGTTACCACCGATGTGTTCACCATTGGCGGTACAACTTACACCTTGTCATTAAAAGGTTTCTTACAAAATGGTTCCATCGTGGACACCTTCAGCACTGTAGAAAACATGGCAAATGAAGCGTCACTTTACGGTGTTTTCACTGAATACCGCAAAGAAGTTCCAGAGCCAACACCTATGCTATTGCTGGGGATTGGCTTACTGGGTTTGGCTGGCGCACGCAAATTGAAATCAAAAGCATAGTTATTTATCTTAAAAAAACGCGCGATTCATTCGCGCGTTTTTTTCACTATTCAACCCCAAAAAACCGCAGCAAAATAGAAAACATCACACCACACAACGAATATCCATCACAGTTTCCAGGCTTGCTTTTGCGTCTGGCAATTAAATACTTTACATTCCACCACGAGCTTTCTTAAGTTTCACACTACTAATAATAATTACCTGATCGCCGTCGCATCTGTATTTCTGCAATTCAGCATCATTGTTTTCATGCATTAAAACATCATTACTTATGGAACAGCAGAAGCAAAATTCCTGACAGTTAACAGCAGTATTATTAACCGGATGCGGTAAGGCCCAGGTCTACTGGAATCCTTCCTATGAAAAACAAAACACCCTCATCGGCAATATTTGATACCAACCTTTTTGCCAACACTACCCACAATCCCTCTTTTTCCAGTTTAACCAAACAATTTACCGAAATTAATGGATTACGCGATTACTGCATTCCAGTGAATCCTTATTTTCCACCACCAGCAATCATGGAAAAATTGCAGGAGCGAATTGCGTTTGCATTGAAATACTACCCTGGTTCCAATGAAAGTATTGCGGAAAACATTGCGCAATTTTCCGGCATTGATAATCCAAATACCATTATTGCGGGCAATGGATCTACTGAAATTATTTCCTGGCTGAACTCAATTTTTATTAAAGGCAGCTTGTTTGTTCCCGTTCCCTCTTTTGGCCGCTGGATTGAAGAACCCCAAGGGTTGGGCATTCAGTTACATACCTATCGTTATGAAGATTCCTTCAATCAATATGTTTCACCGGAACAATTGGTTGCTGAAGTAAAATTATCAGGTGCAGCCAATTTGGTCATCTGTAACCCTAACAATCCCACCGGTTCCATTCTGTCACGGTCACAAATTTTACAGGTGATAGAAGCGTTGCCGCACCTGGATAATATTATTATCGATGAATCGTTCATCGACTTCTCCGGAGAAGAACCACCCAGCATCAAAAATGATGTGGCCAATTATCACAACACTTGGGTATTAAAAAGCCTTGGGAAAAATGTTGGCCTGCATGGTTTGCGAATGGGTTTTGCGATTAGCAACGAAGCTAACATTGTAAAGATGCGCAAACATCTCCCCTACTGGAATATAAACGGCATCACTGAATTGTTGTTGCACCTGATTAAAGATGAACAGGTGAGCTATCACCAAAGCCGAATGAAAACCATTGCCGATGCAATTTATTTATCTGAACGTGTTGAAGAGTTACCGGAGTTTACCGTTTACCCTACACATTCAAACTTTATTTTTATAAAACTGCACGACAGGATTAATGGCACAGAACTACGCAATCGCCTGTTGCAAAACCATGGTTGTTTTATCCGCAACTGCGGCAATAAGCTGGGTTCAAGCGAGCAATATTTCCGTATAGCATCACGCCCGGTAACCGACATTAATTATTTAATTAATGCATTTAAAATTGAATTGGATATAGATAAAGAAAATATTAAAAATAATTTTTCTTCACTCTAAAAAAACAGTGTCGTACAAATTGATATTGGCAGCCACCAAAAAAAGCTACCGCTTGCATTTAATGAATTAATTTCTAGTATTTATTAGAACAACCAAGAGCGCAGTTAATAAATTGGAGGTTACAATGTTTATTTCAAAGACAAAAAAATTACTTAATGGCATTCTCGCGATAACTCTCATTGCCACAGTTAACAGTGGCGCTTTAGCGGAAGATATTGAAATCGCTGGTACCTATGGCAGTTATTTAAAACCAGACTGTCGCTGGGTCTCAAATAACGAGTACAACACCGGTGGAGGGGGCACTGTCATTACGGTCCGTACATTGTTTTTAACTTGTGCCGCCGAACCACCTTACATACCTGAAGCTGTTAAAACGGAAATATCACATTATCGTAACGGCGTTTATATACCCGAAGGTTCTTCATGCTCAATAAGCAGTGCCATGGCTATGGTGGAAGGAAGCTGCGCAGGATATCGCGTATTTAAGTAATGCCCATAAATGCATCAAGAATGCGCGAAAATCTATCGCGCATCCTTGATGTTTTATACTGAAACACTGTTACGTATCATGTAATCAAATGCCCCCAGCGATGCCGTTGCACCCGCTCCCATGGCGATGATAATTTGTTTATAAGGCACATTAGTACAATCACCGGCAGCAAATACACCCGGCACCGAAGTTTCTCCACGCGCATTAATTTCAATTTCACCGCGATTAGTCAGTTGCACGGAACCTTTAAGGAAGTCTGTATTCGGTAGCAAACCGATTTGCACGAAAACTCCTTCCAGCTCCAGGGTTGCTATCTCATCAGTATTACGGCTCTTGTATTTCAAACCAGTAACTTTTTGACCATCGCCAATTACTTCAGATGTTAATGCTTCTGTAATTACGGTGACGTTGGGTAAGCTGAATAATTTACGTTGCAACACTGCATCCGCACGCAGCTTTGAATCGAATTCAATCAACGCCACCTGAGACACAATTCCCGCCAAATCAATTGCAGCTTCTACACCCGAGTTACCGCCACCAATCACAGCAACACGCTTGCCTTTAAATAAAGGACCATCGCAGTGCGGGCAATAGGCTACACCTTTGCCGCGATATTCTTTTTCACCGGGGACATTCATTTCTCTCCAGCGAGCACCGGTTGCGAGTATCACACTTTTACTTTTCAGGCTGACGCCACTCGCCAGTTTTACTTCCACCAAATCGCCAGGATTATCACCAGGAATAACCTCGCTGGCCTTTTGCAGGTTAATCACATCCACGTCGTATTCTTTCACGTGTTGCTCCAACGCCATTGCCAGCTTGGGCCCTTCGGTTGCTTTTACGGAAATAAAGTTTTCAATTCCAACAGTATCCATCACTTGACCACCAAAGCGTTCGGCAACAACACCCGTACGAATACCTTTACGTGCAGAATAAATCGCGGCTGCTGCGCCAGCAGGACCACCACCAATAACCAATACATCGAATGGATCTTTTTCGCTAAGCACTTTCATCTCGCGCTCGATAGCGCCGGTATCAATTTTCGCGATAATTTCTTCCAGCGTCATACGCCCCTGACCGAAATGCTCACCATTTAAATAAACACTGGGTACTGCCATCACCTGGCGTTTATCCACTTCGCTTTGGAAGAGTGCGCCATCAATCATCGTTGCAGAGAAATTCGGATTCAGCGCGGCAAGTAAATTTACCGCCTGCACAACATCCGGGCAGTTATGGCACGAAAGCGAGACAAACACTTCAAAATGAAATCTGCCATTAATGGCTTTAATTTGTTCAATGGTTTTTGCATCCACTTTTGGCGGATGGCCGCCCGAATGTAACAACGCCAATACAAGCGATGTAAATTCATGCCCCATGGGAATACCTGCAAATTCAATCCGTGCTGGCTCACCTTGGGCGGCGACAGAAAATGACGGGCGATATTGTGCATTGCCCAATTCACTGACACTCACTTTGTCAGATAATGTAGAAATTTCTTGCAAGAGATTTTTTAATTCCTGCGCTTTTGCGCTGTCATCCAGACTGGCGACAAGTTGAATGGGACGTTGCAATTTTTCCAAATAGGCTTTGAGTTGGCCCTTGATAGCGGCATCTAACATGGTGTGTGCTCCGTAGGATTTTTATAAGCCCGCCTTGTGAGCGGGCCTATGCAAGCAATCGAATTAGCGCGATGGAAAATAAATTAGATTTTTCCAACCAGATCCAAGGAAGGCGCCAGTGTTGCTTCACCTTCTTTCCATTTCGCCGGGCAAACTTCGCCAGGATGCGCGGCAACATATTGAGCGGCTTTGACTTTGCGTAATAGTTCAGACGCATCACGACCAATACCACCGGCATTCACTTCGATGATTTGAATTTTGCCTTCCGGATCAATCACAAAAGTACCGCGTTCAGCCAAACCTTCGGATTCAATCATCACACCAAAATTGCGTGTGATAGTGCCGGTTGGATCGCCAATCATCGGGTATTGGATTTTGCCGATGGTTTCAGAACTGTCATGCCAGGCTTTGTGGGTGAAATGGGTATCGGTAGATACCGAGTAAATCTCTACGCCCAACTTTTGGAACTCGGCGTAGTTGTCTGCCAGATCACCTAATTCCGTCGGACATACAAAGGTGAAGTCAGCCGGGTAGAAGAAAACAACGGACCATTTACCTCTTAGGTCAGTATCGCTAATGGGAACGAACTGGCCCTGATGGTAAGCCTGGGCGTTAAAGGGTTTGATTTCCGAATTGATAGTTGCCATGTGTGGACTCCTGATGCCTGTGGTTTAGTGCTTTGGGTTAAAGCGTTTCGTTGGACACAGATTAGGGAGCGGAGCATCACCCGGCTAATTGAATGTCACCATACATTCAATATATAAATTTTATCGATAACAAAAAATTGATTTTTATTAGCTATTAATAGAAACCAAAAAAGCCGCAGTTTCCTTCCAGGAAACTGCGGCTTTTAAAGAAAATGAAGGGTGAGCAGTTCAACCGGAATGGTTACACCGATCTGCCATGGCGATCAATGATCAGGCCACCTGCCAGAAGATTGTCATCCATAATGATGCCGCCACGCTCAAGAATCATACCGCCACTCAGTAGCTTGATTCCGCCGCGTTCAAGTACCATCCCCCCGGCAAGCTGGCTTTTCTGCAAAATAATACTTTTCTCCAAAATCTGGCCCCCACAACGATTAAGTACCGGTGATTTTTCGATGACCAGACCGCCCGCCAATTTATTCTGCACGATAATTCCTTTTTCCAGAATCACCGAATCATTTAACGGTTGATCAGCACGACTTGACGATTGTTTTTCAAGCATAACGCCACCAGCAGAAGCTAATTGAGCAGCAAATAACAAAGAGATAAAAAAAGCAGATTTAGATTTCAACATGATTGCATCCTCGCAATAATTTCACAATTTACTTGCCGTTATGGCAAGCCGGTTTGAGTTTCCTTTCGGAAGTTAATGAACAAACATTTATAAGTAATCAGGATAGAATTCCTCAATCACTGTGTTGCTTGTTCATGTGAGCATATTAAGAGGGAAACGTGTCAGAACTATGCCAACACTCAAGAGATTTGTAGCAATTGTGTCAATACCAGAAAACAATTGCAGACAATAAATATATTTTCCTGGGATTTATAAAAATGAGGTGAAGTTACTCGCCCACTCCACCTAATGCGCCTCAACCTACAATTTCCTTCAGCGCTTCTACATGCCCTTTAAAAGCCTTACGTCCTTTGGTTGATAGCGATAACCATGTGCGCTGCCTCCCCTCGCTGGATTTTTTATTAATAACGACATAATCTGCATCTACCAGCGCTTTAATATGTTTGGAAAGTACAGAGTCGCTCACTGCCAGTTGTTCGCATAACACTGTAAATTCAAGCGAGGTAACCGGCGTTAGTAATGCACAAATTTTTAACCGATTAGGGGCATGGATTAAATCATCAAAACTGGCATTACCCATTATTTCCCTCCTTTTTCTGTTGCATTGAATAGCCGGCCAAAATGTAAACTGAACATCAGAATCAATGCATTAAGAACACCTGCAATAAAAGGAAATACGCTAGAACCGGTTTGTAAATAAATAACTCGGGATAGTACCAGCAATGCACAAATAAACAGTGCAGAAATAGCACCCTTATTCGTAATATTAACATCGGTTATTTTTATTGTTATTCCTTTTATTCGCAGTGCAACAATCCACAAGACAACACTAAGGCAACAAATGATATACGATCCCCACTGAATACCATTCCAAAAATGATCGTTAATCATAAATCCCATAGCCGTGGTTTTAATACCCAAAGCAACAGAACACAGCAATATCAACCATAATGGAGGCCTCATACTGCCAACTGTGATTCTGTTAGCCGCGCCTATTGAGGCAAGCGCCGCTTTCGCGTCATCAGCAGTAATTTGATGATTGTTTTTACTCATTGCTTCACCCTCTTTACTTTCCAATATGGAAAGTAATATAACCGTGACTTTCCAGCATGGCAAGTTATTTGTTTCCACAATGGAAAGCGATGAAAGTGGCGTGAGCCAAACACGAAGAGAGCATCACCAAACTGTTGAGTTTGATTTTATATTTTAGAAGTTAAACATGATTATTTTGGCTGGTGTGCCGGACACATTAGCAATCCCATCATAAAAACCAAATCCACCGAATTGGCTGCGCTTGTTTTTTTTAAGCAATGCACAATCCGCAGGAATATTCCTCAATAAACATTCAAGGTTAGGCGATCCCTTTATGACCAAATACTTCAGGCATGATTGCCGCACCGGGCAATTGATCACAAATAACACAAACTGGTTCTAAAAACGCCGCTCCCGTCTTTCCTGGGTGTATCCTGTGGCGCATTAATGCGCTACCATTGGCAACGTTTTTTTGGGGTGAATATTCCCAAAAGTGTTACCGAAAAATTCCCCCAACCCACGATTTTAACTTGCAAAGTTCCCGGCACTTGGCAGGCCGGGCTATGACATAGGATTAAACGTGAAAAAACTATTTATCTTCCTGGGAATGATCCTGAGTGCGCAACTGGCGTTTGGAGAGACTCCGAACTTTTCCGCGTTGGAGAATGCAGAGCTCGGCTATATCAACCAATATGCCGAAAAACTTGTCGCATCCATGCAACAAAAATCCTCACCTGATTTCGGTTATGACCAACAATCCGTCCTCCTGTTAAGCGACCTGATCACAAAAGAAAGCAGTACTTATTCTGACCAAACGAAACAGATTCTGCCTGGCATATATGGTTCATACCTGGGAATTGCAATACTGAAAAAATACGGTGGGAAGTGGGTCAACGTGAAAGGTGTTGGCTATGGCGTTATGATCGATGAGAACACTATTAAATTCCCCTTCGATGAAGTGCTTGAACATATCGAAAAAGGCAATGCAGAATCCATTTACGCGTTCTATATGAGCGCAGACAAACCCAAAAATGCGCAGCAATTAACCGCGCAACCGAAATAAAATGTGCGGACTTTTTTGAAATACATTTATACAACGTTAACTATTTCGCCGCTGCTTTCATAACATCCGCCATAACACCATAAACACTCGCCCACGCCGCTCTCACTTCTTGCGTAAATTCATTACCCAGCCCCTGCCCCAGAGTTTTTAATAACGCCGCGCCAACAGTGTCGTAATGGGAGTCTTGTACGCCGTAACCACCGTGGCGTTTGCCAAGGTTTTGTAAAACGGGAACCAGCACATTCAATTCAGTTAATTTATTAACGGCTGTTGTAATCATTTCAATTAGCTTTTTGCCTTGTGCTTGCAAGTCGCCTTTGAATAATGGTTTTAGAGTGGGGTCAGCTTCAAATAAATTTTGGTAAAACAACGCTGCCGCTTGCGGGCCAATAGCGATGACTTTTTGCCAGGAAGTTTGTACCCGTTGAATGGTGGTGTTATCCATAATGGCTCCTCAGTTGCTAAATTAAAAATAAGAGGCAATCTCGTGATTGCCTTTTATTTATTGTTTTTTATTGCAAGATAGTTTGTTTGTCGCATGCAGGTTTTGGATTAAAGTTGCCAATTTGCTCCTTCACACGTAGATCCGGCATTACGATACTCGCGTGCGCAACATTAGCCACCAGCACTAACGCAAATACGTTAATCCATCTAATCAATTTCATTTTCAACTCCTATTGACGACCACCAGGTAGTTATCGAATGAATCGCGAATAACCCAATAGTAGCCCTGATTTCGATAACAGATTAATTATTTGCGCCAGATGCCGGTGTATACAGAACCGCAGTACCACCAACCGTAGCGGGTGTAACCCAGGCTGGCCAAATCAGTGGACTTTTTGTTGAACGATGTTAATGACATACCGTGGTAGGCATACCAGGAACCGCTCGATGGAACCCAACCGGTGTTATAAATTTGACCGTTGTCGGTGCAGGCATAAACATTGGGCATTACACCGGAATCCGTAAAGTGGTTGAACCAGGCTTGCATGCGTTCATCCGGAATATTATTCACTGTCCAATACCCCACTGAGTGCGGCGCCCACACCATCATTTCACCCGCAGGTATCGATTTACCTTTTAATAAAGTCCAGGTGGCATTCACTGCGGCCGTTTCGTTGGTAAAGGGTGTCGTCTGGCCGTGATCGAATTCCATCGCGACGGGCAAGTTATCCGAGGTTTGCATATGCACATGTAAATGCGGGCCGGATGAATTGCCAACATTACCAACCAGGCCTAACACCTGCCCTTTAGTAATGCGCGCACCGCTGCTAACCCATCCATCGCTATTCAGGACATATCCCGGTTTTGCGGTGGAACTGTAAGTCGCATTTTTGGGGCACAGGTTGGTGGGAATCGAGCCGGGCTGTGCATGGGCATAAAGTGCATAGTTACCGTCATCGTGGCGTACATACAAATAGTTTCCCGCATAGGCAATATAACCCTCGGTCACTTTTGCGTGATTGGAACCCGGTGTGTTTTCCGGTGCATTACGCCAGCAGTTAACCACCGTGCCATCTTCCATCGCACGGATTTTTGCGCCGTAAATAATATGATTGGAATTAACTTTGTTGTCCGCGCCATTCGTTTTGAGGTGATCCCATTTACCATTGCCAATGTGGCGACGGGCAACGATATCCAATGCATCCGCCTGTGCACCACCAGACCAATGGGTGTCAGTGGTATAACGGTAATTGAGGTTGATGTCATCGGCACGCAATGGAAAATCCATGGCTGATGCAGAGACAGAAACCAACGCGGCAGAAGCCACCATCAATGAACGAACAACAGACAATGAACGAGAAAAAGTACGGAGTGCTTTCATTTTAAATTTCCCTTTAAATTCAAAAAATGAGTGAGTATTTAGTAAAGCGCCTGCTCAAATTGAAAAGTATTGAGCGAAAAAACAGAAAACAATAACAACAAATGAACAGTTCCTTTTAACCACACGGCAGCCATGTCGTTTGTCCATGAAGCCATAATAGAGGGAGAGTTTGTCAGCAGTTTGTCGGACCGGGGGAGATTTGTGTCAATTGTGTCAGTGATAAGGAACACAACTGCAATTCAATCGAGTGGGTTCAGAAAATAAATCGTGAACAAAAAAAATAACACTCCGGGAGCCGCGTCAATAAACTCCGATGCATTCACTTTTAATGAAGGATGCAAACACCTGCGACAGGTTTTCTCTCAACGCTTCGGAGCGTCATCTTTATGCGATTGCATGGTTAGGCCGATCAAGCGTGCAACCACACCCGCCAAATAGAGCAAGCCGACAAACATTTCGACACTTGCCACCGCGCGTGCATGCGGGGTCAGCGGTATGACATCACCAATTCCGGTACTCGACAGCAGCGCAAAGCTAAGGTAGTTAAGTTCGGTCCAGGTCCGCATATCCTGAGGATTGATCGCGGCGCCGTAGGCACCCGGTTGAAGTAGCTGGATCAGCATGAACAAATGGGTAAAGCCCCACGCCAGCAAGGTAAAGGTCGCACCAGCAGCAAACAATTCGTCAGTTGTCGCACGCAGGTCTTCCATCATGTAGGCAATCAGGCTACCTGCAGCATAAAAGTAAAAAATCGCTTCCAGCCCTGCACTCCAGGGCAGTAAGTGATTCATCCCCAAAAAAGTCTGTAACACTAACAGCGCAATGATGACTGCGGCCAGGGTTACGCTAATCCAGGTTAGCCCCGGGGTGCGCTTCACCATGCGCGTGGTGAGCGCCAAAACCATTACACCAAAGGCGTTGAAGGCAACCAGCCCCGCCTGCGTTCCTTCCAGGAAGGGATACAGCAACATTCCCATCAATTGGACCAGCAACAGAATTGCCGATGGATGGCGCTTGGTGAGGTGCAAAATAGGAAGATATGCCATTGGATAGTGCCGGGTAAATTGTATGGACGAAATCGGTAATCAAATAGGGTGACCGCATCACCCTATTTGATGTTACTCACATTATTCTGTTCTCAGCTAGCTTTTTCTGCCGCTCGCGCAGCTTGCACTGAAGAGCGAGCGGCTATTCGTTCCTGATAGGCTTTCAGAGATGGCCATTTTGAAAAATCGATGTCAAAAGCGCCTGCCCAGGTCATGGTCGTAAACAAATAGGCGTCGGCCACTGTGAATTTATTTCCTAGCAAAAATTCTCGCGTGTTTAAATGCCCTGCAATGAACGTATGTCGCTTTTCCAATTTTTCATGAAAGGTTTTTAGCGTTTGTTCGGGGGTACTTTTGTCAAACAGTGGTGAATAGGATTTATGAATTTCCGAGTTGATAAAGGTAAGCCATTCTTGCAACCGATAACGCTCCAGGGTGCCATTTGCAGGTGCCAGCCCTGCTTCCGGCTTTTGATCTGCCAGATATTGGAGTATGGCAACGCCTTCCGTGAGGATACTGCCGTCATCAAGTTCCAATGCGGGGACATACCCTTTTTTGTTGATCTGCCAATAATCTTCGCCAGCGCTGGTTTTTTTACTAGCCAAATTTACGTTGACTAAACTTACCGGCAGATTTAATTCTTTCGCCACTATATTGGAAGCAAGTGAGCAAACGCCTGGACTGAAATAAAGTTTCATAGATATCCTGCTAAAAAGGTTAGTTAATGGAAGTTAGTTGCACAACGAAGGCAATGAGTTACTTAGATATGGATATTATTCCGGTTAAAAATACTGTTCGTGTTCTGCACCAGCTCGTCAAACAACTCCTTCGCCTGTTTATGTTTTAACAGTGGTGTAATTTGACTAGCCCATAGCGACATCATGTCGGGGCGCTGGTGATTAATCGCAGCAGATTTGAAGCTATTGGTGAACCAACTTTGAATAGGATAAGGCAAAGGTTTAAAATTTTTTGCCTGCCATTCATCGGTAAAATTATTTCGAATTCCGCGTGCAAGCCGCCCACTGAAAGCGCGTGTCAGCACTGTGTATTTGGCATCATCACTGAATAATTTAGCGCGGTGAATATCACTGGCATTAGACTCGCTACATGCCAGGAAAGCAGTGCCAATTTGTACTCCCTGCGCGCCCAAGATCATCGCTGCCGCAATACTTTTTGCATTGGCAATGCCACCAGCCGCAATCACCGGTGTTTTGACCGATGCAGTAACGGTCTGAATCAAAGCGAAGGTACCTGTCAATGAATCTTCTGATGATTGCAAAAATGAAACGCGATGCCCGCCAGCCTCAAAACCTGTTGCTACGATTAAATCTACCCCCGCATTTTCCATTGCAACAGCCTCGTCAATGGTAGTAATGGTGCCGATGGTCACGATATTACGACGGCGACATTCTTCTAAAATAGTGTCCGATGGAATTCCGTAAACAAAACTAAATGCTGCGGGTTTAATATCAAGCACGGCTTCAATTTGCTCTTCGAACGAGTAGCCAAAGCGTGCGGGTTGTGAAGGCGGCTCAATATTGAGTTGGCGATAGTACGGTTGAAATATGTCAAGCGCGCGCGCGTATTCTGCCGGTGTAAATGATGTAGCACCCTCATCGTGATTCGACACCCAAAGATTTAAGGCAAAAGGTTTTTTTGTTTGTGCATTGATTTTTCTTCCGATGTTACCAATATCGTCTGGACCCAAATGATGCACTCCAAAAGACCCCATGCCTCCAGCTTCAGAGACAGCCACCGTTAATTGTATTGATGATAAGCCACCACCAAATGGGCCTTGAATAATGGGGTACTCAATGCCTATCCGACGCGCTACCGATGTGTGTGCCCACATACAAATTCTCCGTATCCAATTTCGTTGAGGCACTTACTATAGGTTTTAAGGTTACATTTTGTAACCTTAAAACTGGTTGTAACGAAAATAAATGAGTTACCATTTAGTAACTTTAAAACCAGGTGGTAATCAAAAAACTTTAATGAGCGATGAGGAAATTTTTATGGTGAAGATGCGTAAAAATAATGTGGTACCACCACCCGCGGAATGCCCCTTGTCGGCGTGCATGAATTTTATTCGCGGTGCCTGGTCGGCAAACATCATCTGGTACCTCATGGAGAATCCGCGCAGGTTCAGTGAACTGAAAGCAGATATCAAAGGAGTTTCCGCAAAAGTTCTGTCCGCGCGGCTGAAGGAATTGGAAGAGATAGGTGTTATTCACCGTCAGGTTATGGATACCTCACCACCAACGGTTGAATATTCTTTGACGATGTTAGGCCGAGAGCTTCAACCAGCGATAGTTGCGATTGTTAAGGTCGGGCATAAATTGAAACAGAAAAAGCTCGCAGAAGTTTAAATTCTACTAGCTCACATCTGAACTGACCGGCATTCGGGAAAACCGGTAAATGTCAGATCAGGTCTTAGCTAGTACAATTGATTTATTACCACGTTCGCTTGTTACATTTTCAACTCAGTGTTTCTTTGAAAGAAATAGCTCTTTAAATAAAAAAACAGCGCAACAAAGAAACATTAATGAAAAAATTGCCAGCCCTACAGATGCAAGGAGTGTTCTCAGTGCGTGCTCACTAGGCAGTGAGCCCACAAAGACCTTTAACGAAACTAACATTGCGCAAAAACTAATAATTGTGCTTATCGTTAGGGGCAATTTAACATTCATAATAATGACTCTCCATGTTATTTGACGACTTAAAAATATGTAACGCCGCGTACAATGGCAGTTTGTAAGTCGCGGCTTTGTGGGCTATTTTTGCACAGCAAAACCAAAAAAACTGAAATTTACAAACTTTACAACGCACGTAGTGCGTCAGGTGCAATGCTTGTTATGCTTACTGCGTTTTTGAAAGACTTTTTAACATAATTTTCACCTGACGATCTGATGCAAAAAGCACTTCTGATGGCTGATTTCGAAAAGCTGCGTTTGCTTGAAGATATATTGTGCCAAATTCTATCGTCATCGATGGTTCACCGTAGATAGAAGTAAAATTTGAAATTAACTTTTCTCTTTCTTCTACTGGGAACAAAATCCATACGATATCAAGCTGATCGTCTTGAAAAACCAATTCTACTTTTCTAGGCATACCTGCATATTTGAAGCCAAAGCAGTCTATTTGCTTTTGGCTCTCTTTAGCTAGGGGCGCAGTAATTGGGATAATATCTTTCTCTATCATACGCGCGCACTTGTTAGTTAGCTTTTCCTTTATCGAACTAACACTTTCGCCGAACGAAAATTCATCCGGCTTTGAAATAGGATACTTCGAAGATACGCAACCTTGAGTTAAAGCAATTATGCCTAGCAGAACCAGTATATTTCTAATCAATTTAAATTTTCCCGTTTTTATAATTACCAATATCAAATCCGGCATAACATTGTGATAACCGGCAGCCACTAGGCTGTCCAGCGAAGCGATACTTGAACACTTTGTTAGGAACACCCATCAACTATATCAACGGCTACCTTATACATAATGCATTCTTTTATTCTCCATCGATCTCCGCATTGTCCATTGATTGCCCTTATGGCTGTAAAAAAGTGCTCGTAAAATCTGTTTTTTTCTACAACTAGACTACCCAATGACAACAAAAAGTATAAATACAACGAGTAATTATTCCGCGTTTCTAAAGCTACCTTCTGCATTAGAATTTCAATTTTTTCTTTTGTCAGATAATTTTCATTCTCTGACCAATCGATTAATAACTCAAGCAGCTCCTCATGATCAAATTCTTCTATAGAGTAGATCGCTGACTTTTCGTAATTTTCAATATATCTAGGCTTTTTCACTTCGCTAAAAGTCTTGGCTAAAGGCATAAACTCTAACAAAGCTCGTAATGTCCGCCTCTTGCCTATTCGTTTAATAAATCGCTTCCACTCCAGCACAGGCAATTCATTCTCAAATGGCATTTTTCTTAATTCTGAAATATTGCTATCGTACAGTTTTATGGCTGTTTGGGTATCTATTAGCCGCCACATGTGCTGCCTAACTAAATTTAATATATGTATATCAGATTCTTTAATGGCTATTACCTCCGTTGTGCGAATTTTATCTCCAAGTTTAGTGGCGTTTTGTAAGTTGACGGTTTTGCGCGAACAATTGGCGCAGCCAATACGCAAAAACGGTGACTTACAAACCGTCCAGCACGTAAAGCGTGCGAACTACAGCCGCCTTGTTAGTTGCTTATTTTTTTTCAATCACTTCTATTGGTTTCGCTTCGAGTTTATATTGGTTGATAATTTTTTTTGCATCAGATTTAGAAATTACATTTGGCTGAAAGCGAGCCAATGCCTGCTCAGAATTAAACATAGAACGTAACAAGAGGACTTTATAGACATCCATTCTTTCAGCAGCGGAAGAGCATTTTTCCTTGCAGTAAATATTGTAAATTCTAGCCATTTCCTCAAAGATAACCAAATTTGATTCTGGATCAATATCTCTTTTATATAAATCTACGGCCTTTTCGTAAGATATGCCGTCAACGATTTCAAAGGTATCTGTTGTGGCCTTAATTCTCTTTAGCAGTGCAGGCGGCAATGTTTCATGAACATAACCGTTGTATTGAATCTTATTAGGGTCAATTTCAATTACTTTACTTTGTGCATTGCACAACGCGGCAAAACTCATAAGTAAAAACGGCAATAGAATTATTTTCATATGAATTTTCTTTTTCAAATAATGTCGTGCTCAACGGCAGTTTGTTAAAGCTTTATTTCAGTTCTTTCAGATTTTCGATTACTAAAGGAATACCGATTACACCTGTAATTACCCCTAATAATATATTAGGGAGTAATTCTGACCAGTTTTCAAAACTAGACCCTAAAAATTCAAAGTCAATTTCTAGCATTCTTACGAACTGAACCAAAAACAAGACACACAACAAGCTCAAGATCACTCCAAAAGAAAGCTTAAGGTGTTTAATTATTTTCATGATTTAGCTCCTGTTTTTTATGCCAGTAGATTCTTGCTTCCCGAGTAGTTAAAACGAATATTTCACTAACCCCGTCATGTTCCTCGCAAAATGAAACCATGCTTCTTTCAGTAATAGCTGAGGTTAATAAAGCAGTAGCGAGTAATAGCGTTAAAAATATAGCAACTCGTTTTTGTACAGTGCTCATTTATTGGTTGCTCTAACGTTATGCTTAATCGCGGTTTGTAAGTGGCACATTGCGATAAATTTTGCATCGCAGGTATTGATTTTTTTACCGCCGTCGCTTGTTATAGCTTCTCAATTATTATTCTTGCTATACGACAAAATCGCCTTACCAAGCTCTATTTGCTCTATCTTAAGACAAAGCAAGGAGCTTTGTGTATGAGTAATTCCATTTTCCAGTTTTATTGATTGTTTTGATTGTGAATTTATTTCAAGAATAGTTTTGCTAACGTAATTATCGGCGAAACATGCCGAGTAGATAAGTTGACCATTTCCAGCCTCATACGTATCAGGTGAAACTATAGCAATTAGTTGGTCTTTTTCATTTTTAATATTCAAACTTACAGAATGAACATACCGATTGCTTGCGGGATTGAAAGATTCAAGCAAAATATTTACGCACGTTACGCCTTCGCCATTTTTTGGTGATGCTTTAATGTCCTTTAAAAACTCACTTCTATCAGAGGTTGATTCAGCATCACAAGCAAGAGATGGAACAGAAAACAAAAGGGATAATAAAAATACGATTTTCATGTTAACTCTCTTAACTATAACATTGTGGTAAACGGCAGTTTGTAAGTAGCGTATTGTGGAATACTTTTACGCAGCAAAACCACAAAACTGCGACTTACAAATTGTCGAGCGCACGAAGTGCGCGGGTTGCTACGCTTGTTATGCATGCTTTTAAAACTCGTTGATTTCGCCTGAACCAGTTGCAACATAAAGCACACCTTCCGCACTACGATACTCCCAAGTTTCGTACCCGCAGGAGATAGACAAAATTTCAATAATAATGCCGTTACTCATAGAGAGTGCGATGTCATTACCAGATAAACCATAGGAAGCTTCAACAACAATACTGTTTGAAACAAGATTACCTATTTCTTTTTCTGCGTCATATGGCTCTTTTAGGCCAAACCACTGCTCATGGTCCTTAGTGCAGGCTAGCAGTTGTTTTTCCTTGACAATTCTACAAAGCAAAAAATTGGAAAACTCAGCACCGCAACTAAATGTTAACGTCCATGTGCAGGGCTCCAAAAAGGAAAGCTTCGCTGTTTTTCCTACTAATTTTCCAATTTCCATAACTCTCACTATTTTGACTGCATAACGTTGTGTTCAACCGCAGTTTGTAAGTTGCGCATTGCGATAAACTTTGCGCAGCAATTCGCTAAATGCGCTACTTACAAACTGTCGAGTGGGGGCGCGAAGCGCCGGAACGATGTTTGAACACCTTGTTATGCTAGATGTTCAAAGCCCGTTTTTTCTGAAGATCAAACTCTTCCTGCGTTAACGCACCGGCTTCTTTTAACTTATGAAGTTTTTCAAGCTCTGCAAGTGACGGGGCGTGTTTATCTTTAGGCATAATAAAGCACCAAACAAGTGAGACGATCCAACCTAAGCCGCCAATAAAGCCACCAAATACATTAATAAGTATTATTGGCAATTTATGTGGGTGCTTTTTGTGCAAAGCTAATATTGTAGGTAAGAAGTATATTGGTAAAAAAATTAGTAGCATAAAAAGCATTATTACCAGCTGCCAAATACTTATTCCAGAAATACCCATAAATACTCCATTTTCCATTAAGTGAATTTTGCATAACGCTAAGCACAACGGCAGTTTGTAGGTTGTGACTTTGTGGATTACTTTTGCGTAGCAAAACCACAAAGACGCGACTTACAGACTGTCCACCACACGAAGTGTGCGGCACTGGAACGACTTGCTAGAAGTAGCCTTCTACTTACAATAGTTATGTTCAACTTTGTAGCTTTTTGCTTCTTCTTTTGAATAGCTTCCGTCGGCAGCCTTTTTAATTTCAAAAAGCTTAACTCCACAAGTTTTTTTGCCATTCGGAGCATCTACGTAGTCATATAATGCTTCGTAGTTTCCGTCTTTTTGAGGGGTAAAAGAAACAATTTTTCTACACCAAGAGTAAAGAACACCTTTGTCTGCTTCCACTGCCCCCGGAGTGAAGCCAGTAATACCGACCCCATTAAATTGAAACGAGAATTCGGAACCGGCAGGAATATATACTTCATTTTGATGCGAGTCTGGAATGTCTTTGTTATACAAAGGCATGTCAAGCCTGCTTAAACTTCTAACTAAATTCGCTTTAGATCCTAATGTAGCAATGCCGGGTAGTGGCTTGTCGGATACACAACCCTTAGGGTCAGCAGTACTTATAAAGTTGTTGTTACTTGGTACAGAACTCAACCTCAATTTAGCAGTATCTTTTCCTGCGGACGGATTTAAATATGGGTTACTTGCGCATCCACTCATTAAAAGTGCAGAAATTAAAGCAATTTTTATCTTCATTACATTTCCTCATTGATTTTATAACGTTGCGGGAAACGGCAGAATTGAAGTAGATTTTTTTGTGGAGATATTTTGCGAAGTAAAACCACAAAAAAAGCTACCTCAACCCTGTCCAGTGGAGCGAAGCGGAACGAGGTTTGACCGCTTTGTTAGTTGTGTTTCATTTTTGCCTGCAGTGTAAGATCATGCTTGGACCCGATTGGGATTCAAGAGTGAAATCATAATAACTTGCTGTTCCATTTGGTTTGACCACAAATGCAAACTTATATGTGCCGTCATCTGTTAAGCCGAAGTCCCAGCGACGATTAAAGCCTTTAACTTCAAATGCGGTGCTATGAGATACACCAGCAACATAAATTTTACCTTCGGTTCGGCCTTTTATAACTTGAGCTTGCACCAAGATATTCGTCCATTGTCCGTAACTGGTTTCTTGGCATTCCCATGTTTCAATCACCTCGTTGGAAAACGACGAGTGACAAAACACGAATGATAAAGCGATAAAAATTTTTCTCATTGCTTCCTCTTACTTTTTTTGCAACTACCGAAGCTGTAGAAAAACCCAATAACAACTGAATTTACCTACTGCTAATTGATTAATAATTACTTAGCTAAACTTTCCAACTACTCTCAATTTTTATTGAGTCTTATTCAATAATTACATTGTGATTTTAAAAAACCACTCACCCAGCTACATTAAGTGCTATTTTCGTTTCACTTTGATCAAATTACCGTAATTCGCCAGCTTTTCCATATTATGGATTAGACAGAACAACTGCCATTGCCCCTGTACTTTGGCTTTGCCACGCAGACTGAATCGCCTTAGCCCTTTATTACTTACTATAGGAAATATTTTACGAAGTAAAACCACAAAAGCGCGACTTAAAAACTGTCCAGCCACGAAGTGGCGATGCTTGAGCGATTTGTTAGGCATTACTTATTGTCTCGCAAAAGGCTCAAATATGAGCGCTCTGAATCCCTATTTTTCCAGGTTTCTGTAATGTGCTCTGTTAATGCAGGAACGTCAATTTCAAGAGTAGTTGGCCAGAGACAAGGATTGTAATCATACACACGAAGCATATGATCAATATCAAATATTGCGCCTGTTCCCCTAGCCCGTATAAGGCACACAGGTTTGTTGAAAGCTATTCGCATTCCAAGTTCAAACAACACATTGGGATTGTGCTCAGTCAAGTCAACAATTACTAAATCGGCGGCATCAAGATCATTTACAATCGTGGATTGAATTACTTCACTTCCGGCCTTTTTTGCTGTGCGGGCATTAAAATTTGCTTTAACCGCCGCAGGAGTAATTAAATGCTTTAATACTTCATCAAAATACCCTTTTGGATACGCTGATGTTTTTTCTGAAAATGGCATTGCTACAAAAGCAACTAACGTTCCAGAGCTTGTAGACTCCCCAAGAATTATAGAGGTTGCTTTAATTTTTGAGCCATTTTCAACAGAAGGACTGCTTAACAACTCTCCTTTAGATTTCAAATAATTCAGATTTTTTTGATAAATTATATGAAAATCATCTTGATGTTCTTCGGAAACACCGAATTCAGTCTTAAGCGTATTTTTCAAATATTGGATTTCAGGTAGGTTTTCTCCTTGATAGTAGTCAAAAACCTTTTTAAACAATTCCACGTTTTTGAAAGATGTTTGTATTGCCTCAGCTTCTTCATTTGAGCTTTTTGGATAAACCAACTTTCTTCCAAGCTCAGAAAGTTCAATTTTATCAGTATCACGAGTTCCGATTGTGATTCCATAATCTCTAGCCGCAGCCGTCAGATAGAAAAAGTTGTTGCTCATTCCCATTTGGAGAGATGCGGCTATGTCTTTTGGTGACCAAGGATTACCTGCATTAAATTGCTTTATTGTATCTGCGACTTTACGGCACTCCTCAATCGAATGCTGAGGGAATGTTCGCTTAGCTTTAGGTTGACCGGCAGCCTTTTTCTTAGCTGGCTTTACAGTTTCTTCCGGCGTTACGTCATCTTTATTTATATTTTCTTCCGACATACTTTTTCCCTTTGTTTGATTGCCTAACGTTGCGATTTGCGGTGACTTTTTTGTTGCGCTTTTTTGTTATACATAATGAGCACCGCGAATGCAAAAGCGCAACAAAAATGGCATCCGCAACATTGCTTTGTTATAACACCCAAACTAAATGCTTTTGCTTTTAAAGAATACACTAAAAGCCTGAGCGTTTTCATAATTTAGAAAGGATTACACATTAAAACAATGGGTGCAGGCTAACTTGAAACCACCTCACCAATTAGCACCCAATGCCAATAATTTATTGCTAATGCAGAAACCAAAAGCGCATTTAGCCAAAAGGGACCATAATTGCGCTTAATAAAATTAACAAATTTTATTAAGCATGCAGCGAAAATTGCAAGTTCACCAGAAATTGACATTGCAGGAACGAAATATTTAACTAGAAAAACGCCATCAAGAAAATCAGGCAAGCCTCGAACAAATTGTTTTACCCAAAATAACAGAAATGTAGGCACCCACAACACAGACCATGCGAATAGCAGGATAATTACAAGTTGGTATTTTGGCTTATTCATATTTATAACAGTATGATTAGATAGAAAACTTCCGCCATTCTCACAGGAATATTTCCGCCTAAGTTTAAAAATTATTTCATAACACATCTTCCAATCGCCCACCATTATTAGCTTTCAGTCGCCCCATCATTTTCGGATGAGAGACGAAAGACGGAAACTTTCCGGTTTAGGCTCAGATCCAACAGATATCATGTGATAGAAATAGCGTCAATTACTTGGTATTTCGCCCTATCAAGCGCGTTACAATTCGTAATATTTGCAGACCATCAGGAAACGTGATGATTGATTTGTTTGAAAATGAAAGTAGCGGAGAGCGAGAAACACTTGGCCCGCAAGCATTTATTTTGAGAGGGTTTGCGCTTTCTGTTGCTCATGAATTATTAGCAAAGATTGCATTTGTAGAATCCATTTCTCCGTTTCGCCACATGACGACTCCAGGTGGATTTACGATGTCTGTGGGTTTAACGAATTGTGGTCAGCTCGGGTGGACTTCGGATCGTCGAGGTTATCGATATTCGTCGATTGACCCGGTCACTGGCAACCCATGGCCAGCAATGCCAAAGGAATTTCTAGCGCTAGCCAAATCAGCGGCGAATGAGGCAGGCTTTGTTAATTTCGTTCCCGATGCCTGTTTAATTAACAGGTATGCGCCGGGCACCAAACTTTCGCTTCATCAGGATAAAGATGAGCAGGATCTTGGTGCGCCTATCGTGTCAGTCTCTCTTGGAATACCGGCCGTTTTCCAGTTCGGAGGATTTGAGCGAGATGCACCCAAAATTAAAGTTCCATTATTTCATGGCGATGTGGTGGTTTGGGGCGGAGTGGATAGATTAAGGTTTCATGGAATTTTGCCGCTTAAACCAAATTCGCATTCGATGTTAGGCGAACAAAGAATTAATTTAACGTTTCGAAAAGCATCACCACTCAATAACAAACAGCCGATCTGATATTGAGATCGGCTGTTTCGTTAAGCGTGCGTACCTAGAGCATTTTCATATATTCAATCAATTGCCTTTTTTCATTATCCGAAAGATTTGTTCCCGCTTCGTGGCCACGATTGGAATTACCGGGTTGGATTGCCCCTGCGGAATTCAATACCTGGAATTCATCAAGCCCTTCGGTGGTGACGAAACCTACATTCACAGGGTCAAATTTCCGGCTCCCTACCCAAAATCGGGTAACGCGTTTTTCGGGCTTCTGCAACAACTCCCATAAGTTGGGCACAGAACCATTGTGCAGATAAGGGGCGGTGGCCCAAATGCCATTTAGCGGACGCGCTTTGTACACCAACCCGCCTAAGTCCTTATCAGCGTTAGCCACTACTCCACTCCGGGGAACATCGGTATTGTCCTTGGTTATCTTCTCGCGCTCTTCCAAATGCTGTTTTACATACCCTTTGACGGTTTGGATTTCTGCATCCGTTATATGTATTTCTTTTCCGCCGCCTTCTGGAATGAGACCGGCTTTTAATGCGGTCATGGGATCATGCAACACCAAACCCACAACACCGTTTACAGGTATCTGGATGGCCGGCGCTTCCGGGCCAAATGGTGGGCCGAAGATTACGCCCTCCTTAGTGCCTTCCAGAATGAGAGTTTTCGCCACGTGATTATCCGCGTACCAAGCCATATCGGGGTCGGTGCCAATCTCACTCAACGGTGTTTTAATGGATGTGTATTTGTCCCCTTCATTCTGACGGGGAATTACCTGATGGCATTGGGTGCAATGGGTTTTAAATAATACTTCCCCTTTTACAGCCTGAGAGACATTGACCGGAGGCAGCGGTGTGTCTTGCCATTGTGGGGAGCGCAGGTCTTTTACCCAGGATTCCAGATACCCCAGGTTCATCATGTCCACCGTTGAGCGGTAATGGAAATTGTGGCCAAACAGGCGCTGCCACCACGGGGCCTTTTTTATTTGCAAATGACCAAAAACACCGACGACTTCACCGATGTTGCGTATCAACGGACCAACCACTGGCGTATTAGGCGCTGAGGCATTCCACTGAACCACATCGGATTGATGTGTGCCCCACAAGAAAGGGTAGGAAACCGGCGCAATGGGTGGATTGCGATTGGTGACATCGCCAAGGGCGAACGCGGTGCCTGCATTCTGGATGTTGGTGAATGCATCCAGCCGCGCATAGCTGGTGAAATCTTTTGGGTAACTGGCAGGCAAACGATTCACATTTTCACGCTCCGATAACGCGAAACTGATTTCACTCAGTTGTTTACGCAATGTTGCGGCATTGTTTTTACTGTAATCATTCTGCAAAACATTGCGCGCGAATCGTTCGAACTTGGCATCGTCTTCATAAGTCTGGTTAAGTGCAGCAACCAATTCACTAAAGAAGCCCACAAAATTTGCCAGGGTCGGAGCTCCATCAACCAGAATTTTTTTATCGCCGTAATCAATCTGATTCGTGTGACAAGCGGCGCAATTCAAACCCATCCATGCCGTGCGGGATTTTTTATCGACTTCCATCGTGAAACCAACCGGTAACCCACCGGGATTCATGGCAGATTCCGGCATAGGAAGGTAACGAAGCGACTCCATGTGCTCAACAGAACGAAACAAGGTCTGCTTATCCTTTTCTTCCAACCAAACAAACCATGTGTAAGGGAGAATGCGGGCGCCCTGGCTTGTAAACCAAAAATCCATGCGGGTTTTATCGTTCCAATTCTGATCAAGCATCATTCGCTGTGGCGCTTCACCCACTTCTGTTGTCATGGGTATATCGATTGGACTACTGCGAATAGCTTTATCCGGCCAAAATGAACTACACCCGGCCAGTGCGGCGGCACAGACCAGGATTCCGGCAAAAACAGGTTTTATTTTCATGGCGGCATTCCTTCGAATCGAGCGAGGTAGGTGGGGAGACAATAATGACGACGTGTCGCGGAGCAGAGCGTTATCCACCGCATTTACATCACCATTTCCCGAAAGGATAGATTCGAATACCGCCAGGTGTTATTACAGGTTATTACATTAACGGAATGCGGTAATTATCAATAACCGGGTTAAAACCAAAGTTACTGATTGTGATTGTCGGTGAGTCTACCTGCATCAGATTGACATAGATTTAGAGCCAATACTCGAGAAAATAGTAGGGGAAACACAAGCAGATGAACACAGGTCATCAAAATAGATTTAATCTTCCGGTGTAACAAAAACGAGCATCAAATACCGCCCCCTAAAACCTCTATCCTAGCGATACGGATATTTTTAAACAAGGAAGGCTTCAGGATACGAAAGGTTAATTCGAGATAGCCGAGTACAATTAGTATTTACAAGATTGCCCCCGGCATTACTAGTAAACCGCTGCGAATGACAACAATAAAAATAGAATTTTTGCCGTCTTCATCGCTAAACAGCAGTAAACACATTTCACCAGATCAAGCCTTTCTGGAGGCGTCTTTTCCAATTAGACGAATGAAAAATAATCGCCGAATTAAATGTTTTTGCGGAAAAAGTAAGATTTATAATGGCGAAATAAGAAATGGGGCTCCACCCAAACAACGAGGAGATAAAACTTGTAAATGAAAAGATTTAGCTCTCATCACGAACCGACAATATCTCCATCTCAAGCCTTCATCAGATTCTAATTAAGGAACATCGCAAATAGATTGCTATAAATTATAGCAACTCAAAACAAGCATTTGACTAAGCCAATTGAAAACACCAATAGCGTGCTTTCTATGAGTATTAATCCATGAAGAGGAGGAGCAAAAAATAAAGAGCAGATTTAACCATCCAACTCAATCATTCGAAAGATTTTTAGTTGAGAAAGTTAAATCCACTCTTCTAAAATAAACTATGAGGCCTAAAAAATTACTGGTAACGCAATTCAATCAAGGCATCACTACACGTACCCTTCCCAGAAACATAAATATCTTTCGCATCAGTGTAATAATCCAATATTTTCCAATCGCTCCATTGATTACCATATACCATGAAACTGATGGGTGTTTTATCACGGGATTTGATTTCAATACCGCACGCATTTCCCGATGCTTTTGCACGAGCTTGAATAACACCTATTCCATGAGGCTTTATCACAGAAATGATGTCATCGCCAAATCCATTGTACAATTCAACCTGTTTAACGCTGTAATTAATAGATGATTGCTTCTGCGCAGCAGCACTATAAGCGAATGATTTTCCCGCCAAATAATCCTCCACGTCAAAATTATTACAGCTGACAGGGTCTGTCGGTAATGACACTTCAATATAGGTTTTTCTTACTGTTTTGAAGTCAGACCCGTAAATTACACCAGACAATTGTATCGGAAGATTTGCCCCCATTAGCGATGAATATCTAATCGATGCGTTTCCTGAATAATCACTAAACAAGCCGTCAATACTTACCGAACCACTGAAATCACGTATCGCATTAGATAAAGTTTTCTCTGCGGTGATTAACAGAGCCCTATGAGCAGGAATCGTTTCGCTTACTATTTCTTTCGTAGTTAAAGTTTCTGACCCAGTATTGCTATTACTTTGAGAATTTTGACGAGTAAATGTTGCAGTTTTTTTCCCTGCTCCGCCTATGCTCACAACCCCTAAATCAAGTTTAACGTCAGCACTCAATTCAGTTTGAGTATTGAGTGTTAATACTTGACTCGTGTTTATTACATAAGATGATTGTTTAACTAGAGTTATTTCTTCGTTAATTAACCTTGGTGTAGATGAGCAATTTTTAATTAAAAAAAGATTTTTTTCTACGCTTTCAGGAATTGCAGACTCTCTAATAGGAGATAGATATATATCTCCATATGAAACCGCTGTAACATTGCTTGCCGTTGAGCGATTAATGTAGGTGTAATCTTTCTTTTGCCGGCAGACGAATCCTTCCATGACCAAGGGCACCCCTCTACAATAGTGGGATACAAAGATAACATTTCTATTATTTGCAATGAGGGAATTCTTCATTACATTTTCAACACTAATAATTTCTTGAGAAAACGAAGAATGAGAAAGCAAAATGGCGGATGCTGCAATAAAAAATCTAAACTTAAATAATTGCATATTTTAATTCCTTAAATAAATAAAATACTTACATCTTCATGATATAAGTGCTTGTGATTTTGCTAAAAAAAATAATTTAAGTCAATAAAAAGTAAATTCTTACCCGCTTAATAAAAATATTTAATAAATACAAGCAATCAACACCTCCTACCTTTCACTAAACAAATTAAGCGCCAAATTTTCATGGGGGACACTGGAATTTGTGATTTTATTTTAAGGAACCTCTGATAAACGCTTGCGAGGCAGACTGCACAAGGAGAAAACATGCGAAAAAGCGGAACTTATACATAGATGAGCATTTTGAGCATGTTTTTGATGCGCCGAGGGCAACATAGGTAATTTTTCATAGGTTTCTTAGCAAAACCCAATTGAACTTTTATAACGAAAATAAAACTCGCTAATTCTCATTGACCTATTCCCAAAACCTGAACCATGACTCCGATGAGGTTTCCAATTATCCTGCATAAGGGGACCTAACTATGAAAAAGCGCTACGCCAAAAGTTAACCTCCAACCTATAGAAAATAAATCCAAATAACCTTCAGCATTTGCGCGAATAACGCCTAGGCTTAATAGGCGGTACCGACTTTTATAAATAGGAGGTGAGCAAGATGAGTAAATCCCAAGATAAACGCAAAGAAAGTAAAAAACCGGCAACTCGCACTGCGAAAGAAAAACATCAACTGAAAAAAGCCAAACAGGCTGAACATGCACATCGCGATTTGTAGCTGCGATGTAAGTTAACAAAAGGGCGCAGATTGCGCCCTTTTTATTGCCCCTCTCCTCATTAGGCTGGTCCCTCATTTACTTCCCTTAGCCGCCATCGACGATTCTCACAGCGTTTAAATCGTCCGATTTGTGATCGATCTGCCATTCAATGTTTTGATAATACTAATGAGATTGATTAGCATTAGCGCAGTAGTTTAAAATATATCCATCTAAACATGACGCTTGATATTTCGCGGTTGATTAACCCTGATCAAGCACCTTCCAGGAGTAGTTATGCATTTGTTATCTCGTAGCGCGTTGGCCCTGTCTGTGGCAAGCGCTATTTGGGGCAGTAGTGTCTATGCGCAGACTAACCCGTCGCTGGCAAAATCCACGCAAAATCCGGCCGGAGCAGCCGTAGGCGAGATTGAAACGGTTTATATCTATGGCGAGGCAGATGAAACGAAGTCAGCAACCAAGTTGAACCTGACCGTATTCGAAACCCCTCAGGTAGTGTCGGTAATTTCCCGTGACCAGATTGAGGACTTCTCCCTGCGCGAGATCAACTCCCTCCTGGCGTATGTTCCTGGTGTCACTGTTGAGCAAGTGGAAACCGGCCGCACTTACTACACTGCGCGAGGCTTCGACATTGTTAACTTTCAATACGACGGACTGGGCGTTCCTTTTGCTTACGGATTGGGCCACGGCCATGATGACACCGCCATTTACGAGCAGGTAGAAGTCGTCAAAGGCGCGACCGGATTGATTACCGGTTTAGCCAACCCTTCAGCGACTATTAACTATGTCCGCAAACGTCCAACCGAAGAAACGCAAGCCTCGGTGACCGGCTCCGCCGGTAGCTGGAACCAGTACCGACTGGATGGCGATATTTCCGGGCCAATTATTGCTGACAAACTCAACGGACGTTTGGTAGTCGCCAAGCAAGATGGCGACTCTTACCTTGATCGCTACGGCAAGGATGTGACTGTATTATACGGCGTTGTCAGTGGGGCAATTACCGATAGCTCGCGCTTTACCCTTGGCCACAGCATTAATGACAGCCACGCGGATGCCAACTCATCCGGCGCCCTGCCACTGTTTTATGATGCAGACCCGTCCAGTGATGATGAAGCCGATATATCCCTGACGAATTATGATGTATCAACAAATACCGCCCCGAGCTGGGCCTATCAGGATATAGAGCAAACCCGCACGTTCCTTGAACTGGAAAAAGACCTGAGCGAAAACTGGACAGCGAAAGCCGTTTACACACGTACCGGTTTGGAAAGTGAATGGACATCGCTTTATTTAAGCGGCAACCCCCACCCGGTTACTGAAATTGGTTTAACTGCACACGCGAGCCTTTATCAAGCCGATGACGAAGAAGAAATTCTCGACCTTTTTGTTAGCGGATCTTTTTCATTGTGGGGCCAGGAACATGAGTTGGTAGCCGGAATTAACACAGCAGACATTACGCTGACCGGCCGCTCCATTTACACCGATGACTGGAACTATGACCCGATAGGTGCGGATTGGGCAGCGGGCAACACGCCTGAACCGGAATATGACGTTTACGATGCAGCAACCCAATCCACTGACATCGACCAGCAGCAGGATTCGTATTACCTCTCCACCCGCCTGAACCTCTCTGACGAGGTTTCTGTATTACTGGGCGCACGTACTGTGGATATCGAGCAAGACGGTTTTAGTTATGGTGCTCCGCAAGCGGCAGCCGATGACGACACAGTCCCCTACGTAGGTTTTACCTACGATATTGCGCCGGGCGCTATTTTCTATGCCAGCTACAGCGAAGTGTTCAACGCCCAAACCTGGGTCGATGCCAGCTTGCAACCACTAGGTGCAGTTCGCGGCGATAGCTCGGAGTTCGGGATCAAGCAAGAACTTTTTGACGGCAACGCCGTACTCACCCTGGCAACCTTTGAATCCAGCCAGGAAAACTTCGGTGAGTGGGTCGGCCGTGATCAAACATCCGGCTTAAACATCTACCGGGGTGTGGGTTTTGAAAGTGAAGGTATTGAGCTCGAATTGGCGGGTGAAGTGCTGACCGGGCTGAACATCAGCGCCGGTTATACGAGAGTGGGAGTAGAAGATGACAATGGGGCGGATATCCGCCGCTTTATTCCCAAGGAGCAGTTCAAGTTGGCCACCGCCTACAACGTATCTGCCGTGCCGGGGTTGCGTGTGGGAGCCGGTATTAACTGGCAAACGGAAATCTATTTCGGTGCTACCCGGGTACAAGGTGATTACGCACTAACTGATCTTTTTGCCCAATACACACTCAGCAACAACCTGACCCTGGCACTGAATGTAAACAATGCCGGTGATGAGAAGTACCTGTTAAGTCCGCAGTGGGGACAAGCCAACTACGGTGCTCCGCGCAACGTAATGGCTTCCGTTTCCTGGCGCTATTAATACTCAAAGAACAACCGACAAAAACAGTGCAGGGATCGCACAAAACAACCGTTGAATGCCCAGAGCATCTCGCAACCACAGAGAAAAGATTATGCGTACATTTTTTACGTTACTTCATCGCTACTTCGGGCTCACCATTGCCGGGTTTCTGGTCATTACAGGCCTTACCGGTGCCATTATTTCCTGGGATCACGAGCTGGATGACTGGCTAAACCCGCATTTGCTGGAGGCAAAAACCCAAGGAACTCCGATGGATGCCACCGCCCTGGCGGAAGAAGTGGAGCGGCAATTTCCGCAAATACAGGTGACCTACTACGAATTGTCGGTCGAACCCGGACACGCCTATTACTACTGGGTAGAACCAAAGGTGAACCCGGAAACCGGCAAGTTGTACGAACCGGGATTTAACCAGATTTATGTCGATCCGGTGTCCGGCGAGATTTTGGGTAAACGTGAATGGGGCGCTGTTTGGCCCATCACCACTGAAAATTTTGTTTCTTTTCTTTATAAGCTGCACTTTAGCCTGCACATTCCCGAGTTTAACGGTAATGATCACTGGGGAATTTGGTTACTCGGTGTAGTTGCCCTGACCTGGACAATTGATTGCTTCATCGGGTTTTACCTGACCTTACCCAGACGCAAGCGCAGCGCGCAAACACTGGCAGTCGCCTCTGGTGACAACCATGGCAGCTACTGGCAACGCTGGAAACCGGCATGGAAAATTCGCTGGAGCGGCGGCAAAACCAAATTGAACTTCGATCTGCACCGGGCATTTGGCTTATGGACCTGGATATTGCTATTTATCGTCGCCTTCACCGGTTTTTCCCTGAACCTGTACCGCGAAGTCTTTTTTCCCGCCATGTCGATGGTGTCTGATGTAACCCCAAGCCCGATTGATAAGCGTACGCCCTCCGGTCACGACAACCCCATCGCACCCGGTTATGACTTCACCAAAGCTATTGCCCTGGGACAACAAGCGGGCGTTGAAAAAGGCTGGTCACAGCCGGTCAACAGCGTTTGGTACGCACGGGAATTTGGCATATATCGCATTGAGTTTTTTACCGCAGAAGAAGGTCATGGTGCCGGTGGTGTCGGACATAAAGCAGTATTCCTGGATGCTAAAAGCGGCGAACTGCTGGGCGATTTCCTGCCCTGGAGAGGCACTGCGGCCGATTTGTTTGTGCAAGCGCAATTCCCCTTGCACTCAGGTCGAATCCTGGGTCTGCCAGGGCGTATCCTGATTTCCATCATGGGCCTGGTGATTGCGATGCTGAGTATTACGGGCGTCATTATTTGGTATAAACGATACAAGGCACGTGCGCGCAGCGCACAAAAAAATCAGCGGGAAGCTGGTGCGGCGGCAGATTTACCGGTTGGAATTCAACCGTAACAGCAAGGCATGAGTGAGGCTTATTGATCGATAACGGCTCAATAAGCCTCACTGTAGTTTTAAATTATCCGGCAATATTTACGTTTTCTTCATTAGTATTTTCAACACGGGCCTTACTGCTTTTGGGCGGTGGGAACCCGAATAACAAACGCAAATTCGTATTATCGTAATTCAGCCCGCTAGGGGCATCCTCAGGCACTGTTGCCGGGTCTGTGTAGGTGCCGAACAACCTATCCCACACAAAAATTTGTGCAAAATTAGTATCTGAATATTTTCTTTCCACACTGTGGTGAACCATGTGGTAGCGCGGTGTTACCAACAGTAATTCGATATACGGCTCGAACGGAATACGCATATTCGAATGGATAAAATGTTGTGATAGCACAAAGAAAACAAGAAAAAATATTCCCAGATTGACAAATTGTTCGAAAGAAATAAATGCAGCAAAAATAGTCGATGGGATGATTCGAATAATAATTTGCCCGGGGGATGTTCTCAGGCCCGAAAGCCAATAAATAACTGTTGGGGCGTGATGCCAGGCATGTTGATGCCAGAACCAGGTTGTGTGCAACGCGCGGTGCATCCAATAATCCAGCAGATCCACAAGCACTATGTAGACGAACACGAGCAATAAAAAAGGCATGCCCATAATAAATTCACGCGTTGATACGATCCACGCATAACTTGAAAGCCAACCTTGCAAGGGAGTCGCAATCGCGGCGGCGATAACGATAAAAAAAAACCGCGGGCTGATCGCACCAATTAAATCCCATATAACATCCGTTTTTTGTCCCGAATTCCGCGCAGGGCGCAAGAGTAATGAAATGCCCTGCATAAAAAATCCCAAACCGATTAATACTGCCAGTTCTATAAACATTTCCATCTCCACAATAAACAAAATGTTGCTGTATTGACTGAGCCGGGTTCAATGGGGCTCGCTTCGTTTTAACAAGATCCCGTGTGGTTATTTCATTACCGCCCGATACCATCCATGAAAGTGGCGGATGCCATCTTCCATCGGCGTTTGGTAAGGCCCCGCCTCCGTTACACCACGGCGATAAAGCGCACGTCGTCCTGCATCAATACGCTCAGCGATTTCATCGTCTTCCAGCGCCGTTTCCATGTAGGCTTTGCGATGGGATTCGGCAAGCGCCGGGCAATCCTTCAGTAATTGCGCCGGGTAATAAAATTCCACCACATTCAAGGTACTGTTTACCGACTTTGGATAGAGTGTTGATAACACCAATGCGTGCGGGAAAACTTCAATCATGTGCGTGGGGTAATAGGTCGCCCAGATGGCACCGAACTCGGGTGTTAACCCCTCGTTATAAGTGAGCAAGTCGGTGTGCCAGGTTTTATACGCTTCTGTACCCGCGCGATTCAAATCAGACGTAACACCAATTCGTTGCACGCTAAACCAATCGCCATAATCCCAATGCAAACCTTTGCTGTTAACGTAACGGCTTAGCCCTGGATGAAACGGGGCAATGTGATAATCATCGTTATAAATTTCAAGAAAGGTTTTCCAGTTGTACGCACACGCATGCAGCTCCACATGCCCCAACGCGTAATCACTGAAATCAAACTCCGGCATAGCGAATAGCGAGGCCATATCAGCAGCGGGATTACGCATTCCCTCAAACAACAGGCCGGAAACATTGCTTAATTGAAACCGTTGCAAATTGGCACAAGGTTGCTTTGCGAATTTCGGTGCGTTCACCAGCTTTCCGGTTTGATCGTAACTCCACGCATGTATCGGGCAAAAAATGCGATTGCCAGTCCCGCCCAATTTTCCCCGGCGAACCGGATCAGCATCGGATGCAATGGGAGCGCCGCCTAACATAATGGCCTGCCGGTGTCGGCAAACATTAGAGATAAGTTCAATTCCCTGCTCCCCCCGAAGCAGCACACGCGCATTTTCCTCGTGCGATAGCGCATGCCAATCACCCACCTCGGGAACCATCGCTTCATGGCCCACGTAAAGCGATGCACGCGAAAATATTTTTTCCTGTTCCTCGCGAAATATTTCCTCTGAACAATACGCGTCAATAGGCAGCGCCAACTGCTCCTCGGGAACAAGCCATATATCGTTGTAACTTGCGGAATACCGATCCAGATTATCCAATAATTTGTACATTGATCTGCCCATGGATTGCTCCTCGTATTATTCAAATAATGGTTCGCATTGCAGTGCAATAAATCCGTCGCAATCTGGGTAGTGGTTAGTACGAGAAAAATGTATGAAGACTCAGGTCGTCATCTGGCTAAATCGCTGCAATCGCTCGCCCAATGTCTGCCGCGGGCAAACATCACACGGTGAACGGCCATTACACAAATACCTGAAACAACAATTTTTTTTATCCAACGCCAGACGCGGCTCACCCGCACTATTGTTGTAACGAATAAAACCGGCAGCGCCTTGCAAGCCCATCGCCGACAACCATAAATTCCCATACGTTTCCGCTGCATCAACCTGCGATGGATACACCATTAACAATGCTGACAAAACGCAATCAGCCACCACACGCTCTGAATTTTTTCGGGTAAGGCCCACGAGATTCCACACCGCGTAAATGTTGCGGCATCCCATTAATAACTCTATCGCCATCTGTTGCGTGCATTCAGGTATTTCCCTTTCGGAAAATTGGCAGCGCCTGAATAAAACACCCGAGGGAATACCCGATTGAGGAAATACCTGACCCATTTCGCTCAACGGCAAAACCACCCCACATCGATGCGCCGCAATAACGGCGAGATAAATGGGCTGCCAAATTAAAAGCCCCCAACTGCGGGCGCTCCAATAACGGGGGCCCGCCTCCGGATATTGCAATTTCAAATAGTGATGCAAGCGTTCAATATTGATTACGCTCACATCACTCCATGCAGGCGACTCATAACCAACCTGTATCGCACACTCCGGAATCAGTTCATTAACTTCATCCTTCAAGTGCGACAACAATGCCGATGAAGTCAACATGCCGCTTCTTTTTCCCGATAAACCGCTGGCTGTTCATTCGCAAACTGTGCGACCGGATTACCCAGTGGTTCCGCCATAATCAAACTGGAAGCCGGGTCAGCAAGGTTGATCATTTGCAAATTATTTTTAAGCTGCAAGCGATTCAAACAGGAATGCATAAATGTCGGTGCAAAAAAATCGTAGCGCTGGAATTTATGGTTTAACTCCGGATGCTCAGCCTGATATCCCTGCGCGCATTGAGCTACCAATCGCCAATACTGTTCTTCCTCAATGGCCCCGCTTTCTTCCAAAATGTGTGACATGAAACGAAATACGCCATCGAACACATCGATAAAAATACCCAGCAGTTTGTAATCCTCCGGCACGTCTACCACCATGCGGGCGGCATCCTCAGGAACCTTGGCATCTTTATTCAAAATGACACACTCTTCCGCTAGGTCTTTCATAAAGACACGTTTTGGAAGATAGCCATCAAGCACCACAATCAAATTTTCGCAATGCGGCATAAACACCAGGTCATGCGCATAAAAACAATGCAAGAGCGGTTTCAAAAATGCGTCGAAGTAACGCGCCAGCCAGGCTTCCGCGGATAAACCTGAACGTTGTATCAATTCTGCAATCAGCGCCTTCCCTTCGTAATCCACATGCAACAACGCCGTCATCGTCATCAACCGTTCGTTTTTTTGCAGCATCGGCATCGGGCTTTCTCGCCACAGAGCAGAAAACATTTTTTTATAGGGGCTGTCTTTAGTCAGCGCAGATTCGTAGTAATAATTTCTAAACCCAATGGAAGCAATTTCCCGCAGAATAGAAAATCCCAACTGGTTCAGGGTTTTATCGTTTGAAATAATCCCCTGCAACACCGTGTTAATTGCCGGTGTTCCCTTCATGTAATAAGGGGAAAGGCCACGCATAAATCCCATGTTCAAAATCGAGAGTGAAGTTTTTACGTAGCTCTTGTTTGCACTGGATTTATTGAAATAAGTTCTGATGGATTGCTGGGCCACATACGCATCGGTACTGATTCCCAGTGGAACAATTTTTCTGGTGGCCACATAGGCTGCGAATGCAATGCTTAATTTCGTGTACCACTGCCAGGGGTGCGCCGGCATAAAATAATAATCGTCACTGTTTAACCCCATTGATGCCAGTTTTTCCATGTAATGTTCAAACAGCTCCTCGCCAATTTCACGTTGAATGAAGCTGAAATATTCAATATCTTTTATGCTGGCAAATTCAGCGTGATCACGATGCACCGCCAACCAGATAATATTGAATGCACTCCCTGTTTCCGGTGCATACGCATGATAATCATAGGCATCAAACCCTATTCGCCCGTTATTGGCCACAAAACCGGGATGCCCTTCCGTCATGGAAGATTCAAATGTTTGATAATCGGCATCCACCAACTCACTGCAAGGAATATTGGAATTTTGCATTTTGTAAGCAGCGCCGTATAAGGTACTGCTGATTTCATCAAGATAGATAGGCAGCTTTTCTTCAACGATTCCTAATGTTTTTTTGAAATCGTTAATCAGCACCAAGGCATCCAGGGTAACTGAAGTACCGTCCACCACACGTTCGATAGATTCCTTTTCAATTCTCCAATGGCGCAAGTACATTTTTTTTGCTTTAAAAATATAACTGCAATTGGGCTCATCCGTTTGCACCTGATACAACGCCCATCCCCCATCGCTGGCTTCAATTAATTTGGGTGAAAGGATCTGCTCATGACTAAATTCGCTTAACGCCTTACAAGCCAGGTGGCGATTTGCAAGCGCCCAAACCTCGGGTGACAAGTGTGCGACGGCGGATTCCGGTTGATGAAAATTAAATTGGTTCACTGGTAATTACCCTCTGTAGTGTGTTTATAAAATTTTCCTTTGAACAAAATGCCAGGCTGGCTTTCTTTTTTTCCAGCTGAATGGTTCCCTCATAATGGAAACCGACGAATGTATTCAGCTTGTGCACTTTGTCATTTCTCACGTCCGGCTCTACCACCACCCGTCTGGCATTTTTCTGGAAAAACAGAAATGCCATAATGTGACGCAGCACATCGCGGGTGAACCCGCGCACAGGTGTTTCAACCGGCCCAACCATAAAATGCATGCCGATATCGCCCGCCTTAACGGAATAATGTTCACTCAACTCATCAAGTTCCGGTCGATAACATTCCATTAGGAAAGCAGGGCGGTTTTTATAAAAGCCGAGATAAACCTCCATGTGGTTTCCGCTTTGGATATGGCTATAAATCTGTCGTGTTTCTTCAAGAGAGGCGTTCTGCATATTCCAGAATGCCGCGTATTCCATTAGGAACCAGGCGTGAATTGTTTCAATATCCTTTTCAACATCCAGCAAACGGATATCGATCCACGGGTTCAGGCCAAACGCTTCAATATAATTTTTCATCCTTCCTCCAGCGCTAATTGTTTTGGTTGATGTGCGTTACTCGCTGCCAAACCATGTTGATGGTGACTGTCAACACCAAACAGGCTTCGATCAAGAATGGCAGTGAGAATAAAACCGGCAGCAGCCAACGCAAATGACATGGGCACACCTATCCAACTAACGATGTAACCTGCCGCGAAAGACGCGAGGAGAACGCCAAGGTTCTGAAAGAAATTGGTAACGGCAAAATCGCGGTCATAAAAGGCGGGCTGGCTAATACGAAATAAAGTAACTTCCAGTTTCACAACCACTTGAAACAGGCTCCACCCATACAGGCAGCGGCCGGTAATAACGAGCAATGGCGAAGATGATGCCTGCAACAGCAAGCCGATCGCGCCGATGAATAAATTAATCGCCGTATGATCCAGGTGCGGAAATTTATTTTTCAAAAAAGACTTATTGATAATCAAACCGGCGATTGCCACCATGCCCGGTATCGCAAAAATAATTCCGGTAATTGTCTGGTTACCCCCTACGTAAATTGATTCCCAGTAAACAGAAAAAAAAGGGCGTACAAGGTAAGCGCTCATATCAAACAACAACATCAGACCGCTTAGTTTGGCTAACGCAATCCACGCTCCGACAGGCCGTGACGCTTCACTTTTTTCTGTGCGGGTTTTGTTATGGATTGTTGCTGCATCGTTATTATTATTTTTGTTGGTATCGTTTATTTTTACGTTGCTATTTCTTTTTACGTTGCCATTTCTTTTTACATAGTTGCCAGAAAAAATAAGAAAAATGCAAATTCCCATTTGCACAAAATCTCCGGCCGCCATCAGGTACATGCTTGCCTCGGGGCCGAGGTTTTCCAATGCAGAACCGCCGACCGATGCTCCAAAGATTGCACCGACATGAACAACAACCGATACCATGCCAATAACCAAACCATGGTTCTCAGGTTTCTCTTCTCGCATCAGGTATGGGAAAAGCAAAAGATAGCTGGCTTTCATAATGAACATCAGCATGGTCAACACCCAGTACAGTTGGACACTGGGTGCATGCGCACTCGCTATCGCCAGTATTCCGGCTGACAGTTGTGTCATCCACAACAAATGCAATGTTTCAATATGGCGAGTAAGCTTTGCCCAAAACGGCAATGCGCACATCACTGCAATGGAAATGGCCGCGATGTAGGCCCCCACATGTATCGGGTTCGTCAACCCATAACGCATTTCAAAGAATTGCGGATAAAACGCAATGAGAATGGAATCACTGATAACACCACACGCGGACATTATCAGAATAGCAATCCGTAAAATCATCGAATCGCTCCATCACCCAATCGATCCCAACCGGAGTCTTTTCCGGGCATAAAGCTTTGGAACGCAAATCGATTTTCTATTGGATAAACGTCACGCCCGGTAATTTCACGAAGTATGCGGCTATTGCGATAACAGGCCATGCCGAGATCCTGGTTAATCAATCCATGGCTTTCAAAGCCCGCGTTCTGGATAAAAATTTCACGTCCGTGAATATCCACCGACCAGTTTTCTTTTTGCTGATACTTACCCTGTTCATCGCGCTCAATACGGTCATATACACCCTCCATAAATGCAGGGACTTCATACAAGTGACCACTGGAGAGAACCAAACCCTCCGTGCGACTTTGATAATGCTCACCCGTTTGCGTATGAGCAAAATGCAGAAAATAACCATCACTGTTGCCATCACCATTGTTATCTGGCTCAACATTGATCAGGTTCATACAGGGCATTAACTGGACTTGCGGTAAATTACTGTGTCGGCTTGCATCCAGAAAATCATAAATCTTGTCGATCAGCGATTGATTTGCACCGCAATAAACACTTTTTTGTTCCTCAATAATTTTTTGTTTGGTAGGTTTATCCAACGCATGAAAATAGGTGCCGTAATCACCGCATAAAATTTCCAGGGTCAGCTTTGCAGTTTCCATCTGGAAAAAACGGGGCGCACGTGTCACCCAATCCAATTGGTAACCACAACGTTCGCTGTCTTTTAACAGGTCATAAAATATTTCTGCACCACTCTGCCCGCCGCCGATAACCGTAATTTTTTTCTTTTTTTGCAATTCCGGTTTATTTTTCAAATAGCGCGAAGAATGTAAATCAGCACCGCTGGAAATCGAACGAAAGCAGTCGGGAATACGAGGCTTCATGCCGATACCAATGACCAGCTTTTTTGCCAGAACGCTAAATGGCTTTTTATCTTTGGTTTCAACGCCGGTTACCTGGTAGACGCGCTGATCCGGATCATAGTTCACCTGCTCGACGTGATGATTGAAACGGATATTATCCAGACGCGAGACAGCCCATTGGCAGTACCGGTTATATTCTTGTCGCTCCAGATAATAATTTTCGCGCACAAAAAAATTAAACAAGCTTCCCTGTTGTTTGCGATAATTTAAATAGCTGAACGGGTTCGTTGGGTCTGCCATGGAAACCAGATCAGCCAGAAACGGACTTTGTAATGTGACACCATCAATCAACATGCCTGGATGCCAATTAAATTCCTCACCCTGATCCAGAAAAACACAACGCAAATCGGAGACCGCAGAAGACAGGCATGCAAGGCCCAAATTAAACGGCCCGGCACCCACAGCGACAAAATCATAGACGGCATCGTTGTTCATTGTTGATCCTTATTAACGATTTAAAGTTAAAACAAACCCGCAGTGCAGCAACATGCTGTTGCACTGTTCGCCCGTTGGCGTAAACGATTTTTTAGTAATTAGTTGCGGTTATTGCGCGCTAAACGACTTTTTACATGATCGTTTCACCACGCCACATACCGGTCAGGTAACGAGACACTGGAACGTTTTAATAATCATGATGCTCTCTCATTCGCTCCAACTTATATTCTTTGGGATGGACACCGGTATGACGGCGGAAAATCCGGATGAAATGATTAGTGTTTTGATAACCCACCTCTGCCGCCAATGCATCGATATTTAACAGTCCACCACCCAGCAAATTCCGGGCATGTTGCATGCGCTGCTTTTGGCGGTAATCGACAATGCTGCAACCAGTCAGTGCTTTAAATTCTTTTTTTAAGTAACACTCATTAGTGCCTGAAATGCTCGCTAACTGGCGAATGGTTTGGTTGCTTTTTACATTTGAATCAATCAGCGATTTTACCCGCTCAGCAGAACCCAGCTTTACCGGTGCGGGCGCGGCATTATTTTTTATAGTACGACTTAGCACCTCTCCGATAACGGCATAGCAATATCCCTGCAACGCTACATATTCCAACTGATTTTTCGGATGCGGAAAGTTAATGAGATGCAGCAGGTTTTTATATACCAAGCCCATGTCGCATACGCTTAGATTTCCATTCAACGACGCATAATCAGCCACTGAAATATCACCGCCTTGCATTATTTCCCTATAGGCGTGCTCGTCTAAAAAAATCGATATTTCGGATGTTTCTTTATTTGCCGGCAATTTGGACTTTATCCCGCTAAACTCGCCCGAAATTATTTTTATTTCCAGGGCGCTGACCTGGCATGACTCAATCATTTGCTCAACGGAATATTCAACACTCCCTACCAGGCAAATATGAATGCGCAAAAATGTTTTTTCTTTTGCCTTACAAATTTCTACCGAGCTATTAACACAGCCATGAATACGGCTCAGCGAAATCCCTTGGAAATTAAAGTGATCGAAATATCCACTCCCTACATCACCACTAAACTCATGTAATTCTTTGTTGATGAATGCATTAGTAATTGCCACACACATCTTCTACTCCGCAACTTGCGCCAGTTGTTATCTTCAATTGTTTGGCAAAAAAGCAAATAGCGAGTTATTCATCCAATGGCTTTTGCGCTGACATCCCTCCAACTACAAATTTCAAGCGCCAATAATCAACCGCTGCCACAAATGATAACCATTACCAACAAAAGCACTAGGGGAATTCGCCGTCGAATAGGGAATTTTTTATTCACGAGCGGGAAAGATGTTGATAAGAAAAGATTTTATTTTTTTATAAGTAAGATAAAAAAAGCAGGCAGGTTTTTTTATGCGTCATGATAATTGCGCATAGATCGACATAAGAGCTGCTTTTGCTAAAACAACTTTTATTTCATTGATATGAGCACGCCGGATTACGCTCACTCGCCGTAAAAATAAAAGGGGCGCAATTAATTCATTGCGCCCCTTTTTCATTGAATACGAGAAGCTGTAAAGACGTTATTGGCCCAGTGACTCCCGCACTCGCAGTAAACCG
This sequence comes from Cellvibrio sp., assembly GCA_035490715.1. GTDB lineage: Bacteria > Pseudomonadota > Gammaproteobacteria > Pseudomonadales > Cellvibrionaceae > Cellvibrio. The sequence goes on from DATJLF010000059.1 coordinate 41,255, forward strand.
CTCGCAACATCCGAGCCCTGCGGCGCAAAACGTAAACCTTGTTGCACAAACATTTCTGCCTTTTGCGGTTGCGCCAACTGGACATAGGCCTGGGCCAATACCAGATACAAATCCGCCGCACGGCGTTCTATACGTAAACCGCGCTCTGCCGTAGCAATTGCGCCCTGGTAATCCTGCGCGAGGTATTGGTTGCGCGCTTGACGCGCGAGGCTTAACGCGGCTGGATTCAAGCTCGCCCCAGGGAGAGGTTTGGGCACAACTCCCGGCTGGGGCTGTACAACAGCGGGCGTAGAGGGAACAGTCACTGCGGGTTCGGTTGGAACAGGTTCAGGACGCGGTTGCTGCTGGCTGTAAGGCGTACAGCCAATAACAGCCAGCACGCTGCTTGCAATGAGCAGGCGATTGAAAGTGTTGGTCATGGGATATCCGTTACAAATTATTCAGCATCTTTAGTGGCAGCCTTGAGCAGCCGCGCAATTTCTTTCCACAAATCGATATAGGCAAGCGCCGCACGACTGCGCTGATTGTAACTGGTGAGTGGTGCACGGCGCAGCCCCATTTGCTCCACGGCGGAATCATTGGGCACATAAGTTTTGAGCATCGGCACCGGCATTTTCTTGCTGTTTTCAATCGCTTCACGATGCAGGCTGCGGCGCATATCCACCAGGTTAAAGAAACCAATGATGCGTTTGGGGGCTGATTTTTTGGCATTCAAAAACTCGATCACCTGTTCCATAGCGCGAATGGATAAGGGACTAGGAATCATGGGGATTAATAAAATATCCACCTCTTGCAATAGTTGCTCAACACTGGGGGAGAGTGTAGGTGGACAATCAAAGATCAGGACATCGGCTTTCTCGCTGAGCGGCTTGAGCAATTGCTTGAGGAATTTTTTGTCCTTGCTGAGTTCATCAAATTCGCTATCCAAACTACGCAGGCTCAGGTCAGCGGGAATCAACATCAGGCGCGGATAGGGGCTGTAAAGCTCCATCTCGCCAATGGATTTGCCCTTACTAAATAATTTGATGGCTTTGGCGGAATCCGGCTCCTGCTGGCAAAACCAGCTTGCAGCGGCCTGGGGGTCCAAATCCCAGAGAATCACATTTTTTTTGGCAGCGGCGGCCATGTAAGCCATGTTCACTGCAGTGGTGGTTTTGCCCACGCCACCCTTGAGGTTGTAGAAAGCGATTTTTATCATAACAATCCCATGTGTTTGTTATCAGGCACTGCTTTTACCGGTTACATGCTGTAGCGAAAGAGCAAGTGCCGGTCACTATCGTGAATGAAATCTGCTCAATGTGTTTTAACTTGTAGCATTTTTATGCAAATCATTCAAAATTTATCCGCCATTTCACCCTCATCATCTTTAAAAGCATCGATTAGTGCATACACAAGCAATGAACGCTGGCGAGAGTTACAATCACGCCCTCACCTTGCGAGCCACCTTTTATGAGCCAGTCACATCCTTACGAATCTCTTACCCCCGACCTGGTGCTGGATGCGATTGAAAGCACTGGCCTACTGACTGATGCACGCATACTCGCACTCAACAGCTACGAAAATCGTGTCTATCAGGTCGGGATAGAGGGTAGCTCACCCCTGATTGCCAAGTTCTACCGACCGGAGCGCTGGAGCAACGAGCAAATCCTCGAAGAGCACCAATTCACCCAAGCGTTAAAAGACCTGGAAATTTCGGTAGTACCGCCGCTAATCAACGAGGAAGCTGCCAGCCTGCGCGAATACCAGGGCTTTCGCTTTGCAATCTACCCCCGTCAGGGTGGCCATGCTCCCAATCTGGATGACTTTGATGCATTGCTCTCCCTGGGGCGAACCCTCGGGCGTATGCATGCGCTGGGGAAGTCCCAGCCGTTCAAGTATCGTCCGGCGCTTGATATTCAAACTTTCGGGCGCGACAGCTATGCATTTTTGCTGGAGCAGGATTTTATTCCCGCCAGTTTGCGTGAGTCTTACCGAACATTGGGTGCAGATTTGCTTGCTCGCTGTGACACAGTATTTGCGCGTGTAAGTTATGAATCCATCCGTCTGCATGGCGATTGTCATCCCGGCAACATTTTGTGGCGCGATGAAGTCCCGCACTTTGTTGACTTCGACGATGCGCGTATGGGGCCAGCAATCCAGGATTTGTGGATGTTGCTTTCTGGCGAGCGCGACCAGCAGACAGCTCAGATGAGCGAGATACTGGATGGCTATCGCGAATTTTGCGATTTTGATTTGGCGGAATTGCAACTGATTGAAGCGTTGCGCAGCTTGCGTATCATGCATTACAGCGCTTGGTTGGCACGCCGCTGGACTGACCCGGCATTTCCCCGGCATTTTCCCTGGTTCAATACCGAACGTTACTGGGGCGAGCATATCCTGGAACTGCGCGAACAATTGGCGGCGCTGAATGAGCCGCCATTAGTCATTTACTAACGGCAGGCTGTTGGAAATTTAACATTCACCCCCAATAATGGGGCTTCAGCGTTTGTTCATTTCATTTGTTTGACTGGCCCAAGGAGTTCCCATGACTGCACCCGCCCCGGCCCTGGTTGTCGACAGCCTATGGGAATCGATTCGTCTGCAGACCCGTAAACAAGCCGAATCCGAGCCGGTACTAGCCAGTTTCCTCTATGCCACCATCCTTAATCACGATTCACTCAAAGCAGCACTCAGCTTTCATTTGGCCAATAAGCTGGATAGTCCCGCACTCCCCGCCATGCTCATTCGCGAAGTGATAGAAGAGGCCATGGTAAAAGATGAAACCCTTATTGAATCCATACGCGCCGATTTATTGGCCGTAAGCGAGCGCGACTCGGCCTGCTGTTCATTGGTTACCCCATTGCTCTACTTCAAAGGCTTCCACGCGCTCCAGGCTTACCGTGTCGCCCATTGGCTATGGCAACAGGGGCGCGACTCATTGGCGCTATTCCTGCAAAATCGTATCTCGGCAGTGTTTGCAGTCGATATCCACCCCGCGGCACAGATCGGCAAAGGCATTATGTTTGATCATGCGACAGGCATAGTGATTGGTGAAACGGCGATAGTGGAAGATAACGTGTCCATCATGCAATCAGTCACCCTGGGTGGTACCGGCAAACAGGCAGGCGACCGTCATCCCAAGGTACGAAGAGGTGTTTTGATAGGTGCCGGAGCCAAAATTCTTGGCAATATTACGGTGGGCGAATGCGCCAAGATTGGTGCTGGCAGCGTGGTCTTGAAAGATGTTCCGCCACGCGCCACGGTGGCCGGCGTGCCAGCCCAGATTATCGGCGAAACCCTGTGCTCGCAGCCTGCTCGAGAGATGGATCATTTGATTCGTTAACCCCTAATGCGCAGATGAATAATCTGCGCAGTGCAATTTTGCCCCAAAATGATCCCCTGTTTTCCCTCCGCTTTATCCTTATTGCTCATTCATAGGTCTTAAATAGGTTCCTATAACCGAAAACACTGGTTTGGTCTGAAACTTGCTCGATTGCAAGCCCACGATGAGGAGACCAAGCATGCAATACACTAAGCCTATGATTGATTTGGTGTACGAGATTCGCCGCCGCGTTGAACCTGATGTAAAACCCGGTGTGAAAATGGCGAACCCCGAGCTGCTTAAGGAATTAGCGGATTACTATCGAACAGCCAAAGACACTATTACTAAAACCCTGATTAAAGAGTTGTTGTCGTTGGCAGGCGATGAGTGGAGAACACTGCTTCAGCCGGTGCAAGAAATTCAGATGAACACTCCGCCCAAGCAAGTAGTAAAAGTTTACAGAGGACAAACCATTTTAGTGGAAGCACCGCGCCCTGATTTGGTGGCGGCCAATACACCGGCAAAACCAGTGCGAATGTATCGCGGGCATCCCGTAGATTGATAAATACCAAATGACCACCCCCATTGCACGCCAGTGGTCATTTGTATCGCTGATTATTTTTGCACCTGCTGTTTAAGCAAATCACGAATTTCGGTAAGCAATACTTCCTCTTTGCTTGGCGCTGCTGCGGCAGGCTCTTCTTTTTTCTTGAGGCGATTGATGCCTTTAATCACCATAAAAATCGCGAAAGCAACAATCGTAAAATCCAGAATGGTTTGGATAAATTTTCCGTAAGCAATTAACACCGGCTCCTTACCTTCCATCAAGGCCGGTAATGTGATCGCAAGATCACTGAAATCCACGCCGCCAATCATCCAGCCAATCGGCGGCATAAAAACATCGCTCACTAGCGAGCTGACAATTTTGCCAAATGCAGCACCAATGATAATCCCCACTGCCATATCCACTACGTTACCGCGCACCGCAAATTCTTTAAATTCTTTAATAAAGCCCATATCAGTTCCCCCGAGATTAATTGCTGATGGCGCGAAACTGCGCTGCAAAGTTTTATAGCCTATAACCACCCGAAAACCAACCGCATTGCTAAAAAACGCTAACGCCGTCATTCATCTTCACGTCGTGCATGCACTGAAGGATAACCTTGTTCATGCACCTCAACATGCAACAACATAGGTCTGCAGCACACCTGGCAATCTTCTACATAGCTCTGTTCTTCGCAGGAGCAATCAACCAATACGCTAATTGGCTCACCGCAATAAGGACAATCGAGAAAACACTCTTCAAGCCCCATAACAGACCTCCCATTAATAATTAATATGCAGAGGGTAAATTTATGCCAAGCTCATCCCACATTTCATCCACTCGATTTTTCACTTGTGGATCCATCACAATGGGTGTTCCCCATTCGCGGGTAGTTTCGCCCGGCCATTTATTGGTCGCATCAAAACCAATCTTTGAGCCCAAACCGGAAACTGGCGATGCGAAATCCAGATAATCAATGGGCGTATTTTCCACCATCAACGTATCGCGCGCCGGATCCATCCGTGTAGTCATCGCCCATATGACATCTTTCCAATCTCGTGCATTCACATCATCGTCAGTCACTATGACAAATTTGGTGTACATAAACTGCCGCAAGAAACTCCATACGCCCATCATCACGCGCTTGGCATGTCCAGGATATTGTTTCTTCATCGTCACTACCGCCATGCGATAGGAGCAACCTTCCGGCGGCAAATAAAAATCCACAATTTCAGGAAATTGCTTTTGCAAAATCGGCACAAACACTTCATTCAATGCAACACCGAGAATGGCAGGCTCATCCGGTGGACGACCGGTGTAAGTACTGTGATAAATCGGATCGCGGCGATGCGTAATTCGCTCGACAGTAAACACAGGGAACTTATCCACTTCGTTGTAGTAGCCCGTATGATCGCCATAGGGTCCCTCGGGCGCCATGTCACCTGAAGCTATGTAACCTTCCAAAATAAATTCGGCAGAGGCGGGCACTTGCAAGTCGTTACCCATACATTTCACTACTTCGGTTTTATCGCCACGTAGTAATCCAGCAAAACCGTATTCAGACAGGGTGTCGGGAACCGGTGTTACCGCGCCCAGAATAGTTGCTGGATCCGCGCCAAGGGCAACAGCCACCGGAAAATTTTTGCCTGGATTCTGGATTTGAAACTCGCGAAAATCCAGTGCACCACCGCGATGTGAAAGCCAGCGCATAATCAATCGGTTTTTACCGATTTTCTGCATGCGATAAATACCCAGATTTTGCCGTTCCTTGTGCGGCCCGCGCGTAACTACTAACGGCCAGGTTACCAATGGCCCCACATCACCCGGCCAACAGGTTTGAATCGGTAATAAATCCAGGTTTACCGCATCGCCTTCCAGCACAATTTCCTGACACTGCGCCTTGCTCAATACTTTCGGAGCCAGATTCAATACCTGTTTGAAGACCGGCAGTTTTTCCCAGGCATCTTTGAAGCCTTTTGGTGGTTCAGGCTCTTTCAAAAACGCGAGTAGTTTCCCCACCTCACGCAATGCTCCTACCGATTCCTGCCCCATTCCCAAGGCAACACGTTCAGGGGTACCAAATAAATTTCCAAGCACTGGAATGTTGTAACCTTTGGGATTTTCAAACAATAACGCAGGGCCACCGGCACGTAATGTGCGGTCACATATTTCCGTCATTTCCAGATTGGGATCGATTTCCTGTTTAATGCGCTTCAACAAACCGCGACTTTCCAACAGGGCGATAAACTCGCGAAGGTCTTTATATTTCATGCGGTGAAAACTCACAGGGCGAAAAAACAAAAACGCCTTCCGCCGTTAGTAGAATTGGCGGAAGGCGTTTCACGTTCCGCCCTGCAATTATTTTCTTCGTTGAGCGTTTACTTACGCTTCATCGATTGGAAGAATTCATCGTTAGTTTTGAAATCTTTCAATTTGTCGAGCAAGAATTCAGTTGCGGGAACATCTTCCATATCGTTCAACAAACGACGCAGAATCCATGCGCGTTGCAGCTCATCTTCTTTCATCAACAAATCTTCACGGCGAGTACCGGAGCGGCGCACGTTGATTGCAGGGTAAATACGTTTTTCGGCGATCTTGCGATCCAGATGTAATTCCAGGTTACCGGTACCTTTAAATTCTTCGTAAATAACCTCGTCCATTTTGGAACCGGTATCTACCAACGCAGTAGCGATAATACTCAAGCTGCCACCCTCTTCGATATTACGTGCAGCACCGAAGAAACGCTTAGGTCTTTCCAGCGCATGCGCATCCACACCACCGGTCAATACTTTTCCTGATGAAGGAATAACAGTGTTGTAAGCACGTGCGAGACGGGTAATAGAGTCGAGCAGGATTACCACATCTTTTTTGTGCTCAACCAAACGCTTGGCTTTTTCAATCACCATGTCCGCCACTTGCACGTGACGCGCCGGCGGTTCATCGAAGGTTGACGCAACCACTTCGCCGCGTACCGAGCGCTGCATTTCCGTTACTTCTTCCGGACGCTCGTCGATCAACAACACAATCAAATGGCACTCGGGGTTATTGCGCGTAATCGCCTGCGCAATATTTTGCATCATGATGGTTTTACCGGCTTTTGGCGGTGCAACAATCAAACCGCGCTGACCTTTGCCAATCGGTGCGATCAAATCGATGATACGACCTGTGAGGTCTTCGGTAGAACCGTTACCGGCTTCAAGCAGAAGGCGTTCGTTGGGGAAAAGCGGGGTGAGGTTTTCAAACAAAATTTTGTTGCGGGAACTTTCCGGTTTGTCGAAGTTAATATCGTTAACCTTCAACAGGGCAAAATAGCGTTCACCTTCCTTCGGTGGGCGAATCTTGCCAGAAATGGTATCGCCGGTGCGTAAGTTAAAACGGCGAATCTGGCTGGGGGAAACGTAAATATCATCCGGGCCAGCGAGATAAGAACTGTCTGCAGATCGCAAGAAGCCGAAGCCATCCACCAGAATTTCCAAAACACCATCGCCGTAAATATCCTCGCCACCTTTGGCATGGCGCTTGAGGATATTAAAAATAATGTCCTGTTTGCGCGAACGGGCGATATTTTCCAAACCCATTTCGTGGGCGATATCAATTAATTCTTCAATGGGTTTCTTTTTAAGGTCGGTTAGATTCATAGGAGAGACTTTATGGATGGATGTGAGTATTGCAGATAGTGAGTTGTTAAATTGATCTTATCGAGACTCTTGTTGTTCTTACATTTTCAGTTAAGAAACGCGTGTCGCATTTGCTGTTATTGTCTTTGGATCCAGGCATCAATCACCTCAGATACATTCAGGCACGAGCTTGCCAGTCCAACATCACAGATTCAATTAACTTGTTCACTTATTTTTACAGCGAATTGACGGGTTAATTGTGCGAACTGAAATAATCCGGATTCCAGGGCAAGAACAACAGCAGAGGTTTTGGGTTTGTTCGTCTGGTTTATGATGAATCGGGAAGGTGACTCAAGGAGGAACAAACATCAGATTGAGCGGAGTATAGCCATAAAAAACGCGCAGTGCAAAAACAAATTGGGCCGTTTTTGTAACGGCCCAATCAGTTTTAAAGCGAAGAATTAATAAAATCAACCAGCTGAGGCTTACTCAACGCCCCTACTTTAGTAGCATGAGCCGCACCATTTTTGAAAATGATCAATGTAGGGATACCACGAATACCGAACTTGGCAGGGGTATCCTTATTGGCATCCACATCCATTTTGGCAATCTTGATTTTTCCTTCAAACTGATCAGCCAAATCGTCAAGTATCGGGGCAATCATCTTACATGGACCACACCAGGCTGCCCAGAAATCAACTAATACAGGCAAATCAGCCTTTAATACATCTTGTTCGAAACTGGCATCATTGACATGAACAATTGCATCACTACTCATAAAAAGCTCCATACCTTGCGGTTAAATTAGTAGGGGGAAGCCCCAAGTCGATGAAGGCATCATAAGGATTGCCCCAATCACAGGCAAGGAGAAAAAACCAATAATTGCCATAGGAGTTCACTATGCGCCCGTGATCGTCTGTACTTGTGAGATTACTCCAATAGACTCAAATGCCCCGTAAAGGGTTTCAAAGGTAATAGGTTTGGAAAGGTAATAATTCATCCCACTGGCAAACACTGCCTCGCGATGTTCCTGTAAGGCATGGGCAGTTAAGGCAATAATAGGTGTAGCGGAAATACCTTCGCGTCGCTCGTAATCCCGAATACTTTGGGTGGCCTCAAAACCGTCCATTTCCGGCATTTCACAATCCATTAGAATTAAATTAAAGCGCTCGCGCGCAGTTTTAACAGCATCAAGGGCTTCAAGCCCGTTCTCTGCAAACACAGGAACGATGCCCAATTTTCCGAGCAGCCCTTTAATTACCATTCGATTGACCGGGTTATCCTCTGCAACTAACACGTTTAAATGCGCAAATTTTTCCGGTTCCGGAATTTTGCGCTCTACTGCTACCACAGGTGCCGCTTCGTGCCCCAATAGTGCAACCAACTCCTGATGCAATAATTTAATTGATATCGGTTTGCGCAGAATTGAGTGGATGCCCAAGCGACGGATATGCAACTGGTCATGGTAGACATCTCCTGCACTAAACATAAATAACGGCAACTCATTCAACTCGGGAATATCACGCACCCATTGTGCAAAATCAAAACCGTTGGCGTCTGGCAATGAAAAATCAAAACCAACAAAATCGTAGGGTTCGCCAGAATGCATCGCATGTTTTATTTGTGCGAGCGCGGATTTTGCCGAAGGTGCAGTCTCCACAAATACCCCCCAGGCAACACAGTGATGAGTTAAAAAATCGCTGAGTGTCCGACTGGCTTCTACCAATAATAATTTTTTTGCGATCAAAGCATCGTACTTGGCCTGATTGCGATTGGAGTTCCAATCACATACGGCCTCGATGTGCATACGCGCAGTAAACCAGAAGGTTGCGCCATGCCCCTTAACACTTTCGACTCCAATCTCACCTTCCATCAATTCCGCCAGGCTTTTACAAATGGCCAAGCCCAAACCAGTACCGCCATATTTGCGTGTGGTAGATGCATCTGCCTGATTGAATGAATCAAATAAATTCGTTGTACTGGATGTGTCCAAACCTATACCGCTATCCTGAACCACGAACCGGAGAGTTGCTTTGTGATCAGCAGGCTCGTCTACCAATTGCACGCGTAACGATACAAAACCTTCGCTGGTAAATTTAAAAGCATTACCCAATAAATTAATAATAATTTGCCGCAAACGTGTTGGGTCGCCGCGCAACCAGCGCGGCACACCTGGCTCCAAACCACCGAATAATTCAATCTGGCGCTTGTTCGCAGTAGCGCCAAATAGCTGCACGCAATTTTCTATCAGCTCATCCAGTTCAAAGGTGGTTTCTTCAAGCCGCATTTTCCCGGCTTCGATTTTGGAGTAATCAAGAATATCGTTGATGATACTCAGCAGGGTTTCGCCCGAGCGATGAATCACATCGATGTAATGTTTTTGGTTATCGTCAAGCGGCGTGTCTCGCAGCATTTCCAACATGCCAATTACACCATTCATTGGCGTACGAATTTCATGGCTCATTGTCGCCAGAAATTGACTTTTCGCTCGACTGGCATCTTCTGCTGCATTTTTTTGCCGTCGGGTTTCCATTTTTTCTTCTTTTTCAGTTAACAACGCCGTCTCTATTGCATGTCGCTGTTCGATATCGTCCAGCAATGTTTCTCGCATGTGATTAATTGCATTAACTACGTTATCCAATTCATCTGATGCTGAATTAACTTTCAATCGTTTTAATTTTAGTGGTTTGGTAAGGGTTTCAAGATTCAAATTGCGCGCATAATTGGCGATTGTTTTGATGTGGCGGGTCAATAATGCATGAACTAACCACACAATAAATAATGCAATCACCAAAGTCTTGGTGCCCTGCACTAATGCGATGAAAAACGCGCGCTCCCACAATTTATCGTAAATACTGCTGAGACTCGCCGTAATGGTCAAGGTCCCCAATTGTTGTTCCGGGGTGCTGACATCTTCATACACAAGCGGATAGGATCGAACTAAAAACTGGCTACGTTTATTTTCCAAATCTTTGGGGTCGTAATTGTAATTGCTTGCAACCAGCGTTTGCTCGGTATTGTTCCAGTCATGCCATACCACCTTAACCTGCACCACATCGTCTACAGCCAGAACGCTGTTGATCTGAATGTTCAATTGCTCCTGATCAAACCCCCACAAACTTTTGGTGATACTGGCAAGCGTGCTGATACGAACCTGATCAAGCCGCTTCTCAAGCGCAGCAATATCGTCGTTAAAATTGCTATGCAATTGCAGCAAAATGGCGATGAGGGTGATGATGGAGCTGCTAATAATAATTAGCCCGAGCAATCGTGCGGCTATTGGGTTTTCACGCATGTAGCGTCTTAGGTTGGGCATCTCAAACTAACCGAAGCAGGACAAATAATTAACTATAGGATGCCCTGAGTGTAGCAGTAAAAACCACCCTACTTATGACAAATGGCTAGCAGTAACGGGTTAAAAATGGTAACCGTTCTTTGTCTAACTTACATAACCTGACTGCAAATGTTGCAGCACACGCTCGGCACGTGATGAAAACTCGCTACGTTTTGTCGGATTATCGAACTGCAGCTCCAGCGCATATACGTAATATCGCAGACCCGAGGGGGCTATTTTTCCAGTTGAAAGCCATTGCTCAAAAATAGCCTCCGGCATGCCGGATTTTCCCGACATCTCAACAAACAGCGTATCCAATTGTTCGATAACCCGTGTGACAACAGGCAGGATTTTGTGGGGAGTGGATTGATGAGTTGTAGCAGCTCGTTGCATATAAATCTCCTTCTCGCTAAATAATTTGAGTTAAGCCGATGACATGACTTTCGCAAAGACCATTTTGAAATAAATAGCTTCCTTGAATCTCAGTGCCAATGAATAAGCATCAAGAATTTGCTTAAAAAAAGCCACTCAAGTGGTAGTTAAACAAGCTATTTTTTGCCGCCAGATGTATTACAATGCGCCCGCTTCTCGTGTGTTCTGGCCTGCATTATGCAAGGCTCCAGCGTGAAGCAGATACATCCTTCTGCAAACAATCATCTTGTTTATATCTTTAGGTGTGACAGTTAACCGACCTATCGGTTTCCATATATGCAGCAATTAACCTTTAGAAAATGATGAATACAGTATAAGGCGCCTAAGGCGTAAGCCCGGGAAACAGGCCCTTAAAAAACATTAAAGTTCAGGGACTACAATCAATGCTAACCCGAAGACCTCGGGCGCTTTTTTATTTATGTGATATTAAAATCCGACGCGGAGAAAAACTGGATGAGCATGTTGTTTAACAACAATGGGGTTGATTGCATACGCAAGACTGGGGTCAGCCTGTTCCGTCGCTGTTCTTTAACTGTTATGGCACCTTTAACTGTTATAGCACTAGGCTGCATGTTGGGTTTGAACACGCAAGCTCAACAACAACCGACCTCCCAACCGAACGTTGCACCTCTAGTGGCAACTGAAATTGCGCAGCCCGCGCTATTTGACGCAATTGCCTCTCGCGCCAAACTTCTTGCCAAACGGGAGTACAAACCGATCCAGGCCAATATTCCCGAAACATTGGCGAACATGAATTACGACCAATATCGTTCAATTCGCTTCCGCGCTGAATCTGCACTCTGGCACAACGAATCCCTGTTTGAGCTGCAGCTATTCCATCCCGGTTTTTTGTATCGCGAACCGGTGACATTGCATATGGCAACTGATGGCCCTGATTCCTATGTGCAATTCAAGCAAGAATATTTCAACTACGATGGTCCTGCTGCGCCACTTGCCGGTGTAGCGCCAAATAATATTGGTTTCGCCGGTTTTCGCATTCATTACCCATTAAACAGTAATGAATACAAAGATGAATTTGTGGTGTTCCAGGGCGCCTCTTATTTCCGCATGGTTGGCCCCGGCCTGGCTTATGGGTTATCTGCTCGTGGGTTAGCGATTGACACTGCCGAACCCAAAGGTGAAGAGTTCCCTGTATTTCGCGAGTTCTGGTTGGTAAAACCCGGCCCTACTGATACACGCATGGTGATGTATGCATTGCTGGATAGCCCTTCTGTTACCGGTGCTTACCGCTTTGAAATTATTCCTGGCGCACCCACTGAAATGGCCGTTGAAGCACGCATCTTTGCACGCAAGGATATTTTGAAGGTAGGTATAGCGCCGCTCACCAGTATGTACATGTGGGGGGAAAACCATACCCGTTTCGTGGATGACTTCCGCCCTGAAGTACACGATTCTGATGGCCTATTGATGGCGGCGGCGAATGGCGAATGGATTTGGCGCCCGATCAGCAACCATCGCCAATTACGCGTGTCTTCCATGATGGACGAAAATCCGCGCGGCTTCGGTCTTTTGCAACGTGATCGCGATTTCGAACATTACATGGATATGGAGGCCCGTTACGAAAAGCGTCCCAGCATGTGGATTATTCCCGAGGGCAATTGGGGTAAAGGTCGCGCTGAATTGGTGGAGATCCCAAGCGATAGCGAAACCAATGACAATATTGTGGCCTATTGGGTACCCGCCAAAAGCATGAAAGCGGGTAGCGATGCGACCTACAAATATCGCTTGCGTGTAATGGACGACCATGTAGCCGAGAATACCGGAGCCAAAGTCATTCGCACCCGTATAGGCTGGGGCGCCAACCCCGGGCAGGCGAATCCGCCACCGCCCAGCAAACGCAAATTTATTATCGACTTCCGCGGTGGTGAACTGGATAACCTGTCCGCCGACGCGCCTTTGGTAGCCGAGATGCAAAAATCAGCAGGTACTATCAGCGAGCTTGTAGTTCGCCAGTTGCCCGACGGCCGCACGTGGCGCGCCTCCTTCAAGCTGGAGCCTGAGGGCGACAAAGTAGCCGATATGCGCCTGTACTTGAAATTGCGCGATCAACGCTTAAGTGAAGTCTGGAGTTATGTCTGGTATCCGGATGCAATCTGATATGACCCAAATGCATAGCCCTGTACACCCGGTCAGCCGCCCCGTGGCTGACCTGAGCACTGCTCCCGCAGATGCTATCCGTATTCCGGCCAAATCCTTGCGCCGTTACATTTATGTGCTCCTTAGTGTGGCCACTGCAATCAGCGGTGTTTACATCATGTTTGACATCCTCAGCGCGAATGAATTGACCGCTCTGGAAACTGTAATCCTGGTACTTTTCGGCATCAGTTTTACCTGGTTAAGCCTGGCGTTCTGGAGTGGATTGTTCGGATTCTTTTTGCAGTTATTACAAATCGACCCGCTTACCCTCAAATCTACCAAGCGCATGCTGGCAGATGTTTCACCCATCATCACCCGTACAGCAGTGGTGATGCCGGTCTACAACGAAGATACTCATCGAGTGATCGCAGGCTTTGAAGCAACACTGAGATCACTGGAAAAAACCGGAGAAATAGCAAATTTTGATTTCTTTCTATTAAGCGACACCACCAATACCACTATCGCTCAAGCTGAACGCGATGCATGGCAACAATTGCAAACACGGCTGGGCCCACTGGGAAAACAGGTGTTTTATCGTCGCCGGGAGAAAAATATTGGCCGTAAGGTCGGGAACCTGTCTGAGTTTTGCCAACGCTGGGGCGCCAATTATGAACACATGATTGTGCTTGATGCCGACAGCATCATGACTGGTGAGTGCTTGCTGAAAATGGTTCGCGCCATGCAGGCAAACCCGCGTACGGGCCTCATCCAAACCATACCTATCCCGGTGCGCCAAACAACGTTCTTCGGTCGCTTTGTGCAATTCGCTGCCGTGCTTTACAGCCCCATGCTCGCTACCGGTCTGGCTTTCTGGCAAACCGACGCAGCTAACTATTGGGGCCATAATGCAATCATCCGCATGCGCGCGTTTATGGATCACTGCGGCCTGCCAACCTTACCGGGCAAAGCACCATTCGGTGGCGACATCCTCAGCCATGACTTTGTGGAAGCCGCACTATTGCGTCGCGCCGGGTGGGATGTTTTTTTGCTCTCTGATCTGGAAGGAAGCTATGAAGAAGTTCCTTGCAACATCATCGATTATGCCAAGCGCGATCGCCGCTGGGTGCAAGGAAATATCCAGCATTTGGGATTGCTAGGCACTAAAGGTTTACATCCCATCAGCCGTCTGCATTTCCTGTTAGGTGCGGTGGCTTACATTACCTCGTTCATTTGGTTATTGATGCTGGTGCTCAGTACTGCTGACGCCGTCATTCGCTCCATCAATGCCAATGTGTATTTCACTGAAACCTACCAGCTTTACCCAACATGGCCCATCGCCAAAACTGAATTAATTATCTCGTTAATTGTGTTAACCACTATTTTGCTAATGGGCCCCAAATTTCTGGGTGTGCTGGTTGCGCTGGTGCGTCGCCGTAAACAATTTGGTGGTGGATTTGCGATTATCAAAGGCGCTGTTGTAGAAACGATATTCGCCGTGTTAATCGCTCCTGTCATGATGGTGTACCACGCTTACTTTGTTATATCTGTACTGCTCGGTTTCAAAGTCAATTGGGATTCACAAGATCGCGAAGGTCGCTTACTCCCATGGAGCGAATGTATTGCGCGCACCTCTAAAATGACCATTGCTGCTATTGTGTGGGGAGTGGTGACCTATTTCTATGCACCCGTATTTTTCTGGTGGCTTATTCCAGTGATTACAGGATTGATTCTGGCCTCAACCCTGGTTCGTTATTCGAGCAGTCTCGGTATAGGTGCCAGCATGCGTCGCCACAAAACCTTGTTGTGCCCAAGCGAGGCAATTGAAGACCCGGTGCTTGTGCATCTGGATGAACTGCTTGCTGTCGAGCACGCGGCATTGGAAAGTCCAGCTCCCATTCCTCCGCTACCTGCGGATAACTGGCAAGACATGCCACACGGGGATATCGACGAATTCCGCACTATCACGCGGTAAACATCCAACAAAACGGGGCGCATATGCCCCGTTTTGTTTTTTGTATCAATAAAAAACGGCAAAAATATAAACGGCGATTTCACTACATCGCTATCAATAACGAAAAAAAAGATCAGGTATCCATGATGAAAAATATATTCGTCGCACTCATTACACTTTGCAGCCTGAGTTCCGCTTTTGGTGATGCCCCGAAACTTCCCGACTATCAATTCACGCCAGACTCGCTACAACAACCGGGTGTGCCCAATGGCACCCTCAAAGGGCCATTTGAATTCCACAGCACTATTTTTAAGGGAACGGTACGGCGCTACTGGATTTATTTACCGGCAAACTACGAAACTCTGCACCAGCAACCCATGAACCTGCTGGTATTTCAAGATGGCCAACGTGCAACCAATCCCGATGGCTCATTGCGCGCACCTGAGGTTCTGGACAATTTAATTCACCAAAAAGCCATTCCTCCCACCATTGGTGTATTTATTACGCCCGGCAACAAAAGCGAGAAATATCCGGATAACCTCGGCATGTCCAACCCGGATCATCGTGCGCAAGAATATGATGCACTCAATGATAATTACGCACGAATGCTGCTGAACGAACTTCTGCCAAAAATCGAAAAAACTTACGCGATAAGTAGTAAGCCGCAAAATCGCATTATCGGTGGAACCAGCAGCGGCGCTATTTGTGCATTCACAGTTGCATGGCACAAACCGGATGCGTTCAAAAATGTAATCAGCATTATTGGCAGCTATGTCTCTATCGGCTACGCACCCGCCACGGCAACCACCCCAATGACACCGGGCGGCGACCTTTATCCCGGATTAATTCGCAAATCACCCATTCGCCCCTTAAAAATTTTCCTGCAAGACGGCAACAATGACCTCGATAACGAACATGGCAACTGGTTTCTAGCAAATCAACAAATGCTAGCCGCACTACATTACGCAAACAAAAATGCCGATGAGAAAAAAGATAAAGGCCCACGCTATGAAGTAAAACATATATGGGGCGAAGGTGATCATTCGGATAAACACGGCGGGGCTTTATTGCCAGAGATATTGCGGTGGATGTGGGGGAAGTAAAAACTTTTTTATGCGGGCGCTGGACTTAATTGACCAACCTGCTGGTCGTGACTGGCCACCGTAACCGGAAAAGTGTTGCCGGGCTGCTGGTGGCATTGACCAGTTTTTCGTGCAGACATAAAAAAGCCCAGAATAAACCGAGCTTTATATGGCATAGCATTTACCGCCCCATCAGCTATTTAAGAGCATTAATAAAATGCTCTTTATTTAACATTACAGCCATGTCAGTGGCAGTTTCACCATCATCATCCTTGATGCTTTTATCAGCTCCATTAGCTAGTAAAAACTGTACGGTCTCAAGGTGACCTTGCTCAATTGCATAATGCAAAGGGGTCATTCCACCTTCGCCTCTAGCATTAATGTCTGCTCCATTATTTAGAAATATTTCGAGATCCTGAAGATTTCCTGAAACACATGCCATGTGAATTACTTGGTCACCATACCGGCTTTTTGAATTTATGGCTTCGATGTTGAGGCCATAAAAGTCTGGCACATTTTCGTAACTCTTTAACAAAAGCTCAAATTGACTGTTCAAGTCTCGGACCATTTAGCGTTGTAACATATATATTCCAACACAGCACATAGGTGCGTGAGATTGGGCACAACAGCCAAGTCTTTATCCTTTAAAATTTCTTTTAAAAAATAAAGATCTTCTGTAAGTTGCCCCACTCCTAACTTCTCTGGCTCTGTATCAATGTCATACTTGGCAGGAGATAAAACATCCCAATAATAGTCTTCCTTAATTTCTATTTGCTTAATCCCCATTGTGTTTTCTAAATAGTCAAAAAAGTAATTTGTTAAATTTCGCAACTCATTAATACTTATTTCATTTGCCATGACGTGCCTCACATTCAGCTAGCATGCGTTTAAAGTTATCTATTTGCCCCTGCAGCCTATCTATCCGTCTATTAATAATATGTTGAGCTCTTGCTGTATTTCCAGAACGAAATGCATTAGTTAAAGATCCTTTATTGTCCATTGAAAGCGGATCTGAAATATATTGTTGAAGTTTAGCGATATGCATTGCCAACTCTTTACGAAGCCCTTTACAGGGATCTTGATTTCCAGGATTTGGTGGACATGAATTTTCCCAACCAGTAGAACCTCCTGCTGAACCGTCATGCGGTGTGCTCGGCATAGGAACTGTTGGATCATACGGTATTGTTGGATCAAAACCAGGATTTGGCTGGTGGGGAATGGGAAATATCCATGGCAATGGAAGTGGTATCCACGGAATTCGGATACCAGCCAACCCTTGAGGATCGATCAAACTTAACGGATTTCCTTCGACATAAGCATACGTATTAATTCCACCTTGCAAACCGATTGGATCGGACTCGATGTACCTTCCGATTGTGGGGTCATAATCCCGAAAGTAGTTGTAATACAAACCCGTTTCCGAGTCGACATATTGCCCGGGGAACCGGCTGAATACTTCGATGCTGTTGTTCTGGTTTGCAGCGAGCTTTCCAAAAGGTTCGTAATCACCCATCCACACCACTTGCTGGCTTTGGTTGGTAATCACCTGGGGAGTGTTCAGATGATCGTTGTGAATGTAATACAGG
>DATJLF010000060.1:0-8344 GCA_035490715.1 Cellvibrio sp.
CAAAATCCCCATTTGAATCTAAACTATCCTGATCGCTTCCCAGGCCAAAAATGGTTGTCATACCGTGAAATGTACCCCGGAGCTTGGGACCTATATCTTCTCGGGTTTACTTGCTCTCTGGAGCAATACGAAGGGCAAACCGTGCCCCTTAAAGTTCACGGAACCCAAGTTTTGAAGCGGGAAATCATGAGCCTGATGAATGGAGTCCATGTTCAGGCTAGGAAGTTGGAAGAAATTAATCATTTATCTGGCAATTAAGGTTTGATATGGAAAATCCATCACACATCAGGCGTCAGGGGGCCTCGAAGCGCACTCGTGCGTTTATTAGCGAGGTTTGGATAAAAGATTGGTTTGATCCTCATAGCAGTTTCCTTAGATTGAAATCCTTCTGGGTCCCGTTTCTGGTTATCCTTTCGATATTTCTATTTTTATGTTTCAAGATTTCAATTGAAACTGAACTAAAGTTTGATTTACTCGGTTGGACCGTAAGTGGAATGTATGAATGGTTTAAGATTCCGTTGTGGGTGCTTGCACTGTTGATCCCGGTAATTGGATTGTTTAACGCTAATCACAAATCTGAGCAAACGAAAGAAAGCATGAGGTTAACAGGGGAACAAAATAGATTTGCAAATTATTTCAAGCATGTTGAGGAGTTTGTTAAGCATTGCAATTGGATACAGGATCAATACAAAGACTTTGAGTTGAAGATTTTCTCTAGAAAATATCATGCCATCATATACGCCGAGGCGCATGATGGCTCATTCACTGCCTATCAAAAAATTATTGACGGGTATCAGACGGATATCAAAGCTTTGATCGAAATTGTAAGGATGATAAGGAAAATTAGACTTGATGATCCGGATGGAGTCCGTGCAGAAGTTATAAATATGAACATCTTTTTAAAGATGAGGCTGAATAATATGGAGAGATACTTAAAATGCAAAACATCTCCAGTTAGCGGTCTTGATATCGGAAATGGTTCACTGATAGTTGATTTGCCGGAAGAAGGGATTAAAAACATAAATAAATTCGTTTTTTACCACACAATTCTAGTTAGCGTTCTCGAATTTGATCCTCAAATAAAGAATAAAGCGTACACGATACTAACTGAATTAACGCGTCATTTTTCAGAGCTGCGGGTCAATTCGACTTTAACCAATTTGGAAAAGCTCAGGGGCGCAAAAACTGCTGAAATAGTTCCTTCGGACGAAATTATTACATCGACATCACCTAACTAGAATAACGAGAAGGTTTATGACAATTGAAGATAGCAATCCAGAGCGCCGCAACTTGGTGGTTCTCTCCGCTGGGATAATTATTTATTACTTGGCGGGCGGGACTATTGAGGACAAGCAACTAACTCTGGAGATCGTGAACATCCAGTTTACGAAAATGTGGGTGCTACAACTTTCTGTTTGGGTGATGTTGTCTTGGTTTCTGTTTCGATATTGGATTGAGAGCGCAAACATTATAGTGAATGAGTTCTTCAATTCTTGTCACAATAAAACATTGCTTGTTAGGCCAGCTGTTAGGTTGCTCATTAAAAATGTTCCTGAGGAGTTCAAAGCGGTACATTCAGAGTTCGAGCCCAGATTTTATTACGGTCACTACTCCCCGCAACAATTTGATCGGCCGCCGCGTTATCTTCAAATCATTTTCGAGAAGAACCATACTATTTTCCGTGGTCTTGGCGAATTCGAATTAAATCAATGGTGGAGGTTTCCACTATTTGCTGTACTAGTTGCGAGACTTTACTTTGTCGAAGCAAACGTAAGCCGGAATTTTACTCCAATGATTTTATCCATAATTGCCTTTATCTGTCTTGCATGTAATCAATTAATATCTTGCTAAAATTCTTCTACCTGATGCTATTTGCCATGTTGGACGTTGTAGTCCTCAAACAATTTAACCGAACCCGCCCCGAGCAATCGCGGCGGGTTTTTTATTGGAGCCCTGGATTGTGATTCCAGTGGTCGCTGATTCGGAGACCTTCAATTGTTCAAAACGGTTAGGGGTTTATTATTTTGCGCGCGCAAAATTACTTATAGGAGCTGCAATGGCTTAATACTCACATAAACAAAACCCCCGATGTTTGGCCGGGCAACGAGGGTTTCTATTTCCGCCCCTATCAAGACTAGGAGAAGAACATTGCCAGATTTTACACCGGTGGTGATTTGGCAATTGGAAGCCGCAGCCAAAAATTAGTAAAACAAAGGACAACAGGCTTTGTCACATTCTAACACTGCATTCAATCAACTGTTAAAACCTTAAGCTTTGTTGCTTCGATAACGCTGCGCCAGGGCAACGCCGGATCGGGGTCAAGGTCCAACACAAATCGGTCCGGTGCTTCAATATTTTTAGTGGTCGATCCCCATGTGTGGAGTTCAATGGTATTCATCTGCACACATCCCACTAGACCTTGAGCATCGTCAATCGCCATCAAGGGATCGTGGTCTCGATCCAGTTTTGGGTCCAGGTGCACGATATGAGGAATATCCCTTCCTTCGGCATGTTTCTGAAAAAACTGCTCACCGGCAATGCCGTCAGGTGCGCGCAGCACCGAAACTGGGCGATCATCCAGGTAAGGCAAAATAAATTCGGAAATGCTCGCATAAAATTCTGCGAGATCGAGTTTTGTTCCGCCACTTGCAGTATCAATTATTCTTTCCGGATGACTTATGGGGATTCCAATAACTTCAGGTTTACCACCTTTGGCTTTTCCCACACTTTTGGAGGCAGTCGCTGGCGTTTTTGAGGTTTTTGCAGAAGGCGCGGCGGACACTTGATCTGCCGATTTTGCTTGCTCGCGAATAATGTCTTTGACCGGCTTATCGGTGCGTAGGGAGATAAATGACGCCTGGCGAAGGATGCCTTCACCGGTCCACTCGGCAAACTCGACTTCACAAATCAGTTTTGGTTTTATCCAATCAACGCCTTTCGCTTGCAAGCCCGTTAATTTTGTCGAGATTGGAGACTTAACTTGTTCCAGAGCTTTCATTTTCTTATACATCTCATCAAGACCTGCAGTATTAAATCCTGTGCCGACGCGACCCGCGTAAATTATTTCTGAATCACCCAACGCTTTGTGAACGCCCAATAGGATTGCCCCAAAGCCGCTCCGGCTTCCTTGAGGTTCGGTATACGCTAGCGGTGTTGGACGAACTGAAACTCACTGCGTTTTTAAAGACACCGGCGGTAAAGGAATGCACATTATTGTTCCACTAACGCCGGACGCAGACTGGGACACGGTAAAAGAATTTTCCAAAGCAATTTCTGAATTCATGGCCCGGCAAATTCCGGAGCGTTTCGTTGCGAAGATGGGTCCCAAAAATCGCATCTGTAAAATCTTTATCGATTACCTGCGCAATTCACGTGGCGCTAGTACTGTATGCGCGTACTCGGTTCGTGCCCGGTCAGGATTGGCTGTGTCGGTGCCAATCGCCCGCGACGAATTGGATCAGATTAGTCGCCCGGATCAATGGAATATCAAAAATCTGCACAAGCGCCTTGATGATCCCAAATTAAAACCCTGGGGAAATTATTCGGCTGTTAACTACAAAAGAGCCAAAAAATTTCGGCCACGATGTGGAAAAATTGGGTGTTAAGACCCCGCCAAAATAGATCATCAAGCCATTGACGAGGAAATTATGGAAGCAGGCAAACAACATAAAGTTTTCACGTCCGACGGGTTTCCATTCGGTTACTTTCTGGATGGCCGGTTGTACGAATATCGCACCAGTACTTGTATCGGTTATTTGAATGATTCTGGTCAGCTGGTTGATGAGGACGAGATACTCGGACATATGGACGGGGAGCAACTTCTTAAAACCGATGGCACGCTTTTGAATATTGAGCACTAGTTAAATATAAATGCCTAAGTCGATAAGTAGTCAGTTTCTCTTTGGTTTTGACTACAGTTGACTACTTGAAGTGGTGATGCTTTATGATATTGGATGAATTCAATCTTGAACGCTTTTTAGACGCACAGGAACACCTCGTATATCCTATTCAGTAGATATCCATCCAGGAACAGCACATGTCAGTGTCTATATTGGCCAGGGAGAGAACGCCATTGTTGAGCAAGTTGAATGTCCGGACGTTTCACCTGATGACTATGCGGAACTGTTTCGGCAAGGTCACCAGTTCGCTCAGCGGTATATCTAAATGAGGGCGAGTCGCGATTGGCGAAATTATTTGGTATTCCGGGGAGGCCCTTCTTAGGTAAACGTCTTTTGAAAAGCTGATGCTGATCGAGATAAATTGCTCTTGATGCTGGTTCGGGAATGGACAGGCATCGCAATGGTTTGTTCGTCGCTCTTTTATTTGGACTTCTTATGTATCAATTAGAGAAATGAAATCTGCTTTCTTATCTGGGGACCAATAAACGTGGATTCAGTCATTCCTTGAAAGCATGTTTATCCATCGCCTTTGCATTCGTAACATAGTCAAATATTCCCATGCATTTGCAATTGATTCATCAATAACTTCAAAATGAAACCTATTCTTCGGTCCTGCGAATCTTTATATTCCACAAGATTGGTCTGACATTTTTCGTTACGCAACAGAAGCATCTTAAATAACACGGTAAGACTATATCATAATTGGTTTAAGCAGCGGATGATGCGATATAAGTTGGGGGTTTGCTGCACCCGTGCATGACGTCGAGCAATGAAAATTTAATTAATAACTTACCGAACCACATTGTCAAAATACCAAATCACAATGGAGTGCCGTTGGCGCGTACATCGACAGCAAGCTTATAAAACCCTATTAAGGTGACATTGCTTTATTCACTCAATTGTTTTGGCTGGTTAGCTATGGACAACTTCTTTTATAAAAACAATTCAAGAACTACCACGGAACTTCCGTAAATAATACCTATTTATGTCCTGCATAGCGCCTGAAAGCCCTTTACAGACTTTTATGAGAAGTCATGTATTAATATAAAAATTCTGCCCTGGCTTCCATTGAAAAATTTCATAAATGAGCGCCTAATATTTTTCCCGTGGCTCAGGAAAGGATTAATCATGAAAGTCAGCATTGCTACTAAAAGTTTTTTGCTCGCGTTTACATTGATGTCTGCTCAAGCCCATGCGGTCCTTATTGAAGGATATTTCACTGGCAGTGTTCGCTCATTTGAAAACGGGACTGCAGATGGATTGTTCGCAGGTTATTGGGAAAATGTTTCGGTAGGAAGTGTGGTATCCGGTTCATTTTGGTATGACACAAGTAAATCACCTGCGGACACAGCTACAGATTCTCACTATACCCAGTATCACAGTTATACCGATGAGTGGATGGGCTCCAATTTCACGATAGACGGTAAAACTTATTTTATTTCCGATCATGTTCCGTTAGATCGTTATGTCATAGAGACAGAGGGCATAAATTTATTCGATCTCGAAACAACCAATAGTTATCCATATCCGAGTAGAGAGCTTTTTTATCTCTACGACAATATAAGTAGCGGAGGACATAACGGTGGTTATAAAGCGATTGGGTTAATGGTGGAGGTTTCAAAAGAGGATAAAACCTTATTGGATGGATTGGGGATTATCCAGGAATTTGATTGGTACGATGTGGACGATCCCACTTCATATGCCCATGCGTATATCGATATAGGCGTGACAACAGCCGATGAAATGCGAGTTTCTAACGCGTGGGTCGATATCAGCGAGCTACATGTGCGAATAAAAAATAGTACTCGGGTTCCAGAACCGCCAGCGCTACTCTTGTTTTCTTTTGCTGTTTTAGGATTGCTTGCGAAGCGTAAACTGATAGGAGAGAGACTATGACATTTAGAAACGTATATTTGTATTCTGCATTTTTGGTCTCCGTTTTTTCAACAGGTGCTTCTGCGGCAATCATTGAAGGCCATTTTACCGGCAACATTTGGAATTATTACGATAATGGGCATGTCGCAAATAGCCGCTGGATCAAAGTCTTCGATACAGATATCAAAAATGCACCGTTCAAAGGATCATTCTGGTACGACACCAAGTTAGCACCACCCAACACGGGACTCAGTGGACAGGTACGAGTAAGTGATATCCCCATTGAACAATGGCTGGGATTTAGCTTTGAAATCGAAGGAAAGGAATTTGCCAATACGGGTGCATTTTTTGATGGAAGCACTCCCAAAAATTTCTATTCAAAATTGGCATTGGGTAGTGATGAAGAACAAATCTGGCTGCGTGACGATGCATCGGAATTTTTTGGATTAGTGGCTGGGCGTGGAAATTACGATCCTGACTACCGACTGGGATTTGGAGAGACTTTCGCCATTTCATTCCATAAAATCCTTGGACCCTATCTTAATACCGACTCACTTATTCAGAAATTTGATTGGGTTGATCCAATATCGCATTATGATAATTTTGATGAAATGCCGGTTGTCGGGTATTTTAATATTAGCGGCGTCAGCGCCAAGGACCCATACAGTGCCAGAAGCGAATGGGGTGCTGCGATCGCGGCTCATATTACCGAAATTTCTGTAGCACCTCGTCACCAGATTGAGCTTCCTGAACCGCGCTTGCCGATCTTGGTGGTATTGGCTGTGTTATTGGTTATCTGTAAGCGATCAAAATTATTTAATGTGAAATGAAGTCTGCATCACTCAGTAAAAGTGAATGACTTTAAATAGTCCGTGTTTAGGACGCCACCATCCATTCATCCGGTGGAACCATGACTGTGTCCCCCCTTTGGTATGGCGTCCTTGTAAGTCTTCACAGGCGTTACGGTCAAATTGGTAAATATTTTTGGCTCATTAAGTAGAGCCGCGATTGTCGGATGATCTGGCGAAGCATCGGAAAGCCAAAAGTTCAAGAAGTCTGCGTCGGAGGGCAACATCAAAGGAAATGCGTCATCGTGGAAGCTCGTAAATCTGGGATGCGCGTTGCGAGTTATTACAGCACAACTATATCGCCCGTTTGAAAAGCGTTTATAAACGCACCCCATCAACAGAGGGCGATAACTCTGTACAAAGAATCGCTGTTCATTTCCCTTGATTCCGGTTTGATTGATGAACTACCGAATTCGCCCGGCGTTTATTATTTTTGGGGTGAAAACAAAGAGCTCCTGTACATTGGAAAAGCATAAGTATTCGCAAACGTGTTCTTTCCCATTTCACTGCTGACCACAAATCCTCACGCGAAATGAAAATATGCCAGCAAACACGGAATATTACGTTTGATAAAACAGCGGGTGAATTATCAGCACTGATACTTGAATCCAGGAAAGTGAAACAGCTCCAACCCATATACAACCGCAAGCTACGTCTAGTCAGTGCTTTTTATAGTATTCGTTTGGAAGAACAACCCGATGGACTGTTAACGCCGCAAATATTTTCAATCGCAGACATGCTATTAACCAGAGAAAAACTTTACGGCTTATTTCCTTCCAACAAAAAGGCGAAACAAACAATTCAGTCGATTTGCGACGAACATAATCTATGCTATCGGGTTTGCGGTTTGGAAAAATCGAATAGCCGCGCATGCTCCAGTCATCAAGTTAGAAAGTGCAAGGGCTACTGCGTTGGGAAGCAGCTGGCAATTCAACACAACATCAAATTGTTAGAGACTCTGGGTGCGTTAGCGTTAAAAACCTGGCCATACGGTGGGCCAGTTTCAATACTTAAAAAATACTGCAGGTCAGCAAAGTTATTTGTTGGTACATAATCCTCGAAGGCGGTGAAAGAGCATTTATTAGTCGTCAAAAGATTTACAATCTTGATAGATAGTAGTAATCCCAGCCGAATTGGTCTCTGTCACCGAGGTGCGCAGTTAGTCGTTATGCGATGAAATTGCCCTGAAGTAATTTTCGGTGTATCCAGACCGACTAAGTTGTGCCCAAATCGGAAGTTAAGCGCCGAGCGGAATAACAAAAATTTAAGTCTTTTTTTTAGCGTACTAGTTCCAGATACTGGATTCTGATGCAAGATTCCAAAGGGCTATGCGATGCAACTAGCATCTATTTCTTCAGTTTCTCGCTGAATCCACATGTCCTTCTAAAACATTTTATAAAACGTGTTCATATGTCGAGTAAGTACCTTTGTTTTGAGGTAACGAGATAGGAAAGTTGATCTCTGCGATCATGAAGTGATCGATAAAATTCCCTAATGATTTCGGAGAATGTGAGGTTGGTAATGGAGGGATCGGAAGTGGGCGGCGGAGCGATGCCTTTAAGGGGGTCACCTCGGAGTGCTCGCAGATTAGGATAAGTGACTTCCTGGCAAACGGTTTGCTGTCTGACGGACGATGCGGAACAATTCATCTAGTGGTCAATAGCGAAAACTACACATTGGGTTTTCGCACTGAAGAGACGGCTATTGTCTTTAAATATTTCG
>DATJLF010000061.1:0-107636 GCA_035490715.1 Cellvibrio sp.
GCGCATCGCGGTTGAGGTTGCTGATCAGGTTTACCACTTTCACGATGTTCTTATTGATCTCCTCCGCCGTGTAACTTTGCTCTTCGGCGGCAGTGGCGATTTGCATATTCATGCCCAAAATAGCGGAAATCGACTGTGTGATCTGGTTAATCGCCTGACCCGCTTGTCCGGCCATTTGCAGCGTCACCCCGGTTTTCTCCTGGCTGGTTTTCATGGCCTGCATGGCATTGGCCGCCCCCCGTTGCACCGCTTCAATAATTTGCTGGATCTCCGCCGTGGAATCCTGTGTGCGTTTGGCGAGTGAGCGGACCTCATCGGCCACTACCGCAAAGCCGCGTCCCTGATCGCCGGCGCGGGCCGCCTCAATTGCCGCATTCAGGGCAAGGAGGTTGGTTTGTTCGGCCACGTTTTTGATAACAACCAGTACGCTGCCAATCCGGTTAGTATCGCTTTCCAATTGGGTCATGGCATTTTCGACATGATCCACCTCCCGGCTCAACTGGTTGATCGAATTCAAGGTGTTGTCCATCACTCGCAGACCCTCGCGCGCATTGTTATCGGCTGATTGGGCAGCGTCCGCGGCACCACTGGCATTACCTGCAACTTCCTGCACCGTAGCGCTCATCTCGGTGATGGCGGCGGAGACCTGATCGGTCGCGTGATGGGTGTCATCGGCGTAGGTCGCAAGGCTTGATGAACTTTGTGTGATCGAAGTAGATGCGTGGCTCAGGCTAGCCATAGAGTTTTGTACCGCAGTAATTACCTCCACAATACTTTGTTGTACTTGCTGGATACTGCCGCTCAGTTTGCCCAGTTCTCCCGTCCCTGAATATTGCAATGGCTGACGGAAGTTACCTTCGGCAAGCTGGCTTAAATGTGAGTTGATATACGTGAGCGGTAAAATCAGGCTCTTCCGCAGAATCAGCAATACCAGAAACACCACGGTAATAGCGCCCAGAATGATCAGGCCGTTGGCCCAAAGCGACACATGTTGGCTGACCGATAAATTGTGTTCCGTATCTTTGGCTACCTGTGCACTGATCAGTTTGGCGGATTCTCCCAGCAATAAACTTGGCTCGCGGTCTATACCAGCAACGGCGGTATCGCCTGCAACAGGATCAAAATTCGCAGTCTGGAAAGCGGCCAGCCCGCTTTGGTAACGGGTAAACGCTTGCTGATGGGCGCGTAAAAATGCCTCGACTTTTTGAGCGCTCTCACCATGCAGGCTTTTATCCAGGCGGGCACCTTCTTGCTGGATTGCCTGATGCATCGCTTCAAACTGGCTCCAATATTGATTGAGCTTTTGCGGGTCTTTGCCCCGCAGTAACACATTCTTCCATTCCTGAACCTGTACTTTGAACTTGAAATTCATATCGTTGATAGTGCGTTCCTGCGCGACTGAACCGGCAATCAGCTGGTTGTAGTCAGTGATGGTTTTGCTGAGCAGGGAAATCGCAATACCGCTGATAATGACGAACAGGACAACACCCGCGCCGACAGCAAATACGAGTCGGCCCTGGATACTTGAAAACGAAAACATAGAAAAAAGCCTCAAAAAGCGGGAGAAAGAAAATGCTTTTTGAGTATAGGAAAGGAAAACGCGGCGGTAGGTCTTTATCCGCCGCGCCTTAGACGGATTTAGCGAGGCAGAATGGTTTTTACCCCATCTTTGGTACCAAGCAACAGTACATCCGCACCTTTTGCCGCGAACAGGCCGTTGGTTACCACGCCGGTGATCTGGTTGATGCCGGTTTCCAAACCAACCGGGTCAATTATTTTCAGGTTGTGCACATCCAGGATGACGTTGCCGTTATCGGTCACTACACCTTCGCGATATACCGGTGTGCCCCCGAGCTTTACCAATTCGCGTGCAACATAGGAGCGCGCCATGGGAATCACTTCTACCGGCAACGGAAATTTACCCAGTACATCCACCCATTTGCTTTCATCGGCGATACACACAAATTCTTTGGATACTGCGCGCACAATTTTTTCACGGGTGAGTGCCGCACCACCGCCTTTGATCAAATGCAGGTAGGCATTACTTTCGTCTGCGCCATCCACATACACCACCAATTCACTGACGGAATTGCAGTCCAGCACTTCAATCCCGAGTTTTTTTAAACGTTCGGCGGAGGCATCGGAACTGGCCACCGCGCCGGAAAATTGCGCTTTGATCTCGCCCAGGTAATCGATAAAAAAATTCGCCGTCGAACCGGTGCCGACACCGATAATCGAATCGCTGAACAATTTAGGTTTAATGTATTCAATCGCTACGCGTGCGACGGCTTGTTTTAATTGGTCTTGGGTCATAGTGGTCTCGTAAAAATAAGTGAATTGATCTGCAGCGGGAGTAGTGGTTTGGGACTGTCGGAGACATGGATGCCGACGACAAGCCTATATGGATGGATGTAAGGCGTGCCCCAAACCACTACTCCCGCCACAGATCAGTTCTTCATCCGGGCAAAAAACTTGCCGCATTATACGGATTTTCGCCGTGCCAGCGGCGGCCAAATTGTTTACACTGCGGCGACTTTTTCACTCAGCAAAGCAAGAAGCGTTATGCCTGAATCCTACATAAAACGTATCCTCAATGCCCGCATCTACGATCTGGCGATAGAAACCCCGCTCGATGAAGCGCGCCTGCTTTCAGCCCGCACTGGCAACAAAGTGTTGCTCAAGCGCGAAGACTTGCAACCCGTGTTCTCGTTCAAGTTGCGCGGCGCCTACAACAAATTGCAACAACTCACCGAAGAGGAACGTAATCGCGGTGTGATTTGTGCCTCCGCGGGTAATCACGCGCAAGGTGTCGCGCTCGGCTCGCAGCATCTTGGCATTAAAGCCACCATCGTTATGCCTCGCACTACGCCCGCAATCAAAGTGGATGCAGTGCGCGCACGCGGCGCGAAAGTGGTGTTGCATGGCGATAATTATGATGAGGCCTCGGCCCACGCCAAAAAACTGGTGGAAGAAAAAGGCCTGACTTACATCCATCCGTTTGATGACCCGGAAGTGATTGCAGGTCAGGGTACGATTGCGATGGAAATCCTCCGCCAATACCCCGGCAAAATCGACGCAATTTTTATTGCCGTTGGCGGCGGCGGGTTGGCGGCTGGTATTGGCGCTTACGTAAAATACCTGCGTCCGGAAACCAAAATTATTGCGGTGGAATCGGAAGAATCTGCGTGCCTGATGGCGGCGATGGAAAAGAAAAAACGTGTGGTGTTACCACAAGTCGGTATCTTTGCGGACGGTATTGCTGTGGCACAAATTGGTGAAGAAACGTTTCGCATCCTGCGTAAAGTGGTGGATGAATGTATCACCGTCAGCACCGATGAAATTTGTGCGGGTATCAAGGATATTTTTGAAGATACTCGATCAATCGCCGAGCCTGCCGGCGCTACCGGTATCGCTGGTTTGAAAAAGTATGTGGCGAAATATGGCATCACTGGCCAGACATTGGTGGCAATTGATTGCGGTGCAAATATCAATTTTGATCGCCTGCGTTACATCAGCGAGCGCACTGAAATTGGCGAGCAACGTGAAGCGATTCTCGCCGTCACTATTCCGGAGCGCCCGGGAGCCTACAAGGAATTCTGCAAGGCGTTGGGTAAACGTAATATCACCGAGTTTAATTACCGTTATGCCGATGCGACCGATGCCAAGATTTTCGTCGGTGTACAGGTTGCTGCTGGTGGCAAGGATCGGGAGGATCTCGTTGCTGAATTAAAAACCCAGGGCTATGACTTGGTGGATATGACGGAAAATGAACTGGCCAAATTGCATATACGTCACCTGGTCGGCGGCCATGCGCCGCAAATCACGGATGAAGTGCTTTATCGCTTCGAATTTCCCGAGCGCCCGGGCGCGTTGATGACTTTCCTCAACAAAGTGGCGGGGCGCTGGAATATTTCCCTGTTCCACTATCGCAACCATGGTTCTGCCTCGGCACGGGTCTTGGTCGGGATGCAAGTGCCGAAAAAAGATTATGCGGATTTAAAAACGTTCCTCAATGACTTGAATTATCCCTATTGGGATGAAACTGCCAACGAGGCGTATAAGTTTTTCCTCGGCTGATTTGTGCCGGGTAACGATGACAGGATCGCTGTAATTGGCTAACAGATAATTGACTACAAGGGGCGCTTCGGCGCCCTTTGTTTTATGTGCACGATGTGTTTGGTATTCATATCCCCGACTATTATTGTGAAACCCGATGAAGGGTTAATTTATGTTCAGGCACTGGCGGCTTATAGATTTTAGTGTAATCTGGACAACGTTGTCAGAATAATTCCAGCGCCAATAATAATTATTGGATGATTTATCAACCCTGATTTCCTGCGGCAGGAGTCCACGTATGAAACCATCCCCTCAACCATTAAATAGACGCCTTGGGTTATTGGCCCTGGCGTTTGGACTTGCCCAAGGCAGTGCCGCCGCCAATTTGAGCCAGCAGCAATTAACCGGTTTTGCCAATGAGGCGAAGGTCGGTTTTGGTGTAATCACCAACTTTGCCGCGAAGCCGCAAGCTCAAATGACGATCAACAACGCCTCCAGCGTGGCACTTCCTGCGGGAACCGGTGAGTGGCGAATTTATTTTCATTCCGTGCGCAAGCTGGATTCTACCCAGGTAGCGGGCTTGAGCCTGCGCCATGTGCAAGGTGATTTGCACGAGGTTGCCCCTACGGCCGCATTTAAAGGTTTGGCGACCGGAGCAAGCGTGAATGTGCCCTACGCATCCAGTGCCCATTTGGTTAGCTATACCGATTTTATGCCCCGCGCTTTTATTGCCCAGCCTGGATTGAAGGCGGAAATTTTTGCGAATACCAATACCGAAAATTTGAAAGACTTTGTGGCACCGTTCAGTAAGCCGGAGCAGCAACTACGCGCAAGCAATGATCGCTACACCGTGGCAACTGCTGAATCCCGGTATGAAGAAAATCTGGCTGTTAACCAGGCAGCTTCGGCGGCTGATCCTACCCCGAAAATTGTTCCAACACCCCTCAATGTGAAATACCGTAAAGGCAATGCAACCCTGGATAGCAGCTGGCAAATTCATTTTGCCGGACGTTTGGCGGGGGAGGCTAAATACCTGGCTGATCAACTTCAGGCCTATGGTTTGACGGTAAAAACCGTCGCTGATCATTTGCCGGTATCAGGTAATGTCATTCAATTGGGGGTGGATAAAACGGTCGGTAACAGCGAAGCCTATAGCCTGAATATTGCCGCCGATAAAATCACCATCACCGGTGGCGATAACGCCGGCGCTTTCTATGGCATCCAAAGTGTGTTGAGTCTGTTGCCGGCGCAATCAGCCAGTAGCTACAGCATCCCGCAACTCACTGCCAATGATGCGCCTCGCTACACCTGGCGCGGCATGCACTACGACATGGCGCGCAACTTCCACGGCAAGGAATACACCTTGCGCTTAATCGAGCAGATGGCGCGTTACAAGCTCAACAAATTGCACCTGCATTTAACGGAAGATGAAGGCTGGCGTATTGAAATTCCCGGTTTGCCGGAGCTGACGGATATCGGTGGCAGCCGCTGTTTTGATTTGAGTGAGCAAACTTGCCTGCTGACCCAATTGGGCACAGGCCCGCATAAATCCGGTTCGGGCAATGGTTATTACACGACGGCCGATTTTATTGAGATAGTAAAGTTTGCTAGTGCTCGGCATATCGAAATCGTTCCGGAAATCGATATGCCCGGTCATGCGCGGGCGGCAGTAAAGTCCATGGAAGCGCGTTATAAAAAATTGCTGAAAGCGGGGAAAAAAGCGGAGGCGGAACAGTATTTGTTATCCGATCCCTTGGATAAATCCCAATACATGACGGTACAAAATTATACGGATAACTCTATCAATGTTTGTTTGCCATCAACCTATGCATTTGCCGATAAAGTCATTTACGAACTGCAACAAATGTATCGCAAGGCGGGCACCCGGTTGGTTACCTTCCATATGGGCGGCGATGAAGTTGGCGCAGGTTCCTGGACTGCATCACCTGCCTGTGAAGCATTATTTGCCAAAGGTGAGCAGGGTGTCGCGGGGGTTGCTGATCTCAAGCCTTATTTCGTGTCCAGGCTGGCGCAAATCACCAGTGCACGCGGGTTAGCGCTGGCGGGATGGGAGGACGGGTTGATGTACGACTCCACAAATACGTTCAATCGCGCACAGTTTGCCAATAAGCAGGTGCTGGCCAATGCGTGGGATAACATCTGGGAGTGGGGAGTCGCTGATCGCGCTTACCGCCTGGCCAATGCGGGCTACGAAACCATCCTGTCATTGGGCACACACTTGTACTTCGATCATCCTTATGAAGTGAATCCTGAAGAGCGAGGCTATTACTGGGCGACACGTTTTAGTAGCACAGAGAAAGTGTTTGGTTTGATGCCGGATAATCTCTATGCCAATGCGGATAAAACCCGCATGGGCGAACCTATTGAAAATCTGGAGGCATTGGTAGGTCGCGCCATGCCTGCACTGGAAAAACCCGAAAACATTCGCGGTATTCAGGGGCAGGTGTGGAGCGAAACAATCCGGACCGGTGCGCAGATGGAGGAAATGATTTATCCCCGCCTCCACAGTTTGGCGGAGCGCGCATGGCATAAAGCAACGTGGGAAGGCGATCAACCGGACAGGACTGCCAGAGCAGCGGATTGGGCGCAATTTGCATTGCAATTGGGCACGCGAGAGCTACCGAAGTTGGCCGCCCAAGGCGGGAATTTTTATTTGCCGCCCCCCGGTGGCAAGATCGAAAATGGCAAGTTACTCGCCAATAGCTCGCTACCTGGTTTGGCAATTGAGTTCAGTACCGACGGGGGAACAACCTGGAAAACGTATATGGGCGATGAGATCATCGAACGTAAATCGATAGTGCTCCGCACTCGATCAGGTGATAAAACGAGTCGTATAACCACATTGGGCAATTAATTCATTCGCGCATGGACGCGTTTCAGGCTTCTACGTAAATTAACAATGTTGCAAATGTTCAGCTGAATTCTTAGAAATCGGTGGGAAATTATTGGTTTTGTGGCATTTTTTTGTATTTTGTCGCTGATTTCTTCTTGTCGCTGGTTTCATTCCTGAAAATCCGGCCTATTATTATCCAACGCCAGTTCAGTATGTTTTTTGTACAAATGCTGTTTCTGGTGCAAAGGGCCAGAAGTATTTCCAGTAATGCGCAAGGTATGGTCGGTATTCCGGCCATGAGTAAGGTAAAACCATGAAAGTCGATGTTCTCTCAGTAGTAACGTTTTTGTTTTGTCTGGGAGTCTGCGTCACCGTGGTGGATGTTAATGCGTTGGTGTCGTTTGCCGAGGCTGCTGTTGAATCCATTGCGGAAGAGTAAAGGCAGAAAACGGAATTTAAGAAACAGATCCCGCTTCGGCGGGATTTGTCATTTATAGGGCAATGACTTCATAGGGAACCATGATTTTACGAGCCCGCAATTTGCAAGACTTCTTTCTCGGTGGCGATGGCAGTTAATGGGATATCCCAATTATCGGTGCTTAATAATTCCACTTCCTGGCAACTGTGCGCCAGTCCAATCAGCAAGGGTTTACCAGTGGGTTTGTGATGTTTAAAGGCAAAGGTTGAATCATAAAATCCGCCGCCCATTCCCAAACGCGCGCCACTGCGATCAAAACCTACCAGTGGCATCAGCACGATATCCAGTAAATGCGCAGCCATCTTATGGGCATGGCGGTGATCCGGTTCCGGGATGCCAAAGCGGTTTGGGATTAATGACGTATTCCGGGTAAATTCCAAAAACCACAATTCTCTGTTTTTACCGGGGTGCACAACCGGCAAGTAACAGCGCTTACCCATGTGCCAGAGTTGTTGCGCGATAGGTGCGGGATCTACCTCTCCATCATTTGCAATATACAGGGCAATGTGGCTACCACGCATGAATGCAGGAAACTGGAGCAAATGTCGCAACACCAGCGCAGACGCATGTGCTTGCTGCGTGGGTGTTAACGCACGGCGACGTTCCCGTAGTTCCTTCCGCAATCGGGTTTTGTGCTGGTCATTATTAGCAGCAGAATGTGATGCGTCGTCGGCCATGCTTAGCCTTGGTGTAATAGTTGGGGGAAAAAACGAAAGGAAATAAGAGACCCCGAAATGCCGCTACCAAGCTGGCCTTGAACCCAAAGGTTCAAGGTGGCGATACCTGTGGCTTTTTAGGCTTTCCGTCGGGCGGACATGCACACCAAGCTCAAACGAGATACTGCCGGGCTAACATTTATCGGCTCAAGGACATTGTTGGATTGCGAACATTCCAGGGCGTGGCGCCAGTATAACCCAAGGTCACCGGGCTTCCGCAAATGAAATTATGATTGGGTTATATAACCGGTTAGCAAATATTCGTCTTAAACTCGACTGGTAAAAAACAAAATTCTTTGCTTATGGTTTTTGCGCGAGCAATTCGTTCACATCCGGCACAATAAAGGGCGTCGAAACTATGCTGTTTAGGTGATTAAATCTGCTCAAGCGATTAAAGCTTCATTCTGAAACGACAAAGCCCGCAGTGGCGGGCTTTGTGGGCAGCAACAGGTATTTATCAATCAACCAAGGTTAGCCAAACTGCGATCCAATTTTTCATTAAGGCGCATTAAGTCGGTTTGACTGGCGGAGCTACTACCGCCGCCGGATTGGCGGGCTTGTAATAGTTCATGGCTCAGGTTCAGGGCCGCCATTACCGCAATACGTTCCAGTCCAATAATGGCACCTGTTCCGCGAATCGCTTTCATGCGTTCATCCAGCAGTTGTGCAGATTCAACGAGTGCCTGGCGCTCTTCGCGAGGGCAGGCGACCTGGTATTCTTTATCGAGGATTTTTACAAAAACTGTTTCGTTACTCATTGGTGCTCCCGATTGCTTTGGCCGATTATTCGGCATCCAGGTTGCGTAAATGGGTGATCATGGCCTCTACGCGGCTGCGCGCCAGCTCATTCTTTTCAATCAAACGTACACGTTCACGCTGCCATTCACTTTCGCGAGCCTTCAATTCGGTATTTTCCTGTTGCAAGCGATTGCACAGCAAGATGAGCTTATCCAGCTTGGTTTCCAGGGCGAGTAAAAGATTGTCAGACATGATTTATCAATAACCAATAAATAGCGCAGGTTGCCCACTATATTGTGCCCTCGGCAAGTGGTCAATCGCGTGGCTAAAGTTAATGTGAATTCGAGAAGTTGGTTGTTATTAATGATAAACAAACAGGTTTTAGTTGAGTGATGCTAACCATTCAAAATGCTATATGAAAAACTTTGCAGAGCCACGGAGGGCAATCGTGGTAGCATTCGATCATTGCGACAGAGAGACTTTTCATGACTTCTACAACCCCCGACGACTACCTGCAATCCCCCTTGAATTTTGATGATCTTGCCAACCTTTTAGCGCCATTGGGTACATTAAACAGCCCGTCCGAATTACACGGTTTGTTGTGTGGCAAATTGGCCGGTGGTGGCCAGCTAACAGAAATTAATTGGCTGTTGGACGCGGTTGAATTTCTTGATTTTATTGCGGCACCTGACGAACAGGTTCGCCATGCGTTAAGTCGTTTGTACCACAGCACTGTGAATCAGTTGCAAGGCGATCTCAATCTTAAATTGATGTTGCCGGATGATGATAATTTGCTGGGTGAACGTGTTCGCGCACTCAGTGAATGGTGCCATGGATTTTTAACGGGTTTCGGCAGTGTGGATCATCAGGGTAAGCGCGAAATATCCGAAGAAGCTGAAGAAATGTTGCGTGACCTTGCCGATATAGTACAAATCCACGCCGATGATGAAGAGGATGAACCGGGCGCAGAAGCGGATTACATGGAGGTGACGGAATATGTACGCGTAGTAGCGAGTTCATTGTATTTTGAGTTTGCCGCAGGTACTGAGGCCGCTGTCGATCCAGCAACAACTGCGCCCGTATCCCACCAGCTGCATTAATTTCTCACTTATCTTTCTTGCAGGGAAAAACCATGAGAATAGCCAAAGCCGAATTTGCTCGCCGCCGGAAGCAACTAATGGAACACATGGAGCCTAACTCCATTGCCATAGTGCCTGCTGCACCCGAGCGTCCCCGCAGCCGCGATACGGAATATCACTATCGGCAGGACAGTGATTTTTTATACCTTTCCGGTTTCGAAGAGCCGCAAGCGGTGTTGGTGTTAATTCCCGGTCGGGATCACGGTGAATATGTATTGTTTGTGCGCGAGCGCAATCGCGAGCGTGAAATATGGGATGGTTATCGTGCTGGTCCTGAGGGGGCGTGTAAGGAGTTTGAAGCGGACGATGCATTTCCTGTCGACGATATTGATGAAATTTTGCCAGGCTTGCTGGAAGGAAAACAACGCGTTTATTACTCCATGGGTAAAGACAGTGAGTTCGATAAACATGTAATGGATTGGGTTAATACTATTCGTGCGAAAGTGCGTTCCGGGGCTACACCACCGGGAGAATTTCTGGATTTAAGTCATTTTTTAAATGACATGCGTTTATTTAAAAGTGCTGCTGAATTGCGTGTGATGAAAGAAGCGGGCGAAATTTCAGCGCGTGCGCATGTGCGTGCAATGAAAGCAGCGAAGGCGGGCGTAATGGAGTATCAACTTGAAGCAGAAATCCTGCATGAATTCCATAGGAGTGGCGCACGTTTTCCGGCATACAACTCGATTGTTGGTGGTGGAAAAAACGGTTGTATCCTTCACTATATTGAAAATTCAGCACCGCTAAAAAGTGGTGACCTGGTGCTGATTGATGCCGGATGTGAACTGGATTATTACGCGGCAGATATTACACGCACCTTTCCGGTGAACGGAAAATTTTCTCCCGAACAAAAAGCACTGTACGAAATTTGTTTGCAAGCGCAACTCGAAGCTATCAATGTCGCTAAACCAGGCAATCACTGGAACGATCCGCATGAAGCAACCGTGCGCGTGATTACCGAAGGCTTGGTGAAAATCGGTTTACTCGAAGGCGATGTTAATGAATTAATTAAATCCGAAGCCTACAAAGAATTTTACATGCATCGCGCTGGCCACTGGCTGGGAATGGATGTGCACGATGTGGGCGACTACAAAGTGGGTGGCGAATGGCGTGTACTGGAACCGGGTATGGTGATGACAGTAGAGCCTGGAATTTACGTTGCTCCTGATAATGAGCGTGTTGCAAAAAAATGGCGCGGTATCGGTATTCGCATTGAGGATGATGTTGTTATTACTAAAGATGGCAACGAGGTGCTCACCAATGGTGTTCCTAAAACAGTGGCTGATATAGAAGCATTGATGGCGAGTTGATAGTCGAGATGATTCAAACTCATGAATTTGATGTTGCCATTATTGGTGGCGGAATGGTGGGTACAACCCTCGCCAGTCTGTTAGCCGCCAGCCAACCGCAATTACGTATTGCCTTGATTGAAGCCCAACCTTTTGCGCAATCAGGTGATACTCATTTTCAGCCAAGCTTTGATGCGCGCTCTACCGCATTATCCTATGGTGCAGCAAACGTTTTTCAGGAATTAGGTCTGTGGGATAAATTGCAGGAGCACATTACTGCAATTACCCAAGTGCACGTGTCAGATCGCGGACATTTTCTCGGTGGTTTAATTGATGCCGCTGACCGCCATCTGGAAGCGGTGGGGTACGTAGTGGAAAACCCTTGGTTAGGTCGGGTGCTGTTAACGCACGTACAAACACGATCCAATATTCAATGTTTTGCTCCTTCCCAAGTGACGCAATTTATTCCACAAAAAAATTCTGCTTGTTTGCGCGTTATATCAGCGGGAAAAGAAATATTTCTGAATGCATCGCTCGCTGTTATTGCCGATGGCGGTGATTCTGCCGTGCGTCAACAATTGGGTATTGGGACACACATTCGCGAATATAATCAGACAGCGATTATCACCAACGTCGAATTTTCCGAGCCGCATCAGGGCATTGCCTATGAGCGATTTACTGATCAAGGGCCTATTGCGTTGTTACCGCTGGGAGAATCTGCCCATGCAAATCAATCGGCATTGGTGTGGACGTTACCTGCTGATGTTGCAGGCGATATTCAATTGCTCAGTGATGAACAATTTCTTGCCCGGTTGCAAGAGCGTTTCGGTTTTCGGGTTGGGCGTTTTACCCGTGTGGCGAAACGTTTTTCATATCCGTTGCAATTAACCCTTGCGGAAGAGCAAATTCGTTCAAACATGGTATTGCTTGGCAATGCCGCGCATTTTTTACATCCGGTTGCAGGACAAGGATTCAATCTTGCGTTGCGTGATTGCGTGTGTCTGGTAGAAGCACTTCGAAGAGCGATAGAAAATAACCAGTCGCCTGGTGAGTTGGCGGTATTGCAGCGCTATCTGGCGGCCCAGGCGCTTGATCAGCAAATTACGGTTGAGTTTAGCGATAAACTAGTGCGTTTATTTTCCAGTAATCAGTTACCGTTAATTGCATTGCGCCACTTGGGTTTACTAAGCCTGGAATCCCTGCCATTGTTAAAAGATCAGTTTGTTGCACAAACGATGGGTGCAGCGGGAAGAAAATATCATTGGACACGAACAACGGTTATTCCTGCCTCACCGAATCTATCGGAATTTAAACATTCGCAAGAAAGTTCTGTTCAAAGAAACAATGCATTTGATGTAATCATTGTCGGTGCCGGTTTGGTTGGGGCCTCCCTTGCGTGTGCTGTTGCCCAAACGGAAGCTGCGCAGAATTTGCGAATAGCGGTAATAGAAACGAGTGCCCAGCTACAACATTTCTCAGATGAACAATTTGATCCTCGCGTGGTGGCATTAACGCATGCGTCTGAAAAACTGTTAATAAAAATTGGTTGTTGGGATGCGATTACGCGTAATCGTGTTTGTGCGTATCGTGAAATGAAAGTATGGGATGGTGAGGGAACTGCGAGAATTGAGTTCGATTGTGCTGAAGTGCAACGCAATCATCTTGGGCACATCGTTGAAAATTCGGTTGTTGTGAATCAATTGCGACAGCGAATGGCGCAGTTAAAAAATATATCCTTGATCCAGCCCGCATCGGTTAGTGAGCTCATACCCGCATCTGCCCAATCACCATTGGTGGGCGTGATATTAAATAGCGGCGAACAACTTTTCTCTCCATTGTTAATTGCAGCGGATGGTGCGCAATCGAGTGTGCGTGAGCTGGCAAATTTTAATATTCGTGAATGGGACTATGGGCAGCAGGCGATCATCACCACTGTCCGTACTGAAAAACCGCATGAATTCACAGCGTGGCAACGTTTCATGCACAGCGGGCCGGTGGCATTTTTACCACTGCAACATAATGGAAATGTGCATCAATGTTCGATCGTTTGGTCGGCAGAAAATGAATTGGCAAAACAGTTGATGATATTGGATGATGAAGCTTTTTGTGCGGCCTTGACCCAGGCATTTGAGCATCGTCTGGGCAGGGTGGTGGATTGCGACAAACGCTATTCAATTCCCCTGCGTCAGCGGCACGCCACCAGCTACATTCAGCCGGGAATTGCGTTGGTGGGTGATGCGGCACATAACATTCATCCGCTTGCAGGGCAGGGTGTCAACCTTGGGTTACTGGATGTGATTGCGCTTGCTGATGAGATTGAGCGTGCGCTCAACCGTGGCATACCGCTAGGCGATGAATCGTTGCTGCGTCGTTATCAGCGCCAGCGTATGGCAGGGAATCTGGGGATGATGTCTGCCATGGAAGCCTTCAAACAATTGTTTGGCCATAAATCACTTGCGGTGAATTGGTTGCGCAATACTGGCATGCGCCAACTAAACTCCATACCGGCAGTCAAAAAAATTATCGTCAACGCAGCGCTCGGGGTTAATTAAGCGAGCGTTTTTATGGGTAATTTAACTGAAGGTGGTTAGATGGCACCGATTGATGTTTGGCTTGATATAGCACCGTTTGAGTGGGCAGCTATAGGTACTTCCTTGTTGTGCGGTAGCATTATCGGCGTCGAACGGCAGTTGCGCGGCAAGCCGGTAGGCATTCGCACTTCCTCTCTCATTACCTTGGGAACCTATATTTTTATTGCATCTTCACTGTTTGCTGCAGGGCATTTTTCCGGCCCGGAAAAAGTGGTTACCGATCCCTCGCGTATTATCGGTCAGGTTATTACAGGCATTGGTTTTCTTGGTGCGGGAGTGATGTTGGCGCGCGATGGTTTTGTGCTGGGAGTAACATCGGCTGCAACTATATGGGCGTTGGCATCCATCGGCGTTGTGATTGCTATAGGCTACAACCTGGTGGCAATTAAATTATCGCTGGTGGTAATTGCAGTGCTGGTTGGTGTGGATTTGTTGGAAGACTATTCGCAAGCATTTACACGCGGTGTCCATAAAAAATATCAGGATTGGCGCGGTAAAAATAAAAGCAGCTCCGATTAATGAATGTAAGTGGTGTAGAAAAGTAACACTGGTGATGAACGTTTTATGTCGAAATTAATGATTGTTGCACACGTATTAAATTGGATGTTGTTGCTGGTTTTATTTGCATCAATTGCGGGATTTATTTCATTTGCAAATGCCTACGGTTTTTTTCTGGCAACTGTTACAACAGTCATTGCCTGGTTTTGTTACAAGCATAATCGTTGGGGCTATTTTGCCGCCGCGGCATGGGCATTAGCCTGTTATCAATTAGCCAAGCAAGAATATGAATTTCAAAGTATTAAGCGCCACGTCATGATGATTGGATTTATTTTGATTCCTGTTGCGCTTTTCTTGCACGAAACTTTGGGCAAGGCTTCGATGAAATCTGCACAAAATAATGGCAATAACGACAGCCATGATCCAAAAATGCCCGATTAAATGTGTGCTTGTTACACAGCATTACAAAAAGTGTCGATATTCTTCAAATTCGCGGATAACCGCTTGACTCGACAACGCCAAGTGCTTTAATTTTGATCCGCTACAGATTGAGATCCGCCCCAAGACTAGGCTTTTGTAAGACAACCGCTTGCTCAAGACACTTGGACGTACCACGACCTGAGCAATAGCTTTATTTCAAGCTATTTCACTCTGGCTTTTAGTAAAGTCGGTTTTTTTGTTCGGTCAGCTACGCTGACGTTTTAAGATGCAAGATGAGGAAACTATGTCAGATCTAGTCTCTGGTGTTGTTAAGTGGTTCAACGATGATAAAGGTTATGGTTTTATTGAGCGTGAAGGCGGTGCGGATGTATTCGTTCACTTCCGCGCAATTAACGGCACTGGCCGTAAAACTCTGAAAGAAGGCCAAAAGGTCACTTTCGAAGTAACCCAAGGTCAAAAAGGCCCGCAAGCGGAAAACGTAACTCCACTCTAATCTGTGCGAGTTTCAACTAAGGGGTGATTGAGTAATCAATCGCCCCTTAGTGTTTTGGGCTTTCGTATTTTCTGCAATTTACTTTCGTCTGTAACACGGCGAATTATTTCTTTTATTCCGCAATGGCCCCGCTTCATGTTTGATTTGAAATCCATACTTTGGTTGACGCTTATCATCCTCACGATTTATTACTGGCGCGGCGCGTTACAAGTAAAGGAGCGTGCATTTGCTGCTGCTCAGCGACGCTGTTCAGAAATGGATGTGCAGTTATTGGATGAAAATGTGTATTTGCGTCGTTTGTGGTTCAAGCGCAACGACCAGGGAATTCTCTCGTTATGGCGCGCATTTTATTTTGAATTTACTGTTAACGGTTCGGATCGTTATTTTGGTCGCGTCATTATGTTGGGCTCGCGTATTACACACGTTGAGCTTGATCCTCATCGATTGCATTAACAGGTTTTTATTATGGCGATTGAATACCGGAATGATGCGGTTCTTGAAGTAAGCCAGGTAATCGAGCTTTATAAATGTTCAACACTTGGCGAACGTCGCCCCGTTAATAAGCCGGATGTTTTTCAGGGAATGATTGATAACGCCAATATTATTATCACGGCGTGGGACAATGAAAAATTAATCGGTATTTCGCGCGCATTGAGTGACCTGGTTTACGTGACCTATCTTGCTGATCTGGTTGTGCATGAAGATTACCAACAGCAAGGTATTGGCAAACAATTAATTGATCTAACCCAGGCACAAGCAGCGCCTGATTGCATGTTGGTGTTGCTCGCTGCACCCCTGGCAAATGACTATTACCCCAAGTTGGGTTTCACTCACAATCCACGCGCATGGATGTTGAAAAGCAATTATTAATTTCAACAGCAGATTATTGAGATTTCCACATGGCTGAAAAATATATTGCAGAAAAAACCGGTGGCTGGAAAACCAAAACAACAACGGCGATGTATGAGAATCCCTGGATTAAAGTGTCGCACGAGGAAGTTATTACTCCCAAGGGAACAGATGGTATCTACGGTGTAGTTCATTTTAAAAATACGGCCATAGGTGTGGTACCTATTGATAATGAAGGTAACACCTGGCTAGTGAAACAAAGTCGCTATACGTTAAACCAATACACGTGGGAAATACCCGAAGGTGGTTGCCCTCAGGGTGAAAGTCCTTTAAATGCAGCAAAGAGAGAGTTAGAAGAAGAAGTAGGTTTGCAGGCCGGAAATTGGCAGCAACTCATGACGATGCATTTATCCAATTCTGTGACTGACGAGTTGTGTGTGGTATTTGTCGCGCGGGATTTATTTCCCGGGCAGCAACAATTGGAAGCGACAGAAGATATTGAATATAAAAAATTGCCGCTGGCTGAAGCTGTTGACATGGTAAAGCGTGGCGAAATTACGGATGGAATTAGTGTGGCTGCGTTGTTGCGCATTGCACTGGATTTGTAAACTGTGTTTATATTACACAATAAAAAAACGCCCATGAGGCGTTTTTTTATTTCAACTTATGACC
Source organism: Cellvibrio sp. (assembly GCA_035490715.1). GTDB lineage: Bacteria > Pseudomonadota > Gammaproteobacteria > Pseudomonadales > Cellvibrionaceae > Cellvibrio. Next base: position 16,812 of record DATJLF010000061.1, read on the forward strand.
GCTATTTTTCAGCTGCCAATTTTGAAATCGTTTTACTCATTTCAGTAGTATCATCAAATTCAGTGAATCGTTTTACTTCTTTGCCATCCTTGAACAGGAGCAAGCTTGGATAATCGGTTGTGCGGTAATGTTGCGCGAGTTGGTTGTCTGCATCAATGTTGACGGGATAGCCAATTGAAAATTTCTTCACATATTCATCTACATCTTTTTGTTCTGTCCATAAGTGCGTCACATACGCAAACAATGGAATTTTTGTTTGTTGATGAAGATCGTTCACCAATTTGGTTGCAGAAAGGCAATTGGAAGTCATTTCCGGGTGTATGTCCTTCATATACCAATCGCACCAGGTTGCTGAAAAATAAACCAGCGAAAAACCGTTCGGAAGTGTTGGAATAGTGTTTTTAGTGGGTGCTTCAGGCTGTGAGCTGATAGTGCTTTGTGAAGATGCGGCTAATAATTGCAGTTGTTGTTGTAGGGCTTCATCATCTTTGTAGGTCGTGTACACCACATCGCCTTTTGCGTTGATCAGCACATGAAACGGGGTGCCTACGAATTGGAAGTTACTGGCGATAGAACCGTTGTCGTCCATAACAATAGGAATGGTTAAGTTATTTTTCGTTTTGAGGCGACGAATATACTCGTCAGTTTCATTGATGTTCAGGTTCACGGCGTACATCGAAATTTTATCGCGATATTTCTCAAATGCATTTTGCAAACTCGGGAGTTCCTTCCGGCACTCCAGGCACCAGGTAGCCCAAAACTTTATATAAACCGGTTGATGACCAACGACCTGACGCAAATCAATCGTCTTTCCGTCGAATACTTCATATTGCTCGGCGAGCTGCAGGGGTTTAGCCTGCAATCCGCCAGAAGTAATGGTCAATAATAATAAAAACCAGTGTAGCTTCAGCATAAAAAATCCTTGGTTATATATCTTTAATTACCGGTAAAAAGTGAAAGCCAACGGCGATACGATTCCAGGCGTTAATGGCCACTATCACTGAGGTCAAATTGACAATCTCTTCCTCGTTAAATTGCTCGCGTACCGCAATAAAATCTTCATCGTGGATGTCATGATTAGCGACTAATGTCAGCTTTTCTGCCCAGCCCAAAGCGGCGCGTTCCCGTGCAGAAAATATCGGCACTTCTTTCCATGCGGGTAATACATCCAGTCGCCCTTGCTTTTCGCCGTCCTTACGAGCCTCATTGGCGTGCATGTGCTGGCAGAAGGCGCAGCCATTTATTTGTGACACGCGCAGCTTTATCAAATGGATCAGCGAGTGTTCAATTTTTTCCTTCGCCGCTTCACCGATATCAATTAGCGATTTGGCCAGGGCAGGTTGTAGTTTATAAGTGGTTTGGTAGGGAATGCGCTCGTTCATTGTAGACTCCGTGGTTAGTTTGTGGGAGTCATAATGCCTCGGCGGTAAAAGTGGCGATTGTATATTTGCGACATTATGGAATGAGTTAATAATTACCTACTTGGAATCCGGAAGGGGATGTTTCTGGGCACGCTTTTTATTGCGATATTGCCCCGGCGTTTGTTGGTTGATCTTCTGGAACTGGCGATTGAAATGGGCTTGATCATAAAAACCAGCTTCATGGGCGATATCAACCAGTGGGCGCTCAGGATTGATGCTAATCAATTGGCGCGCCTTTTTTATTTGCTGTAATTGTTTGACGTACACCATGGTTAGCCCTACTTCTTGTTGAAAGCGGCGCTCAAGCTGGCGACGGCTCAGGTTCACATGCGCACTTAAGGTGTTTATGGAGTTTTCCGCATCGGGCAAGTGCGTTAATAATTGCTGTACCGGGCCTGCATGGGCAAGTCGTTGCGCTGCTTGTTGCAGTAACCAGTCATCAATCAATCCAATTCGTTTAGCAATACTGTCAGCACTTTTTAATTGATCGCGCAAGTCGAGCAAACCCTGGTTGTTAATATCTGTATCCAGCTCATTTGCGTTGTATATATTTCCCATCAACGCCGGCATATCCAGTCCAAATAACTGAAAGGCGCCGCCGGGATGAAAGCGAATACCCAATAAATCCACATTACCCATAAACTCCATAGTGCTCAGGGTTTGAAATGCATTGAAGCTGACTTCGGGTAATTGGTTGGGAATAAAACGAAAATTGATATTAGTACCACCATCGGGATAAAGTTTTTCTACAAAACCTTGCTCCGGGACACGCGGTTGTCGCGCTATCCAATAGCGTTGCACCCAGGTTTGTAAATAAGGATGTGGTAAAAAACTGCGAAATCCCAAATGTGCGAGATTATCAATAAAAGGGCTTGGCAGATTTATTGGAACAATCGGATTGGGCATGCCATTTCTCGTGTGATTAATCGTGCCGATTAGGTTTCCACCAGCTACGCAACCAATTGAGCCAACTATTGTTGCCTAGCATATATTTATCCAATTGATCCTGATTATAAAAATAATGCTCAGCATCACTAAATAATAATTCGCGTTTTAACATCCGCCGATTAGGGTTGATAGTTTTAATGACGCGTGCAGGATTTCCCGCCGCAATAGAATTAGCGGGAATATTTTTAGTCACAATCGCACCGGCGCCGATGACGGAGTTTTCGCCGATGGTTACACCTTTAGTGATAACCACACGCTCACCCAGCCACACATTATTTTCAATTACCACCGGTTTGGTACAACGAAACGGGCGGATGCGGTTGTAAATACCGTGCCAGTCGCTATCACTAATAATCACATTCGCAGCGAGCATGCAGTTATCGCCAATGCGGATAGATTTTGCGGCAGAAATTCGCACACCCGGCGCGATCAGACAATAATCCCCAATGACAATTTCAGCACTGCCTTGCTTGCTTGGCCAGCTGGTGAAGCGAACGCAATTATCACTGGCGCAAATAATTTGTGCATACTTTCCCACATGGATATTACGACCAAAAATCACCAGGCTGCGTGGGTGCGCAATTTCCGGAATGCTGCCAAGGCTATCGAATTGCGGCGCGATAAAGCGTGAGACATACCAATGATTGATGACTTTATAAATTTTTTTGACCAGATATGGCGTATTACTGCGGCGCATGGCGGTTCTGTGTCTGTTAGAATTCGAGCAACGATTATGAGTGAGAAACAAGATGCTGCCAATTGCCATAGAGACGGTAAAAGGTTTTCTGGATGAAGAAGAAGGCCGCGCGTTATACGAATATACGTTACAAAGCGCCGCAGCAGGACCCTGCCTTGAAATTGGCAGTTATTGCGGTAAATCCACGGTATATATGGGCTCCGCCTGCAAAAAAGCAGGTTCGGTATTGTTTGCTGTGGATCATCACCGCGGTTCTGAAGAGCATCAGTTGGGTGAGGAATATCATGATCCGCAGCTCTATGATGCAGCCCATGGAAAAATGGATAGTTTTCGTGAATTTCGCCATACACTGGCGCGCGCGCAATTGGAAGATACGGTAGTCCCTATTGTGGCCCCCTCCGCATTGGTCGCGCGTTTTTGGGCTGTGCCTTTATCGATGGTGTTTATTGATGGCGGGCACAGTATGGACGCAGCCTTGAATGATTATCGTTGTTGGGGACCCCATGTAAAACGTGGCGGCTGGTTGGCGATTCACGATGTATTTCCTAATCCGGCCGATGGTGGCCGTCCCCCTTATGAAATATGGACTCTTGCGCAAGAGTCAGGTTTATTTGAAGCCTTGCCGTTAATTAAAACGCTAGGCTTGCTAAAACGTTTGTAATTTTTTTGTTTTTTTAAATCGAGAAACTTATGTCTGAGTCGCTGTTATTTTCTTCACTGCCGTTGAGCGAGGCAATGCTCGCCAATCTGGAATCACTTGACTATAAGGAGATGACGCAAATACAGGCGGAGAGTTTGCCGATTGTCCTGCGCGGTGACGATATTATTGCGCAAGCAAAAACGGGTAGCGGAAAAACGGCGGCATTTGGTATTGCACTACTGGAAAAATTAAATGTGCGATTCTTCGGAACGCAGGCGCTGGTGCTTTGCCCTACTCGCGAGTTAGCTGATCAGGTTGCGAAGGAAATTCGCCGCCTTGCGCGCCTTACGCACAACGTAAAAATTTTAACACTATGCGGTGGTGTTTCTATTGGCCCGCAAATTGGTTCGCTTGAGCGTGGTGCACACATTGTTGTGGGCACACCAGGGCGTATTGTAGATCATATTAATAAAGGCACATTGAAGCTGGATAGTTTGAACCAGTTGGTGCTGGATGAAGCGGATCGCATGTTGGAAATGGGTTTTGCTGATGATATTGACACAGTGCTTGCTGCCTGTAATGAAAATCGCCAGACATTATTATTTTCGGCAACCTACCCGGACAATATTAAAAAAATCAGCGCACGTTGCCAACGCAATCCACAAATGGTTGTTGTTGAAACCATTCATGACCAGCAAAAAATTGAGCAACATTTCTATGAGCTGCGCGAGAGTGATGAAACCCATCCGGCTGTGTTAACGTTATTGGCCCATTTTCAGCCTGCCAGTTCAATTGCATTTTGCAACACCAAACAAGGTTGTGATGAGTTATTAAATTATTTACGCGATGAAGGTGTGAGCGCATTGGCTTTGCACGGTGATATGGAGCAGCGTGAGCGAGATCAAGTGCTAGTGCGTTTTGCCAACAAGAGTTGTGCGGTATTAATTGCAACGGATGTCGCTGCGCGGGGCATAGATATCAAAGGCCTGGATGCTGTTATTAACGTAGATCTGGCGCGCGATAGCGAAGTGCATGTGCATCGTATTGGCCGTACCGGTCGTGCGGGCGAATCCGGTCTTGCATTGAATCTGGTGGTGCAAAAAGAAGTTCATAAAATCAATCGCCTGGAAGATTATATGGGGCAGTCCATTAATCTTGAAGTGTTGCCGCAAGGAGATAAAAAATTCCTGCCGTCACCCGCCATGGTCACGTTGAATATTGATGGTGGAAAAAAAGATAAATTGCGCCCCGGGGATATTATCGGCGCACTTACCAAAGATGCCGGATTGCCATTTGAAAAAATTGGCAAGATTGACATGTTTGATTTCGCCGCTTATGTGGCAGTAGATAAAAGTATCGCCCGCGCAGCGTTGCAACAGTTAACGGATGGAAAGATGAAGGGCAGGAAGTTTCGGGCGAGAAAGCTTTAATAAGTAAACAGGCGTTAAATAATGTTAAATTTAAATCAAAATAACCATTTTTTCTTATCCTGATCATATCGCTAAAAGGCTGGTTTCAGTATTACCCTACGCATCGCCAAAGCAAGGTTGAGCCAAGACTCTATTTTCAAATGTAAAATAATTAAAAATAAAAAGGAAAAATCATGGCCATTGTTGCAGTTGTCATAGCAATTCTGATTCTGGTGGTGTTGATCACTGGTGTAAAACTCAATCCATTTCTCGCGTTTCTGGTTTCCTCTATTTGCGCCGCGATTATGCTGGGAATTCCGTTGGATAAAATTCCCGGCACTATCGAAGCGGGTATTGGTGGAATGCTAGGCTCGCTGGCGATTATTTTGTGCCTTGGTGCAATGTTCGGAAAGCTGGTGGCCGAATCTGGCGCTGCGCAGCAAATTAGCAGTAGCCTGATGCGTTGGTGTGGAAAAAACTACATCACCTGGGCGCTAATGCTTACCGGTTTTATCGTGGGTATTCCGTTGTTTTATAACGTAGGTTTTGTGTTGTTGGTACCGCTGGTTTTTTCGGTCATGCATCAAACAAAATTACCTGCGGTTTATTTAGGTATTGCGTTGCTTGCCCCTCTTTCCGTGACGCATGGTTTTCTGCCTCCTCATCCATCACCTGTGGCGTTAATTCCACAATTTGGTGCGGATATGGGCACCACTTTATTCTATGGATTTTTAGTCGCCATCCCCACAATGATTATTGCCGGCCCAATTTTTTCCTCAACACTAAAAAATATTCACAGTGTCCCGCTTGCTACGTTTAAACCAACCAATTTGCCAGCAGAAAAATTACCCGGCATTGCTAACAGTTTTATTACGGCCTTGTTGCCCGTATTGCTGATCGCCTTAAGTAGTATTGCGGTGTATGCCATGCCTGTACCAATAGCGGAGGCGCCAATCACTAAATTTTTTAGTAATTCCATGTTGGTTTTGATGGTGGCGGTTGCGATTGCAACCTATACCCTTGGCGTTAAGCAGGGCTTGAGTATCAGTAAGGTGATGACTATTTATGGCGATGCAATAAAAGATATCGCGGTGATTTTGCTGATTGTCGCTGGTGCAGGTGCATTAAAACAGGTGATGGTTGTCAGTGGTGTTAGTGAGCAACTCGCACATTCATTGGAAAACATTGCAATTAATCCGCTCATCCTTGCGTGGTTAATTGCAACGGTAATTCGAATTGCCCTCGGTTCTGCAACGGTGGCTGGTTTAACTGCTGCGGGAATCGTCGCGCCCATAATTCCCTTAACCGGGGCTGACCCTAATTTGATGGTGTTGGCGATTGGTGCGGGTAGCCTTATGTGTTCACACGTTAATGACTCCGGTTTCTGGATGTACAAGGAATATTTTAATTTGAGTTTAAAGGACACCTTTAAATCCTGGTCGCTGATGGAAACAATTATTGGTGTGGTAGGGCTAATGGGGGTTTTGGTGTTGGATATGTTTATTTGAATCGATAATTCGTCTGACTCCCATGTAAATCAAGGGGTGCCAATTCGCTTTTATGGACACCGCCGCCGATGGTAACGGTAGGGACGCCGCAACCAGTAGTGAAAACACCTGAAGAAATCGAGAGGGAGCAGCACGTGAAGTTTTGTAAGGAGTATCCCTCTAAGATAAAGAGTGCAGTAGATTCGTGCACATCAATGGCAAAGAGTTTTCATGGTTATTTTGTTGCGACAAAGTGTTCGGGTGTTACATCACAAACATGGAACGTGGGGTTATCTGTAAAGGATATATTTGAAGCTGGCTATTCTCAGACTATTGAACCAGGCCCTAATTGTAGAGAGGATGCTGGATTTGCTTTGGAGGCCACTATTGCAAGATGTGATGCAGGTGGTAGTAAATATCAAGCAGCTTTAATTTCACATTGTAGTGATGTGAATTAGGAATGTTGAAAAGAGTGTGCTGAGATAGTTTGAAAATTAAAAATATCTTCAGAAAACTCTTAATTTTCTTAAGGGTTTTCTGTAGCTATATCGAATTGATCAATGATTGTTGTGGCTAATGAGCTTAATAGGGATGGATCTATGAGGTCTAAATATCTTATATATGGTGTATTTATTATCGTTGGGTGTCTTTTGGTGTTATTTATTCTCAGTAATAGTGAAATTTCACCATCTAGTAATAATGTTGAAATCAAATCTACATTCGATGAATTAAGCTCTTCGAATAAACCATTAATCATCAATGAACGCTCACTTGACAAGAAAAGTAGTGGATCAAGCAATAGTGTTGATCGTTGGTCTCCTATGGGGGATGCGGCTACTGCGGAAAAAATTAAGTCGTGGTTTGCTGCCCGTGGAAACTACAGCTTTTATGGACCTGACGCGTATAGTGAATATAAAAATTACGATAACGAAACTTTGACCAAATTGAGCGATGATGGAGATCTTCGTGCTATGCACGTTCTATCTGAACGAGCTGGAAATTTGCTGGAAAGAAAATCCATCTTAATTCGGGCTGCGGTATATGGATCGACAGAAGCATTGTCGAGGTTATCAACAATTCAAGATTTGGATAAACGTGATACGGTAAAAACTGTTGAAGATAAAAAAATGGCGTTGTTTGAGATCTTGGCCTACCAGGAAGCAGCTGAAATAAGGGGGGACTGGTGGCCTAAAATTCAAATGAGAGATTATTATACAAAACAGTATCAGATTGAGCTCAATTCTCAGGACAATGCGTTAATTGCTGGTATGGCGAAAGAGATATACGAAGAGTTATCTCAGCAAAGAAAGCGTTTAGGCTTGGATGATTTTGATAATACAGTTCCAGATGAAGTAATGAAATTTTACGAAGAAATGCTAAGACCTCTGTAGTTTTTTCATTTGCCGCCTCTCGTTTCTCTACCGGAGCCGAGAGGCGACGATATTTAATGCAATACATTCCCGCCTAATAATTTTCGCACTTCATCGGCAGCAAAACGATAATGTTGGTTGCAGAACTGGCAGTCGATATCGATTCCGCCGCGCTCAATTAATAACCCTTCCACTTCATCTGCGCCAATGGTTAACAGGGCGCTGGCGCAACGCTCTTTGGAGCAGCTGCATGCGAAGTGTAATGATTTTGGTTCAAATAGCCGCACGGGATGCTCATTGAATAAACGGTAGAGCAGCGTGGGATGATCCAACTCCAACAATTCTTCTCGTGTAATAGTTTCAGCGAGGGCGATGATGGTGTCCCATTTATCGCGATTGTCTTCAGGGTTGGTATTGAGTTGTTGCGGTAATGCCTGGATTAAAAAGCCGGTCGCATAAGCATCATCAGCGGCGAACCAAAGGCGTGTTGCCAGCTGTTCGGATTGTTGAAAATAATGTTCAAGGCACCCTGCAAGATTTTCTGCATCCATAGGCACTATTCCCTGATAGCGCTCCAGTTTTCCTTCAAAATTTTCAGTGCGCTGCGGTTCAATGCTGATAACCAAAACACCGTTGCCCAACAGCTGTTGCATATTCCCATGCAGTGCAAGGGTTTCGGATAGATCGATATCGTCATTGGTTCGCACGATGCCGCGCAAACTATTATGGTGATTACATTCGGCCATTATGGTGGCGATAGGACCATCACCACGTGCTTGTAAAATAATTCGGCCATCAAATTTGAGTGTGCTGGATAGCAAACCCACGGCTGCAAGGAATTCGCCCAGCAAACGACGAATGGCGGGAACATGCTGGTTATGGCTGAGCACTTCGCGGTAGCTATCGTTAAGGGTAACAATTTCACCGCGCACATCGCAGTCGTCAAACAAAAAACGGTGGAGTAAATCATTGCTAGGCATTGGTTAGAAATCTCATGGTAAATATTTTTTGATCTGTGCAGTACAACATCATTTTTAAAATGACAAGTGTTAATCATCATTGCCTAATAAATTCACACGCTGGAAGCGATGAATTTGCCGGCGTTCTTTTTTGTTGGGGCGATGGTCGCTAATAATAAATGCACCTAATCCAGCTTTGCGCTCAGCGGCGCGTTTTTCGCGTAATTCCTTGCTTGCTTCTGTTTCTTCATACAAAAGTGCCGCTTCAGGTGCACCGCGGCGCTGGTCTGATAGTGCTTTGATAATGATGGTTTTCTCATCCCAGTGTTGGCGGATGGTTAATTCCAGCCCGACCGTAGCCTCTTTACTGGGTTTGACTCGTTGGCCATCGCAATGGACTTTGCCGCCGTCAATGGCCTCTTTGGCAAGGTTGCGGGTTTTAAAAAAACGCGCGGCCCACAACCATTTATCGATGCGCACTTTATCATCATCGATTTCTTCTGAGTGTTGTTGCTTACTCATGGTCTGGCACCGCATTATTTTTGAGTGGTGGCATAATTTCATCAAAATGATGGATCGCCGGGTATTGCTCCATGCGTCGTTCTATTTGGCTGTCTGGTTGGTGAATGCCCAATAAATATTTAATGCCGAACATGTTTGCTGAATCGAGGATGCGCGCTGTATCGTCGATAAATAATGTACGCTCCGGATCAAAATGTTCAGTCGCCTGCAATTGTTGCCAGAATTTTTGTGATTCTTTTGGCTCGCTAAATTGATGCGAAGAAATAATGACGTCCAGCCATTGATCAATTTGCGTTACCTCCATTTTCAATGACAAGCTCTGCGGGTGTGCGTTGGTGACCAGCAAGACTTTTTTTCCCAACAAACGCAACCGGGTTAAAAAGTCACCGACGAAAGGGCGTATCTGGATTTTGTGTTTTACTTCTTCTTTCAAACTGCGAATGTCTACATCCAGCGCGTTGGACCAAAACTCCAGGCAATACCATTGCAATGTGCCTTCATACTGGCGGATATCTGAACTCAATTTTTGGTGTGCTGCGGCTAAATCAACGTTGTGAATTTGCGCATAGCGCAATGGCAAATGATCGAGCCAGAAATGGTTGTCGAAATGGAGATCCAATAAAGTGCCGTCCATATCCAACATGACTGTATCTATTAAGTCCCAATTAATCATAAAATCATCTCTACCACGATTTGCTTAGCCTGAAGACATCCTATGCCTGTCAAGCCCAGTATTTTAAAACGCGCCACGGTAGCGCGCAGCCGGCTGTTTCGTGCCGACGAAATCCACCTTCGTTTCAGTAATGGCGAAGAGCGTACCTACGAAAAACTATGTTCCGGTGGGCCCGGTGCAGTGCTTATTGTACCCCTGCTGGATGCCGATACGGTGCTTTTAGTACGTGAATATGCGGCCGGATTAGAGGATTACCACCTCGCCCTGCCCAAAGGTGCGATTGATCAGGGGGAGACTTTGCTGGATGCCGCTAATCGCGAGTTGAAGGAAGAGGTTGGTTACGGTGCCCGCCAGTTAAAGTTCCTGAAGCGCATCCACTTATCCCCGTCCTATATGGAGCACGGCATTAATGTTGTCGTTGCCTGGGATTTGTACCCGGAGCGTTTGCAGGGAGACGAACCGGAGCCTATAGAGGTCGTTCCCTATCCGCTGGCAGATTTGGTGCAACTGATCGCCCGCCCGGATGTCAGCGAGGGGCGCAGCATTGCAGCGCTTTTTATGGCGCGCGAATGGTTAGCCGGTCGCCTTGTCGATTCTGCGAATTAGGAAATAAACGTTATGTCTCATCCGATTACTCCGGAGCATATCGCCCGCTTGGTTGACCTGGCCCGTCGTGCAGGAGAGGCAATCATGGCGATTTATATCAACAAAGATAGTTACCAGATTGCGCAAAAAAGTGATGAATCGCCGCTAACAGCCGCTGATTTGGCGGCGAATAATTTGATCGCCGCCGAGCTGCCACGCTTGTTGGCGCTGCCCATTATTTCCGAGGAAGGCGAGATTCCGGAATTTGCTGACCGCAGTTTGTGGGAAAACTTTTGGTTGGTTGATCCGTTGGATGGCACTAAAGAATTTATTGCCGGCAATGGCGAGTTCACGGTCAATATCGCGTTGGTGCAACATAATCGCCCGATCCTTGGGGTTGTCCATGTCCCTGCCACGGATGTTACTTATGTGGGTGTTCAGGATGCTAGCAATACGGCAAGCCTTGGAGCCTGGAAATACCTGAAAGGACAAGACCCGCAGCGGATACAAGTGCGCAGTATGAGTGAGCGCTACACGCAGCACCAGGCACTGACGGTGTTACTGAGCCATCGCCATGGCACCCAGGCTACTGTCGATCTGTTGGAAACCATCAAAACCCATTGGACAGGCCCTATTGAAAGCACCAATGCCGGAAGTTCGTTGAAATTCTGCGTTATTGCTGAAGGCAAGGCGGATTTTTATCCGCGCCTCGCACCTACTTCTGAATGGGATACTGCTGCCGCACAAGCGGTGTTGGAAGCAGCAGGCGGGCGAGTGGTTTATACCAAAGTGAATGCCAGCCGTGAACTCACCTCCCTGCGTTACAACCTCAACGAAGATCTACTGAATCCCCATTTTTACGCGTTGGGCGATAAAAGTTTTTGTTGGGAATGGCTGCTCGGCTTAGACGAGTTAGTTAGCTAGATTTACGCTCCGTGTCGATGGGTGTCATTTTCATACCATTTTCTTCAATCAGACTAGCGGCAAAGCTGTTGGATTTATAACCAGGTTATAGGCCTCCGAGAAGAAAATGTTCTAATTTCTGTGGCACTTGTGCTGTTTGATCTGGTCTAGTCTTTCAATTACAGAAATGTTTCTGCACATCGGCTCTGTAATCAAATTCAAATTCCCACCAATTAAACGCATTGTTTCTGTCACAGATTCTTAGGGAGTGTTATTAATGAGAAAGCAAAACAAAAATTTAAAAGCTGATTTCAATACCAGTCGGTCTGATTTATTGCGTGATAAATTATTACGTGAAATTTCTGATTATGAGCGCCAACTGGCCGAATTAAAGCTCAACGGCAATCAAGTAAACTTCACTATGATCCAAACATACAAAGAACTTATTAATGCACGCCAGGCAATGTTACGTCGCCTACCTGTTCATTATTAATGTTGGTTTGGTGCAGTAATTATTTGACTGGTAATAGCCAATCAAATAATTACTGTCTCGCGTATTTTTTGAAAAATAATACTCGCTCTGTTTAACAGAGTTTTTATGTCTTTATTAAATTTTCGGGTAGAGATAATAGGTTGCTTTGCGATTAATTTTAGAAGGCTAATTGCATTCGCATTTGAATGGCGTCCAAATTTTTATCTGCATAATTTCCTCCTGTTAACTCCGTCACATGGATGTAATTAATGCTAGTGCGCAAATAGCTATTCAAATACCAGTTAAGCGCAAGTGTTGCATTTTGCTCTTTCCCTCCGTTTATTTCCGGAGTCCATTGATTGTTGCGTAATAACAAATTGCCATCACTTAAATTGAGTTCGGAAATGCGTAATGCCAATTCCCAGGCGCCATTGCCACCCTGACCAACCGGCTTTGCCGGTTTAATGCCATCGTACAAACCTTTATCGCCTTTATAGGTGCGTTGTTCGCCGGTAAATGCCCAACTCGTTTGCGCATACCAGCCGGAAAAATCCAGATCATGGCGACCTTTATCGCGTTGAATTGTGGTGTTGATATATTCGGCATTAAATCCTAACGTGTTAATACTGCCTGCAAGCTCAAGCCCCCAGAGCTGTGTTTTGTTCACGTCACTAATATTACCGGTATCAATCAAACGCGTTTCAATAATGTTGGATTCCGGTTTTGCGCGCAGGCGAATCGCATCTGTATAGGTAACCGGTGTGGTATTAAGGCTAGTGTTATTTTGCGAGGGTACCCGCACACTGGCAGCTGCTCCCAAATGTAGATTGGCGCCGGGGCCAATCCACGGAGCCCAGGTAAAACGCATACTGGCTCCGCTACCTTCATCACTCACCGCCGTCGCTGTGCTGGAAAGTTGTTCACCAAACACCATCAGTGCACTGCTCCAATGATCTTTTCCTGCTGCAATCATTGCCCCTGGTGCGCGCGCATTTAAAAATGCATTCGGTAATGAGCGTTCCATAAATGTTAATCCCTTATCAGCCGCAAGTGACTCTTGGCTAAATGGAATTTTGAAGTGACCAAAAGTAAGTTGCACAGGTTGAAAGCCGCGGTAGGTAACAAAACCATCCATCAGTTGTGTGGTATTCACAAATTCAATTTCAGTTTTGTAATCCCAATCGGTGATGAAGGTGCCATTCATGTATAAACGTATGCGACGAAATTCGGAACCGGAATTGCTAATATCCCGCCCGGAGGAATCTTTTATATCGCTGTCGTAACTCGCCATATCCAATTGCAACATAGTGCCAATTTGTGCGGAGAAATTTTTATCTGCGGTAATAATTTTTAATCCTTCGGTAGTGTCCAGTGTTGATTGCGCCTTGCGAATTTTTTCATACTCTTCCAATGTGATAATGCCCTTTTGTGCAAGTATTTCCGTCGTCATATCCATGGCAAGTGCAGTTGCGGAGAGCAATGAGCTTAGCAAGCAAAAAATCGATGGATGAATTTTCATAAGTTTTCCTTTATAGAAAGTCCAGAAGATTTGACGGCGCGAATGTTGACATTAACTATCATTATATTCAAACATATATAGCGATATGGGTTGTGTTATTTGATTGATGAAAATGAATAGGGGAGAAAACTGTGCGACTACTATCAAGTGCACTAAAAACAGGCATTCTGTTTGGTGTTATGTTTGTTGTTAATCTTGTACATGCTGGAGAGGTAAAAGTGTATGCTGCGGCGAGCTTGACCGACGTGCTCACCGAGCTGGGGAGGAATTACCAGCAACTTCATCCGGAAGTCCAGATAAAATCCTCGTTTGCGGGCTCGTCTACCCTCGCAAAACAAATTGAAAATGGAGCGCCTGCGGACCTGTTTATTTCCGCTGATAAGGATTGGGCTGATTATTTGCAAACACGTCGTTTATTAAATGAAAAAACACGGGTAGATTTGTTAACGAATGAGCTGGTGTTGATTGCACCCGCGAATCGCGTTCCTGAAATCAGTTTAAATAAAGATACCAATTTGGTTGCCCGTTTTAACGGGAAATTATGCACCGGCGAACCGGCCTATGTTCCCGTGGGTAAATATGCAAAACAGTCGCTCACGTTTTATGGTTGGTGGGATTCCGTCCAGCCGCGCTTAGTGGGTACTGAAGATGTGCGCACAGCATTGGCGTTTGTAGAGCGCGGCGAATGTGCGCTGGGTATTGTGTATAAAACCGATGCGCAATTGAGTAAAAAAGTGAGTGTGGTGGCGAGTTTTCCAGCGGAAAGCCATTTGCCTATTGTGTATCCCGGCGGTTTAACCAAAAATGCCGGCCCGGACGCTCAAGCCTTTTGGCAATTTTTGCAATCAAACGCAGCCCTGGAGATTTTCGCGCGTTACGGTTTTGGTGTTACACGTTAATCATTCACAAATTTTCATATTTTTATATGCTCACAGATGCGGAATGGCAAGTATTGGGTTTATCAGCGCAAGTTGGTTTATGGGCAACTTTTCTGAGTATTTTGCCGGGTGTTTTTTTTGGTTGGGTATTGGCGCGCAAGGAATTTATCGCCAAGCCAATATTGGAAGCAGCATTGTTTATGCCGATGGTGTTGCCACCGACTGTACCGGGCTATTTATTGCTGGTGGTATTTGGATCGCAAGGTGTTGCAGGGCAATGGTTAAAAACACATTTCAATATTGAACTTGCGTTTAATTGGAAAGGTGCTGTCCTTGCCTCTGCCGTAATTGCATTTCCTCTCATGGTTCAAGCAGCAAAGCTATCAGTGCAAATGATTGATCGACGTCTTGAACTTGCGGCGAGCACCCTGGGTGCCAGCCCATTAAAAGTATGGCTTACCGTAACCTTGCCATTAATGTTACCGGGAATACTAATCGGTTCGATAATGGTCTTTAGTCGTTCATTGGGAGAATTTGGCGCAACGATTACGTTTGTGGGAAATATTGCCGGTGAAACTCGTACTTTGCCTCTTGCGATTTATTCCGCGACGCACCAGATTGATGGCGATGCCATGGCCATGCGGTTGATTTTGATTTGTCTAGCGCTCGCGTTTTTTTCACTTCTATTAAGCAACCTGTTAACTCGCCGCACTGAACATTGGCTGGGAGTGCGTCGTGCTTGAGTTGGACCTTTATTTTCGACGCGAGGAATTTTCCTTGCAAGTGAGCCAACAATTTTGCGCCCCTATCACCGGCATCCTTGGTGCATCTGGCAGTGGTAAAAGTACATTATTATCGCTTATTGCAGGTTTATTAAAACCGCAACAGGGCAAGATTATTTTAAATGGTAAAACCTTGTGCGATACCGCAGCACGCACATGGTTTGCGCCGCATCGGCGCCACATAGGTTTGGTATTTCAGGATGGCCAATTACTGCCACATTTGTCCGTGCGCAATAATTTATTATATGGATACCACAATATTGAACCGGAATTGCGCCGCTTTTCACTCAGCACTATTGTGGAATTGCTGGAAATAGAATGGTTGCTAGAGCGCAAACCCGCACAATTATCTGGCGGCGAAAAACAGCGTGTGGCGTTGGGGCGCGCTGTGCTGTATTCGCCAGAATTATTGCTGTTGGATGAGCCTCTGTCTGCATTGGATGAACGATTGAAGCAGCAAATCCTGCCGTTCTTTTTGCGCATTTACGATGAATGTAAAATACCAATGATTTATGTAACGCATGCGCTGAGTGAATTGGAGTTTCTTGCATCGCAACGGTTTGTGGTGCGTGATGGTGCTTTGTATAGGGACAACTAATTAGCTTGTTGGCGGTAAGGGTTTTTTGCGCAGCAAGGATTTGAACTCCGGAAAGTGCTGTGAGCTAAGGTGCTGAATATCCGTTTGTAATCGACGATAGCGTTTTAATACATCAATTCCGTAATCCGTTAAACGTGTTCCACCACCTTGTGTGCCTCCTGTTGCTGTTTCCACTAATGGTTGTTGAAAACAGCGATTCATCGCATCTACTAATAACCAGGTACGGCGATAGCTCATCCCCAAATATTTTCCAGCTGCGGAGATTGAACCGGTAATGGCAATTGCGTCCAGTAAATCGGCTTTGCCGGGGCCAAATGCGATTTCGTCGTCTACCATCAGGCGTGCCTGAATTTTCAGGCGCGCGCCAGATTCAATTTTTTTTTCGCTCATATTGTTATGCTTAATGGGTGATTCTTAGTTGGCCAACAAAATTGCACGGCTTGTTGCGGGCATCAAGCTGGTCTTTAATAATTCTTTCCCATGCGGTGTTGCATGCTCCGGTTGAGCCGGGCAAGCAGAAAATCAATGTTCGGTTAGCGAGTCCGGCTGTTGCGCGCGACTGGATAGTTGAAGTTCCAATTTCTTCGTAAGAAACCTGACGAAATAATTCACCGAAACCCACAACGGTTTTATCAAACAGTGGTGTCATTGCTTCAACGGTAGAATCGCGCCCGGCAAAACCGGTACCACCGGTAATGAGCACTACTTGAGCTTGTGAATCCACAATCCAGCCGGAGACAACCGCGCGTATTTGGTAAATGTCATCAATTACCAATTTACGGTCATGTAATTTATGGCCTGCAGCGGTTAATAAATCCTGTAATTTTTTTCCGGAGGTGTCGGTTTCAAAATTACGCGTATCGGAAACAGTTAGTACGCAAATATTTAACGGTTCAAATTCTTTTTGGGCGCTCATAATTTTCTCGCTTCGTCCTTTGGTTACGTGCGGCGTTTCAAAAGGGCATGCTATTTAAAAACCATTCGTGAATTAAATCGAAGGGCACATATTGCAAGTAGTCATCTATTAGTGCTTGGGTGTTGCTTTTCTTCGTTGCAAAAAACGGACAGGGGATTTGGCTATCCTCCTGTCATATTCATAAACCGTACAATTTGCGGCTCTTCCTGTAAATCAAAATGATGTTTTTCCGGTTTGTGGTGCATGGCATTGATGATACGTGCACGCAATTCTGCGTCAGGGTTTTCTGCTTCTCGTAAAACCTCACGCAGATCAACGCTATTTTCCTGGCCTAAACACAGGAGCAATTTACCGGTCGCCGTGACGCGCACGCGATTGCAGCTACTGCAAAAGTTATGGGAGTGAGGTGATATAAACCCGATGCGCGAAGGGTGCCCGGCGATTTGCCAATAGCGGGATGGGCCGGCGTTATCCTTGTTATCCATCGTTGGTTGTAAGTCGAAAACGCGGTTGATTTGAGTGCGCAACTCGTCGCTGCTGACATATTCAGCCGCGCGGCCGTGCTCATTGATTTTCCCAAGGGGCATTTCCTCGATGAAACTGATATCCAGCCCTTCATTAACGGCAAATTGCACGAGCCCTGGTACTTCATCGGCGTTGTAATTCTTGAGTGCAACGCAATTGAGTTTGATGCGCAGCCCAGCCTGTTGCGCGGCTTTTATCCCCGCCAACACCTGATTCAGATCGCCGAAGCGGGTAAGTTGGCGGAATCGTTCGGGGTTAAGGCTATCCAGACTGATATTGATACGTTTGATCCCGGCATCTTTTATTGCCTGGGCGTATTGCGGGAGATGGGTGCCGTTCGTTGTAAGGCAAAGCTCCTTCAGGCCAGGTAGCTGCCCCAGGTTTTGCATTAGTTCCACAGTGCCCTTGCGGACCAGAGGTTCACCGCCGGTGATACGCAACTTGGTTACGCCAAGGTCTACAAATGCCTTTCCCAGTCGGGTGAATTCCTCAATGCTCAGTACTTCCGAGCGTGGCAGGAAGGTCATCTCTTCAGCCATGCAATAGACGCAACGCAGGTCACAGCGGTCCGTGACGGACAGGCGTACATAATTGATGATGCGGCCAAAATGATCGGTTAGTTGCATATAACGGTATCTGCTGGGGAGTGGGCACTCTAACTGCGCCTTGGAGGAGTCACAAGGCTGGCTTTTGTTAGCAATTGCAAATGACTGGCCAAATAACCAATCCCTGCCTTATCTACTGCTAAAAAGCCTGTTCCAAAATGGTGATTTCTTCAATTTTACACTGGCTGATGAATGTGGGTAGCCGTAAATTATGTGTGAAAACGGACTATTGTCGTAGGTTTGCAATAAGCGAAATATACGAAAAGCAACAAATGCATTTCTTTGGTGCTCTGTGCACCATCACTTTGTTTTTATGTGGTGCGTTATCGCTTAATGTTAAAAATCAATTTTGCTTAGGATTGGTGCGATGATGCACCAATAAAAATCATTAAATTGTGGCCTCTCGCGATGGTATCCGCGTCGCGATCCTTGCTTTGGACGCGCGGGATAATCATAAGTAATTGATGCAGATGTAAAAAATTTTTTTTCTTCCAAATAAAAATGTTGTGGCATTGCGCTTGCAGTTACCCCTTCGTAAATCAAACGCAGGTGTTGCCATGAACATTCTCCTCAAAGCTCCCGGTTTTTTTAAGGCAAAAGTAGAAGCACTTCCTTCTGCAATGTTGAAAGTGCGCAATGGAGATGGCCAATCAAAAAAAGGTGACGATTACAACACGGGCTCTCGCCATGGAAAAGTATGGTTAGTCGGTGCAGGCCCCGGCGATGCAGAGCTGCTTACCATTAAAGCGCTTCGTGCGATCAATTCTGCGGATGTCATTTTTTACGACTATCTGGTGAGTGAAGAAATTCGCGCACTCTTTCCTAAAAATATTCCTGCTTTTTACGTTGGCAAAGCCAAAAACAAACACAGCATTGCTCAGGAAAATTTAAACCAGCTGCTCGTTAGCCAGGCGCAGCTCGGCCTTAATGTGTGCCGTATTAAAGGCGGTGATCCCTTTGTATTTGGTCGTGGTGGAGAAGAATTGCTGGAGTTGCGCACTGCCGGCATCGAAGCAGATGTCATTCCCGGTATCACCTCTGCATCCGGTTGCAGCACCTATGCCGATATTCCATTAACACATCGTGGTTTATCGCAAGGTTGTACTTTTGTGACAGGCCATGCCGAAAAAAGCCTTGATTTACATTGGGACGCACTCGCGCAATTAAAACACACCCTGGTGTTTTACATGGGTTTGACGAATGCCGATGAAATATCTTCCCGATTATTGGCGGGTGGTTTAGCCGCTGATACTCCGGTGGCCATTATTGAAAATGGTTGCCGTAAAGACCAGCGCAATATTATTTCCACATTGAACGAATTTCCCGCGGATGTGCTCCGCGAAAACGTGCAATCACCGGCGCTGATTATTGTTGGCGAAGTGGTTCGCATGAAAGAAAAATTGCAAGTCACCGTGCAAGCACATATTGCTGAAGCGCAATGCATGTTGGCGTGATGGACAAGTTTTAAATTTTCGAATTAGTTAATACAAAAAATTTTACGACCGTGAGGCAGATATGAAGAAGCGCGTTATTGTTGTTGGCAATGGCATGGTTGGCCACAAATTTATCGATAATCTGGTAAATCACGCTGACAAAGATCAGTATCAGGTAATCACCTTTTCGGAAGAGCCTCGCCTCGCGTACGACCGCGTACAACTCTCCAAATATTTTTCCGGCTCAACAGCCGACGATCTGATGCTGACCAGTACAGATTATTACAACGAAAAAGGTGTGCAATATATCCTGAGCGATAAAGTGGTGGACCTGGATTTCGACAACAGGGAAATCATTACTGCATCCGGTCGTCGTGAGGCTTACGACAAATTAATTCTGGCTACCGGTTCATTCCCGTTTGTTCCGCCCATTCCTGGCAATAATGGTGAGCACTGTCTCGTCTATCGCACGATTGAAGATTTGGAGCGTATTACCGCGTCTGCACAACAAAGCAAAATAGGTGTTGTGGTGGGCGGTGGTTTATTAGGTTTGGAAGCCGCGGCTGCATTAAAAGCTGCGGGCCTTGAAACGCACGTCGTGGAATTTGCGCCGCGTTTGATGGCAGTGCAGCTGGATGAAGGCGGCGGTAAATTATTGCGTCGCAAAATTGAAGCAATCGGCGTACGTGTTCACACGCAGAAAGCAACCAATGAAATTGTTGCCGGTACTGAATCGCGCTACCGCATGAATTTTGCGGATGGCAGTCATTTGGAAACCGATATGATTTTGTTCTCTGCCGGTATCCGCCCGCAAGATGAACTCGCGCGCAAATGCGGTATCGGTTTGGGTGAGCGTGGTGGCATTGTGGTGGATAACAATTGCCAAACTACCATTAAAGATGTTTACGCAATTGGTGAGTGTGCGCTGTGGAATAATCGCATTTACGGTCTGGTTGCTCCTGGTTATCAAATGGCGAAAGTGGCTGTGTCGCACATCACGGGTGGTAACGATCAATTTATGGGTGCTGATATGAGCACCAAATTAAAATTGCTTGGTGTTGATGTGGCGTCGGTTGGCGATGCACATGGCAACACGCCCGGTTCACTCAGCTACACCTATAGCAATGATGTAGAAGAAGTTTACAAACGCATTATCGTTTCGGCAGACAACAAAAAATTATTAGGTGCAGTATTGGTAGGTGATGTAGACGCTTACGGCACGCTGCAATCCATGTGTGTAAATGGTATGGATCTGCCGGAAGATCCAAATTGTTTAATCCTGCCCAACGTTGAAGGTGGTGGTGCAGCAATTGGTGTGGATGCTCTGCCTGAATCTGCGTGTGTGTGTTCTTGTTACGATGTCAGCAAAGGTGCAATTTGTTGTGCGGTGCAAGATGGCGCACGCACTATGGGTGATATTAAAGCGATCACCAAAGCATCTACCGGTTGTGGTGGTTGTTCCGCATTGGCCAAACAAGTGATGGATTCCGAGTTGAAAAAGCTCGGTGTGGAAGTGAGCAACCATATTTGTGAGCACTTCCCGCACTCGCGTCAGGAATTGGCGGATATTGTGCGCATCAAGCAAATAAAAACGTTTGATGAATTATTGGATACACACGGTCACGGTTTGGGTTGCGATATTTGTAAGCCAGCAGTGGGTTCTATTCTTGCCGGATTCTGGAATGAATATGTTTTGGATAAAAAGCATATCGGCCTGCAAGACACTAACGATATTTTCCTTGGCAATATGCAAAAAGATGGCACTTACTCAATCGTGCCACGTATTGCCGGCGGTGAAATTACTCCGGAAAAATTAATTGTGCTGGGTGAAGTGGCGAAAGAGTACAAGCTCTACACCAAAATCACTGGCGGTCAGCGTATCGATTTGTTCGGTGCCCAGTTGCATCAGTTGCCAGCGATTTGGAAAAAATTGGTCGATGCCGGTTTTGAAACAGGTCACGCATACGGTAAATCATTGCGTACCGTTAAATCCTGCGTAGGCTCTACCTGGTGTCGCTATGGCGTATTGGATTCTGTTGGCATGGCGATCATTTTGGAAAACCGTTACAAAGGTGTGCGCTCACCACACAAAATGAAATTTGCCGTATCGGGTTGTACCCGTGAATGTGCGGAAGCGCAATCAAAAGATTTCGGTGTAATCGCCACGGAAACCGGTTGGAGTTTGTATGTGTGCGGTAACGGCGGCATGCGTCCTCGTCACGCCGATTTGTTTGCCACCGGCTTGGATGATGTCACCCTGATTAAATATATTGACCGCGTCATGATGTTCTACATTCGCACGGCAGACCGTTTACAACGTACGTCGGTGTGGATGGAAAACATGGAAGGTGGTTTGGATTACCTGAAGAAAGTGGTGATCGACGATAAGCTGGGCTTGTGTGCCGAGCTTGAAGAGCAAATGAATTACAACATCAGCCAATACCAATGCGAGTGGAAGACCACGGTTGAAAATGAAGAATTGCAAAAACGCTTCAAGCACTTCATCAACAGCGAAGCAAAAGATGAAAATTTGGCGTATGTGGTAGAGCGTGAACAAATTCGCCCGGCAACCGCTCTGGAACGCAAAAACAGCAATATCCAGTTTGTTGAATTGGTGGATTAATTCCTTTTCGCCCTCTTTAAAGGAGGGCGTAACTCAAGCCAACGAATTACATTTTAGTGAGAAGAACCATGAGCGAAAAACCCTGGATCAGTGTGTGTGAGTTAAGTGATTTATTACCCGACACCGGCGTATGTGCGCTAGTGAATAAGCAACAAGTTGCGATTTTCCGTTCACGTCGGTTGAACGAAGTTTTTGCGGTGTCCAATTACGATCCTATTGGTGAGGCCAATGTCCTGTCGCGAGGAATTATTGGTTCAATAGGTGACGAGGTGGTTGTGGCATCGCCGCTTTACAAAGAACACTACAACTTGCGTACTGGTGAGTGTGTAGAAAAGCCGGAATACAAAGTAAATATATTTCCTGTGCGTATCGACGATGGGCTGGTACAAGTCCAGGCGTAATTGATTTCCCTTCTTCTTCGACTGCTTCATGAGTCGGTTTATGGGCAACCTGTTGCAGGTTGCCCTTTTTTATTGGATGGATTTTTGCGGGTTAAACTTTTTCAGTGAGGCTGACAGTAATTGCCTGATGTTTTTGCGCATACATCCGTTGATCGGCGACCTGGGTTAATTCGCGCGGATCAGTACCGTCCTGCGGGTAAAATGCTGTGCCGATACTGCACCCGATTTGAATGTGTTGATCCCCGATTAAAAAAAGCTGATTCAAAACCTGATTGATTTTTGCACCTACAACGTTGGTTTGTACCGGGTCATCAATCTGGTGCAGCAAAATGACAAACTCGTCACCGCCAATGCGTGCCACTGTATCGGATGAACGTACGCAACCCAGCAGGCGTTGGGCAACTTGCTTCAATAGTTCGTCGCCAACGGCGTGGCCATATTGATCATTAACCGGTTTGAATTTATCCAGATCCAGCAACATTACTGCCAGTACCCGTTGGTGCCGTTTGCAGTAGTAAAGTGCTTGCTGTAAGCGATCCTCAAATAATGCGCGATTGGGCAACCCGGTAAGGCTGTCATGTTGTGCCAGTATGCGGTGCAATTCTTCACTTTTGCGCAGTGCTTCCAACGACAATTTTCGCTCAATCGCAATTTCTGCGAGATAAGCAGATTCTTCGATTAATTTAATTTCATTCTGCGCAGGCGGCGCGATACGATTTTTATAAATAACAAAGACACCCAGCATCTGGTTGCCATGGTTAATAATCGGTTCAGCCCAGCAGGAGGCCAGGTTGGCTTGCGCGGCAATTTCGCGAAAGCCCGACCAATTCGGGTGGGTTTGGATATCGTTGGTAATAACACGGTGGCCTGTTGCCATGGCTTCACCAAATGCACCGAGTGTCGGGTCGAGTGTAAGGCCGTCGAGTGCATCGCGATAAAAATCCGGCAAACTGGGCGCGGCGATTAATTTGAAGCAGTAATGTTCAGCGTCCACCAGCATGATGCTGCATTTTAATTCGGGATTGATATTCTCCACACCTTGAATCAGGCTGGTTAATGTTTCATCGAGCGGATCGTCGGCGGCAATTTGCGATAACACCAGATTGTGATTGCGCTGTTGCACATCCACACTGCGCATCAATCGAACCATATTGTGCAATTTGCTGTTCACGCGGTAGGTATGTAGTCCCGCTGCGCACAGTAGCGACAGTGCGCTGAGTATGCCGACGATTAAATACGCCGCGGAGTAAGGCGAATCCGCAGAAGACTCTGCATACACAACTGTCGATGCACCGCTCATCGCGATGAGCAATATTCCGGCGAATAATTTACGCACACTATTCACCTATATCCTCATTCCAGAGTTCGGGTTGGCGCGCAATAAAATCACGCATTAATTGAATGCACTCGGCGTTATTGTAAATCTCCAATTCAACACCGCGACTGCGCACATAATCTTCCGGGCCCCTGAACGTTTGGTTTTCTCCGATGACAACTTTTTGAATGCCGTAGAGCAACACGGTGCCACTACACATGTCGCAAGGCGATAAGGTGGAGTACAAAATTGCACGGCGATAATCACGTGCGCCAAGACGGCCAGCGTTTTCCAAGCAATCCATTTCGGCGTGCAGTACACACGAATTTTTTTGCACTCGCTGGTTGTGTCCCCGGCCCACAATGCGACCATCGATGACCAACACCGAACCAATTGGAATTCCACCGTTAGCGAGGCCTTGTTTCGCTTGTTCAATCGCGGCTTGAAGAAATGGATCCGTGGTCATGAGTAAATCTCCTGAAGAACGACGCGCGTGATTGCGCTGCAAAGGTTTAGCAATTTTGCCCGCAATAAATATGCCTGTATCGCATTTTGCGAACTGGAATCAAATAAAACCTTTAGCTGCTTGGCATTCTGAATTTGTTGTAATTTCAAGATGGCAAAAAATTGTAAAGAAAATCGATTTGATGAAGTTTTGCTTTGCTGGCGACCTGTTTCACAGTTCTAAGAACTTATTTTTTATTACCAAAAAGATGTGAAATTGGTTTGTTTTTCAGCAACCCATCTCGCCGACAATAGCCACACAATAACGAATAATAAATTTTTCAACCTTGCGGCACTCGTTAAAACTCATCGGAATTCTGTCGGGGCAAACCCGTTAGCCATCTCCCTGTGTAGTTGGGTGATGGCCGGTGAACTGTTAAGCGACTGCCGGTCGCCCCGGAGAGACAATAACGATGAATAAGACGTTTGCGGTGGTGATACTGGCAACAGCCAGTTTGATTGTGTTTGTTGGCGTATCCTGGTGGGGCGATGTGTTTTCCAGTACCACAACATCGCCCTTTGGGTTTTCCGCCAGCGGAAAAATTCAACGCGAATCCAAAGATGCTACTCCGGCTGTCCAGGCCATACCAAAATCCGAATCCGCACCAGCTCCTTCAATGCCCGACCATTTGGTACAACGCTACGGTGCCGTTTCACACAATACCCAATTACCGACGCTGGATGCGCGCATGGCGGCGCTGCACGAACACTATCCCTATCGCGAATTTACCCCCGAGCAAGTACTGGATTTAATGGCCCAGCCCACTGCATGGCGCAACGCTGCTGCTGCCGATGACTTGCCTCTTACTGACGTCCAGCGTAATGACGGGCGCGAATTTATTGAAATGAATCCCGAGCGTCTGGAGGTGTTGTTGCCGGGCGATACCTTTGAATTGCCGCTGGAAAAACTGGGTATGCGCTTGCAAATGCAAGTGGATAGTCGTGAGGCACTGGCATCCGGCGGTTTTACCTTGCATGGCCGCGTTCTCGGCGGCGATGAAACCCTGCGCGTCACGATTACCCAGAGTGGCGGTTTAAGCCTGGCCGGCATCGATACCCCGCAGGGGCATGTAGTGATGCAAGCCAATGATACCCAGGGGTGGATAGCTTCCAGCGAAACCCTTTTCAAACAAGATCCGCACACGACCGATATGGTCATGCCGCACGATGAATAATGATTGATAACCGCAGAGGATGATATGCGCAAATCGCTCACTCAAATAATTGCTGTTGGTGCTTTACCGCTGATGTTGGGCCTGAAAGCCCAAGCCGCTACCGTGGATTTATTGGTGCTTTATGATTCCCATAGCGCCAATTACTTTAACCAGCAGGTAGAGGCTGCCATGCAAAACTGGGTGGCGCAGATCAATAATGCCTACCGGGACAGCAATGTGGATATCCAGTTGCGCCTGGCGGGTGCTGTGCCCCATGAGCAGGCTGGTGCTGATATGAATGCAGTCTTGACCAGCCTGCGAACCAACACCACCGCTGTGAATTTGCGTGCGCAATACGGTGCCGACTTTGTCACCCAGCTGCACCAGACCGGCGAATGCGGTATTGGTTACTTTGCAGTGAGCAGCGGTTGGGCATGGAATGTCGTAGGGCCGGATTGCGGACCATTAACCATGGCGCATGAACTTGGGCATAACATGGGCCTGGCGCACTCGCGTAAGCAAGGCGACACCACCGGATCCCGTTATGCTTACGGTTTGGGGCATGGCGTTGATGGATTGTTTGGCACCATCATGACCTACTCATGGCTCTACACCAATCGCGCTAGCGGGCGTGTAGCCAAATTTTCGAACCCGGATGTAAGTTGCCTTGGTGCTCCCTGTGGTGTGCCGGCGGGACAACCCGACCAGGCAAATGCCGCCCTTGCACTCAATAATGTAAAAAATGAAATTGCTGCGTTCCGCTCCGCTGTTGCGCAATCATCATCCAGTCGTTCATCGGTAGCTTCATCAACCGTCTCATCGACGGTTGTCTCTGTACCGGCCAGCTCATCGGCTCGTAGTCAGGTGGTTATCAGTTCAAGCTCGCGCGTTGCCGTCTCCTCGGCGATATCGTCCGTGCGCAGTAGTGTTCCAGCGTCGTCGAGTAGTCGATCATCTGTTGTAGCCACCAGCAGTCGTGCGAATTCTTCGGCGGCAGTTGTCGCACAGGCGCGCTGCGAATATCAGGTGCTCAATCAAAGCTCACGCAACTTTACCGCGCGCATTAACATCACCAACACAGGCAGTCAGGTGATAAATGGCTGGTCGGTGAATTGGCAGTACCAGCCTAATACCTGGCTGACATATGCGAGTGGTGCGGGTGTTTCTGGTCGCAATCCTTACACGGCGGTACACAACAGCAGTAACTTGCAGATTAATCCTGGCCAGCGCACCAGCTTCACGGTATACGGAGTGAAGCCGCGTTGGACAACGGCGGAAACCCCGCGCGTTACCGGCGCAATTTGCCGTTAATCAGGCGTTCACCAAGCCTGGCGCGGTATTGCGAATACGCGCCAGGTCACGCACCGGCGGCAATCCGAACAAGCGGTTATATTCACGGTTAAATTGTGATGGGCTTTCATAGCCCACGCGATGACTGGCCGTTGCTGCATCCAGGTTTTCGCTAAACAGCAGGCGCCGCGCCTCCTGCAAACGCAAGTGTTTTTGAAACTGCAACGGTGTCATGTTGGTGATGCTCTTGAAATGTGCATGCAAGGCCGAGTTGCTCATGCAGGCTAATTGGGCCAGTTCATCAATCCGCCAATTTTTCTGGTAATCACGTTTTAGTGCAGTAATCACCCGCGTAATTTGCTGGGCATGGCTATCGCTCTGGACAATTTGTTGGAGGGTGATGGCTTGCTCGTCTTGCAACAGGCGATAAAGGATTTCCCGCTCCGCCAACGGTGCGAGGATGGGTAAGTCTTTTGGAGAATCCAGCAATCGTACCATCCGCAATACCGCATCCAGCAATTCATAGTTAGCCTTGCTCACAAACAGCCCGCGCTGCAGGGTTTTTTCCGGCCGTAATAACTGGCGATTCTCCAGCAGCATTTCGCTAATTTGCTGTGGTTTCAGGCTGAGCCGAATACATAAGTACGGAATTTCCGAGCTGGCTTCTATAACTTGCCCCCGCACGGGCAGGTCTACCGAGGCAACCAGATAGTTGGCCGGATTGTAGCTATACACTTCATCCCCAAGCCGCGCCTGCTTTTGCCCCTGCGCGATGATACAAACTGAAGGTTCGTAAATTGTGTGGGTGATCTCGGTGGACTGGTTGCTGCGATACAATTGCAAGCAGCTCAACGCCGTGGGCGTCATACCTTCATTCGTTGCCAAGCGACCAGCTCGTGCAGCCAATTCTGTTAATAATTTGTCCATAACCGCCTCCGCTCAAGCCTCAATAGCGCCCGTCATTGCGCTGTTTTGTAGGGTGCAGAGTGTAACTGTTGGCCAATTCCGGTTGTACTCGTTGGCGTTTTGTTTAGAGTTTTAGGCAATGATTGGCGAGGAATCGGCTACCGGCGATTTGGTGTGGCTACCTATAGTGAGTTCCATCGGGACGGAATTCACCGGCCCCAACAAGGAGCTTAATCATGTCGAATCTTCAATCTGTAACGAAAAAAATTATCGTAATCACCGGTGCCAGCAGTGGGATTGGTGAAACGGCGGCGCTGGCGTTGGCGCAAGCAGGACACACCGTTGTACTGGGCGCGCGCCGTCAGGATCGTCTGGAAAAACTGGCGGAAAAGATCCGTGCAGCGGGTGGCACTGTAGCGTTCCTTGCCACCGATGTTGTGCGAAAAGAGCAGGTGGAGGCGCTAGTCGGTTTGGCGCGTGAGCAATTCGGACGTGTCGATGTCATCGTGAATAACGCCGGCGTCATGCCACTTTCCGCACTGGAGGAATTAAAAGTGGATGAATGGGAGCGGATGGTCGATGTCAACATCAAAGGCGTGTTGTATGGCATCGCTGCCGGTCTGCCGCTAATGAAAGTGCAAGGGCAGGGGCACTTTATCAATATCTCGTCCATTGGCGGTCACGCTGTGTTCCCCACGGCAGCGGTGTATTGCGCGACTAAATATGCCGTGCGCGCGATATCGGAAGGTTTGCGGCAGGAGCAATTGGGAGGTGATATCCGCGTCACCATTATTTCACCCGGAGTGGTTGAATCGGAGCTGGCCGACTCCATTTCTGATCCAGCGGCGCGCGCAGCAATGGGTGAGTTCCGCCAAATCGCATTAAAACCCGATGCCATTGCGCGTGCGATTGTCTACGCAATCGAGCAGCCTGCCGATGTGGATGTGAGCGAAATCATTGTCCGTCCAACCAAAAGCCCTTACTAAAACCTTATTCAAAGAGTGAATTCCACGACCGGTGAATAAAGTTCGTCAGTAGCCGACCAAGGTAGTTACAAATTGTGACAACCTGTTGCAAGGCTACTGACATAATTTGCCGGCGCTTGACCTTACTTTAATGGAAGGTTTCAGACTGCGGTCTGTTTTACCAAACAGGTTGCGCATTTAAACGGTCCCCACAAGGGAAGGAGTCACTATGTACGATCACCAACAGGTTAAACAATTTATCAATAGCGCTTTATCGGGCTCAGCGGTGTCGCTGGAAAATGTATTAGCTGCACACATTCGCAGCTGGGGTTTTCCGGAGTTCGATCCCGCCAGCCGTGCGGAATACCAGGGCTTTTTTAATTATCTTATCGATGTGTTCGCCGAGCGGCAATGGAGCGTTGAACAGCTCCTTGCCAGCGATTCACAGGTGCTGGTGCGATTTCGTATCAGTGGATATCACCACGAAGAATTTATGGGGTTACCAGCGACAGGTGCATTCCTTGAATTCAGCTCGCACATCCTCTTTCGCGTGCGCGATGGCTTGATTACCGAATCCTGGATGTACAAAAAATCCCTGCGCATGACCACTAAAAAAGGCAATGCATTTGAATTGATATCGGCATCAACAGCAGCGACCGATATGGCGCCATGTAAAAAGCGCCGCTGCGGTTGATCATTAAATCGGTTTTTTGTTTGAATTAAATTTGTTGTAGTTCATTCGTGTTGTCTCTGGTATCTGTTCCTCGCATGGGGTGATCGAGTAAAATTGCGCCCTTGATGTGGGCTGCTTGCTGATAATTCCGTTAGCGCAAGCCCCGGGCCGCGTGAGATTCCCCATGAGACAACTCCTCCTTTTTTGTGCAATGGCATTAACCAGCTTTGGTGCCCATGCTGATATTTTCGCCGTATTCCGCGAACCGGACGGCAGTACCAAGTGGCAGTATGTTGCCAATACCTCGGCGGGGGTATTGATTATTATCCTGGTGGTGGTGCTGGTTTTTTTATTTCGCGCCCATCGTCGCGCTGTGCGTTGGAATCGCGCACTAACCGATATTAAAGCCACCCTTGAACAGCGCGTTGCGCAACGCACAGCAGTATTGCAACAAACCACCGAGCAATTGCAGGAGCGAGAGGCGTATATCGCCAGCATCGTAAATTCCATGCCGGTGATGTTGATCGGATTGAACCAGCAATTACAAATTACCCAGTGGAATAAAAAAGCAGAAGAAATTACCGGTCGCCCGCTGAAAGACGTGATTGGAAAAAACTTATGGGAAGCCTACGCCGCAATTACCTTGACCGTGGAGCAGGTGCAAGCCGTGTTGGCGAGTGGCGAGACTACCAATCTAAAACACACCCAGCGTGGCCAATACACCTTTGATATCACCCTTTATCCACTCGATAACCAAAATACCGGCATCGTTATTTTAATTTCCGACGTTACCAAATTAGTGAGCGCAGAAAATAAATTGGCCGAACGCGACAAAGTATCGGCAATGGGTGAACTCGCCTCCGCCATGGCATACGACATCAGCTTGCCAATCAATACCATCTTCGCGCGTGTCTCCAGTGCACGCCAGGAAATTGAAGCGGTGGAACTGGGCGATATAAAAGAATTTTTATTGCAAGAAGTCGAAACGGTTCGTTTGAGTGCACAACAAGCCACGGCGATTGCACACAATTTATTGGATCTCTCACGCGCGCATCGCGATAGCAAACAGTTGGCGGATGTGCCGGCGATTATGGATCGCGCGATTGAGTTGGCGAGCGATTTATTTACCGATGTTAACGGGCTGACTTTTAAATACATCAATATTCGCCGCGATTATGCGGATGAACTTCCACAAGTTCCCTGTTACCCGGCGGAGCTGGAGCAAGTGTTTGTACGTCTGATGCGCAACGCATTTTATGCGCTCAACGCGAAATTATGGGATGAACACAATAAACCCTGGATCAATATCGAAATTGGAAAATTCTACGATTCACTTTGGGTTAAATTGGAACACAATGGCAAAAGCCTGAGTGACGATGAGCAACTGGACATCTTCCAACCTTTCTTCACCATGACAGACCGCGCCTCCAACTTTCCGGTGGAGCAACGCTTGTCATATTCCTATTTCATTATCACTGATCACCACCGCGGCCAAATGGCAGTCACCTCGGATGATGAGCATGGAACCTGTTTTAATATTCAATTAGCGTTAAGTTAGAAAATATTTCGCTGCACGGATATCGGTCGGGCTAACACATATTTTTTGTGCTGTTCAAGGGAGGAAAAGTGAAAATCCGGTTAGCCCGTTTTATATCCGTACTTGGTCACCCTGCGTTGGTGATGCCGCTTTGCGCATTAATCACCAGCAACCGTCACAAAGATACTTCCGTTCTCTGGATTGCTCCCCTATTGGCAACGCTCTGCGCGGGTATCATCATGATCTACAGCATTTTCAAAACACGAAAAGGGCAATGGGCACATATCGACGCGTCCGGTAAACAAGAGCGATCCGAATTAAATATTTTTGCGATGGTTTTGTTGTTGGTAATTGTCATTGGGCTTGTTTATTTTCAGGCAGAAAAAGGGATTGTGTTGGTAGTGGGAATTGCAGCAATACTCATCCTGGTTGCGCATTTGTTACGCCAATACATGAAACCTTCAATGCATGTCGCCTTTTGTTTCTTTGCCGCGTGTATTGTGTGGCCGGTCTATTGGATGGTTTTGATATTGGGGTTGCTCGGCTTTGCCCTTGGCTGGTCTCGCCTGGTACTAATGCGCCACACAATTATTGATGTCATTGTCGGTGCTGTTATTGGTTTGACGTGCGGTGGCGCGTTTCGAATACTTATGCACTAATCTCGCTGAAAGGTCGCTATTCAGGTAATAAGGATCAGGAATATGATTGAAGCAATCACTGAAAATAATATTGATGAAGCCCTTCCCTTAATAAAGCAATACCTCGAATTTTACAAAGTCGCTGACATTTGCGATCAAAGAAACAAAATATTCTTTTCCCAATTTGGGCCGCTGAGTGAGTTGGGTTGCCAATTTGGTTACCGTCTGGATGGCAAGCTTGTTGGTTTTGCGACGGTATACTTTTCCTTTTCATCATCGTTGTGTGCAAAAGTGGGTGTGTTAAATGATTTGTTTACCCTGGCAGACGCGCGTGGAAAAGGTGTTGGCAAAGCCTTGATACAGCATGCGCACGAGTATGTGATCGCACAAGGTGCAAGCCGTTTGCAGTGGCTCACTGCGCAAGATAATAATCAGGCACAAGCGTTATACGATTCATTGGATACGAAAAAAAGCAGTTGGTATTTCTACTCTTATAATGGCGAAAAGAAATAAATCGTTGATTTATAAAGAATGTCAGGTAAATGTCAGGTCGCTTTCGTGTCATTTAGGCGATGAATGCGCAATTCTGATCCGGCTTTATAAAACGGAGAAATGCAATGCTGGTAAAAAAGTTGAGGCTACAACGCGGTTGGTCGCAGGAGCAATTGGCTGAGTTGGTGGGGGTGAGTGTTCGTACCATCCAGCGCATTGAGCGTGGTTTAACTCCCGGATTGGAAACTGCAAAAGCCCTTGCTTCCGTTTTTGAAGTGGAACTTTCTACTTTTATGCCGGAGGAAAAAACCATGAATCAAGAACAAGCGCAACATCAACATGTGGAAGCAAACCTTAAGGATGATGAAAAGGAAGCGATGGCTTATGTAAAAGGTCTTAAGGAGTTTTACGATCATCTGCTGGTATATAGTGTTTTTTTTGTTGTGTACGGTGGGCTCGCTGTATTTAAACTCATGGGCGACATGAACATTATTCTATTTGGTTTGGCCGGGTGGGGTGTTGGTGTTGTGATCCATGGACTAGTCGCGTTTGAGAAACTCAGCTTAATGGGATTGGGAGCTCGCTGGGAAAAGAAAGCAATAGAAAAACGGTTGGGACGAAAACTTTAATCATTCGCCTAACAAGGCCGGCGGATAACGCTCGGCCTATTCTTTAAAATATGGTGGAAACAATTAAGGCAACTTACTACGGTAATTTACGCCAGTGTTCTTCAATCAATGTGCCATCTTCCATACCTTTGTGAATCCAGATACCTTCTTTCAAGGCAAATCCGAATTTATACGTCTTCCCCATCAAACGTGCTTCGGAGGTGGAATCAACCACTTCTGTATAGGTTCCATTTTCAAGTGTGTAGGTTCCAGAGCCAGCCACGATAAATTTTCCCGTGTTATCCCAGGTTACAAAGGTAAAATGATGATCGGATAAAATTTTACGTGAGCGAGTGCTCTTGTCTTTAATCTCTGCTATGACTTCCCCTTTGTTGTTTTTGTAAATGGCATATTCAAGTTCCCATGCTCCAACTAACGTGGTTGCGTTTGCCCATGGGCTTAGTAGTATTAATAACGCAGTAAGGGTTGCATAAAAATTTTTCATCATTGTCGCTCGCAAGTTAAATCGTTATAAATATTTTTCAGGTTGATGTGCGGCATTAACGCCACGTTGGATTATGCCCGAGCAATAAATTGAAATCAGAATATAAACAAAAATTAATAATGTGTTTATCTGATGAATTGCGGAATTTTTTTACAGTAGTAGGAGTGCGGCATTCAAGCGTCTTTCAAGGTCTGTTTTCAGTTGCAAATAGTGACCTAATTGCAACCCGGTTTGCTGGGCAATGTGGTCGCGACAAAGCGAGAGGTCAAGGTCAGTAATGTAACAGGGATAACGTTCATTACGTTGGCGACGCCGTACGATATAACTGGCAACTGCCTTAAATAATTCATCGCCGTAGGCAAGAGTGGAAAATTCCTGCTCATCGCAAAAAATCGTAAACCGCAATGTTTGTCCATCCATTTCGGCAATCGCTTTGATGTTAATAAAATGTAATTGACTGATCTCGCGTTGCAATTGACGCGGTTCCACAATACATTGCTGAAGTTTGATATTACCCGTCAGCTCATACACATGTATTGACTCCTCATCGGGCAGGTTACCCGTGTGATCACCATCCAGATGCAAACGCTGGATGGCGGCGCGAATAAATTGCACAAGCGGACGCAGTAAGGTTTGCTGGTTATGGAATTCCGTACGGGCACAAAACAGGGAGCCTTTTTCATCAACCAGAATAATATTGGCACTGTCTTGTTCCAATTGATAAAACACGTATATGCCACCGCGCTTGAGTGTATGGCAAATCCACCGCAGGGGCTTGTCGCGCAGGGCGTAGCGATCAATGGCAATGAGACTGTATTCCAATTGTGCCTGGCCCAGTTTCTCCAACAATTTTTCGTAATGTTTAAAGCGGGATATTTGTAGTTGCTGTTGAAAAAATTGCAGCAGAAAATATTCATCACCCACCTCCAATACGTAGCGGGTAGCGGGAATTTTTCCTCCGGCATAAAAATTATTTATTAAATCGCGCCAGAGTTCGGTAAGGCGTTGGGCTATGTTGGAACCCTGGGCGCTAAAACAGCGAATCGTTAACTCTGGCAGGTTGAAATTTTTTCCTGGCGGCAACAAACGAAAATAATGTTGCAGGCAATTGATTAATGCATCACTTGCATAATGTCTGCACACCAATTCCCCCCAGGAATTGATCTGGATGATGTCGGCATTCAGCATCAGGTTTTCACGCAATCCGCTATAGCCAAATGCGTCTTTTTGATTGCTCAATAACTGCATTCCCTTTTTTTGAAAACCGGCTTGGGGCTCAACGCCGATATTGATAATGAACAACAAGCGTTCAATAGCTGCGGGGCGAGTGAATTGATGATGAGCAATTTTCAAAGGCAATGGCAGCCATTGTTGCAAGGCACTCAGTAATTGTTGTCTCTGCAAACCGGTTAATGCGAAACCATTGCTGACGATATCGATTTTGGTCGAATGAGTAAGGATTTCGTTAGCATGACACCACAGTAATAACTCCAGCAAACTGCGTGAACGTTTAATAGGTTCAACATTAATATTGCGCAGATTGTGATCCTGGTGGCTACCGCGCAATAGTTGCCAGCTTTCCCCGGTATCGCCGTGTTCGCGTAAGCAACAGAGACTTTCTTCACTCAAATCATGGGATATGCCGGGGTTGATCCATTCAATTTTTCCTGCTTTACGCTCAAAGGCCGCGTGGAGTTTGCGCCCCAAAATAAGCAGCTCGTCATTACTAATGGCAATTTCCTGGCCCTGTTGTTTATTCAGTTCATTGAGTAAACGATAGCTTTGATTTAATTCATTAACCAACAATGCCCGTTCATTAATTACATGAGGTGCTTTCCAATAAGCACGGTTATCCAGCATGTGTAATTGATGGGTTGACCATTGCCAACTTTTCACCAATTCTTCCAATAATTTACGTTGCCAGGATTTATTCGTGCTGCGGCTGTTGCGTGAAAGCGCTTTGTTTGCCTTGAAATAAAAACAGCGTCGCACCAATTCCAGCCGCAGTAATTGGTGATGCAAACATAAATAATTTTCCAACCGCTGATACACCAGTACATAGGGGTCAAGTGCGTTCGCATCCGGTGCTTGGGCGTATAGGGCGCGCTTGAAGCTTAGTGCCAGCGGTTCGCTATTATCTGTTGTCGCAGCTGTTTCTGTATCCGCATCAAGTGCATGGTTGGCCATTTTGCTAGCGTAGGCTTCTAGCAATAATAATTTCAAAACGGATTTATACGGTGACTCAATGCCTTTATAGAGTTGCCACACACCCGCGCCCACAAATTCATTGGCCGGAATTTCCGGCAAGCCGCCAAAATCAATGACATCATCGGCTTTGATAAAACGTTTGCTTAATAATTTATCGCGGTAAGTGTTGTAATCGGCTTCCCGCGTGGCGGGTACGAACCACCACAATGGCACTTTGCCAGCAAGCCAGAGTGCGGTGCGATAAAACTCATCCAGTAATAAATAATGTTGTGCAGAGCCGCTACCTTCGCTACTCAGTTGTTGTCCGTGCAGATGGGAAAAATCACCGCTCTGCATTAAAAAGCAATGAACCTCCAAATGAATGGTTTGCTCGGCCCATTGGCTGATGAGTGCACATTTGTGTTCAAGTTCTTGTAATGCAGCGGTATTGTCGCCAAGGCTGTGGCACACCCATATATCCATATCACTTGCGTCACTTTGGGCGATAGTGCCAACGCTACCCATAATAAATAATGCATCTATTGCACATTTTTTTTCGGTGAGATCGCGAGTGTATTGAAAACTGCGCGCGAACATTTTTGCCTGGCGCAATTCTTCATCGTCAGGTTGGTAGTGGTGAATGCCAGCGGGTGCAGCGGGTGAGGAGTAGCCCGGTAACATGGGGTGATTAACATGGAACAACAATGGCAGCAGCTGTAGAAAGTGTTGCTGGCGTTCAGATAAGGCGGCGCAAGTGCGTTCATACCGCACGCGATTCAAATCGAGAAAGCGGTGCTTGAGTTGCGTTAATAATTTTCGATCAATGCCGTCATCGATATTGTGAATATCGATAGGTCGCGATGAAGTCAGCTTGGATTGCATGAACCTTGGTTGCCCCGCATTAGCCCTGTCATTAACGCTGCAAGTTTCCGTTCGTTGTTTTTTTCTTACGCAAAATATCGGCCAGCGTATTGTAGAGCAACTCCGGATTTACCGGTTTGGAAAGGTAGCCATTCATCCCTAGTGCGAGGCATCGCTCCCGGTCGCCACGCATGGCTTGTGCCGTGACGGCGATAATTGGAATATCCTGGTGTTGATTGGTATTGCGCAGTTGCCCGGCACGAATACGACGTGTGGCTTCCAAACCATCCATTTCCGGCATTTCCAGATCCATCAGGATTGCATCGAACGCTTCGTTGGTGTTTTCCAGAATTTGCAGGGCTTCGATGCCATTTCCGGCAATAGTGGTGTGAATATTTTTTTTCTTGAGAATGCCGCGAATAACTTGTTGATTGACCAGATTGTCTTCAACGATCAGCATCCGTGTGCTATCCAGTATTTCCAGAGATTCTGCATCAGGTTTTACTTCAGGGCTAATTTGTCGCAAGAAATGTTCACGTCCAATAGCCTGGCTGATAGCATCGAACAAGCGTGATTCGCTTACAGGTTTGCTTAAGAATTCATCCACGAGAATAGCATTGGGATCAGCACTGGAAATTTCATCGCGATGGTAAGCGGAAATTAAAAATACCTGCGGTTTCTGTTTCAAGCTGTTATCGGATTTGATTAAACCGGTCAGCTGCAACCCGTTCATATTAGGCATACGGTAATCGAGCAATATGAAATGATAGGGTTGCCCCAAATTATCTGCCTGGCGAATACGTTCAATAGCACTGAACGGATTGTCAATTTCATCAACTTGTAAATGAATACTGCGCGCAGTACTGGCAATAATAGTGCGTGCAATTGTATTGTCATCCACAATTAACACACGAATATTATTTAAATCACGTGGATGGTTCACCAGGGTTTTCTCGCCGAGGTGGCTATGTTCGAACGCCGCGCTGAATGTTACTTTGCACCCCTGGTTCAATTGCGAGTCTATTTGGAAATTGCCTTGCATCAAATGGACAAGGTGGCTGCAAATGCCGAGGCCGTAGGAATTTTTTTCTGTGTCTGCATGGTATTTGTTGAACACCAGCCGCTCGCGGATATGCGCCAGTTTTTCTGTTGTCATTCCCAAACCGGAATCTTCAACGCTGAATTGCAAAACAACTTGCTTGTTGGTTTGTGGTACGCGGCGTACACGCACTATTACCTGGTTGGTGTTGGAATATTGAAACGCGTTGCTGATTAAATGGCTGAGAATTTGGCTAAGTCGCGATGCATCCCCGCGCAAAAAACGCGGCACATCGGCTTTGATGTCGTAAACAATTTCCACTGAACGGTGCAGTGCGCTGATTTCAAAGAGGCGCGAAATTTTTTCGAATAATTGATCCAGATCGAAGTGTGCATATTCCAGGATAACCCGCCCCGCTTCAATTTTAGAAAAGTCGAGCAGTTGGTTGATGATTTGCAACAGTGAATCCGCAGCGGAATTAATACTGGTTAAATAACTTTGTTGCTGTTCATCCAGCGGCGTGTCCTGCATCAAATAGCCTATACCAATAATGGCATTCATTGGTGTACGGATTTCGTGGCTTACGCGTGCGAGGAATTCGCTCTTGGTTTTGCTGGCCAGGTCTGCTTGCGCCTTGGCATTGAGCAATTCATCGCGCGAATTCATAAAATCGGTGATATCGGTGTTAACACCCACGCAACGGGTCGGGCGTCCCTGATGGTCTGGCTCGAAAAATTTTGCCTTTGAATTTACCCAGATGATATGACCGTCGCGATGCAACAACCGGAATTGCAATTGCAGTTGATCCTGTTTGTGGTCGATGGCAGCCTGGTATTCGTGCAGCATGTTATCCACATCTTCCGGATGGACAAAATAATCCTGCAATGTTTTTAAATTACCCGGCAAGTCTTCGTAGTCATAGCCCAGCATGCGCAAATAACTGCGGCTGAAATAAATTTTGTTGGTGAGTAAGTTCCAATCCCAAATGCCATCGTTGCTGGCCTCCATCGCATATTGATGGCGGGTGTCACGGTCACTCATCAAACGCAATTGTTCGTGTTGTTGCATGAATCGAAATAACCAGCTGAGCAAACTACCCAGGGCTTTGGTGTCTTGCGGGTGCCAGGTGCAGGGATTGTCGCGATGCAAACACATCAGCCCGCGTACCTGATTTTGTTCCGTGAGCGGAATAATCAAACTATTGAAAATACCCAGTTGTCGCAACGGTTGCGTGAGGCGCGCCAGATCATGGTCCGTGGCAGTTAATATCAATGCTTGGTTTGCCTGTAGTTGCCGCAATTCGGTGGAATCAACAAGCAGGCAAAAGCGCAACCAGTCCGGTGCCTGCAAACGGACGCGTGCGGTATCGGGAAAATCGGCGGCGCACCATTGGTTAAGGAGGCTGAGTTCTGCACCCTGGCTATCCCATCGCCACAGGGCTGTTTCGCGTAACCCCAGCAAGTTACCGACTTTGCGCAACACTTGCTGGATGCTGTGGGGATGTTGCTGTTTTACCAGGTAGCGAAGTGTTTCCTGTACCCAGGTTTCATCGAAGATGGCACCGCCGGTTTTATTCAAGGGGCCAGGCGCATCCTGTTCTGAATCGGCGTTGGGATTTTGGGCGCTGGCCCTTAATTGGTTAATGGCATGTTTGGCTTGCAGGTTTTGTTTCAGGGAGGCGAGTTCCTCCTCCAGCAGCTGAATTTTGGCTGCCAGTGCTTCTTCAGAATCTCCTGAATGCAACGTTTTTTTACCCATACCTTTTATTAGTAGGCTCCCGTAATGCTTGGCCAAAAAATAAACTGCCAGAACCCTAGCCTAGTCGACTACAGTGCAAATACCAGCGACAAAATTAAAAAGTGCAATGTTTTGCGCCACAAGGCGACGAACGAGGTGTCGGTTTGAGGAGGAAGTAGAAAACGAGGGAAATGGAGTTACTGCCCGGTTATCAATTGATTCATTGATATAAATGAAAACGCCGCATCTTCTGGAGAAAATGCGGCGCCGACGCTCAGCAATGTTTGCTGGAAAAGCGTGTTTCGCGTGAGGTTATGTGCGTGCGCTCAAGCTTGCTTTAGCGCGCTCAACCGCCGCTTTTACTTGCACGGGTGCGGTACCGCCAATATGGTTACGCGCGGCCACAGAGCCTTCCAATGTCAGCACTTTGAATACGTTGGCTTCGATCACCGTTGAGAATTGTTGCAATTCTTCCAGGCTCATCTCTGACAGATCTTTGTTGGTTTGCACACCGTAAGCAACCGACTTGCCCACAATCTCGTGCGCATCGCGGAACGGAACCCCTTTACGTACCAGGTAATCCGCAAGGTCGGTTGCGGTGGAGAAGCCACGCTTGGCCGCTTCATACATTTCTGCTTTGCGTGGTTGGATTGCCGGAACCATATCGGCGAACGCACGCAGGCAATCTTTTACGGTGTCGATGGCATCGAACACCGGCTCTTTGTCTTCCTGGTTGTCTTTGTTGTAGGCCAATGGTTGGGATTTCATCAGCGTTAACAGTGCAATCAAATGGCCATTTACACGGCCGGTTTTTCCGCGCACCAGTTCAGGGACATCGGGATTTTTCTTTTGCGGCATGATGGAAGAGCCGGTGCAGAAGCGGTCGGGCAGGTCAATGAATTTGAACTGTGATGAAGTCCAAAGCACCAGTTCTTCACTCATGCGTGAGAGGTGGGTCAACAGGATGCTGGCGAAGGCGCAGAATTCGATGGCGAAGTCGCGGTCGCTCACGGAATCGAGCGAGTTTTCCGTGGGGGCTTCAAAGCCAAGCAGCTGTGCTGTGTAAGCGCGGTCGATGGGGTAAGTCGTACCCGCCAGCGCAGCGGCACCCAGGGGCAAATAGTTCATCCGCTTGCGGCAGTCAATCAACCGGCCATAGTCACGTTGCAACATTTCAAACCAGGCCAGCAAGTGGTGACCAAAGGTAACTGGCTGCGCGGTTTGTAAATGCGTAAAACCGGGCATGATGGTTTCCGCATGCGCTTCCGCCAATCCGAGCATGCCCTGTTGCAGGCGCGTGAGTTCCTTGGCAATCGCATCAATTTCGTCGCGCATATATAAACGAATATCGGTAGCTACTTGATCGTTGCGCGAGCGGCCGGTATGTAGTTTCTTACCGGTGATACCGATGCGCTGGGTAAGCAGTGCTTCGATGTTCATGTGCACATCTTCCAGGCTGACTGACCAGGTAAATGTGCCCGCGACGATTTCTGCGCGAATTTCTTCCAACCCGGTGATGATTTGGTCGCGCTCTGCTTCAGTCAGTACGCCGACTTTGGCGAGCATGGTCGCATGGGCGATAGAGCCGTTGATATCGTGGTGGTAGAGGCGATAATCGAAACCGATAGACGCGGTAAAGCGCTCAACAAAAGCATCGGTCGCTTCGCTAAAGCGGCCGCCCCAGGGTTTGATGGGCTGGTCATTCTGGCTCATGAGGAAATGTCCACAAACTAAAAAATAATGAAAGAGATGGCAGGCGCAGCTAGGCTAAGATTCGCATCCAGCGGATAAAACTGCCGTGGTGCCGCAGGCCGCGCATTATAGCCAAGGTGCCGTTCATAAGTCGTGCAAATAACGTCATACCTGTGCAAAGGGTAATTAAACAAAAACAATTGAGGATCTATGCCTGCACCCAGGGTCAAAAACACCCGCGCTGAACCGCGCGAGCCGATCAACCCCTTCTTGCCGGATTTATGCAATAGCCAGGCAGTGTTCCTGCTGGTTCTGGTGGCGGAACTGCTGGCGCTGCTGCTGACCATCAGCGCGTCTTCAGGCTTGCAACATTTCAGCTGGGACAAGCTTGCGTTGATCTCGGTACAAGTGCAATGGATTGTGCTGTTCAGTGCGAT
Source organism: Cellvibrio sp. (assembly GCA_035490715.1). Lineage (GTDB taxonomy): Bacteria > Pseudomonadota > Gammaproteobacteria > Pseudomonadales > Cellvibrionaceae > Cellvibrio. The sequence continues at coordinate 57,718 of DATJLF010000061.1, forward strand.
TGCCCTGTGCCGCATGCGTTTCTGGCTGGGGCGCCAGACCCAGGTACAAGCAGGAACGGCGAGTTATGTGCTGGTGTTATTGATTACCCTGGGGTTATCGGCGATAGGGCAGTGGATTATTTATGGCGCGAGTGGCCTGGCTTTTGCGGAGCACCAGCAGTTCGAATTTGATTACTGGCAATTACTGAACAACCTGGTAATTGCGGCCATCCTTTCCGGCATATTGCTGCGTTACTTGTATTTGCAGCAGCAATTGCGCAACCAGCAGCAGGCAGAAATGCAAGCGCGCATCCAGGCATTGCAATCGCGCATTCGCCCGCATTTCCTTTTTAACGCTATGAACGCGATTGCGAGTTTAATCAGTAGCGATCCGGATACTGCCGAACGGGTGGTGGAGGATTTATCGGAATTGTTCCGCGCAAGCCTTGCTGAGCCGACGTTGATTCCCCTCGAGCGCGAACTCACCTTGTGTAAACACTACCTGGAAATTGAACAGCTGCGGTTGGGGCGGCGTTTGCAGGTGGATTGGCAAATAGGTAGCTACAATCATGAAGTGCACATTCCCAGTTTGATGTTGCAGCCGTTGGTGGAGAACGCGATTTTCCATGGTGTGGAGCCCATGCCTAAAGGTGGAAAAATTACCATCAAGGTTTCGCAAAACGATAAGCAATTAAGCATTGTTATTAGTAACCCGTATGTGTTGGTAAAAAGAAATTCGCAAAACCACGAGCATTCCCAGCGCCATAACCGCATGGCACTGGATAATATCCGTCGCCGTTTAACCGCACATTTTGGGGGGGCAGCACGTTTGTCCAGTAGTGCAGAAAACGGCGTATTTACAACTTATATTTTTTGTCCCCTGACGGTGTGAGAGCCGGGTGATAAAAAATAAATCCTAATCATCCGCAGAGAAAATAATTATGGATGTGTTAATCGTTGATGATGAACTCCTTGCACGGCAACGTCTGGCGCGCATGGTGGAAAAAATTGAGGGCTTCAGTGTCGTCGCGGAAGCGGACGGTGCCGACGAGGCTATGAAGGCTATCACCGCGCAGGATCCGGATATTGTTTTGCTGGATATACAAATGCCGGGTCGCGATGGCCTTTCGCTCGCGCGTGACATTGCGATATTGGAAGATCCGCCGGCAATTATTTTTTGCACCGCGTACGATCAATATGCGTTGGATGCATTCGGCACTAATGCGGTGGGATATTTACTGAAACCGGTCAAGGCCGAGCAGTTGTTGCAGGTGCTGGAAAAGGCCACCAAGCTCAATAAAATCCAGCGTGTGGCAGCACAAAAAAATTCACCCAAAAAAGAAACCCAGCGCTCACACATCAGCGCAAAAACGCGGCGTGGTGTGGAATTAATTCCACTGGACGATGTGCGCTATTTTTTAGCGGATCACAAATACGTGACGGTGTTTCATCGCAACGGCGAACATTTGCTGGATGAAACCCTGAAAGAATTGGAAGAAGAATTTGCCGGGCGGTTTGTGCGAATCCATCGCAATTCATTAGTATCCATTAAACACATCGAAGCCCTTGAACGAACGACACAAGGCCAATACCAGGTGCGACTTGCTGATACGGAAATGCGTCCGGTCATTAGCCGCCGGCATGTGAGTGATCTGAAAGATTTATTGAAAGTGATGTGAAAATTATCGATTTGCTCGTGCTTTAAGCGACAAATTTTTCCAGTAGTGATATCGATCTGTATTTCAATTTTCCTGCGTCTGATAATGCATAGCCTTTACCCAAGGTGGGTAAGGGCTAATTCATTTATCGTCGAGGGAATACACCTTGGTCATCGTGGATGAAGCATGGGGCATAATTGGCCGGCTGCAAAAAGATTACGCTTCTCGTCAATACGTGTGGTCGAAAAACATGTATACGCCATTTTTTAAGTACGTTGTCGATCAGTAGGAGTTAAGCGGGTGGCAATCAAAAAATACTTTTGGTAGCCTAATATTACTGTCATAAGGCAGTGAATTCTAACTTTAAGGAAATAACAATGATTCACAATATTGAATTAGTGTCTGGGAAATGTATCAGATTAATCATGCTAACTTTATCTGCATACTTGAGCTCCGCCGCGCTGGCAGGTGACGTAGAAGAAGTGCACGTTTATGGCACTCAGCCTAACTATAACGGAGGTAATCCTTCTTACAATTCAACTACACCTAGTACACCTACAGGAAGCGGCATGAATTACGGCCCAGGCTATGCTGAGGCCCAAGCTCAAAAGAATTCGGCGGCGGTGCAGCAACAAGCCAGGGTTGCGAAATGCAATTCGACAAAGACAAATGTCCCGATTGAACAAGCTAAGTGCAAAGCTATGGTGAATACCGTCATGGTTAACTATAACGTAGCAAGTTGTAGTCCGACTGGTGGAACTTTTGCGCCTGAGTTTCCATATAACGGTTCATATTTTCAGGTCGCTTTTCGGTATCCTGCCGTTCAATATACAACCAGTGCTCAATGCGATAAGTTAACTAACGCTGCAATTGCGCAGTTCCAGTCAGACTGCTCCACAACGGGAGATCAGAAAGTTGTTGATAACTGTGAAGGTGTCAAACAATGACAGGTATAAAAGACATTAGTACTTTCAGAAAGTTGTTGTTAGTTGCTGGTTTGTTTATGGCGATTGTTTTGTTATTCGTCACTGGTTGGCGACATAGCGTTATCTCTGTTGTTCCCTCGTTAGTAGAAACGCAGTTTACTAAGTCGTCGAAAAGCGCGATGCTCACTCGTCCTGCAACGGATACTGAAAACATGGTGGGTACGCAGATAGAGTCTGTGCCTACCCCGTCTTTCGATAATCCCTCTCTGGAGTGGACGGATTCTGTAGAGCAGAAGCAGGAGTTTGAGGCATGGACCAGTAGTCGAGGGTATGTATCCACCCCTTGGACGGGGGATTCTTACGACGCATACGATGATGCCACTTTACAGATGCTCGCTGAAAAGAACCAGGATCTAAAAGCTATGATTTTTCTTGGTATCAGAGCGTCTGGTGAGGAGCGTATAAAATGGTTAAATCGCGCTGCAGTGTATGGGTCGTCTTATGCATTGTTATGGGCAGGAAGTGGTTATGCCGCATTGCATCCAACTGAAAGCGAGCAGGTTAAAAAGGCGAATTTGATCAAAGCTCTCGCATATAAAAAAGTTTTGGAGCTGAGAAATGATTTTTATTCAAGTAGGGGCATTAATATAAAACTGTATGAATCGAAGCTAGGAATCAGTCTATCTGATCATGACAAAGCGCTTGCGGAGCAAAAAGCTCAGACCTTGTACAGCGAATTGGAATCTCAGCGAATTCAGTTAGGCCTGGGTAAATTCGACAACAGCGTTCCTCCGGCCGTTGAGGCTTATTATCAAAAATTTGTATTTTGATGTTTGCGCGCTCTTAGGAGCGCGTTTTCGTTTTTAAGTGGATTAAGTTAATTTTTTTAGATTCCATTTCAAAAAGAGCGACAGCTTTTTGTATTGGTCACCTCGCTATAAATTTGTTCCAGTCTAACTGCTCCACACATGGAGATAGACAAATTTTGAAGAATTGCGAAGGGGTTAATTGATGATGCCGGAGACCAAGTTGGATCATAATTTTCTAAAAAAATTATTAGCTGTCATAGCGGCAACGTTTGTACTAACGATCATTATTTTTGGTTGGAGGGATGTTGCGCCAGTACCCCCATATATAATTGTTTCTCCTGATCAAGACAATGAAATTGACTCCGTTACATCTGCAATGTCTCTTGAGTTTCCAACGAAAGCAAGTCCGAGTGTTCGTGATGATGCTTCGGTTAGTATTCAGCTTGAGTGGACAAACTCCATTGAGCAGATGCAAGAACTGAATTTATGGGCTCAGGAAAGAGGGAAGGTTTCCTTTCCGGTGCAAGGAGATGATTACGATACTTACGACAATATGACTCTCCAGTCCTTAGCTGAAAATAATCATGATGTAAAAGCGATGACTATTCTTGGCGTGAAGTTGCGTGGTGACACGGGTTTACATTGGTTAAGATTGGCGGCAATTTATGATTCATCTTATGCGTTAACTTGGGCCGGTTCCATATCTACAGCGGTGTCGCTTTCGGCGCCAGAAGAGGTTAAAAGGGCTGGATTAATTGACGCGCTTACGTATAAAAAGGTTGCTGAAATAAGGGGAGATTTCTATTCGAGCAGAGGTATCAATATGGATCATTTCGAAACGCAATTACGGGTGCGGCTCACTGACGAAGACAAAGCTCTTGCTGAGAAAAAAGCGAGGCCTTTGTATGACGAGTTAGAGTCCCAACGAATTCAATTGGGATTGGGTAAATTCGACAATAGTGTTCCTCCGGCGGTGGAGGCCTATTATCGAAAATTTATATTTTGATATTTGCGCGCTCTTGGGAGCGCGTTTTCGTTTTTAAATGAGTGAAGTTAAATTTTTCAGTAAAAATGTTCGGAAAATAGATATAAACAAATGTTGAAGAATTGTGAAGGGGTTAATCAATGATGGCAGTGCGTCAGTCAGTTAATCATCCTCAAAAAAGATTATTAGTTGTTGCCGGAGTAGCGCTGATATTGGTAATTGCTACTATCGTATGGTGCGGAAGAGTTTCCGTCACGTCTTCCTCAGTTGTTAGTTCTTCCGTCCAAAATGAAAGACCTGCTGCTTTTGTTATTTCTTCGGAATCACCGCGTCCGAATCCTCAAGCTCATATTACAGTTAGTGCTCAGCTCGATTGGACTGGCTCTGTTGAACAGAGACAAGTACTGAATTCTTGGGCTCAAGGTAGGGGGCAGTTATCTTCTTCCGTGCAGGGCGATGATTACGACACTTACGATAATATGGCTCTTCAGTCATTGGCTGAGAATAATCATGATGTAAAAGCAATGACCATTCTTGGTGTGAGGCTTCGTGGTGCTGAGGGGATCCGGTGGTTGAACTTGGCTGCGGTTTACGGTTCATCTTATGCATTAGTCTGTGCCAGTGCTATATCTACAGCCGTTTCGCCCTCGGCATCGGAAGAAGTTAAAAGGGCCGGATTAATTGACGCGCTTACGTATAAGACAGTGGCTGAAATAAGAGGAGACTTCTATTCGAGTAGAAGTGCAAATATGGATCATTTCGAAACGCAATTAGGAGTGCGGCTCACTGACGAAGACAAAGCCCTTGCTGAGAAAAAAGCGAGGCCTTTGTATGACGAGTTAGAGGCCCAGCGAATTCAATTGGGACTGGGTAAGTTCGACAATAGTGTTCCTCCGGCGGTGGAGGCCTATTATCGAAAATTTATATTTTGATATTTGCGTGCTCTTAGGAGCGCGTTTTCGTTTTTAAATGGGTGAAGTTAAATTTTTTCGGAAAATAGAGATAAACAAACGTTGAAGAATTGCAAATGGGGTTAATTAATAACGTCATTGAGCAATTTAAATCATAGTTCTTTTATAAGTTATCAGTTGCTATTGTGGTGATACTTGTCGTTGTCGCTTGTTTAAAAAATATTCGCTCAAGTAAACATTCTTCCTCTGTAGCGCGTGTCGATGCCAGTCATTTTAATGCTGCGTCTGAGCAATCGTCTTGGGTCTGGCGTCATTGGGTAGCCTGAAAAGCATGTAGTTAGAACATCTGCAAGTGATACGGCTACTAACCCTCTGGCGGATGATATGCATCTCGAATGGACTGATTCCACCCTATAAAACAAGAACTTCGTAAATATATTTATTTTACCCACTAACTTCATTAGCCGCCGGCATGTGAGTGATCTGAAAGATTTATTGAAAGTGATGTGAAAATTATCGATTAGCCCGTGCTTTAAGCGACAAATTTTTCCAGTAGTGATATCGATCTGTATTTCAATTTTCCTGCGTCTGATAATGCATAGCCTTTACCCAAGGTGGGTAAGGGCTAAATTCATTTATCGTCGAGGGAATAATGAACATCTTAAAAACACTTTTCCGGTTTTCGGCAATGTTGTTGGGTGCCGGCTTAACGCTTCACGCGTCCAGCAGTTTTGCGGCGCGTTGTGAATATCTTGTCCAGAGCGATTGGAGCACGGGGTTTGTTGCCAGTATTCGCATTACGAACGATTCAACAGCGCCTATCAATAATTGGTCGGTAAATTGGGCCTATACCGATGGCTCCCGCCGCATCGGTGGATGGAATGCCACGGTCAGCGGCAATAATCCTTACTCGGCGTCGGGAGTGGGCTGGAATAACCAGATCAACCCTGGCCATAAAGTCGAATTTGGGGTTCAGGGGAGTAAAGTTAGCGGCGCTCCGGCACAACGCCCGACAGTGACCGGGGCGGTATGCTCATCGGTCAGTTCAGTTACCAGTAGCACCTCGGTAAGCCGATCAAGCAGTTCCAAACCCTTGTCGCTGTCGTCCAGCAGCCGCACCTCCTCCTCAAGCAGCTTTACAACCTCATCCAGCAGTTCGAAATCCAGATCCAGCAGTTCGGTATCATCCAGACCTAACACGGCACCGGTATTGGATATGCAAACTACTGCCACGGGGCTCACATTGCAAGTGGACGGTCGTGATACGTTTGATGCCGATAACCAGCGCCTGCAATACACCATCGATTTTGGTGATGGGACGGTAATTAGCTATCCGCAAGCCTGGCACACCTATAAAGAGCCGGGTGATTATGAAGTCACCCTGCGGGTATCGGATGGTTTTGCCAACGTCAGTGAAACACGTGTGATTAGTATCCAGGCCGTGAATGGCAATCGAGCACCTATTGCTCGCCTCACAACAACTTTCTCAAACAGAACATTCGTTGCCCACGGTACGTCGTCCTACGATGAAGAGGGTATACCGCTAACCTATGAATGGGATTTTGGTGAAGGCGCATACCCCGGTGATTCCCGCTCCAGTTTTACGGTTTGCGGATCATCCTCGTCGTCCAGTTCTGCCCCGGGATCAAATTACCTCTCGCGGTTAGTGACGCTTACGGTCAGTGATGGCGAACTGAAAGATACCATCCAGCGCAGCACCAGTGGGCAATGCGGGTTTTATTACGACCTGCTGCCAAAGGCGGAATATAGCTATCGGGTGGAGGGTAACCAGTTGACGGTGGATGCGAGTGAATCCCGCGATGAAACCGGCTTTTCCTGGGACTTTGGTGATGGCACAACCGCGACGGGTTTGAAGGCGAGCCATACCTATGCGGCGCCAGGAACCTACAGTGTTCGTTTACACCTGAGTGGACCAACGCTGTTTTCCAATTCCATTACCAAAGTGATCGTTATTGGCAGCGGTGGGAGCAGCTCACACGCCGTATCCTCAAGCTCATCCCTGCCTTATTCGTCGGTGGCATCCAGTAGTGTTCCCGCTTCTTCAAGCAGTCCAAATACATCGATGAGTAGCTCTGGCAACTCCAGTAGTGCCACTTCGACGGTTCCAAACACGCGGCCCGTTGCGCTATTGAATGTGGTTACCCACGGCATGACGGTGTTTATTGATGGCAGCCAATCAACGGATGCTGAAGGCCCCCTCAACTACAAGATTTACACCGGCGACCCCAATAGACCGACCATTTTCTACCCCGCTGTATGGAATACCTATGCAACACCGGGCGAATACTCTATTGCCCTGGAGGTATGGGACTCGGTGGGGGCCAGTCATGTAGTCAGTAAAAAAATCACTGTGCAACCGGCAGCAGGTAATCAAGCGCCTATCGCGATGTTAACCGCCGTGCGTGAGTACAACGCCCGGATTGGCCATGCAACGGCATCGTTTGATCCGGAAGGTACGCCGCTGACGTATGAATGGGATTTCGGCAACGGGGTATTTACTGGCGATGCACGGGCCAGTTTCACTGACTGCGTAGCGGGTCAGTCGTCTTACACTGGATATGTGACTGTGACGGTCAGTGACGGCGAGTTAAAAGATACCCGTCAAACCTATGTCTCGGGCCGATGCGGGACGTTGGTTGATGTATTGCCGCAGCCGGTATTCAGCTACCGGTTGGAAGGTAACACGATTTTTGTTGATGGACGTAAGTCACGTGACGTAACCGGTTTGTCCTGGGATTTCGGTGACGGTAGCCCACGGGTATCCGGATTGTTGGCGGAACATACGTATGCTGCAACAGGCACTTATACGGTCGAATTAAATGTTGGTGGTCCGAGCTTATTTGGCAATCGCACCAGCCAGACTGTAGTTGTAGGTTCTGCCTCCAGTGCATCCTCCTCCAGTGCGTCTTCCTACGGAGTTTTGTCCTCGTCCGGTGGTGGATCCAGTGCGACCAGATTGTGATCGAATGAATCGCTTAAACCAGGATCAGTTCAATCAGTAAAAAAACAAAGCCCCGGTATGTGCCGGGGCTTTGTTATGTGTTGCTTTAATTAACGACAAGTCACCGTTGGTTTCTCCACGCTGCCACCATTGGTATTGCCCTGGAAGCCGAATTCAACCGTCTGGCCTGCACCAATGCTGTTGTTCCAGCCCAGGCCCGCTCCGGTGTAAGGGTTACTGCCGGTCACGGTTGCATTCCACGAGCTGGTGATGCGGTTGCTGCCACTGTACTGCCAGGTTGCTGTCCAGCCGGATTTGCTGCTGGTGCCGCTGTTGGTTACACGGATCGCACCGGTAAAACCTGAGCCCCAGGAGTTTGATACCACGTAGGTACAGCTCAACCCGCCGGTGTTGTTATTCACACTGCTTGAGCTGCTGGATGCAGGAACACTGCTACGGCTGCTGGAAGTTGCAGGGGTGCTGGATGCCGGAATGCTGGAAGTAGAACCACCTTCAACTCCCCAGGGCGCTGGCAACGCCGCACAACTGGTACGGCCCACACAGCTTTGCTGGTTTTCCCAGCCCCAGCCAGAAGCCTGGCTCACGCAAATCGGGTAGCGGTTGCCATACCAGTTACAAGTGCCACCGGTGTTGTTCACCGAAGATGAACTGCTGGTGCGCACACTGGATGAACTGCTCGATGATCTGCTCGTTGTTGGTTGTGATGACGGCACAGAAGAACTGCTTGGCGCTACGCTGGAGCGAGAGCTGCTGGAAGGTTGGGTTCCACTAAAATGGGTTGCCAGTTTGGAGGTTGCCTTGATGCCGTTGGCGCTATTGATCAGGTAATTACCCCAGGTGCTCAATGAGGCCGGGTTCCAGTTGTTGACGATATCCAGGTTCACGCAGCAGCTGCCGTTGCCTGACCAGCTCCAGCCCAGGTAGCCGATACGCATATCCTGCGCGTATTGGAGGATCGCTTCTTCAGCAACATCTTTACCGCCATGCTCGCCACCAAATTCACCCACTACGATCGCCAAACCGCGGGTTTGGAAGCTGCTCAGGTAGCTCTGCACAATACTGGCGCTACCGTAAACTTCATACATATGCACCGAGAAAACGGTGTTCTTCAGGGTATCGGCCGCAAAAATGGTGGCAGCGCTATCGCGCATCGCGTTTTGCCAATCCTGCCCCCAGTTAGCGGCATCTACCATCAACTGGTGGGTTAAGCCACCGCTACGCAATGCTTTAACAGCGGTGATGGTGTCATTGGTGTAAGTGGATGCAGAAGTGCTGTTACCGAAGGGTTCATTGGCGATGTTCACGATCACATAATCTTCCTGCCCGGTAATGGCAGCTTTGATATCAGAGCTCAACCAGTATTCTGTCGCCTTGCTGATATGGGTTGCGGCAGCGCTCTCACCATAACCGGTGGAGTCATGGACTTCCAGAACACAGACCAGTTTGTTGGCCTTACATTGGTTAATCACATTGGTTACGTCGGAGCCGCTGTTGCGTGTCCATTGCGTACCATTACTTAATACCACGCGCACAGAGTTGGCGCCGGTGGCAGCGATATCCTTCAGGGATTGGGTTAAGCGATCTGAATACCAGGTATGTGCATGATTTACGCCGCGATGCACAAACACATTGCCATTAGGGTCGAGGATTTGCGAACCGCTAACAGTCCAACCGGCAAACGCCGGGGAAATCATGGTAGCCGTCAGGGCAGCCAACGCGGTTTTTTGCAGTAATGAGTTCTTGAATGTTTTCAGGTTTTTCATGGTGTTTCCTTCTGGCGGCGATTTACCACATAGGCAAATGGCTGCGGATGATGGTTATTGTTATCAAATTGTTCCCGATAAAGCCGGGGCAACTCGGTTAGGTGGATACTCTCACCCCTGGGTCTGTGAAGTTACAACGGGATTGGTTATCAATCGGCGATTACCGCAACGTACCCGACTGCCCCGGCTGCATTCCTGGAGAGTGAATGCGGCAGCGTTTATTGTTGTTATTGCAGTCTACAGCGGTATTTTTGTAATCGGTTACATAATATTCGCAAGCATCGGGTAAAAACAAGCCACCATTGACTGCTTAACAAGTGGCCCAGCGCACATATTTATTCATTTCCTGAAATTTTTGGCGGCAGGTTTTTAGCTAATGAAATTTACGGGTGTTTATAAAAAATAACGGTGTGAACGGTTACAGTCATTTACGGACATTGGAGACGCGATATCTAACAGAAGAAAAAAGTGATTTTGCTGTCAAATAAACGTTTTTTACCATAGTCGCTTGTTAAATATTTTCTCTCTTGCTCTTTGGCTCTTTACCGCCGGATTGGTGCTTACCCGTAGAAATAAAGCTTGATTGATTTTTCAGCTCAGGCAAGCTCCTGATATTAACCCAATATTCTTCACGAATTTCTTCATCAACTAGAACTTTCGTTTTATAAAGCGCATCATTGCCGTCCTTTCTGCAATTTGAAACCCAGTAATGCTCTCCAGTTTCTATATCAAAGTAGTTTGCTTTGTAACCGCTGCCTTTTAAGGATTGAAGTTTATGGTTTTTATATTCGAGAGTTTTGCCAGTTTTGGAAAGAAAAACTTTTCCGATATTTGCTTCAAGTGAAGCAACACCAGATTTCTCTTCGATATACATAATTTCGTATTTCATAACTTCCAGACCTGCATACTTTTTTCACTGAGCCTATTTAATCAAGAAGTGGAAGCATTCTTGACACACTTGAGCGTAGCAAAAGATGCTTCCCCGAATACCCAAAAACTTGCGCTTAACGCACTGATGTTTCTATACAACCGCTTTTTAAATAGCCCCATAGGGCAACTCAATTTCAAATACGCAAAAAAGCTAATTCGAACGCCGACTGTTTTCACTCATGAAGAAGCTATGTCCGTTATCGATTCTATGGTGATGCCCTATAAGCTTTTGGCTCATGTGAAGCAAGCGATCAAAAAAGTGCGTATACATAAACATGCTAGCTGTCACACATTTCGCCACTCCTTCGCTACCCGACTTTTGCAAGCCAAGTATGATTTAAAGCAAATTCAAACATTAATGGGGCACACTGACATTCGAACTACCGAAATCTATTTGCACGTACTGGATGAGCTTGGGGATCGTGTCAAAAGTCCTCTGGATGTCTAGCTCGGAAATTTGGATTTTCTAAATGTATGCTATGTCACCTTCTTTAGTTTGATAGTCCGCTTTGGGCAAAATTGGAAGAATGCATTCAGGGTCAGGCGCCCGTTGAGTGGTTGTGTGGAAAGACTGGTTGCGGCGGTGATGTCGGCTGAATGCAGCTGGTTGCTGCGGTAAACCACGGCGCGATTGAACTTCGCCTCCACCTGCGCGATTCGCTCGAACAAAGGAGTATCGCCATTGATGTAAGTAAACTCGCGCTTGTTTTCCGCCATGACCTCCTGTTTCACAATACGGAAGTAATCCTGCAAGCGTGCCTGAGTGATGGATTCAAAACCCGTAGACCTGTGCCGGTACAAAGAGGTACCGCCGTAGTCCTGATCAAATAGATAAAGCACCAGCGCAAATTGGTCGCCATTGTGCGTATCAATATGTGGAATGGATTGGATAGGGCGTAATTGTGTGCTGGGGGTTGTGGTCAGCGAGAATGCACAGAGGCTTATGTGGGCGTGAATATTATCCAGGGAAAATATGGCTGCAATTAGCGGGCAGAGCGCAGCAAGGCACAGTGGTGGAAAATTCCCTGTTACCGGTTTGCGCAAGCCGGGATAAAAATCGCTGGCCTGTGCCACAAATGGCGGCGAAGCATTTGCTTGCGCGCGCAATAGGTCCGGTTGCAATAAAAAGTCATCAATAATCAGCAGTGGGTTTTGTTCGCTACCAACCCGCTCCACGTGTAGCCTGAATTCCGAATTAATTTCAGGCATCACCAAGGCGCTCATTTTTTTTCTGGATCAATGCATAGATTTGTCCCAGTGATCCCATCATGGTGTAGATGGGCTGCAAATAATTTTTTTCCTTTAATCGCAATAATTGTTCTGCATCCAATTGCGCCAGCCGCTCTTCATTGATGGTGTACAAACCCTGGACCCGCTGTGGTTGCTGGTTGGCAAAACTGATGTCCAGGGTCATTGGCATTATTAAATTCAACTCAAGCAACGCGTTGATAAATACCCGGGTTTCCTGCTCTCCCTTTAATAATTGCGATAACTGGCTTTTCATTCGCTGCAAGTAAGGCGTGTCGCCACCGTCGGGTTCAAATAGCGGTTCTCCTTCGCTGTCGCGCGCGATGCAGGGGCTTTTGCTATCGATGCAAATAATCGTTTCACCGGCTTCGTCGCCCACATAAAAAGGCTGGCGACTAATGTTTAGCGGGAGATAAATACTGTCCCACTTGCTGTCACTCCAGAATAAATTTTCCCGCTCATCAAAACCCAGCAACGCGACGCTGATGAATTTCCCCGTTTCTGCATTTTTGGTGAACACAATAGGGTAGCTGACGATCAGTTTTAAATACTCGCTTAACACCACCGGCACCATGCGTTCATATGCGCCCTGTGCTTCGATCAATGCGGTGTTAATTTTCAGATCCTTATGCAATGCATCATTTAACGCAACAAAATGTAACATAGGCGTGCTCGTGTGATTTAAATGGTTTGCAAACCATATTGGTGTATTTTTTTCAGTAACTCGCGGTTGCTCGGCAAAGAAGCGACTGCGTGCGCGATATTTTTCCGGTTTTTTTCAAACTGTTTGCGAGCGGCATCGGTGTCGCGCAACAAATGCGAGCTAAAACCAAAATCTGTTTCGAAGCCCATACCATAAAGTACATATTGGTAACTGGCAGCGGGAAAGACTTCGTTGTTGCTGGTGAAATCCAGATCGCCCGGTGCCTGGTAACGCCACAATTCCATGAGTTCCTGCAGGCTGTGTGGAATGGTTGCCGGATTGCGGTTATCAATCCAGAACGGATTGTCGGTGCGCTTGCTGAGAATATAGTGGAGTTTTAAAAAATCGATAATCCGTTGCCAGCGATACTGAAAGGTTTCATTAAACCGTTTTGCGGTGATATCCATAACGGCCCGGCACGCCGGCAATTGTTCGGCGATAAACGTGGCTGAGAGTTCGACCAGTACCAATGCCGATGCTTCCAGTGGTTCCAGGAATCCTGCCGAGAGGCCCACAGCGACACAATTATTTTTCCAGAAAATTTTTCTGTGGCCACAGTGAATAGGAATTTTGCGCACACTGGCATTATTAAAGGCCGGGCCTATATAGTTTTTTAATTGCTCGATGGCGCGCTCTTCGCTGATGTGATTGCTGGAGTAAACATGGCCGATGCCGCGGCGGTGCTGCAAACCTATATCCCAAATCCAGCCCGCTTCCTGTGCAGTGGAAATAGTGTGTGATGCAATGGGTGCATCTTCATGCGCATAAGGAATTTGTACCGCGAGTGCGCGGTCAATCAATAACGTATTGCTGTGGTCGATAAACGGAACTTGCAAGTGCTGGCCCAATAACAGGGAAGAAAAACCGGTGCAGTCCACGAACATATCGCCGGAAATATTACCTGCTTGTGCGGTGGTCACCGAGGTTATATCGCCGTGGCCATTATTATTAATCCCGATAACATCGGCTAACACATGTTGCACTCCCAATTTTTCGCAACAGTGTTGTTGCAGGAATTGCGAAAACTTTCCTGCATTCAAATGGTAAGCATAATTGGCTACTGAATTAAATTCAGGCGTGCTGATTAATTTAGGCGCGAGCCCCCGCTCACAAATACTTTCCTGGAAGCAGGTGGTGACAGAAAACGAAGTCGCGATCTTTTGTTGTTGGCGCTGTTGGTGCCAGTGACCCACCAGGTTTGTTTTGCCGAACCCTTGCGGCAACATGAGCGGGTGGTAATAAAAATCGTCCGCTGCGCCCGTCACCCAGCGCGCAAATTTTGCGCCTTGCTTGAATGATGCATCGCACTCACGAATAAATTCAGTTTCGCTGATGCCAAGTTTCATTAAGGTGGTACGCATGGTCGGCCAGGTTCCTTCACCCACGCCGATAATCGGAATGGTCGGCGATTCAACCAGCATCACTTTAACGGGGCCGCCCGCGTTAACATTATGTTGTGCAGCAATACGCCCGGCCGTGAGCCAACCGGCAGTACCACCACCGACCACGACGATTGTTGTAACAGGTTTGTTCATCCGCACTGCCTTTTAACAAAAAGGGCCGCAGTAGGGGCTACTGCGGCCAAAACATCATAGCGAGTATCGCTATGAGCGTTGTTTACTAAAAATGATAGGCGGTTATGCTGCATTAAAAACTGGCGCGCACACCCAAAGCCCAGCGACGACCGCTGTCTTCAATCAACAACAAATGATTGTCGTACCGGCCGCGTTTGTGCACGTATTCTTCAGTGAGGTTGATACCTTCGAGGAATACAGTAATTTCATCGGTAATGTCATAGCTCGCACTCAAATCCCATTGTTCGTAATCTTCTACCAGCGTGGGTCCATTACCGTTGGATTGTGTTAGCGATTGCACAAATTCATCTCGCTGGTTATAGGCGAGGCGAAGTTGTATCGGGCCTTGTTCGTAAAAACCGACCAGGTTCATCGAATCACTCAAGCCGGTCAATGCAAACACTTGCGTAACATTTGCCGGATCCAATTCTGCATCGCTATCCACGAGCGTAGTGTTGAGCATTACACCGAATCCGCTTTCACCGAACGTGTGTTGTACTCCCAGTTCAAATCCATCCACCGTTGCATCTTCACCATTATTTGGCAGCGTATTTTTAAACACTGCAACAGAATCGCTGGCATCAGCGGCATCTGTATTACTGCCGGTTGATGGATCTAACAGAAGCGAACCGTTGGGGAGCGTGAATGTTTTATCAACGAGTGAATTAACAATAAAATTCGCGACATCTTTTTTAAAATACCCGGCAGACACATAACTTGCTTCGTCGTAATACCATTCCCAGGACAAATCGAAATTGTCTGATTCAAACGGTTTCAGTGCGGCATTACCACTGGTGGAAGTCAAATTGCCACCCTGGCGCGTGGTGGTAATAACGGTGACGGGCGCCATGCTGGTAAGCGTGGGTCGCGTTAACGTTTTGGATGCAGCAGCGCGCACAACCATGTCATCGGTGATGTCCAGCTTGATGCTCATGTTGGGCAATATTGCGTCGTAACTGTTATCCACACCAATGGATTCTGCTGCGCCAAATTCGGCGAGCATTTCGGTTTCATCAAGGATGCGCAAACCGGTTACCGGTGCCTGGGTTCCCGTGACGGTGACATCAGTGGATTCAATTCGCACACCGGCTGTGGATGATACGGGCATACCGGATAAATCACCGGCGAAATCCGATTCGAGATAAAACGCGATGGTGTCTTCTTCAACGACAAATGAGTTATCACGTTTCACCGCATCAAAATTTTTTCCGCTCACACTTTCCAAATACGCAAATTGTTTTTCACCATCATGTGCGAGCCATTGTGTTGGCATACGACCGCTGCCACTAACATCGCCAAGGAAATCATCCCCCGCATCAAAAATATACTGCATATCTGCCGGGATAACAGGTGAATCCGGATAGCCGCAATAGGTGCAATGAATTCCAACACCTTCATTATCCCAACGCTCCAATGCTTTTTCTTCGGTAGAAAATAATGTGCCGAATTTAATTTTTACCAAACCCGTATCAGAACCTTCGTCCCAGGTGCCATCCATTTTAAATTGATTGACATCATCCTCTACGGCCCAGCCGCGACGTAACATGACGTGCGCACGGCTGTTGGATTCATCGAGGAAATCGCTCACGCCAGCAGGCGGAACGTAATTGGGTGCGTTGGGATCGCGATAGGCGGTTTTATCCAATTCCTGTTGGCCGGAAAAAATACTTGGGTCCGCCGCTTCAAAGTCACTCGCATAGGGCAATATGTTGTTATCTACCTGGAACCGCACGCGGTTTGCATAACCAATCAGTGATAATTGATCGCCCCCACCATTGTTAGGCTCGCGCTCGGCTTTGGAAAATGTCGCATCGAAATTCAGGTTTAACTTATCGCTGACTTGCCAGTCAGCATTTAAGCCGAGTAAAGAATTCGTAGTAAGTCGATCAAATTTTTTCGCGTGCATATCCGTCGCCAGGCCAACCTCCTGGCGCAAGTCAATCACTGTGCCATTTTCATCGGTTACGGCATCGGTAATGTTGGGTGCGGTAAACCAGTGGCCGTAAGAAAGTGCGTTGGTTTCGATATCAAAATCCGAATAGATTGCATCCGCTGTTAACGTTAAATCGTCACTCGCTGCAAATTGCAGCACGAGTGATGCATTAGTGCGCGTGCGCTCTTCAAACGTGACTTTGTGATCGTAATTACGCGGTGAAAAAATAGTGGTTCCTGCGGGAACACCGGCACCGCCATTTAATTCACTGGTAGGAATACCGACATTTTCCAGCCATCCATCCATTTGCGCCTGGTTCAAACGGGTATCGCGCTCCTGATGGGAAACGGCGAGCAATACACCCAATGTATCTTCATTGAATGTGTTGCTGACCAATCCGGAGATTTGCGGTGTGGTTTCTTCACTGTTTTCTTCCATGGCCGCTTTAACGCTACCGGCCACTTTAAAACCATCCATATCGAATGGGCGTGCGGTTTTTACATTCACCGTTGAACCCACACCACCGGATTGCATGGCAGCACTTGAGGTTTTATGTACTTCGAGGCCACTCACCAATTCCGATGCAACAGTATCGAAACTAAATGCGCGTGATAAATTTTCGGTAGCCATTTGCCGGCCATTGATTAACACGGTGTTAAATTCCGGGCCAAAACCGCGCACGGTAATTAATTGGCCTTCACCACCGGAACGGTCGATTGAAACACCGGTAATCCGTTGCAAGGATTCTGCAAGGTTAGTGTCAGGAAACTTACCAATATCTTCTGAAGAAATTGCATCGACCACACCACCGGATGCGCGTTTCACATCCATCGAACGTTGCAAGCTCCCGCGAATACCGGTCACCATTAATTCTTCAACCTGTTCGTTGGCACCAGTGGTTTGTGCTGCATTTTGTGCGATTGCCTGGGTTCCTGCGACTGACGTCAGTATGCCGATAATGGCACTGAGTTTATTTTTATTGTGCATTGAATCCAACTCCTCGTGAGATAGGTGGGATGTAATAGTCAGCAGACCTTTTTCATCAATCTTCACACTGAGTTTGGTATTGGCAACCAGCAATTGTGCAGCATCCGCAATGGAGTAACGGCCATGCAATGAATTGGTGGTGATCTGTGCGGCATCATCAAATGGAAAAACCAGGGTAATGTCCGCTTGTTCGGCAAACTCAGTGAGCGAAAGGTCTGCTCGTTGCTGGGTTATATCGAACGGGAGAATTTTATTCAGGTTAGTATTTTCTGCGCGAACGAAAACCGAAGTGTTCGCTACAACGGCAAACACCAACCCTTTAAAAATTGCCTGCCCGGTAACATCAGCGGCGAGCATCTTGCCCGCGTGATTGTTAGACGAGCCGGTTATTTTTTTCCGCCATCTCATTCGGAATTTCTACATTTTTTTCATTGTTATCGTAGTTGCAGGCGCCACTTTGCATGTCGCCGGAAGAAATACAAAAATTTGCAAGGAGCATAAGGGCTTGTCTGGCAGGCAACAAGCCTTGTTTTATTTTTTACCACGTAATTGTTAATTGTGATGGTTTAATTGCAGTAAGAAATCGATTTCATCCGCCAAAATTAAATTTTAAATTCCTTTTTGTGGATTTAAGTGAGCGATTAAATAGTGTTAGTGTGATAAATAAAACAATTTTTTGAGGGACTAGCGGGCATACAAACGGATTTTATTATTGGGTAATCGCTCATGGCGAATATGAAAATTCTGTTCCAGTGCGACAAGCAAGCCATCAACGTCGCCTGCTTTGAATAAACCGGCGATACGTTCCTGTTTTAAAGATTCATCGGCAATTTCCAGTTGCACAGGTGTATAACGATTGATCTCTGCTACAGCGTGTACCAATGTCTCGCCACGAAAAACAAGGTTGCCCTGCCGCCAACTGAGCGCAGTTTCCATCTCTTTATCATCTACCCTGGAAATTTTTTCATTGCGTGCACCCAGCACAATTTTTTCACCACGGGCGATTGCCATCGCCGTAGCCGGTAAGCGTTCGGGCACTATGGCGTCCATTTTTTTTGTAGGCGCACGTTGTGCAACCAATACTTTTCCGTCAGTGACAAGTAACGAAACTTCATGCTCATTTTGAATGCGTACATTGAACGCAGTGCCAACCGCTTGTACAACCTTATGGTGTGCGATAACACTGAGTGGCCGCTGTTTATCATGCGCAACATCAATATTCATTTCTCCGCGTTCCAGGAAAAAAAGCCGATGAACCTCACTGTATTTCATGCGCACTTTGCTGTTGGTATTCAACACCAATTGTGAACCATCCGGCAGGTTAACATTGGAATGCTCGCCCACAGCGGTTTCATAAATGGTTTCAATATTGGCGGGTGTGGTTTGCCACCATGCGGCGAATGTTTGCTGTAATTCCGGTTTACTATTCCAACCAATCAGGATCGCCATAAAAGAAATGGTTGCGGCCACAACGGCATAACGTCGCCACTGGGTTGTCTGGCGTTTTGGCGGTGCCTGGAATAAATCGGCCAGGCGTGCAAGGCTATCCATTTTGTCCCACAGTTGCGCCATTTCAAAAAACACCGTGCGATGCATTTCATTGCTGGCGAGCCACTGTTGTAACTCCCGTTGTTCGGCGGGAGTGAGCTGGCGATCCAGCCGGGCAATCCATAAACTGGCTTGGTCCTCAATATGTTCCCGGTTTGGAAACTCAATAATGTTACTCATAACATGCCCCCTGTTGCGGGCGATTTTTCAGTGCTTGCCAATTCAGGTGTGATGGTTTCCTGCGCGCGCGCGGCCATAAATTGCGTGCAGCGTTTTATCCCGGTAGCGATGTGTTTTTCCACTGTGTTTTCGCTGATTCCCAGTTGATCGGCAATTTCTTTTTGCGAGTAGCCGTACACTTTTTTCAATACAAACGCTTTACGACATTGCAGCGGTAACTGCCTGACCGCTTCGCAAAAAAAAGCGAACTCCTGATGTGCAGCAGCGCGATCAAAGGTTTCATCGGCGCGGGTGGTGAACTCCAATAAATCCAGGCTTTCATCATCATCCATGCTGACAGTGAGCCGTGTTTCGGCCTTTTTTAAATGATCCAATGCAAGATTTTGCGCAGTGCGCAACATAAATGAGCGCGGGAATTGTATGTCCTGTGGCTTTTCTACCTGGCATACGCGCACATAGGTTTCCTGCACTATGTCTTCTACCTCACGGGGCGGAACAATGCGCGATACCGCGCGCGTGAGCGAGGTTCGCAAGCTGACAAACAGAGGGGTGATTTTATCGTTATTCGCCATGGACGCTCGCCAGCGGGTTAATCAGTTCAATGATATAGACGATACAGTTCATTATTTCCGCCATAGGCTTGGCGATTAAAATATTTTTCTAATTTTGTTATCAAAAAAATAGGTTTAGTAAGAAAACGGGCTACCCAATGGCAATTTTACACTGTGAGCTAACAGTACGAATGCTAAAGTCAGGTTTAATCCTGTCTTAAAACCCTTGGAATAGCGAGTTTCGCTGAAGGAGATTTCCATGTCCTTTACGCAAGAACAATTAGCAGGTCCGCGTCCCGACTCCATCGCCGGCGTGAATTTTCCGCGCCGGATAAATTATTTTCCATCGCCTGCCGATTGGCGCAATGAAGTGTTGTATTTTTTATTGGTTGATCGTTTTAGTGATGGCCTCGAAACACAACGTCCGTTACTCAACCGCAATAAACTTGCCGACGCACGCCCCGCAAATTGGCGATGGGATTTGTGGTCGAAATCCGGCGGTGAACGTTGGCAGGGCGGAAACCTGAAAGGCGTTGCTGCGCGGCTCAATTATTTACAAGCATTGGGCATCACCTGTATTTGGTTGAGCCCGGTGTTTAAACAGCGTGGCCATATGAATTCATTTCACGGCTACGGCATCCAGGATTTTCTGGATGTTGATCCACACTTTGGTGACCGGCAGGCGCTGGTGGAGTTGGTATCACTCGCGCATGCGAGGGGTATGCGGATTATCCTGGATATTATTTTCAATCATTCCGGTGAAAACTGGACTTACCCCGCCGAATTACCCGGTGGAAAATATACGCCGCATTACACCCCGCAACGTCACCCCTTCGGTGCCTGGCGTGATCAACACGGCGATGATATTGCCCAGGTTGTTACGAAAGAGGACGGTGTTTGGCCCTACGAATTGCAGGATCGCGATGCCTACACCCGTGCCGGTGCAGGCAGTTTGGGCGCCGGGGATATTGACGACCCGAATGCAGAACATAAACGTTCGGATTTTATTACGCTAAAAGATTTTGCATTGGATCATCCGCGCGTGCTTACTGATCTCGCACGTTGTTATAAATACTGGATTGCGCTAACGGATTGCGATGGTTTTCGCATCGACACACTGAAACATGTCTCCTACGAACAAGCGCGCAATTTTTGTGGCAGCGTAAAAGAGTTTGCATCCAACCTCGGCAAGCACGATTTTTTTCTGGTGGGTGAAATTGCCGGCGGCGATTTCGAACAAACGCGTTATCTGGATGTATTGCAACGCAATTTAAATGCGGCGCTGGATATCGGCAGTATGCGCGTTACATTGAATCAGGTTGCAAAAGGGTTACAAAATCCTGCTGATTATTTTGCCGGATTTGATCCGGGTTACGCGGTGATGGGGTCGCATCGCGCGGTAGGGGAGCGGCATGTTTCCATCCTTGATGACCACGATCATGTGTTTGGAAAAAAATTGCGCTTTTCTGCCGAAGCGGCATCGGAACATCAAGTCGTTGCCGGTGTGGGTCTGCAATTATTTACACTGGGAATTCCCTGCGTGTATTACGGTACCGAACAAAGTATGGGTGGACCGGAGTTACACGAACGTGTGTGGCTGCAAAATTTTGGCTCGAATGATCGCTACCTGCGCGAAACCCTGTTTGGTGCAGACCATCCGCATAAAGATGGTTTGGACGGGTTAAATCCCCTCGACCCGCTGGATTCAACCTTACCGGGGTTTGGTCCGTTCGGCACGGTCGGGCACCATTGTTTTGATACACAAAGCGCTGCGTATAAACGCATTAGTGCGATGGCAAAAACGCGCGCAGCATTTCCCGCGTTGCGATTGGGGCGGCAATATTTGCGCCCGATTTCATTTTTAAATTATCCTTTTGCCATTTATAACGATGGCGAAATTATCGCCTGGTCGCGCATCCTGGATGATGAAGAATGCCTTGTCGTGTTGAATCCGCACGGTACTGAGAAACGCGGTGCGGACATTATGGTGGATGCAGCGTTAAATCCGCTTGCCAATTACATGCAAGTGGTCATGAGTACTGAAGAAGCAGGGAATAATGCTGGAGCGTTAAATCGCGTGGGAGATAAAGTATTTGTCAAACGTCACGATACGGGGGCGCATATTATTCAGGTGCGCGACCTGGGACCTTCGGAATTATTAGTGTTGTGTAATTACTAAAAATAATGAGTAGAAATAAAAACGGCAGCTCATTACGCTGCCGTTTTTATTATTGCATTTTTTTACCGCTATTAACTTAACAGCGCATCGTCACCGGTATACCAACGCTCATTACCTTTGCCGAAAGTGCACTTAATTCCTGCCGCGATAGTTTTCATATTTTTACGCATTCCCACTGCAATCACGCCCACACCAATTGCGCAGACGGCTGCGGTATAAAAGTTACCGCTTAACAGCGCGTCCATTCCATTGGCAATTACTTTATCAGCACCACTTGCACCAATCGTTTTTAATCCATTCGCAGCGGTGACCACGCCCGTGCCGCTCGCCGCAGCAATAGCAGCGGTTTTACCTAGCTCACGGCCAACATTTTTCAATGTGCTAAAGCGGCGCAAGTCGCGGTTGTTGATATTCATACCAGCAAATGTCAAACCCGCTTGCTCGCACAGCGCTTTCAGGGATTTTTCGCTATCGCTGCTCGCCGGGTTAGAAAAAAATACATGCTGTTGTTGTGCTTTACCGGCAGTCGCATCTTTTTCGCGTGCAGCAGCACTGGCGAGCGGCGCGGCATTAATTAATTTCGCGCTATTTTTAAAAGTATGTATGGCATCGCCATGGATTAACCAATTTACCGGCAACTGGTTTTTTGTACTTTGTTGCATAATCGAAGCCAGCGACTCCGCTGCTTCCTGACTTTTGTGCGAGCCTTTTTCAATCCAGAACAAGGAATATTGCGAACCTTTATCGTGTCGAGTTAAGTAGTGGGCTTTTTCATAGGCACCGATTATATGCTGGGGCATATGTTTCGCAGCATCTGAAACTCCCCCGCTAAATCTTCCCGCTACCGCTGCATAATGAGCAGATCCATCCTGGCTTTTCCATTGGGATTTTTTGTCCAAAAATGTAATTGCATCTTTATTTGCGGTCCACTCCTTCCGCTCTTTGTTATATAGGACGGAGAGTAATTGCATATGGCGAATGCTGACCGCTTTGCTGATGACTAACAAATTTATTAAAATTGCTCCGTTAAAAACACTGTAACTCATACTTATATGTCCGCAAGTGATGGATCTTTCATCTCCGGCCGGATTCAAGCTTTTTCCTCGTGTAGCGTCAGCATTCAACGTCATAAGTACACGCATGATGCTTGTCATGTGATAATCAGATCGGTATTCCTTATAAACACGCATAAATAACGGATGCATTTCTGCGCGCACAAACAATGGACGACCAGCGCCCGTTGTTATTTCTTTGTAGCCTGCTAACTTCATAGTGACTCCTTGTTTCCTTGTGTGGATTGAGTTGAGTTGTTATTAAATTTAATAAAGCTGTGGAGGAGGGGAGCATTTACCTTCGAACACTATATTTTTCTCGCCTTTTATTGGATCCCCTTCACGAAAACTGCCGTAATACTTCCAAGCTTCTGGATGACGACTTTGGCTGTAATGTATATCAGGATTTTGCAATCGAGTGCTTTCACGTTGTTTTTGTGCTTCGGGTGAAAGGGTTAACTTAATGGTAGGAATAATTTCGGTAATACGTTGCATCATGACTGAGTTGCTTGGCTCTGCTGGTAGGGTGCCAGTTGCGACAAAAGGAAGCAGGAGATATTTGTCCGCATATAGCGGCGTCATTAGCCATGCGGTGAAGTGGCAACCAAACGTAAACGGATGAGGTTCTTTGAGCCAGGCAGGTTGATATTCCCATGATTCAAAATAGATCCATTCAACACCATGCAGCTGCTTCAGTTGCCAATTCACAGGTGAGTGATATTCGTTTGTGCCGAAGCCAGGACCATCACCATAATAGATGCCATGTATGATCAAACGCTCCAGCTGTTCAGGATTAAAGCAGTTAAGAGTCGGAGTCATTCTTGATATATCGCAAATAACTGCGGCAGACTGCAATGTGCCAATATGCTGAGATTGCAGAATAGATCCATACGTGTACCAGTTGCGACGCCAAATAGAGTCCCTGCTTACTCCTTTATTGTGAGCAGGATATCCATTCCTATCCGGTTCGGTTTGGTACTCATAAAACGACGGATCAAACAAATTAAACCGTTTGCCATTATCTTCTTCTGGAAACTCGTAATCCTGCGGTGGCAAAGTGATTTCCAACCGATTACCGGACAGGTCGTATACAAGGGTGTCCCAGCGGTTTGTGCTGGCGAAGCAAGGATTGTTACGGGAGGCAAATAGACGTTTTAACATGAAGTTATAGTTTCCTTTCCATTGGAATTGGTGCGGAAGTATTGAACGATCAGAAGCTTAGCGAGTGAGCAAAGTATGCACAAGTGTTTTGGTAAAATCTGGCGGTTTACCTGAGCTAAATCACAACTTGCAGATATTTTGATGTTCTTCGTACTTTAGGAATTAACGCGTAATAGAGATAAGGTAACGGGTGAGCAGGCGTCTTCGAATATTTCATTAGCGGATTGCTTGGCTAAGCTGGCGGTACGCTGAATGAAAATAAAAAAGCCAACACACAGTGCTGGCTTTTTTATGAATTTAAATTTTGATGCAATTACAACTTGATGGATTTTGCAATCGCATCAAATTCAGCTTTGTAATTATCGTAGTGATAAGTGCTGGCTGCGGAAAAAATCACGGAATACAATTTATCGTTTTTAACAAAAGCGAGCACTTTGCCGCGATTTAGTAATCCATCACCGTTAAAAAATTCCAAATCAAATTCGATGCCCATTGCGTCACCCACTTTGTGTGGTTTAAGGTTGCTGCCCGTGAATGGGAATTTTCCGCCAGAGGTATTGGTGAGTGAAGTTTCTACCAAGGTTTTTAATTCGTGTGGTAATACTTTTGAATTGAATTTTGGCATGGGAGTGTCTTTGCTGAAATCGCGGAACATACCTTTTCCATTTTCAATTCCAGTAACAAAAATAAATTGATTCAACAACGCGCCGTCACCGGTCCACACTTCGGTTTTGGGACCGAGGCCAGAGGGAATTTTGTTCCAGGTCATGGTGGATTGGAATTGCATATCACCGACTTTGGTAACGCCGGCAGGTTTTAATGTGTAGGCCGCGCAACCGGTTAATACGAGCAGCGCGGTGATTAATCCAATGCGTTTAATAAAAAAGAAAAAAGTTGTTTTCATGATGAAGTCCGTAATTTGTCATTATTGGTTGGCGGAATCTATGTAGAACTGCACCATTTCCTTATCGGATGCGGCGGGTGCGAGTGCCAGATAATTTTCCAGGTGTTGTTTGGCGGCCTTGGGGTCTGTTTTAACGAGTAAATAACCCAATTCACGATGCGCTTCCGGCGGATGCTGTGCTTCAGTCACACTGTTGCGGTAGTGCTGCATCGCCTGGGTTTCATCGTTGGTGCCTTTGCGCAATTTGCACAGTTCGCCCTTAAAGAATTCCACAGTGCCTTTGGGATAACCCATCCGGGTGTGGCGTTCCAGCATTGCTTCGGTGCGTCCCAAATCCTGCAAACTCAAGTGTGAATTCATAAACTCTATATACAGCGGGCTGACAACTTTTAAATATTCTGCACTGTTGGTTTTAAATGTTTTGCCGCTGGCGTTAATTTCCGTTGCTTTTTTGCTGAGCAGTGTCATCCGGTCTTTGCTTTTGGGGTGCGAGGCAAAAAACGTACTGTGTTTTTCCTTGCTCTTATCCTGCTCGGATTCCTGATAAACATATTCCCAGAGTGCAGAGGCTTTTTCCGGTGCGTAACCCGAGTGAGTCATGAGTTGCAAACCGTACAGATCCGCTTCGGTTTCCTGCTCGCGGCTAAACGCCATCGCGCCGGATGCGACAGAAAGAGAGGCAAGGCCCATGGTGAGGATCATGTCCGCAAAGATGGCGGCGGAGGCTTTGCTGCGCAGGCTGCGCCATTGGGTAATCTGGTGCGAGCGCAGGAAGTGCGCAATTTCGTGGGAGAGCACGGCGGCCAATTCTGCTTCGCTGTCTACGCGCAATAACAAGCCGCTCCACACATGCATCATGCCGTTGGGATACATCCCGGCATTGAAGTGCGGGCTGCGCAGGATATATACGCGAATATGCGGGCAATAATCGCCGGCGAGCTTGCAGGTCAGGTCTTTTACGTATTGGTTCAATGCAGGGTCTGTTACCAGGTCGGGCGATACTTTTACGCTCTCCTCGATCTTGTCCACCTGATACCAGAAACCACCTTCATCGCTGGATAATTCCGGGCGATAGCCGGGATCAAAGTTGGCTTTGTAGGGCTCTGCCTGCAATGCGCCGCTCAATACGAGGCTGGCCAGCGCGAGCCAAAGATGCAGTGTTCTTTCCATGGTCTGCCCTTAACGTGTGACTAAAGGGAAACCTTTGATCAGGTTGGCCATGGTTTTGTCGGCGTCTGCCTGGTTGCGCAAGTCGCCGGAGCCACTCATCAACCGGTTAAACCATACGATGTCACCACTGTTCAGATCCACCAGGGATGCAAAGCCAACCTGTGTTCCCCCCTGAACACCAACACCGGCAGCAGCGGCGAGAAACATGAGCGCTGCACGCCCACCACTTGTGTAGGTATCGCGGACAAACACAAACAGGCCGTAATCTGCACCGGTTTCGCGCGCAAGGTCAGCAGCGGCTGGCCCCAGTGTACGGGTATGCTTGCCGGATTTTTTTGAAGGCAGAGGCATCATCATGTCGTAGGTCAAAATGCTGTAACCGGTAGCCTGGTGCAGTTTTTCCAACTGGATTAATGTGCTTTTCGGGTCGGTCGCCGTGGATTTGTAAAAGCTCAACGGGTTATCGGTTTTCACCTGTTTTTTCAGGCTTTCGGTCATGTAGCCAATGGCCTTGTCAGTCCACTCGGCTTTAGGTTCCGTCATCCCCGATGCGGTTAGCAGGGCAAGTTCCACATCCAGCGGCATCACCACCACTTTTTTGGAACCGGAGATGGGGCCGGCATTGAGTGAACCGTGTTTGAGTTGTGTGGTTTGCGCACAACCGGTGACGATTATTGCCAGCAAGAGCAGGCCAGCGAGTTTGAAATGACAGGTGGATAAGCGGCGGAGATGAAAGAACATCGTTGTCGTCCTCAAATTATTATTTGTCCAATTTAAATGATGAAAATCGCGCCAAGAATAAAAGGCAGATCCAGGCTTGTCCAGCTTCGCAAGGAAATTTCGGGTAGGAAAAAAAGGAGGGATAAAAAAGTGAGTATTTTGGTAGCTCCGGCAAGGTTACTTGCCGGAGTTTTGACGCCGGAAACTAGCGTTTTTGGAACAGTAAGGTAACGCGGTTTGATTCACCAATGGCCTGGTATTTGGGTTTGTCAGCATCAGCGGCCTGCAAGCTAGGCGGTAAGCGCCACACATTTTCACCCGCTTGCGGATTGTCTTTCGGGTTTTTGTTGATATCGGATTCGCCGATCAATGTAAACCCTGCCTTATCCATGGCCGCGATAATGGTGGAGCGTTTCAGATAGCCCATTTCGCCGGTTGCTTGCGATTCGGGCTTGTCCTCGCTAATCGCATGTTGCACCACCCCGACCAAACCACCGGGTTTTAATAAACGATGGGTTTCGGAGAGCGCTTGCGTCAGGTACGCGCCCTCTTTTTCAAAACGTACAAGGTTATGCAGTGCGCGGATAAACAATACCTTATCGACTTTGCCAGTGAGGTTGGCGGGCAAGGTCGCGAAGGTATAAGCCTGCGCAGCAGCCCCGTCGTTCCCTCCCCAGGTTTTTGCGTTGGTTGACCATTCCGTTGGCCAGCGTTTGCGGCCTTCCATAAATTCGGCGTTGGCCCAACTGCCAAATTTTGGCCACAAATCCAGGTTGTAATCCACACCGATCAGCTGCCCGTTTTTACCCAAATAAGGCACAAGTATTTTCGAATACCAACCATCACCTGGCAGTACTTCAACCACGGTGTCGCCCGGTTTTACGCCGAAAAATGACAAGGTTTCTATCGGGTGACGCGCCGCATAACGCGCTTGTTGTTCAGCGGGCAAGCTTTGCGTAATTGCGGTGAGTCGCTGGGTATTTTCTTTACTTAAACTGCTTTTGCTCGCGCTGCCAGAATCAGTTGTCTGGTTAGCACAAGCGCCAAGCAATAAGGCACTGGCAATTAATGCAAGTTTTTTCATGTCATTGATCCTTTGTTATGTAATTGATGTTTGTGGTTTTTTGATGAGTGAAACTAAAGGTGGGGCGAGTTTGCCAGCATTACGAATGCGAAGGGAGTGCAGGGAAATTATTTTTTGTAAAGACAGTTAAATAAAAAACCCGCCGCAGCGGGTTTTTACGCAGTTAATTAACGGATCAATACACCAATGTTTGAATCGCATGTGCAGGAATGGTGACGTTGGTTTCCTTGCTGCCTATGTAATAACGATAGCTGACGGCAGCGTCGCTATTATTCATTACGACGGTAGCGAGTTTGTTATCTGCATTAATGAACGAAGTCGTTTGTAAAACGCTGCGGCTACTGATTGCACTGACACGTTGTGCATCGGGTTTGATGAATTTGGAGAAATGTCCGAGGTAGTAATAACTCGGGGTGTAAATTAATTCGCCCTTGTTATCCGCGTGGATTGGCGAGAAACAAAAATTGCCAACGTGATTGGGGCCGCCTTTGTCATCCAGCAAAATATTCCAGTCAGTCCAGGCGACCGCACCCGCATTAAAATCATTAATTAATGAATCGCCGTAACGTTCACCATTGGGCCAGTATTGGTAGCGTTCAGGATTAAATTTTTCTACGGTGGCTTCCGTCAACATCAAATTAATAGTGGGATAGGCTCTATTTACCTCTGCCACGTTTTTATACATCGGTTGCCCGCCAGTCCAGGTTTCATACCAATGGAAGCCGATGCCCCACACGTATTTCGCTGCATCGGGATCACTCATGATGGTGTGGGCGCGGTGGGTAATTAAATCGCGGTTGTGATCCCACACAATAATTTTTTTATCGCCAAGGCCTTCGTTTTGTAATGTGGGGCCGAGATGATTTTTTAAGAAATCCCGTTCTTCTTCGGCGGTATAAATCATGGATTCCCAGGTTTGTTTTGCCATAGGTTCATTTTGAACAGTAAGCCCCCAAATGGGTACACCTTCTTTTTCGTAGGCGTTAATAAATTTGGTGTAGTAGCGCGCCCAGGCCGCATGGTATTCCGGTAATAATTTTCCACCTTGCAACATGGTGTTGGTGCTTTTCATAAATGCTGGCGCAGACCAGGGGCTGACGTAAGTGGTAATGTCACCACCGGCAGCTTTCAATACTTTTTTAATCAGTGGCAAACGGTATTTGCGGTCGTGATCAATATTAAAAGTTTTTAATTCTTTATCACCTTCTTTGATGTAGGTGTAACTGCCGCTACTGAAATCCGAGCTGTGAATAGTTGTGCGCAGCAAGGTATAGCCAATACCTTTTTCATTGTCGTAATAGGCGTTGAGAAATTCATCCTGTTTTTTTCGATTTAAGGTTGCAAAGACTTCAGCGCTTGCATCGGTCACGGCACCACCAATACCGAGGATTTTTTGGTAGCGAATATCCGGATTGACCACAACGGCAATATCCGTTTCCGGATATTGTTTGGCCGGTTTTAAGCTGAGGGTATCGCTCAAGCTAATGCGCAGGGTGGAATCCTTGGCGGTGGTAAAAACGCTGACTTGTTTGTCGGTGGCGAGTGAGCTGAAACTAAGGCTGGCTATCGCGGCGGCGAGCATCCAGTGCTTGAAATGTCTTTGCATTTTACTGTCTCTTGTTGTTAAAAAATTTTCAATCGATTTAGCACTTTGTTAGCCTGACTTCAGGAATTAGCTTCGAAACCTGTTCCTGATGTCAGGTGCAATTGCCGTGCGTTGACGGATTACTGTTTTTTAATGTCAAACCAATTGAGGTTCCATTCCTTACCGATGGAGCGGAAGCGCAATGTGTGGTTGCCTGCGCTGAGTGCGAAAGTGTCGCCAGTGGTGGTGACCCAGGTTTGCCATCCACCGGTTGGGTTTACGGTATGGGTATCCACAACGACATCATCAATTAATACTTCAAATCCGGTGCTGCCCGGTTGTGTTGCGAGACGATAATCAATTGCATAACTACCGGCACTGTCGGCGTTGATTTTGAATTCGATAAAATCATTAGCATCAAAATGCCCGACATTTTGTCCACCACCAGTATCTGCTGTAGTTTCCAATTGCACGCCGCTCATGGCAGTGTATTTTTCTGCTTCAATTTTTGCAGGGACAGCAACGAATAACAGTGTGGTGTGGGCAGCATCACTCGCGTAACTTTCGGCAATCGCATTTTTTGCAGTCACACTGTAGTAGTAAGTTTCATCATCGCTGATACCGGCGTCGGCAAATTGGGTTGTTGAAAGATTTTCACCAATCAAGTTGCCTTTACTACCAGCAGAAGTGGAGCGATAAACGTTGTAAGTGATGTTGTCACCCGTGACGGCATTCCAGATTAATGCTACATCGGTTCCGTTTTGTGTAAGTAAAACGCCAGTCGGTTTTGCCGGGTAATCAAACACATCATTGTGTTCATCGGTGACTAACCATTTCGCTAAACCAGCATGGACGTCATAACCAACTTCACCATAACTGTTGAAAAGATTTTCAATCTCTTCAATCGATGCGGTCGTGAAATCCACCTTGCCTGCATCATCGACAACATCTTTACCGGCAACTGGTGCATCTTCGATTAAATAAATTTCGGCCCAGGTATTTTGGCTGCCGTTATCTTTAAATACGCCGCTGAATGTGTAGGACTGGCCCGCCTGTAAACTGATTTGCTGGTAAAGCGCACCATTAATTTCACCGCTCACACCATTGGGGCGGCTAATACGCAATACGGCACCGTTACCACCGGTAGGTTGTTTGCTTGCGTCAGTATTGTTGTAATCAACATTCAATGAACCATTGATGGTTAATTCAGTCCAGCCGTTACCGCTGCCGAATCCGCCATTCACCAACACTTCCTCATCAGTGGCGTTATTTTTCAGGCTGATGCTGTCATAAGTTACATCCGGATTTGCACCATTGTTTGCGCCGGTTTTAATCACCAGATAATAATTTTTTGTACCGGTGCCATTTGCGTTAATGACGACGGATTTTTTTGCGCAAGCATTGGCAAATGTGGAGTTCCAATTGGCGCAATCCCAAGTGCTGGCCTTGGTAATTAAACCAACGCCGGTGTCGAGGCTGGTGTTGATTTCATTAGTTACCATCCCCCAGGTGCCTTTGCCCTGGCCACCTGCAACGGATACAAGCTTGTAAGCCCAACTGGTGGACGCCCAGTGATAACCGGCATAAATATCGTAAGTCGCGCGGCCGATTTTTCCGCCCAATTCCAAACCGGCGGATTGCCACGGTTGGAATTCGCCCATCAGCAATGGTGTTTGCAATGCGGTGATTTTTTTATCCCAATCGCACACACCACCCAAACCGTTCTGCCCGCACTTCAACCAATCGCGATGCACGTCGTAATGACTGTCGCCGGGTCTATCACCAAATAATCCGGGGTAGGGATGAAGCTCGAAGGCGACATTGGTTTGGCCTTTGGCTGCCGGATCGCCATAGATTTCAATGTTGCCGTAGTGACTGGGCAACATGATGATGTGTTTGTCATCAATCGCACGAATCACATCGTACAGTTCGTTCACTCGCACAGCCATGTCTTCTGCGGTTGAACCCCATGGCTCGTTCAGTGGATCGTAAGCGGCGACAGTGGGTTCATCCTTGTAACGTGTTGCGATGTGTTCCCACAGCCACTTTGTGCGCTCCTGGTATTCCGCTGTAGTCCAATATTTGTTTTGGCCCGAGCACCCGGTGTGATCATTGGGTGTTTGGCCACCGAGTGCACCATGCAAATCCAGAATCACATAAATGCCGCGCTTTTTGGCTTCGGCGATGGACCAATCAATGTAATGCCATGCATCGGCGCGCACTGTTTTGGGATTTTTCTCGTCCTCAATTACGCTCCACAAAATGGGCAGACGGACAATATTAAAACCGAAGGCCTGGAGCTGATCCCAATCGCGCTCTTTAATCCAGTTGTCGCGGAAAAGTTTGATCAGCCGCTCTTTTTCGTCGTAGCCAAAACGCTCGGTGAGTTTTGCTTCCAGCGTACATTGGTCGTGAACGCCATTGCCGCCCTGGCCCATCATCCAGAATTCCTGCACCAACCAATTGCCGAGGTTTGTGCCTTTTAAATGGACCTGATCGCCGGAGGTTGTTACCCATTTATTGCCATCGGTTTTCAGCATGGACATAACGTCCGGTGCAGACGAACTGCTGACACTCGCGGACGATACGTCATTGATTGATGACACAGTGCTTGATGATGAGTCAGCTTGCACGGATGAAGGCGTGCTCGACGCCGGGTTGGACGAAGGATTGCTGGAGGATAACGGCATGCTTGACGATGCAGGTGTACTGGAGACAGTCACAGGATTGCTGCTGTCTGCAGAACTCATGGCAAGGCTGCTGGATGATTTTCCACCATTGCCGTTGCTATCGCCCCCGCAAGCCACCAGGCCCAAAATAGTCAGGCCAAGTACACTGAGTTTAAGTGGACGGTGAACCGAATTGTGTTTGCTGTTGGATTTAGTCATAGCGGTTTCTCTTATCTTTATGAAATGCTCGTGATAAAAAGCTCGTCGCACGAGCGGGTTTATTGTTATCGCAACCGCATACTGGCTGATCCGCAACAATGCGGCGCCCGACTAAATTTACTCGAACCGAAATAGCGCAGGTTCGACCAAAAGTGGGAAGGTTTTTTCGAACTTCCTCGAAGACATTGATAATTAATTTAAAAAAGCCCCGCCACACGGGCGGGGCATAAAAAGGTTTCCGGAAAAGAGGCCGAGGGTACAGCCGCTATGACTGAACTTTTCCGGAACCCAGGGAGAGCTAAACGCTTCGAGGCCATTAAAGCGTTGGACGTTGCGCGCGGCGTCCTGCCACATGCAACCGAACTTGCCGATAAAAACCGGGGAGGGTTTTAATAAATTGCGGCAGTAGAACTGCCGCGTGAGGGGTTTACTTCAGCGGGAAATAAATGTCGGTAATGAGGTCGCATTCATCCACGTCGTGGATAAAATTTTTGTATTCGAAGAAGCAAGGGTAATCGCGGATTTCCTCGCCGCTGTCAGGTAACCAGTTGCGATAAAAGGCGTAGATGCTGGTGCCCAGCGTGTTATGGCTGCCCTGATGCCGCACGACGGCACATTTGCCGCCGGGAATCACACCGGCCTTCACCCCGTAATCATTCACTGGAATATCGGTATCAATAGAACCGCATATATCCCAGCGAAATTTTTCCGGTTCGGTATTGTTGGGGTCACTGTAAGGAATACCAAAGGTCTTGCTGGTTTTTACCGGGGAAAGCCCGGTGGCTTTACGCCAGGCGATAAATTTTGCCGCAGTGTCCAATACTTTTTCCGGCGGGCCGAGGTGTTCGATCAATGCCACATTCGTGGCTTCAACGTTAATGACATTAACATTCATTGATAGTGCTCCATGAGGTTCAGCGTGAAATTGAAATCGGCTATGCCATTGTGGCCAGTCGGGGTTATCCCTGAACTCGGAAGGCGATTGTTCGAAGGTTCGCTTGAACGCGCGTGCAAATGCCTCGGGGCTGTCAAAGCCAGCTTCCAGTGCAATATCGATCACACGCTTTTCACGCTCAAATGCCAATCGGTAAGACGCTCTTTTCAAGCGAGCTAACTGGATAAAACGGATCACGCTCATGCCCGTGTAAACCGAAAATACCCGATGGAAATGGTATTTCGAAAATGCGGCTATATCGCTCATTGCCTCAAGGGTTAAATCCTCATTGAGATGGTGGGAGATATAGTCACAAACGCGGGCGATGCGTTGCGCGTACTGATTTATCGGGTTCTCGCTCATTCCAGCCTTTTATGTTTTTGCCTTCATGTTTCAGGTGCAGTCTATGGTGCGGTTTTCAGGCGACAGCTGTCCTGATCGAAATTGCTAAGTTGTCACTAACCCATCAATAGCATTGCCAATGTCGTTGGGTTTTGCATAAGCCAATATCATTCGACGACCATTTCACCTTTCACGAAAGCGCGGTGGAAAAGGAAAAAATTTCCTTTTAAGATCCGTTCATCGGTGTTTTCCCATGGATAAAAATACGTGGATTGCGCCGTAAGGATAATGTGAACCATCAATGAAATGGAGAATTTATATGAAACGAATTGCCTTATTAATCACCTCTTTTACCCTTGCCATCATAATGACTGCTTGTGGAGGTGGCGGTGGAGGCGGTGGCTCCAAAACAACACAACCCCCGGCCCCATCACCTGCACCAACGCCCGTACCCACGTCATCTGCCCCGGTGACCTCCGCCACTGCATCATCAGCGCCGACTTCGGAAGTTTCCATTTCCTCAATCTCTCCGTCATCAACGCCAGTTTCGTCGTCGTCATTATCATCGGCACCGGCAAACGTGACGGGTGTGCTTTGGCATAACGACTATGCGTTGGATTATCGAAGCGGGATACAACTGGCGCCTCTAAATGGGAGTTTATCGGCCCAAATTACGACTCGAACTGATGTCGATGTAAGTGTTTGGCCGGATGGAAAACAGTATGTTGTGACAAATTGGGATGTGTATGACGACTACACCGAAATTACCGTTATTGACCGCGAATCAGGTAGTACGGTTTACCAGAGAACCGTCGACGGCTACTTCAGGGATGTATCGCCTTCACCAACAAATAAAAATGTAGTCAAAGCCCGCCTTGGTGCAGATTCAATCTCGCCATTCCATGAATTCGTAATAGATCTTTCTAACGGGAATGTCCCTTACGAAATCTCGGAAAATGATTGGTTTGCCTGGATGCCGGATGGACGTTTCATGTTAATTGATTACCGCACTGGCAACATGAGGATTGCAAGCCTGGAAAACCCCGAAGGGACTCAGGTTGGTCAGCTGAATGTGCCAGAAGATCGAGCGATGGGTGAGTTCAGTGTAAGCCCCACAGGTGAGCAGTTCATCATGGTGATGGTTCGTAAAGGCAGCACATTAGCAGAGCCGGATTTGTGGATTGGCAATATTGATGGTTCAGGGTTTGAGCAACTTACCGACACTAAAATATTTGCTGGCGGCGCATGGTCTCCCGACGGAAAGTATGTTGCCTACGTTACTGATACGGGAAGCGTCTGTGGTTATGGGGGGTGCTTGGGGTCATGTGATCAATGGTACACACCCACTAATCTTCGCAAAGTACAAGGGTTCAAAAACACACCCGGCAGTGAGCAATTCCTGGTTAACGACCGCAACGGAAACCAACAGGTTCTGGGCTGCTCTGTGATTGCCTGGACTCCGTAATGCGGATTCAGCAATACAAAATTCTTGAACGATAAATAGCTTTTTAATGTTTGTTTTGCGAATGTACGGCCATGTTAATAAATGGCCGCACATTATCGTTTTTATGAGCGATTATTTGAGATTGCATCAATTCATCAGTGACTAGTTGTTACCACTATTTTTAATCGCTTTATATAACCCCAAGAGCACAGGATAAGTTGAAACTGCTGCGACCAAAATCAATCCGAGCACACAGAAAACGTTTTTCTTCCATCCCGTTAAAGAATAATTGAGTAGAGAATTGCTACCAAAACCAATGTTCAATTCATTTGCGAACAAGCCATACAGTGAGCCGAAGAATATGAATAGATAAATAAAAGCGAATAAATAAAATTTCATTTATGGGATGCCTTGCGAGCTTTTCTTCTTTTTCATTCAAATATCACACTTGCATTAATTCGCACTTGTTAAGTGATGAATTAATCGGTTTTGCGCAGCATTGCGTTTAACAGTAGGTGAGTTAGCCGTTGGAGATCACTACAAGCATTTCCACACAGGAACCATTAAAGCCTATGCGGCGTAATAAACCAATGGCATTACACTCCCTCGCGAATTGCATACAGTTTTTTTGGCATTACTACGGGGAAAGTTTCAGCGTGTAGATTGGCTTGCATTGCGCCAAAAAAATAAAAAAGCCGATGCAAGCACCGGCAAGAGCTCATTACCAAACGGGTTGGCTTCAATCAACCGTTGTAATGAAAGGCTATGGAGAGAAAGTCTTCACGAATAAAATCCACAGGGTTTAAAAAGGCCGGCGCGTTGCTTTGCCGGCCAAGGTTTTACACGGGGTCGCGGAGGCTAACCGTGAAACAGCTCGTATTGAATTACTGTTTTGTGAGTTGCCACCAGTTGATATTCCAGCCACCTTTTCTCACGAAGATTGCGAGATCTTGCTGGCCTGCTTGCAAGTTCACGGTGATCGACACGGTTTGCCAGTTTTGCCAGCCACCGGTGTTGGGCACGGTTACTACACCCAGATCTGAACCATTTCTGCTCAACACCAACGTGCCACCTGAGTAGGGTGATGCAACGCGTACTTGCAAGGTGTAATTGCCTGCCGTTGGAACGTTGATCGGGTAACTCATCCAATCATTATCGTCGGTGCTACCGGCGTTGAAACCACCGTCGGTGTCGGTAGTGGTTTCCATGCGAATGCCGCTGTGATCTTTGAACATTTCCGCTTCGATACGTTGGCCAACTTGTGCTTTCCAGTTCATCCAATAAGCGATGCTTTCGTTGCGGACTAATGGTTGGCTGGAGAATTGACGGAACCAGCTTTCGATTTGGGCTGCACTGGCGCTGCTGATGTTCAGGTTGCTCATACCACCGCCATTGCTGGCGTTGGTAATCATGCCCCAGGCCCAACTGCTGGTGTCGCCATTGGAGCCTCCGGATGAAGTAGTCTTCCAGGCCCAGTTAGTTGCTGCCCAGCCGTAGCTGTTATAGATGTCGTAAGTCTTGCGCGTCATCTGACCGCCGTAGCTGCCGAGCAGGGTCCAGGGTTGGAATTCGCCGATCAGGAACGGGGTTTGGATAGCGTTGATCTTGTTGCGCCAGTCGCAGCTTTCGCCGGTTCCATTCTGGTTACAGTGCAGCCAATTTGCATGCATGTTCGCTTGGCCTGCACCGTAGGTGGCAGTGTCATTCCAGCCCCATAAACCGGGATAGAAATGCATCCACGTAGACACATTGGTCAGGCCGCGGCTATTCGGGTTGCCGTAAGCATCGATTCCGGAGTTGTGGCCGGGCAACAAAATGATGTGGTTGGCATCTTTCGCACGCACCACATTGAACAACTCATAAGAGCGGTTGGCGAGGGTAGTTGCATCGGTGCCCCAGGGTTCATTCAACAAATCGTAAGCGGCTACGGCCGCGCGTCCGTTGTAGCGTTGGGCGATCATGTCCCACAGCCATTTGGTGCGATCCCAATAATTGGCGTTGGTCCAGAGTTGTGCGGAACCGATACAGCCATCGTGTTGCTCGGACGCAGCCGCTTGCCCGCCCACGGCGCCATGCAAATCGAGGATGGTATACATGCCGCGCTTTTCGGCTTCATCAATCGCCCAATCCAGATACTGCCAGGCATCGGCACGCAGGTTGTACGGGTTGTACTCGTCTTCAATCAAGCTATAGAGGAACGGAATGCGGATTACATTCATGCCCATCGCTTTCATCATGTCGAAGTCGCGGGTGGTGATGTAATTGCTGCGGAACACTTTCATCAAGCGTTCTTTCTCGGCGTTACCAAATCGCTGTGATAACACTGATTCGAGCGTGCATTGATCATTCACCGCGCCGCCGTTGTGCGAAATGATGCCGCCCATCATCCAGAATTCCTGGATCAACCAGTTGCCGAGGTTGGTACCGCGCAAATCGACGCGTTGGTTGTTGGTCGCATTAACCCATTGCGCACCATTTTGTTTGATTGCCGGCAGCCGCGCCCAACCAACGGAGCTGGATGAGCTTGAGCTGGACGTTGTAACGGCGGTAATACGAAACCAATTAAGGTTAAAGCCACCTGCAGGGATAGCGATACCAAAGCGATGGGTTCCAGCAGTCAAGTTGACGCGTTGTTTAATCGTGGTCCAGGTTTGCCAGCCACCGGTATTGGGAACAGAAATAGTGCCGTAATCAGGTGAACCGCCTGCTTCCTCCAAACGAATCGTGCCACCACCGCCCTGGCTGGCTACACGGTATTCCACATCATAAGCGCCAGTCGCGGGGATATTGACCGGGCTGTTGCTATAGGCGAGCCAGTCATTGGCATCGATCCAGCCAGCATTCTGGCCACCACCACTATCGGTGGTTGTTTCAAGTTGGATGCCATTCATATGGCTATAAGCTTCTGCCTGGAGGGTGGCGGGCAGGTTGGCCTGTGCCAGCGCTATTTGGCCAAAGAGTACGCTGCCTAGCCCAAGTGCGGACCATTTGCGCGGCAAACGGCCTTTGAGTTGTGTATTCATAGTTGATACCCATAAAAAGTTATTGTTATCGCATGAGTGTTTGGTTTTCGCAGGATCAAGGTAAGCAAGCGAACAACCCCTGTCGTTCGAGAGGCAAAAAAGATTGCAAAAAAAGCCTGAGCCGAACGGGTTCGAGAGCAGGAAAAATGCTCGAACCTTATTTCTGCTGGCTCCTGTGATTTATCTTCGATAGTATCCGCCGTGAAAATATTCACGCGCCATCAACCGAAACCTCTGCTACTAACGCATGGTGATTATCCGGCGCGACAATAAAAAGAAACTTTGGGGAGTCACCATGAATTTTGTCGTATTTAATTTCCACGACGTCATATTGCTAATGACAGCCATGCTCTGCTGTTCATTTGCATTGTTGTTGATTGCGACCAACCCGCCCAACAATCTGAGTAACTACTTCCTTGCTGCCTTCCTCATTACACATGCGTTTATCCCACTGCATGAGCTAATCCTGTGGGGCGCCGAATTCAAACTCCAGGTGCGCCAGAGTGTGCCGGGCATTTATTTCATTGGCGGCTTTGCTTATTACCTGGATGCAATGCTGCTCTATTTTTATGTGAAATCCCTTGTCTTCCGCGATTTTCATCTGCGCCCCGGTGATTATTTCCACTTGCTACCCTTTGGCATTTTCGCCGTGTTTATGCTGGTTGCGTTTTATCGTTTTCCGTTTGCCGAGCGCTTGGAATGGATTAACACCGAAGCCTTTGTATATAGCCCCGGTTATATAGGGATGGATTTCTTTTGCAAAGCCTTGCGCGTTGTCTATTGTGCCGCTGGATTGATGCTGATTTTCAAATACAAGGACATATTAAAAAACACCCACTCGAACATTGAAAAAGTAGATATCCTCTGGCTCAAAATCCTCGTTATCGGTTTCCTTGTTGTGACGGTGATGGAAGCATTCCTTGCTTTCTCCAAAGTCATAGGCGTAATCACGGGTTATGATTTCCAACATCCGGACCCGAAAGGAAATGTGATCGAATACATTGGCTTGAGTGGTTACTACGCGCTTTTCTTCCTGGTATGCACGCTGGTGTTTACCAGCATGCGCTACTTCAGTAATTTTGAAGCAGTCAAACAAAAAGAGATTAAAGAACCGGCGAAAAAATCCACCCAGGAAAAATTGCTCAATCCCGAATACGCCGCGAAGATTGACGGCATCATGCGTAGCCAGAAAACCTATCTGAATCCCGAACTCACATTGGATATGTTGGCTGAGACTCTGGGCATTGCGGCCAAGGATTTATCCATGATTATCAATCGCCATTTCAATTTAAATTTCTATGAATTTGTAAATGGTTATCGCATTGAAGAAGCGCAACGACGTTTGGTCGATCCGGTGAATAAAGAAAAAACCATTACGGATATTTATCTGGAAGTGGGTTTTAACAGCAAATCGGTATTTAATACTTTTTTCAAAAAACTGGTAGGAAAGACGCCGTCGGAATATCGTCAACATCCGGAACCCGTTACTAAAGGACAATAACGTTTATTTCATTAATAGGATACTCACGTATGAAAACTTATTCAGCTCGAACCCTTCACAAAAAACCGTTAGTGATTGCGTGTGCATTGCTACCGCTGCTAAGTTTGCCGGCCCTGGCAGAAGAAACGGATAACACAGTGGAAGAGGTTATTGTTACAGCGTCAAAACGTGACCAGCGTTTACAGGATTTTTCCGGCTCAGTCAGCGTTATCAATAATTTCCAGAATATAAAAAATATCGGCGACATCGCCAGCAAGGTGCCCGGTTTTAATATTGTGGATGCAGGCCCGCGTAATCCTACGGGACTCGTGATTCGCGGTTTGCGGCTTGACGAGGTCAATGCAAATGATTTGGGTGGGGATGGTGCTGTTGTCTCCAGTTATATCGACAATATTCCATTGCAAGGTTTTTTTGCGCCGCCCTCGCTGGGCTTGAAAGACATGCAGCAAGTTGAAATATTGCGTGGCCCGCAAGGCACCCTTTATGGCAATTCTTCCGTGGGTGGATTGATTCGTTACATCACTGCCAAACCGGATCTGGAAAATGAATCCTTTCGCGCCTATGCCGGTGTGTCGCAAACCAAACACAGCGATGATCTGAATTACGATACCGACATCGTGGTTAATTCCCCGGTGATCGACAACGTGCTGGGTATACGGCTGATGTTGGGAAAAACGGAAAGCCAGGGTTTTATTGATAACCCTTATTGGCTGACCGGCACCGCGGAAGATACTAATGACGATGAAACGGAACAGGCGCGACTGAGTGCGTTATGGCGCCCTACGGAAAATTTTTCATTAGGCGGTAGTTACCACTACCAGAAAATAAATGTTGCTGACCGTCAGGCAACGAACGAAAGTTTTACTGGCGACAAATACACAGCATCCAGCCGATTTGCACAACCGATGGAAGGTGAATTGCAATTGGCGAGCCTGGATGCCGAGTATGATTTTGATTGGGCAAGGTTATCGGCCAGTGTCAGCCGTTACGATTATCAACACGCTGAAATGGTGGATCAGACGGATTATTTTATTACACTCGATCAAATTTACGGTGACTACTACACCACGATGGATGACATGTTCGCATTCAACGCGGCCTTTGTAGATGTAGTGAAGGATAGCGTTGAATTACGCCTCGTTTCTGCGGACGAACAGCGCTTGCGGTGGTTGATTGGTGGTTTCTACAGTCGCGATGACCTCGACGTAAACCTCGGTGATTTCATTCCCGGTTTCGCCGAGTTTATGGATGAGGATCGCCCCTTTGATCTGGATTTCATTTCCACACAAACGGAAGTGCTCGATGAATATTCAACTTATGCTGAAATGGCTTATGACATCACTCCGCAATGGGAGACGAGTGTCGGGTTACGTTATTTTCGCTACGACGACGATCTGGATGTTTGCTACTCGGTATATCCCGGGATGCCGGATCCTTATTGTGAGTCGGGCGATGATGTTATTAGCGATACACTCGGAAAGTTTTCTACCCGTTATAAATTAACGGATCAGCAAAGTATTTATTTCACGGTTGCAGAAGGTTATCGTCGTGGTGGAGTGAATATTTTGCCGCCGGATTCCAACGCAAAAACCATCTATGATCCGGATACGGTAGTTAACTACGAGCTCGGTTACCGCAGCAGTCTGTTAGCTGATCGTATCAGCATTAATGCTGCTATATACAATATGGAATGGGAACATTTGCAAATTCGTACCACCTCTTCCAGTGGGCTTCCTTATTTTATAAATGCGGGCGATGCGCGTTCCAAAGGCGTTGAGTTGGAAACAGAATTTCATCTGAGCTCAGTATTTACATTGCGCGCTGGCTATTCCTATACGAATCCGGAAGTGATCGAAACGGTTATTTTCCTTGAAGGTGAGGGCGCTAATATTTATAAAAATGATGTATTACCCGGCGCTCCGGATACGCAGTGGAACCTCGCGCTGGATTACAACCAATCATTCGAGTCAGTGGATGTTGATGCAAGTATCAGCACCCATTATTTTGGCGAAGTGTATACCGCCGTGAATGACGGTTTTTATAATTACAGAAAGTTGGATGGCTACAACACGGCCGATGTCAGCGCGGGTGTAACGCTGCGTAATTGGCGATTGGGCGCTTTTATCAATAACATCAGCAATACACGTGGCATAACCGGAACCCGCAGTACGGAATGGTATGGCGAACAGGGAAAATTTGAATATGTTACGCGCCCACGCACCGTCGGTTTATCGGTAACTTACCAATACTAATTTCCATCAATGGGAAATCAATGAACCATATTGTGATTTATGCGTTGGGTACCGGTGGTGATATTGATCCGATGATTGCCTTGGGTATTGAATTAACCCGTCGTGATCATCGCGTCAGCTTTTTATCCAATGATTATTTTCAATCCAGGGTAGAGGCGGCAGGGCTTGAATTTATTTCAGTTGGC
This sequence comes from Cellvibrio sp., assembly GCA_035490715.1. Taxonomy (GTDB): domain Bacteria; phylum Pseudomonadota; class Gammaproteobacteria; order Pseudomonadales; family Cellvibrionaceae; genus Cellvibrio. Next base: position 99,810 of record DATJLF010000061.1, read on the forward strand.
ACACTGGAACAATATCACCATGGAAATAGTGTGGATGCATGGGAATCAAGAAATCACACGGACAATTTTGAGTACTATCATGCGCCTGCGTTTGAGCCCGCGTTTAACTACGTGCGAAGTCTGGAGGGCAAGAAAACACTTGTTCTTGCCCTTGGTGAGGAGAACGGCGCGATAGCGGCGGCGAAAAAATCAAATATTCCCTTTATTAAAATCATACTGTCCCCCAATATGATTTTCTCTGCCTATAGTCCTCCGGCACCCATGAAGTGGGCGATTCCTAAACGTATTCCTCGCTTTATTGTACGTTTTTTATTGCGCAGGAATCGCAAGACTCGCTTCAAGGTTTTCTGCAAAATGCCTCATACGGCTACGTACCTTGCTACACGTGAACGATTAGATTGTCCACTGGCATTTGAAACTGAATCCAGGGCGATTTTACAAATTGGTTTTTTCCCTGAGTGGTTTGGAATGCCTGCGAAGGACTGGCCAGCGAATTTGAAATTGGTCGGTTTTCCGTTGCAGAATCGTGCTGGTAATGCCAGTCGAAGTGAATTGGATACTTTTATTGAGCAACAGGGCGCGCCATTGATTTTTACATCGGGTACTGGTGTGAAAGATACGCAGGACTTGTTTAGAGAGGGACACAAAATTTGCGAGCAATTGAAAATTCCCGGCGTATTTGTAGGCGGTGCCAGCGGCACTGAATTCTTGCAAGGTTCTGCGTTATGTTTGCATATGGCTTACATAGATTTTGAATACGCGTTACCAAAATCGTTGGCGATTATTCATCACGGCGGAATCGGCACAACCGCGCAAGCGATTAAAGCGGGTATTCCCCAGCTGATTCGTCCTATCAAATATGACCAGCCAGATAACGCGGACCGCATTTATACATTAGGGTTGGGCACCTATGTAATACCAGGGGGATTTAAAGCAGAAGTAGTTGCGCCCATGATGGGATCAATGTTGCAAAAAGCAAAAAACTCCAAAGCGTTACGTTACTACGCAGCTGATGTTAACAGCAGCAATGCGATTGTGGACGCGTGTGATTTGATTGAACAAAAATGTGAAAACGTAAAAGTGAAATCTACTGGTTTAACTGGAGAGGTCGCGGTGCACTCCTGAGGAAGCGAGTGCACAACGGATCAAGCTGCGGAGTGGATCAACTACAGGTAAATTCAGGATCAAGGTAATAGGCTGCGCGTTTACCTTTGTATTTATAGAGGCCTAGTAAATGGAACACCCAGGAACCTTTAAACGCATCGGTAATAGGGATGGGCTTATCAAATTGATCGATAAAATCTTCGTCTACCTCTTTTTGCGAAGAGTCAACGTTATATTGTGTAAGTAAACTACTTTTAATTTTTACATCAGGGTTGGCTTTTTGGTAAGTAAAAGTAAGCGTGTCCCCTACTGTAAAACTTGCAGGCATTTGGTTTTGCGGTAGCGCGGGCTTGATTGTTGGGGTACCCGTTACCTGAAAATCTAATTTAGTGACTTGGCTTGGCTTTATGTCGTTGGGGAACTGGAGTGTGAGTGTATATTGGGTATTTTTAGTCTTTTTTGGCATGTTGAGTCCTTTTGTGAACAGTTAAAAACCACCGCTTTCGCGACGCAGGTTTAATAAATCGGGCTCCGCTTGAATAAGTTTAAGTGGGTAACCCAGTTCAACAGCTCTGGTTAATGCTGTTTTCGCTGCATTACGCTCCCCCAATAATTCATAAGCCAAGCCTGCTCGAAAATGAACACTAGCATTATTTGGGGCCAATGCAATTACACGTTCTAACAAAGGTTTCGCTTGAGCGTGATTATCTAATCTTGCGAGGTAAAGAGCCATGCGAGAGATAAGCGTTACATCCTCGGATCTTCTTGATAGTAGCGGCGCTAATAAATCACGTGCTTTACGATAGGCGTGAAGTGCTTCTACGTCTCTTCCTGGAATCCAGCGAAGAGTGTCAGCCAGATTCGCCCATGCAAGATGGCTGCTGGGATTGCCTTTGAGTGGCGATACAGCAGCTTCAAATGCCGCAACAGCCTCAACATAGTTCCCTCTCATAAACAAGGCGGTGCCAAGGTTACCGTACAGCCATTCGCTAGAGCGTATTTGAAGTCCTTGCTGTAAAACCTGCATAGCTTCATCGGATCGATTTTGGAACTCTAACGCCATATTGAGACCTGCATAGGCCACAACAGCATCCGGCTGCAATTGGATACTTAATCGAAAAGCCTCTTCAGCCTTTTTATATTGATGTTGATCTATATAAGCAGTACCCATTTCGTCAGCAAAAACCCTTTCTTCGGGAAACCGTTGCAACCCTTGTTGTGCAAGTTGGATCGCATCTTCATAACGTGCCGCAGAGCGTAATGCCACAACTTTGCCGCGCCATGCAAAAATATTCTTTGGTTCAAGCAAAAGAGCTTGCTCAAATGCTGTGAGGGCGTTGTCCTGCTCGGCCTTGATCGTAAATACGTGTCCGAGGGCAATATGAACCAGTGCAAGTTGAGGATTTAGTTGCAGCGCCTGTTGAGCACTGGCGTCTGCTTTTTGCATCCAAATTGGATCTTTGCTGTCCCCACTATAACGATAACTGTATATCAATGATAAACCCGCAACCGCCGCGGCATTGTTGGGAGTATGTGCAAGAATTCGATTAAAACTTTTTTCGGCTGCTTCCAAACTTCCAGGGCGATCAAATAATTTGAGTGCTTCCAGCCCCTTATTCAACTCTCGTGCTTGCGAGTAAGGTTCACCGGAGTCAATAATTTTGTTGGTTTCAGTGTGCTCTATTGATTGTTTAATTATCAACTGCCAGCCTGCTACGACAGCAATAATCAATATGCTAAATAACCCAACGCTCGCACTGATTTTATTCTCGGCCACATAATTTTTAATGCGTTGCCAACGGGATGGTTGCGTTTTGCCAGCTGCAACAAAACGTGTATCAAACGTGGGGTGATCCTGCGTGTGTACAGATTTAGTGTGGGCAGGTAGTGGAATGGCTTGTGTGTCATCACTGCCGGAGCTTTCTTTCCAATTTAATTCTTTAAGCTTGGAAAATTGTGCAGCAACCCAATGTGTGTTGTCCGGGCGTTTGTCCGGATCTTTTGATAAAAGCTGGCCAAGCAGGTCAATGAATTCTTTGGGCAAATCCGGGTTGTGTTGTTGGGGCGCTGTGGGTGGGTGCGAAATAATCCGCTGCATGGTTTGCAATTTGTTATTGGTGTCGCCAAACGGATGTGCTCCGCACAATAGTTGATAGGCGAGGATCCCGAGAGAAAATAAATCGCTTTTAAAGGTAATGGTTTCACCCATGGCCTGTTCGGGTGACATTGAGCAGTAACTACCCGCTACATGATCAGTCAGTGTCGCATTGAAGTCTTGCGATTTGGCGATGCCGAGGTCAGTAATTTTTGCCTGGCTGCGTTTGTTGATCAGGATATTTTCAGTTTTTAAATCGCGGTGGATTATTCCGGTGTCGTGCGCGGCAGCAAGGCCTTCGCTAATTTGTACCAGCCACTGTAAACGCTGGGAAATGGAAGCGATATGCTCGCGCAAATAGAGTTGCAGGTTTTGGCCATCCACTAATTCCATGACCAGTGCAACCTGTTCGGGTGCTTCAATAAAGTCGTAAATCTGGACGATGTTTGGATGGTTTAATTTGGCGAGCAATAACGCTTCGCGTTTGAAGCGTTCTGTGTAGTGCGCTTCAAATAATTCTGTGCGTAAACATTTAACGGCAACATCACGCTCCAGTCGTGTATCGCGTGCGCGGTATACCAGGCCCATGCCGCCGCGGCCAATGCAATCAAGCAATTGATAATGCCCGATACGGGGCAATTCAGTGGTGTGAGGTGTAGAGTTGGCCATGCTCATTAATAAATTCAGTTGGTGCAACAGGGCGAGGCAAGCGTGAGCTTATCGCCTTTGTAGATTTTGAATTTATCGCAACCAAATCGAATTTTTCCACCGCGTCGCTCTAATAAGCATTGTTGCCCCAGTGCATCCGGCAAAGTATCGGCCAGTTGTTTGCGCGCGCGAAAAATCTGGATATTCATGTGTGTGCTGTCCACACCCAATTCGGCGGCGAGTTGATCGGCATACACCCAGCCCTGGCTGCGATTATCCAGTCCGCGTTGCGCGTCGGTAGCGCGGTGACGGGCAAGTTGCAGCAATAAATAATGATGGGTGCGCACAGCGAGATCGAGTGTTTGCTGGTGATGCAATTCCAGTTGGGTGGTTTCCTCATCCAGGCTCATGTTGAAAATAAATTCAAAATCGTTGATATGGCGTGATGCTTTGGTTTCAGTGGGGCCATAAATTTGCGCCCGCACAAATTGCCAGTGACTGTTGGCAAATTGCACCAGATCACCGTCATTTAATTCGATAGGATCTTCATGTTGCTGATGCAACGGCTCACGAAACCATTGCTGGGTATCTTCATTGAAATAGAGTGCAAGTTCCGGCGCATTGGCATCGGGCAATAAGTGGTAGCGGCTTAACAGGATGGGCGCAGTGGATTGGGGATTTTTATCCAGCGGCCACAGCATATCGGCAGGGGCGGTCACATCCATCACTTTAAAACCGGGATCGCTTTGCTCGGCAAAATGTATTTCATCACCAACGGCCAGATCCTGGCTTTCTCCCTGGCTAAGGCTCACACCATTTATCCAGGTGCCGTTGAGGCCGAGGTTTTTTATACGCCAGTAGCGGCCATTCCATTCAATGGCCGCATGAAGTTTGGAGATATACGGTTTGTTGATTGGTGTATCCACACTGGCGGCCAACCGACCAAAAGTGTGGTGGGGTGCCAGCGGAAAATAGGTCTCTGCAGCGACATCCAGCAAATAGGCCATAAAAGTTTCCGTGTAATTAAAGGCGCAGCGTAATGGAGCGGAGGTTCCTGGCTCCCATAAATGATCCTTTAAATACGAACGCTGTAGGCCTGCTTTTTATTACTTCAGGTTAGTTGTAATTCTGTGTAATGGGCATTTATCGGGCGGTGTTATAGATTGCCACACTATAAAAGTTTCTTCCCATTATCCAGGGCGTTGCGCTGAGCCCGATAATAGCATGAGTTCGCCCCATGATTGGCCTGTTTAAAGCTTCTGCTACCCATAAGCCCGTCGCGCGTGCCATCCACAAATTCAACCAGTCATCTACTGCAAAGTGGGTGCCGGTGAATAAAAGTTTTATTACCCTCACGAAAATTATCCTGCGGGCCGCCTGCGAGCGTCTAAATCTCGCACAGGTTGCCATTACGCTGCGCTGCGTAACGCATCAGGGATACCATCACTTATTGTTAGTGAATGATAGACGAGACTTGCAGTTAACGACTGTTAGCGATGTCGAGGAATTTATTATTTCTTCCCAGGATAATATTGGCCAGCCCTTCGCAAATTTTAAGGCAGAAGCCGCGCTGAGTTTACCAATCGATTTTAAATTAACCGATGGTGACAGCCAGCGTTTAGGATATTTGATTGCGCAGCACCGCCCACAGGCGGTAAGCAAGCGTGAACAATTGGTCAAAGAATTAGTGCTGGTGACGGACGAAATTGTGCGCACTATTGGCCGCTATCAAACCCGTTATCGTGCGATCCATGTGTATGGTGACCAGAGTTACTGGATTGGTAACAGCAAGGCATTGCGTCAACTGGATCAACGGATGGATCAGTTGGCAAAGGGAAATTTACCCGTATTGGTGCGCGCAAACAAAGGTACCGGCAAAGTGATTGCTGCGCGGAGTTTGCATTGTCTGGGGCGACCCGAATTGTCGCCTTTCATTGAATCTGATTGCACTGAATGGGAGCACGGCAATGCAGCCAATATCCTGCAATCCCTTCATAGTTTTGCTAACGGAGGCACTTTATTTCTACGCAATCTGGATGCATTGTCGCCCATTGATTTTCATTGTGTGCCCGAGTTTTGGCGACGTTCGGCTCAGACAGAATTTGATGGCAGCTATAGCGTGAAGCTCATTGTCAGTGTTAGTTGTGCGGATTGTGCATTGAGTGCTGCACAACAACAGTGGCTATCGCATAATGCCTGTGAGCTACAACTGCCGAGCCTTGAAGATCGACGGGAAGACATTCGCGATCTCACACAATTTTTTATTCGTGAATTTGCATTGAGTGATGGCTTTGATTTAACCGAAGGTGCCTGGCGTTTATTGGAAGCGGCACGTTGGCCTGGCAACGTAGAACAGTTAAAGCAATTGATAAAAAAATTAATGCTCATGGCTGATGGAGCATTGATTTCTGCAGATGAACTGAACCCGTTATTAACCCATCCATAAACGCATTTATCGACCGCTATTAATTTCCTATTCCTTTCTTATGTCCCCGCTTTGTTGTTCACCTGCGGGGGCGGGGTTATACTGCCCCGTCTTTTACCCGGCCCCGGTCTGATTGGACTTTCAGTTTCGGGGTGTAATCGGATCTGTGCTTATGAAATTCCCCGCACTGTTGTTAGTTTTGGGCCTCGGCCTTGGTTGTATATTGCTGGTTGGCTGCGGCCAGAAAGGCCCGCTTTATTTGCCATCGGAACAACCCGAGCAGGGCAGTGGTGATAAAGCTCCTGCACCGGCTAAACCGGAAACCCCGGCGGATGCATCCTGATTTAGCTATCTGCCGCCTGATTATTTTCATCTGATTGTTGATCGAGACTCCTTATGCAGCATTTCACCCAACGCCATGGCGAGCTTTACGTTGAAGATACCCCGTTGAGCGCTGTTGCCGAACGCTTCGGTACACCCTGCTACGTATATAGCCGTGCGGCGTTTACCCAGCAGTACTTGTCGTATGCCCAGGCGCTGGGCAGCCACCCCGGCATGATTTGCTATGCCGTCAAAGCTAACTCCAATCTGGCAATTCTCAATATGCTGGCAAAATTGGGTGCGGGCTTTGACATAGTGTCCGGCGGTGAAATGGAGCGCGTGTTGCGCGCGGGTGGAAATCCGTCTCGTATCGTATTTTCCGGCGTTGGCAAAAGTGTGGAAGAAATGGCGCGTGCGCTGGATGTGGGCGTACATTGTTTTAATGTGGAGTCTGAAGCAGAGCTTGAATTACTGTCACAAGTCGCGGCAAAAAAAGGCAAGGTGGCCAGCATCTCCCTGCGCGTTAACCCGGATGTTGATGCCAATACCCACCCTTACATTTCTACTGGTTTGAAAGAGAACAAATTTGGTATTGCGATTGATCGCGCGCCGGCTGTTTATGAGCGCGCCGCGCAGTTACCTGGTATTGCCATTAAAGGTGTGGATTGCCACATCGGATCACAGCTCACGCAATTAACACCATTCCTTGATGCGCTGGATCGGTTGTTGTTACTGGTTGATGAACTGGCTGCAAAAGGTATTCATTTGTCCCACCTGGATTTGGGTGGCGGCCTTGGGGTGACATATCGTACCGAAACACCTCCTCCAGTTGCTGAATACATGAGCGCCATTAAAGCGAAACTGGGTGATCGCAAGCTCGCTTTGATGTTTGAGCCGGGTCGCTCCATTTCTGCCAATGCTGGCGTGCTGCTTACCAGGGTTATGTTCCTGAAGCCAACCGAACACAAAAATTTTGCTGTGATTGATGCCGCGATGAACGACAACATCCGCCCATCGCTTTATCAGGCATGGCAGGACATCCGTCCCGTTAAGGCGACCACTGCCCAGCCCCAAAAATGGGACATTGTTGGCCCGGTGTGTGAGACCGGCGATTTCCTTGGCAAAGACCGTGAATTGGCAATAGAAGCTGGCGACTTGTTGGCAATGATGTCAACCGGCGCCTATGGTTTCAGTATGAGTTCCAACTACAACACGCGCGGACGTGCTGCAGAAG
>DATJLF010000062.1:0-16119 GCA_035490715.1 Cellvibrio sp.
CACCAGGCCATTCGCACCACGAATAATTTCCACGCGCTCATAAGCAATCGAATCACCATTAACGGTTGGGCGACGACCACCGGGAAATTGTTGTACCCCATCAATCTGGATCAGGTTGGCAGTACCGCCACGCACGTTATAACTCGGACGATCCTGGCTGGATCCCGTTGATACGTAAAAACCGGTGGTATGAGAGAGAATTTCTTTGATATTTACTGCACCCCAGTCTTCAATTTGCTGCTGCGTAATCACAGACACTGATTGCGGTGTCTCTCGCAGCGACATAATCATTTTGGTGGCGGAGACAGTGACGGGATCGGAATACGAGCCTTCGGTTTCTGCTTCAATAAAAACCGTCTGGAGCTTTTTTACCGGTTCAGCAGCTGCCGAAGAACTGGCGCCGCTTGAAGACGATGCCCCCTGAACATAACCCGCAAATACCAATGGCATTATTAGCCCGACCTTACAAAACCCGGGGGAATTCCTCCGGAAGATAGCTAAGCGCATGCGTTACTCCTTTAGAGAATAAAAATCTATTTCAATTGATAATTATTCGCATTTTATTTGTAAGTCGCTTAAATCTCAAGACTTTTTAATGCCACCCACCGTCACCCGATGGGTAGTACATCAAAATGAAGCCGCAGAATCCGCGCTTTACCCACCTCCAATTTCCCGTAAAATGTCGCCCTCTCAAACTCTGAAGTCCGCGGTCTATATACCTATGTCCAGCACCCTTGAAGCCAATGACAGCCACACCCCCATGATGCAGCAATACCTGCGCATAAAAGCCCAGCACAAAGACGAGCTGGTGTTTTATCGCATGGGCGACTTCTACGAGCTGTTTTTCGACGATGCCAAAAAGGCCTCCGAGTTGCTGGATGTAACCCTGACTGCGCGCGGTAAATCCAATGGCGAACCGATTCCCATGGCAGGTATTCCATTTCATGCCGCTGATGGTTATCTCGCCAAGTTGGTAAAAGCCGGGGTTTCCGTGGCAATTTGCGAGCAAATTGGTGACCCGGCCACCAGCAAGGGGCCGGTTGAACGCAAAGTGATGCGCATCGTGACACCGGGCACGGTGAGTGACGAAGCCCTGCTCGATTCGCGTCGGGATAATTTGTTGGTCGCACTGCATCAGGCCGGTGAAACGTTTGGTATCGCCTCATTGGATATGGCCAGTGGTCGTTTCCTGGTTTTGGAGGTAGAAGGACTGGAAACAGCGCTGGGCGAGTTGCAGCGTCTAAGCCCAGCCGAATTGCTGGTTAGCGATCACATCACCACCCCCTCCCTGGTGGAAAATCGTAAAGGCTTACGCCGTCGCGGCCCTTGGGAATTTGATTTGGAAACAGCCGAGCGTTTGCTAATCCAGCAATTTGCCACGAAAGACCTTGCCGGTTTTGGTTGCGATCACCTAAAGACGGCGATTTGTGCAGCAGGTTGCTTGTTAAGTTATGCACGCGAAACCCAGCGCACTGCCTTGCCCCATGTGCGCAGCCTCGCCCATGAGAATCGCGATGAAGCAGTGATCATGGATGCTGCAACACGCCGCAACCTGGAGCTGGATATCAATTTAACCGGCGGCGATGAACACACACTTTTTTCCGTCCTGAATCGCGCAGCCACCAGTATGGGTAGCCGCCTGTTGCGCCGCTGGTTGAATCGTCCATTGCGTGATCTGGATTTATTGATTAATCGCCAGGATGCAATTGCTGAATTGCAACAAAATTATGCGTTTGAAATTTTTAATGGAATTTTAAAACGTGTCGGTGATATGGAGCGTATCCTGGGACGGCTGGCATTGCGTTCAGCTCGCCCGCGCGATTTATCGCGCTTGCTAATGTCGATTGCGACTTATCCCGAATTGCAAAACGAATTGGCAAATAAAAAATCGATCCAATTAAAAAATCTCTCTCAACAAATTTCTACGTTTCCTGACCTTGTTGATTTGTTATCGCGCGCCATTATTGAAAACCCACCCGTCGTTATTCGCGACGGGGGTGTCATTGCAGAAGGCTATGATGCAGAGTTGGATGAGCTGCGAAATATCAGCACGAATGCGGGACAATATCTATTGGATCTTGAAACACGCGAGCGCGAGCGCACAGGAATTCCCACATTAAAAGTGGGTTACAACCGCGTGCATGGTTATTTTATCGAATTGACAGCTGCGCAATCGGAAAAAGCCCCGGCAGATTATATCCGTCGTCAAACATTGAAAAATGCCGAACGCTACATCACCCCTGAATTAAAAGAATTTGAAGATAAAGCCCTCTCTGCGCAAAGCCGCGCACTCGCGCGTGAAAAAGCACTCTACGAAGAACTGATTGATATTTTAAATGCGCAATTAATTCCACTACAGGATTCTGCAGCGGCAGTGTCCGAATTGGATGTCATCGGCACTCTCTCCGAACGCGCCGATGCGCTGGGGTTTTGCAAACCTGATTTATCACTTGCCGCAGGAATTCATATCACTGGTGGTCGCCACCCGGTGGTAGAGCAAGTGACAAGTGCACCATTCGTACCTAACGACCTGGTGTTTAATCCGCAACGCCATATGTTGATCATCACCGGTCCAAACATGGGTGGTAAATCGACTTATATGCGGCAAGCAGCATTAATTACATTGCTCGCACACATTGGCAGTTTTGTTCCAGCGCAAGCAGCAAATATTGGAATTGTTGATCGCATTTTCACACGTATAGGTTCATCGGATGATTTGGCCGGTGGCCGCTCTACATTCATGGTGGAAATGACTGAAACCGCCAATATTTTGCATAATGCAACAGCGCGCAGTTTGGTGTTGATGGATGAAATTGGCCGCGGTACCAGCACTTTCGATGGTTTGTCATTAGCTTGGGCTTGCGCAAAACATCTCGCTGAAAAAGTGCGTGCCTTTACATTATTTGCGACTCACTATTTTGAAATCACAACCTTGCCTGAAACAGTTCCCGGCATTGTGAACGTGCATTTGAATGCAACTGAACACAAAGACAATATTGTGTTCTTGCATAAAGTGCAGGAAGGGCCAGCAAGTAAAAGTTACGGTTTGCAGGTGGCAAAATTGGCGGGTATACCCGCTATAGTATTAGCGGAAGCTCAACAACAGTTGCATTTATTAGAAAATGGAGAACATCCGCATTCGATTAAATCAGCAACAGCAGTAGCAAGTGAACAACCCAACCCACAAGCACCTATTCAATTAACTACAAATATCCCTGCCCTCCCTGAATCACCAGCACAATCAGGTTTGTTTGATACCTTGCCTAATCCTGCATTAGCAGCATTACACAAAATCAATCCGGATAATTTATCGCCACGCGAAGCACTTGAGCAGTTATACAAGTTGAAAGAGCTGTATTCACGAGGAAAATAACCCCGCAGAGCATTGGTAAATTTGATATGGGTTATCACTAAAATCTGTATTTAAAAAGAACCATTCTCAATTGCAATTTTTCAGCGGAATTTCATTGGTTTTCAACAATGATTCGCAGGAAAATCGCTACCCAAACGCTGCTTGGCTGTTTAGAATGCGCGCTCTTGCGCACAGCGGGTTCGCAGCGCACACTGATTATTGAATTTTGCTACTTGTGGGAGTCTCCTATGACGTTTGTAGTTGGGGAAAATTGCATCAAATGTAAACACACTGACTGTGTGGAAGTTTGCCCGGTGGATTGCTTCTACGAAGGCCCCAATTTTCTGGTGATTCACCCGGACGAATGTATTGATTGTGCACTGTGTGAACCGGAATGCCCGGTAGGCGCTATCTTCTCTGAGGACGAACTGCCAGACGATCAAGCAGTATTCCTTGAACTGAACGCCGAGTTAGCGCAAGTGTGGCCAAATATCACCGAAATGAAAGATGCACCTGCCGATCATGCAGAGTGGGATGGCGTTCCCGGCAAGTTGCAACATCTGGAACGTTAATTACAGCTCTGATTGAATACCTGCTAAAAACCGCGCACTGCGCGGTTTTTTTTCGCATGCCTCTCACTAAGGAAAACATAGTAATAAACGCCAACCGTAAGGGTGACATCCACAAAATGGAAATCACTTCCAAACCCATGGCGATTTATCCCCCTGTGCTACACTCAAAAAAGTTTCAAGCCAGCCAGGCGATCAACCAGATAACGACAACCAATAATGAGGAACAAGCTATGGGGATTTCTGATAAACCTTACAGCGAAAAGCGCGATTTTATCCGGATGAAAATAGGCGCCCCCCTGAATGCCAAATTGGCAGCGGCTACGGAAACCATAGAAGGTTTATGTATTGATTTGAGCGGTGGTGGCTTGCAGGTGGAAACCAAACAACCCTTAGCGATAGGCACTGAAGCTGAAGTTGAGGTGTCATCTGAACACGGCCACAACCCTACTCTGAAGGCTAAAGCGAAAGTAGTGAGAGCAACCACGAGTGAATCTGGTAATCATTTATTGGGTTTGGAAATTATTCAAATACTACCCTGATCTACATCGCTTGAATTCATACCTCCTGTTATACAAAAACGGCTACATAAAGTAGCCGTTAGTAGTGAAACCTCCTTGGGGGTTACACAGATACTCACAACAGATACTTACTCAAAATATCTACTCGAAATCCTCTTCACTAAAATCTTCGGTTCCAAAATCATCTTCGATCTTGCCGTTATTGATGAGGTAGTCACGACGTTGCAGGTATACATCGCGAATAAAAATGTATTTGTCGCCCGTAATATTTTTTTCCAACGGCAATAGTTGTGCGCGAGTGTTTAATAACGACACACCTTTCACAGTGTTATCCGTTGGGACATGGTCAATGTAGTTAGTGGGATCGGTGTACCAATCAACGGGCCTGCCAAATCCATCGCGCACTGTGCTTGGGCCCAACAAGGGTAATACCAGATAAGGCCCCTGGCCGACTCCCCATACGGCCAGCGTCTGACCAAAATCTTCACGCTCGTCGGCAGGCAGGTTCATATGTTTGGCAACATCCAGCAATCCCCCCAAGCCCAAAGTCGTATTTACCAATAAGCGACCAGTGTCGTAACCAGCGCCTTTTAAATCACCCTGTAATACGCCATTGATAACATTGGGCACTTCCAGCACATTGGAAAAAATATTGGAAACCCCGGTCTCCAGCGGATCAGGCATCACTGCTTTATATCCACGGGCGAGTGGCTTCAAAAACCAGCGGTCAATTCTGTCATTGAAGCCAAACATGGCTCGATTAAAACCCTGCCACGGATCAGCGTTTTTTAGCTCTGCCTCTTCCTGTGCGCTAACAGCGCATGGAAGTGATAAACCCAGTGCAAGGATAAATGCGGTTGGTGTGAGGATAGATTTCATAGAATCCCTGTTAGTGATGGTAGCCATTAATAGCAGGCTAAAAGAAGTCTCAATGCGAGGTCGAAGTCGCGAGCGGTGCGCCACTTTAACGAATACCCCCTTGGTGAACAACCTCCTTTATCACCTTAAACCCCGTCCGGTTACAAATTGCAACACTCCCACTCCTGACACATTTCTGACAAATGTTCGCAATAAAACTTTCATAAATCTGTCGTCCAAATTTCACATTTGTCATCAAAGATAGCGCCACAAGCGTGAAAGCGGATGCAAGTCACAAAAGCCGCGCGCTGACCCATTTCGTTTATCCAATGTGAATTCAGAAGAGAATGACCTCATGAAACTGAAAAATATTTTTGCACTGAATGTATTAGCTGCATCATTAGTGGCCTGTGGTGGTGGTGATGTAAATCTCAACCCAACTGTAAACCAACCTTCATCAGCGGGTACTACAACTACTAGCGCCAGCTCTGCGCCAACGGCAAGTTCTTCACCGACAGCCAGTTCCTCACCAGTAGCAAGTTCTTCACCGGCGGTTAGCTCAAGCGATGCTTCAGCACCGGCCTCTTCATCGGTTGCAAGTTCCAGCAGTTCATCCGTAATCGCCGCTGTCTGTGCAAGCTATACCCAGGGTGGCCAAACATTCCAGGGAGCACTGTCGGGTAACAACTGCACCTATTCCGCGGATTTCGCCTCCAACAGCAAACAAATTAACGTTAACCTGGAAATCCCTGAATTACCGAATGGCGGTGTGCATGTCTTCCAGGGTTCGATATTTATCGGCGAAGATGTTGACTCGAACGCAGCAGCAGGTGGCAAACATATTCCGCAAGACGGCGAAGGTGTGACCTTGAGCGTTGCAGCTGGCTCAAAAATCGCGTTTGAAAACGGTGTGGATTATCTGCGTATTGCGCGCGGCTCAAAAATTGTTGCAAACGGCACCAAAGAAAAACCAATTACCTTCTCAGCAGTAAAAGATTTGATTGAAAACACTGCCACCGTTTCAGACCGTGGTTTATGGGGTGGAATCCAGATTAACGGTAACGGCCTCACCAACAAATGTACTGACACACAACGCGCGGCCACAACCAACAATGTGCACGGCTGCCACGTGATTTCCGAAGGTCTGCCAGGTACTTACGGTGGTAACAACAACGCAGAAAGTTCTGGCTCGCTCCAATATGTTGTCATCAAACATGCGGGCTACAAGGTGGTTGAGGGTAACGAATTAAACGCACTGAATTTTAACGCGGTGGGTTCAGGTACTGTAATCAATCACGTTCAATCCTATGCCGCGCAGGATGATGCATTTGAATGGTTCGGTGGCGCTGTTAATGCGAAACATCTGGTTGCGGTCGCTACCTCTGATGATTCATTCGACTTTACCGATGGTTACGTGGGTCATATCCAATATGCATTGTCTGTGGCTCCGGCCAACGTAGGCGGCAACCACTGCGTTGAAGCCGATAACGCGGGCTCCAATCGCCCCGACAACACTACTCCATTAACCAAAGTACGTATCTCCAACCTGACATGTGTCACCAATAACGTGGCTAAAAACCAGGGTACCACCCCATCGCCGGACGGTGATTCTGTTGGCGTGTTGGTTCGTGAAGGTTTCATCATCGAACTGTACAACAGCATCCTGACTTCCAGCGCTACAGGTATGGCATCCAAAACATTGCTGACCTTTACCGACACCTCAGGCCCCTACACCATCAAAGCAGCAACGGATGGTTGGTCGGTAGCACGTAGCAACCTGATTGCGGGTACAACCGCCACCGCACAAAACGTTGACCCGGCAAATGCGGCGTTCACCACTGCGGCCTGGTTGGCTGATACCAACATCAATAGCAATAACGTCATAGTGAATGCCGGAAACCAGTTACCGGTTAGCGTGTTGAAAGATTTGGCAACCAATGACAAAGCCTACCTGACACTCCCGGCACTGACTGATGCAACGACTGCCGGAATCACCATCGCATTGTTTGATGTGAGCACCCTGGCAGATATGGCACAACCCAATGTTGGCGCTGCGCCAGTAGCAGGCACCAGTACCTTCTTTGTGAACCCGACTCACCTGGGTGCCGCATCGGAGACCAACAACTGGGTATCCGGCTGGACTGTCGGTCTTTAATCGGGATCACCTCCATTCACAAAACCCGACTGAGGCGCCTACGGGCGCCTCTTTCACAAGCGCCCTTCCACTTGCTTTGCACACACAAGGTTTTAACCATGCAAACTTTGAATACCAAGCGACGCCAGCTATTCCTGGCCATCACCGCCGCCTCCCTGGGTATTTGCCAACCCGCTTTCGCACAAGAAACAGCACCTGCCATTGAAGCCCCGGTCACCGAAACCCCGGTTATTGAGGCCCCGGTTGTTGAAGAAATGTTAGTAACCGGCCGCCAGCAAAGTGCCGCCCAATCCGTGATTACCGAGCGGCTCGACGATGCATTTGCAGCTGATTTAATGAGTTCTGACCAAATATCCCGCACCGGGGATTCTACGGTGGCTGTTGCGCTGACACGGGTAACCGGCGTGACGCTGCTGGATGGAAAGTATGTTTATGTCCGCAGCCTGGGTGAGCGTTATTCCAGTACAACCCTGAATGGTGCCGCAGTACCTTCCCCCGAACTGACTCGCAACGTATTACCGCTGGATTTAATTCCATCATCCATTGTGGAATCACTGAAAGTTCAAAAAGCCTATTCACCTGAACTGGCCGCCAATTTTGGTGGCGGTAGTGTTGATATCCGCACCAAGGGCGTCCCGGACGAATTTGTTTTTAGTGTAGCCATGGGTACCGGAATGAATTTTGAGAGTGAAGATGGACTGACTCATGCAAGCCACGGCGAAAAGCACGGAATGCCGATACTGATTCGTAACGCAATCGATACCTATCAGGGATCGCTCAGTGAACAACGCATCCGCACCTTTTACCAACGCAGTAATCCATCATCAACCGCTGCAGAACGCGATGCATTTGCAAAGAAAACCAATCGCGATTTTGTAATGGCGTTGAATCGCGATGTGGAAATTAATAAGCGCTCTTTGCCACTCGATTTTTCCGGCAGTCTCGCGTTGGGAAATAGCTGGGAAATAAACGACGATTTCACGTTAGGTGCCGTTGCAAACTTTTCACAAGACACCAAATGGCGCAACAAAGACCAGGAGCGTCAGGAAATAGATGCACCGGATAAACGCAACTCAAAAACAGCGCGCACAGCTGAAGAAACTCGCCAGGTGCTTTCAACCAATATCGGTTTGAATTACCAGGACATGCACAACCTGCAAGCCAGTGTTTACCGCATTGAAAATATTCATGATGAAGCACGTATAAAAACCGGCTACGACGATAGCATTTACAAAATTGAAGAAGGTAGCCAATACATTTTTTACGATACGCGTCTGGAAAATCGCGAACTTAATGTTGCCCAGTTAACCGGTGAGCATAAGTTTGACCAGTTTAATTCTGACAATCTGGAAACACTGGTATTCGATTGGTTTTATTCAGATTCCAAAGCCAAAACGGATATTCCCAATCATGTGACCGTTGCCGGGGACAACATCCTTGATCCAGCCACAGGTCAACTGATCAGTACACAATTATCACCACGCCCCTCCATGGCAATATTTGAATTCCTGAATCTGGAAGACAATGTTCTGAGCAATGGCTGGAATGCCAAAGTACCGCTGGTGTTTGATCGCTTGGAATTAACCTTGTCCGGTGGTTTTAATTACAACGAAAAAACACGTGAATATTACGGTTATACCGTCAACATTAATGGCAATGGTGTTCAAAGCGCTGTGCTAAACGGAAACGTGAATGACGTTTTAAACAGTGATCGTGTGACGAACCTCGCCAATAAATTTGAAGTCACCGTTGGCGGCGGGTTTGGAACAGAGAGCTATGTTGCTGCCCAAATTATTGAAGGCGTCTACGGTATGTTCGACGCAAATTGGGACGATACCTGGCGTGTAACCGGTGGCGCCCGCAAAGAAACATTTAAACAGGGTTTATTGCCCATTGATTTGCTGGACTACAGCGGCAACTCATTAAAAGCTATCGGCGAGGCGATGGGCAAACCTGATCAACGTTACGGATTTATGCAGGAAGATTGGTATCCGTCCCTCGCCATCACCTACATGAACGAAGGCTTCATGAACGCGGAAGCATTCCAGCTTCGGTTGAGTGCAAGTGAAACCGTAGTTCGCCCGGATCTACGCGAAATGTCGGATGTAACCTACATCGATACCGACTTGGGCATGCGCGTAAAAGGTAACTCAGGCCTGGAGTTTTCAGAGCTTACTCACTATGACTTGCGTGCAGAATGGTTCTTTGACGATGGCAACAACCTGACGGCAACATTGTTTTATAAAGATATTGCCAATCCTATCGAAAGCACGCGCTTGTTGGGCTCAGATGACGATGTGATCCTCACGTTTGAAAATTCCCTGAGCGGTGAAATCTACGGCCTCGAATTGGAAGGACTGTACACATTGGGTGGAGGATTTTTTACTTCTTCCAACCTGACGTTGAGTGAATCGGAAATCATTTCACCGAAAGGCATCGGTTATACCAACCCGGTACGCCCGATGACCGGACAATCGGAATATGTGCTAAATGCGCAATTCGGTTTTGATTCCGAAGACGGTCAACACAGCGCGGCATTGGTTTATAACTTATTCGGCGAGCGTTTATTTTTTGCCGCACGCGGTGTCAGCACGAATGATGAACAAAGTACAGTGATGGGTCATCAGGATGCGTATGAACAGCCATTCAACTCTTTGGATTTAACTTATTCCTGGTATGCGACGGATAATTTCACTACCAAAGTAAAACTCGGCAATATCCTTGATGAAGAGCGTGTATTTGAACAGGTAAATAGCCAGGGCAAAAATGTACAAATTTTGAAACAAAAAGTAGGTACCAGCCTGAGTCTGGATTTGAAATACACCTATTGAGTTCGCAGGGCACCCAAAATATATCGACAAGCCCGTCATGCAATGATTATGAGCCACCTACGGGTGGCTTTTTTTGGTATGGATGATTTAAAAAAAGAAAACAATAAAAAAATTAAACTTTTTCGTTATTAAAGCAGAAATTGTCACAAACTATTCATAATAGTGTGTTAGGTCGAATGCTACTCTGACAATGAAATTGGAAATCGATGCCCGCTGAGGGTGCAGGTTGCTATTGATTGATGTACGAGTTATTGATTCACGAGGAGCATAACAATGACTAACAATATTTTAAAAAAACTGATTCGCTCACTGGCAATTCTAGCGGCAGCAGCCCCTTTTGCGAGTTACGCTACGGCTTACACTCCCGCTAAATTTGGCAATGCACAGGAAACCCTTGGCAAACAAATCACATTACCTGCCTCATTTGGCGAAAACCTGAAAACCGTTTCGGTTTACTGTCAGGCGGATGTAATGACAACTGGCAGTATTAATGAGGTAATTTGCTACGAACACGGCGCTATCGTTTCCATGCAAAAAGTGACTGAATCTGCATTGAAATCGGCAACATTTGAACCCGCCACCATTGATGGAAAAGCAATACCCGTGAGAATGCAATTGCGCGTGGTTTATTCATTAGGTGGAACCCAGGCCCCGATTATGCTCCTGCCCAACCTCGGGACACTCCAGGCTAAACATGGACCGGAATACTATGCACCGCAAGAACGCCTGGATACCGGTAACTGGTATGCCCACTATGCTACGAAAGACGGCGGCGACGGAAAAATATTCTTTGCCGAAGGAAAAACCACACGTGTAATGGCCAACGTTGAAGCCGACGGGAAAGTGGAAACCGTAAGCACAATTGAAGCTGCGTTGCGCAAGCAATCTGATGCAGGCAATATCGAATCCGCGTTAAAAAAATCCAGATTTATTCCCGGTTTTGTCGAAAATAAACCCACTGCCATGCACTATATTGCGGTAGTAAACTATCAAAAATAGTTCTTAATAATTCAAAATACTGATTAAAAAATCCCGCCATCCAGCGGGATTTTTTTTCAGATCAAACACGATTTTGAAAACGCTTGATTGATAACCTGATTTTTTCTCGTGCTACACCGGGCAGCCATCGGGAAAGTGATCGAGTACCAAATTCAACTCGATTCCATGTTCAAGCCATGCTTTTAAACCGGATAATACAAATGAATACCCGCCTTTTGCGTCCAGCGCTTGAGCGACCAGATTCTCGCCACTAAACCCCCAGTTAGACACCTTGACAAAGGTTGCTCCATCTCCGCGCGGCTCAAAATTCCATTCAACATAGGTTGAGTCACTATGCCACTGGATAACCAAACGTTTATTAATTTCGAATTCTTTGACGGTCACATCATCGCCAACACCATACATTTCCCAATCCCAACGTACTATTTTCCCGATCTCTAATCGGCCACTACTTTTTGTAAACCAAAACTTTGTGGTAATTTCCGGGTTTACAAATGCCTCGAATACTTCAGCAACCGGGCGTCGAATCAACATTTGCACTTCTACAACCAGAGAGTTGGTATTTTCCATCGTTGGCCTCGCTTGAATATATTTTGTGGCAGAGTCAATTAACAATAGTGCGCAATTCAGCCAGCTTCAGCAATCAATCAAACTTGTCGCGTGAATATACCGATTATTAAAACAGCAATTTCAATTAGCTGGCAGCGTATCAGTCAATTGACCGCGTACTTATAAAAATATTACAAGACTATTTGGAAATGAATTGGAAATGAAAAAAGGGAACCAAACGGCTCCCGAAGGGTTAGCTAAATCGATTAACGATTTGCCTGAACAGCACGAGAAAAAACTTCAAGGGTGTAACACTAACGAATGCAGAGTATATCCACCCGATGCGGCCTAAACCCGTAATTTGTTGGCACCTTTCAATAAATCAATTTTTGCTAATGCAATTGTTTGGTAATTTGTGAAGTTGTTTGACTATTTTTTCAGTGCAATTGAATTTGGCTTTTGAATACCCTTAGCTCCACTTCTTATCTGATTTATTGTGATGTTTACCGCATTAAAAACGGCGTTAGAGAACTTTTGTGAGCGCGTCCAGGTATATAAACGGTAATAAGCGTTCGAATAACGCTTAAACGAACGCTTCCAGTTGTCAATTTTGCCATAATCCGGTTTAAAAACGGGAATGCTGATAAAAATAAATGAAGAAACAACAATCTGGATACTGAAAGCCATACCACTCCGGCATGTAAAGAAGTGTCTTATATTTTCACGGATGAGAGGTAATGCGCACAGGAGTTACGCGGTTGCTGAACCACCGCCCTATACTGATGCAAATACACCCGACCATAACGATAACCAAAACAAATCAACAATCGGCCACCATGAACGACACTATTTTTAATATCCACGACCTGGTTTTGATGATGACCGCTGTAGAGTGCGCTTGTTTTGCCATTCTGCTGTTGGTTACCAACCCGCCTGCCAATAAAAGCAATTATTTTCTGGCCGCTTTTTTATTGGCCCACGCCTGCATCCCTATCCACGAATTGGTGCTGTGGGGCGCCGATTTTAAAATGATCGCGCTCAACAATTACCCACGGTTGTTTTTATGGATAGGTTTTGGTTTTTATGTAGATGCCGCCCTGCTCTACTTTTATATCAAGTCATTGGTGTACGACGACTTCAGCTTGCATAAGCGCGATGCATTGCATTTGTTGCCATTATTCTTCTTCGCGGTTTTTCTCAGCCTGACATTTTATACCCACAGCCTGCAAGAGCGCGTCATGCTGATTGACGATGATATTTATATGTACAGCCCGGGTTATTTGATCATGGATTTTCTATGCAAAGCCATGCGCATTGGTTATTGCGTAGCATGCCTGTTCCTGATTGCGCGGTATCGCGACCAATTAAAAACAATCCATTCCAATATTGAGCGGGTAGATATTCGCTGGTTAGTTGGGTTGGTGATTGGCTTCCTGATTATCGCCACTACCGAAGCCACCCTTGCCTGTACCAAAATCATGCACCTGTTCATTCCTTTCCATCCCCATTGGTTTGAAGTGATAGGGTTAACCGGTTATTACGTGGTATTTGTTCTGGTACTGGTTTTAGTATTCACCAGTATTCGCTATTTCTCCGGCTTTATCGCCGTAAAACAAAAAGAAGACAAAAAGCCTGTCGAAGAAAAATTGCTCAACACCGGTTTTGCAGAGCGCATTGATGCATCGATGCGCGAACACAAACCGTACCTGGAACCGGACTTGACCCTGGATATGCTGGCGGAAACGCTGAGCATTCCGGCGCGGGATTTATCACTGGTATTCAACCGCCATTTCGATAGCAATTTCTATGAATTTATTAACCGCTATCGCATTGAAGAGGCTAAAAAGATGCTTGCTGATCCCAAACATAAATCCAAGACAATCACCCATATTTATCTGGATGCCGGATTTAACAGCAAATCGGTTTTCAATACCTTTTTCAAGAAACACGTGGGCCAAACACCTTCGGAGTATCGACAAGCAAACTTGCCGCAATAGCGGCAAGTCTTTCCCACCCCAATTTCTCCCACCTATGATTAACCCGCTGTAAATCCCTTTTATACCGACACGTCCGGCTATTTACCGACTGCTTTGCTCACAAAATCTGCGCTGGTACGAGTCACAGAACCAACATGGAGACTTCAACTTAAAGAAAAAAAACTTCAACTTTTTACAAATTAGTACTTTTCCTGAAATATTCATTACCGCTTCTATACCGTTTTTAGGCAACTTGTCCCTCGGCTTACTCCGCCAGCCATACCACATTCCAATGCTGCCAAAATAACGATGGTTTACAAATCCTATGAGCACCTCCCTCAAAGACACCTATCACAGTATGGGCGACACGTATCAACAAGATAAAGATAGCTTGATAACGCAAAGTCACCTCGCGCAAATAAAACCATTCACATCGCTCAAACGGTTTACAACCCGCAATAGCTCCAAAACAATCCGGCCGACTTTTACACCGGCTTCGGGGCAAGCCATCATCACCTACATAGTGTCGGGTGAGGCGGCTTACTCGGACTCCACTGGCAAGCACGGCATATTGAAAAAGGATGGTTGGGCATGGGTGATTTCAGGGGCTGGTATCTGGTATTCCCTCGAGCCGATAACCAGTGATTATGTAGCCATACAATTATGTATTGCCTTATCCCCGGCCCTCGAAAACTCACCACCACAATCCGCTTACCTGAACCCGGATCTTCCAACCCGGGACAAATCCCCACAGGATGATCCCGCCCAGGTATTAATTGGATGGCATGGTAAGAATCGCAGTAAATTTGCGGTTCCATCCCTGCTTAATTACCTTGTTGTACATCTTGATGCGCACCAAACCTGGAGTTATGAGTTCCCACTCAATCATCAATTTGCATGGGTAGCAGTAATCAGTGGCCGACTTGAATCGGCAAAGGGAGAAATGCGTCCCAATAGTCTCACCATTTTCAGAAGGCCAACGGAAAAAATTGAATGTCGTGCACTAACCAATTCAATCGTAGTGTTAGGATCATCGGCAGACTTTGATCACGATTTAATTTTCCAACACCATTCTGTGCACACATCCGCCGATGCCTTGCAACTGGGGCTTAAGGGAATCAGTGAAGCAGAAAAAAAATTGCGCGAATAACAAAAATCCTGACTGGCAGCGATATTGAATTTGATACTCACGGAAAAGATTGGTATTGCGCTGAATAGGGGTTACTTGCGTTTCGTTATCATTTTTATCCGGAATCAGTAATGCCGAATATAACACGCCGAAATATTTTTAAAGCTTGTTTGGCCGGAGCGGCTGCATCGCCTATCGCATTAATGGGCGCAGTTAACCCGCCTCCAGCACCTCAATGTCCACAACCTCGTCAACAATGGGGCCGCAGTATAGAAGGACAACGCAAAGCAGATTTAGGTAATGGAACCTATTTGAATCCGATTATTCCGGGAGATCGCCCTGACCCCACCATTTTGAAAGACGGCGATGATTATTACATGACATTCTCGTCATTTAATTCATACCCCGGGATCGTAATCTGGCATTCGCGTGATTTAATTAATTGGGTTCCGCTTGGCCCTGCGCTTCATAAAAACATCGGCACTGTGTGGGCGCTGGATTTATGTAAACACGGGGATCGTTACTACATTTATATACCCGCACTGACCGACGGAAAACCCTGGGCGATATATGCCATCTGGGCAGACAATATTAACGGCCCCTGGAGTGACCCTGTCGATTTAAACATTGAAGGCTGCATCGACCCTGGCCACGCCGTGGGTGAAGACGGTAAACGCTATTTATTTGTTAATGGCATCCGCAAAATTCGTTTGACGGATGACGGGCTTGCGACCGATGGCAAACTTGAAAATGCTTACAGCCCCTGGCGTTACCCCGATGACTGGATCGTCGAAAACTTTGCGCCCGAAGGCCCGAAGTTGATGCGTCGTGGCGAATGGTTTTATTTAGTTACCGCGGTAGGGGGTACTGCTGGCCCGGTGACCGGACACATGGTTATTGCTGCGCGCTCACGTTCTATCCATGGCCCCTGGGAACATTGTCCGCATAATCCGCTGGTACGCACGTTGTCGGAGGCCGAACCCTGGTGGTCGCGCGGCCATGCAACACTGGTAGAAGGTCCGAGCGGTAATTGGTGGATGGTTTATCACGCCTACGAAAATGGTTTCCGTACATTGGGGCGGCAAGCATTGCTCGAACCGATTGAGTGGACTGCTGATGGCTGGTTCCGCGCTAAAGGCGGGGACCTCTCACAACCACTGCCAGCACCGGTACCGAAAAA
>DATJLF010000063.1:0-6096 GCA_035490715.1 Cellvibrio sp.
TCTTTCGAACCTTCTTGCTGCCGGCAACTTCACACAAAGCGTTTTGCTTTTGCTTCATTACCACTCACCGTTTGACGAGGCGCGCATTATACGCATTAACTTTCGATTGTAAACTATTAATTTTCTTAATTTTTTACAAACTTATCAAACTTCTCTTCACTACCCGATCCATTTGATTCTCGCCTTGGCGAGGTCGCGCACTATACGCACCACCCCTAAACCAGGCAAGCTTTATTTGGCGCAATTTTTAATAACTTTTCAACACCGGATTAATTCAAAACCAATGCGAACAAAAATCAAACAACATCAAATAAGTGGTATTTCTTTTTACCAACTTTCACCAAATAAAAGCGACCAAAAAACGCCCGATCAACCAAGAATGACTCTGACGTTTTCATGTTGTCATCCAGTGATTTGGCGGCACCATTTATTAATACGGCATTACGCGCAAGAGCATCCTTAATTTGCTTACCTGAAGCCGCTAATTCAGCATCAGCTAAAAGCTGCGTCAATGGAAGATCAACCAATTGAGAACGCTCAATTTTCGATGAAGGCAACCCATCCTGCTGAAGCTGCAAAAAATCCGCCTCACTTAAACTGGAGAGCTCATCACTAAAGAGCGCATGCGTTATACGTTGCGCTGCCTGCAGCCCGGTATCGCCATGCACTATTTTGGTCACTTCCTCAGCCAGAATCCGCTGAGCCTCCGGCTTGGACTCACGAGCCGCATCATCCGCTTCGATTTGCGCAATTTGAGTAACAGACAAAAAGGTAAAATAACGCAGGAACTTGTATGCGTCTGCATCTGCAGTATTTAACCAGAACTGATAGAAGGCATAGGGCGAAGTCCGCGCAGGATCCAACCAAACAGTTCCAGTTTCTGTTTTGCCAAATTTAGTTCCATCAGTCTTGGTCACTAACGGCATGGTTAATCCAAAAACTTGGCCACCGCTTAAGCGACGAGTCAAATCAATACCACCGGTAATGTTGCCCCATTGATCGCTACCACCAATTTGCAAGGTGCATTGGTTACGCTGATATAATTCCGCAAAATCGTAGGATTGCAGCAACATATAAGTAAACTCAGTAAAAGAGATCCCTTCTCCATCCCGATCAATACGTTGCCTGACTGACTCTTTGTTAATCATATTATTAACGGAAAAGTGCTTACCCACATCACGCAAAAAGGTCAGTACGTCCATTTTCCCAACCCAATCAAGATTATTTACAACCTGTGCAGAGGCATATTCGCATTCGAAGTCAATAAATTGACTAACCTGCCGCTTTAGCTTGTCAACCCAAGACGCAACTACTTCAGAAGTATTAAGCTTGCGCTCCTGCGCCTTGAAGCTAGGATCACCAATTAAGCCCGTAGCACCACCGACCAATGCAATTGGCCTGTGTCCTGCTAACTGAAATCGCTTTAACATCAATAATGGAACCAGACTACCTATATGCAAACTATCTGCTGTTGGGTCAAAGCCACAATAAAGCGTACGGCTACCAGAATTCAGATGCTCAATAAAGGCCTCCCCACCAGTCATTTGGGCAATAAGCCCTCGATCCTGTAACTCTTGTAGGAAATTTGTATCAATTACTGTCATAACGCACCAATAGGCCTTAAGTTGTGTTTCGATATTGGACACAAAGCTGGCCAAGATACCTGATATCTCTTCGATTTCAAGGCAAAATCAAATGCTTGTTGCAGGAAGATGAATTTTGGGGTGTTAAGGGTGTTTTTTTCTGCTATAAATGCTTTTTCTTGGATCACCTATATATAAGACGTTGTCATGCCGCCAATAAAGAAGTACGCAAATATCGCTCAAGCAACCCTGTCGCAGTATTTGCCGGCCAAGCATTTATTAGCAGCTACAGTTTTATTTGTAGGAGTCGTAGCGCTCATATTTGGTGAAAAAGATGATACTGACGCCCATGAACTTATAACTCAAAGCAGTAATATTCCTGGCTTGGCTCTTCGGGGAACAGAAACACAAGCAAATCCCATAGCTGTCCCGCCAATAGAAACAATTATTCAAGAAGTGGCTGCGACTCCCGAAGCACAGAGAACTGTAGTCATCGAACCAGAGGCGTCACCATGGAAAGAATTTACTGTTCAAAATGGCGATAATTTATCAATCATTTTTAAGCGAGCAGGATTAAATGATCGCGCTATTTATGAGCTATTTAGCGATGCAAAGGATGCCAAAGATCTACGAAATATTCGCCCGGGACAAAAAATGTCCTTTTTGGTTGAGAACAACCAATTACAAGGCCTGACTTATATCATCGATGAATTGCAAAGCTTAAGTTTTAATCGCACAACAAAAGGATTCAATAGTAGCGAAATCACTCTAAAGCCCGATGTTAAATATGCCTTTCGCGAAGCCAATATTGATAGCTCCTTATATATGGCTGGAAAGCGTGCAGGAATGCCGAGCAATTTAACAATGGAATTGGCAAATATTTTTGGCTGGGATATCGATTTTGCATTAGATATCCAAAAGGGTGACAGCTTCAAGGTAATGTACGAAGAACAATTTCTGAATGGAAAGAAAATTGGTACCGGTAAAATCATAGCAGCTGAGTTTACCAATGGAGGCAAAACATTTCAGGCTGTTCGCTATACAGATAAGGATGGAGTTAGCAATTACTACACTCCCGATGGCCGTGGGATGCACAAAGCATTTCTTCGCAGCCCTATTGAATTTGCCAAGATTAGTTCTCATTTCAATTTAGCCCGCAAACATCCTGTACTACATATTATTCGCGCCCATAAAGGAACTGATTATGCGGCAGTGCGAGGAACACCTATTCGAGCTACAGGTAATGGAAAAATAGCGTTTGCTGGTCGCAAAGGAGCATTTGGCAACTGTATTGTCATCCAGCACGGGCAAGGAATTGAAACTCTTTATGGCCATATGAATGGTTTTGCAAAAGGCATGAGAGCAGGCTCTCGCGTAAGCCAAGGGGATGTTATAGGCTACGTTGGCTCTACCGGTCTTGCTTCAGGCCCCCACTTACATTATGAATTCCATGTAAATGGACAAGTTCGCAATCCTGTAACAGTTCCTCTGCCTAAAGCAATCGGCATTGAAAAAACAGAGCTGGCTCGTTTTAATGAAACAATTCGTCCGATGATTGCAAAATTAGACGACTTTAAATCTTCTACCCGCGTTGCAGTAGCTAAAAGCAACAACAAAACCAATTAGTGGGAAATTTAATGCCAGATCGTCAGCTCTATATAGGTTTGATGTCTGGCACCAGCGCAGATGGAATTGATGCTGTATTGGTTGATATGCAAGAAACCCCGCAATTGCTTGCCACCCACTCACAACGGTTTACCAACCACTTCCGAGACCAGATACATGCTATTTGTTTACCTGGTCACAATGAAATTGATCGCATGGGCAGTATTGACGGGGATTTAGGTAAACTTTTCGCTGACTGTAGCCTTAACTTGCTAAAAAAAGCGGGAGTTGCCTCTTACGATGTAATTGCTATTGGTAGCCACGGCCAAACTATTCGCCATCGCCCTCCCGAGTCAAAAGACGGCAGGTTTACCCTCCAAATCGGGGACCCAAACGTAATTGCAGAGTTAACTGGGATAACAACTATAGCCGACTTCCGACGCCGGGATATGGCAGCAGGTGGCCAAGGTGCACCGCTGGTTCCTGCATTTCATCAAGCAGTTTTCCACTCCCTTGATAAAGATAAAGCAGTAGTAAATATTGGTGGAATGGCAAATATCACCTGGTTACCTGCTAGTGGTGATATACGCGGTTTTGACACAGGCCCCGGCAACGCTCTTATGGATGCATGGATTAATAAACACCATGGCCAAACCTATGACGATAACGGAAATTGGGCCGCCTCTGGCAAGATTATAAGCGAACTAGTAGAGTCTCTGTTATCCGACGCATTTTTTACCCGACCATTTCCCAAAAGCACCGGAAGGGAGCACTTCAACATTGAGTGGCTGCAAAAACATATCGATCATTTATTGTTAAAACCATCCGCAGAAGATGTTCAGGCCACTTTGCTGGAGCTAACGGCCAAGTCTATCGCTGACAGCATTGAATTATTAAACGGGAGCACGAGTGAAGTTTTAATTTGTGGGGGAGGGGCATTTAACAGTTTTCTGCTCCAGCGTTTAAGTCATTTACTACCCAATGCCAGTATAGGTACTACTGAAAACTATGGAGTAGCACCTCAATGGGTAGAGGCTATGGCATTTGCCTGGCTGGCGTATCAGACTATAAATCATCACCCTGGAAATTTATGTGCTGTCACTGGGGCAAAACGCGAGGTAATACTCGGTGGGGTTTACTACGCCAAATAAAATTATCTTGTTAAATACTGAACGAAGATCCACAACCACAAGTACTTGATGCGTTGGGATTTTGAATCACAAACTTCGAACCTTGCAGCCCCTCCTCATAATCGACACGAGCACCTACAAGATACGGATAGCTCATTGCATCAACTACAACTTTGACACCGCCACGTTCTACCACCGAATCATCGTCTGCTATCGACTCATCGAAAGTAAAGCCATATTGGAAACCTGAGCAGCCACCGCCGGTCACATACACTCGTAATTTCAGATCCGGGTTATCTTCTTCCTCAATCAAACTCAGCACTTTAGCAACTGCACTATCAGTGACGGTAACAACTTCGGGAATGTAGATTTCAGCGGTAGACATAAAAACTCCGGATAACAACTTAACTGGCAAAGCCGTGCAAATTATTATCCCTTTACCTGAGTAAAACAGTCAACTATTAAGCAGTTGCAGCAACCACACCAGCTGAACTGACAGGCTGTTGAGATTGGTTGTTGACCATCGAACCGTTAAGTTGGGCGCCCTTAATCATTTCGATAGAGGCGTAATGGACAGTTCCTGTAACATTTCCTTTAGCAGCCAACTCGAGATGCTTGTTGGAATGAATATTACCTACAACCTTCCCGTTTACAATCACCACTGGCGCACGAATTTCGCCTTCAACAGATCCCTTGTCATTAATTACCAGTTTCGCGTCCTTTTCATCATCCGAGTAAATATTGCCGGTAACCTGCCCTTCGATAATCAATTCACCAGAAAAATACAAATCGCCATTAACGCGAGTAGTACGGGAAATCAGGGTGGGGTTATTGTTGGAAAATGCCATTCATTGCTCCTTAGCAAATTGCTATTTGATTTCAGGCCATTCAAGTTGCCCTTCCACTGTCATAGGGTTGCGTTTGGAATCGGACTTAACCGCCAACTCAACCCGTGAGGGAGTAAACCCCTCCGGCAGCACGATTTCCGTTTCGATATTTTGAAAGAACTTGAAGTTAAGGGGGATAATTTCGGTCAAGGATTCTGCGCCGGCTTTAGAAACAACTAACTCATGGAGAGAGATTTTAGTCTCCTGACCTTCTCGCTGCCCAACCACCATAAATTTCATTTCTCCGGTGAAATCTTCATCACCTTCAGCCAGTTTTTGAACGACCAACTTCAACTGATGTTTATTATCCGGCATGGCAGATACCGAGAAAACACCAAAACTGACACCTTGCGGATTCTTATTTCTGTTTGAAGTGAGTATTCGATACACCTCAATGTCACGCTCAAGCGCAGCTTTTTCTTCGCGCAAGGCAAGAACGCGTTTACGCATTTCCTCGCCAGCCTGGCGATCAACCTCGGCACCTACTTCTAAACGGGTAAGCTCACGACGAGACTCGGCCGCCTCCTGGGTGACCTTTTCCAGTTGACTACGCAACTCCTGCGCTTCAGGCACTGTTAAACGTTCTTTACCCGTCTGAATTTGCGCGTAAAAGTATGTCCCCGCCAATGCCGCAGCAATTAATAGCAGGCAGAATAGTGTAACCAATGCGGATTTTACCGGGCGATAGGGAACTACCCTATAGCGATATATCGGGGAGCCTTTTGTTTTGGCCATAAAAAAGTATCGTGTGCGAATTGTTATTATTAGCGGAGCAGCTAACCTGCCCCGCATTTATTTCCAATAATCAAGGCATTAATGCCACTACATCCAAACCTGCGGTTTCATCAAAGCCAAACATGATGTTCATGTTCTGGATAGCTTGGCCGGAAG
>DATJLF010000064.1:0-24363 GCA_035490715.1 Cellvibrio sp.
CGGTGGGTTTGGCCACTGGCCAGTTCGCCAAAATGTACGCGGAAAATAACGTGTTCGAGATAGCCGCTTCGACCGATGGTGTGCAAGCGACGGTGGAAAATCTTTACAGCGTAAGCTTTAAGGCGACCACCAGCGTGATCAATAGTTGTAAGGCGGCCAGCTATACCGACGCTGATTGCTCCACGTTGTTCTTCGAAGCCGGCAGTCTGTTGAACGGTGCGCCGGTGGATATTATGGCTGCCGCTGTGGCAAATGCGGCGGCACAAGCGACTCCATTGGTACTTAATTCGGCGGCGAGCTATTGGACACCCGCCAGCTATTACAGCTACCAGCTGGATGGCACCAACGGTTTACGTGAAACGATTATTGCCGGTGCCGGTGCCGGCCTTTGTGCGGATTGCGCCAACCTGACCAAGCCTGTGCCTTCTTCCAGCAGTAGTGCGTCATCTACTGCGGGTGGTTCGGCGTCGTCAGTTCCTGTTGGTGGCGGTTCATCGGTAGCGACAAGTAGTGCGTCTTCTGCCGCTTCATCAGAACCACCGATAGAAATGAATTGTGGTACAGATGTTTACTTCTGCGATGATTTCTCGGCTTCCAGTGTGAGTAATTGGAATCTGCTGCCAGTGACCGGGCCGACAGGTATTTTTGATCTGTTTACCCAAACCAGTAACCAGATGCTGCGTTACACCGCTGGTAATGCGGGTGGTGTTTTGGCCTTGGTGAAACCAGCGGCTTTTACCGGAGTGACCAGTGGTGACTATTACGTGGAAGCGCGTATTCGCCCGCGCAATAACTCAACGACTGGCAATAAGCAGTTGTACCTTATTGCACGTGCGCAGGACGCCAATAACTGGTATGGCGCTGGCCTGAATGTACAGGGCTCGACCACCAGTACCCGTGTGGGAATTGGCAAAATGGTTGCCGGAACTTTTACCGACAACATTTTTACTCGCTTTAACACAGCTATTGAACAGGGCACTGCCGGTGGCACGGATGGTGTCTGGTACACCGTCCGGTTGGAAATGAAAGGCAGTGCGATTGTGGTCTACCTCAATGGCCAGCCTGTCATTAGTGGTACGGATACCAGCTTCGCTAGCGCTGGCCTGATTGGCCTCTACACCACCAACAAGTCATTTGAAATTGATGATGTGAAAGTGGGCAATCCGGATATCAAACCGGTGCAATTCACTGTGTCGCCAACCGCTACGACCTACACCGCCGAAGCGGGTGATTTGCCTTACGCAGTAACGGTGACCGCGAAAAATTCACTGGGTGCGACGGACACTTTCACGGCGGAGTCGAGTAACACATCAGTAGTGGATGTCAGTATTACGGGTAACCAGGTGAGCTTGAATCCGGTCGGTGCAGGCGCTGCGACTGTCACGCTGACAAGTGGCTCTGATCCGGCGAAAACACACACCATCACCGCCAATATTGCCCCGCAATTTGTGCAACCAAGCCAGACCTATGACCTGACAGGTCGAGTTGATCCGGCTGTGGCAGAAGCGAATGCCTATGTGGATACGCGCTTGTCGATTACGTTCGATAGCCCTCCAACCCTGGGTACTTCTGGGCGTATCCGTATTTTCAAGGTTAGTGATGACTCTATCGTGGATACCATCACTCTCGCTGACAATACCGATGCCCTAGGCTATACCGGTCAAAATATCTACCGGATTGTGAAAACCAATCCGCTCTCTATCAGCGGTAATACCCTCACAATCACCGTCGATAACGCCAAGTTAGCGTATAACACCGCATACTACGTAGCGATTGCTGATGGGGTAGTTACCAATACCAGCCTGAATGGGGAGGCGTTCGTTGGTCTGGGTAAAGCGGCGGGCTGGAGTTTTACTACCAAAACGGCTGCACCGGCGAGTGGCGATGTCACCGTGGACGATGATGGTGCTGCCGACTTCCGCACTGTACAAGCTGCTATCAACCACGTGGTTCAAACGGTCGCGAAAGATACGCTGGCAACTATCACCGTAAAAAATGGTGATTACCGCGAGTTGTTATTCCTGCGTGGCAAAAACAACCTGACGATCCAGGGTGAAAGCCGCGATGGTGTGGTTATCCATTACACCAACAATGAAGGGATTAACTCAGGTACAGGTGCAAGCCAGGCAGCTGGTTCGCCTGCGGGTGGTCGTAGCGTCTTCCTTGTAGAAACGTCAGATTTACTCAAGCTCGACAATCTGACCCTGAAAAATGACACATTGATTGGTTCAGGTGGTCAGGCGGAAGTGATTTATTTCAACAATGATGCCGGGCGCTTGATCGCTACCAACGCTAACTTTATTTCCGAGCAAGATACCATCCAGGTGAAAGGTTATAGCTGGTTCTATCGCAGCCTTATTGCGGGCAATGTGGATTTCATTTGGGGTAACAACCGTGCAGCATTGTTCGAGGAAAGTGAGATCCGGACCCTCGGTGATTCACGTGGCAACGGCAACGGCGGCTACATCCTGCAAGCGCGTACGGTGACCGCAGCCGATAAGGGCTTCGTATTCCTCAACTCCAGCTTGACCCGCGGTGCTGGACCGCTTGGCCATACGGTTGCAGATGGCGCAACCTGGCTGGCTCGCAGTGGGGGCAGCGTAAGTTACTTCGACAACATCGTATTCGTGAATACCAAAATGGATGCGCATATCAATCCGCTTGGCTGGAACATCAGCCCTATGCCGAACCCGGCGGCAGCCACAGCGACCGCTGGTTGGCGCGAATACGACAGTACTGATTTGAACGGTACAACCCTGGATGTCAGCCAACGTGTGAATGTCAGCTACCAGCTCTCGTTGGGCGAAGTGATGAGTGGTTATTGCAGCCGTGCCCAAGTGTTCGCGGCTTATAACTCCAGTGCTGGGTGGAACCCATTGCCGGGTGATAGTGCTGACTGTACAAATTACGGCATTTCCAGTTCCAGCAGCAGTTCGTCTAGCGCAGCAAGCAGTCTGGACGCATCAAGTAGCGCGTCGTCTGTTAGCTCGGACTCGACTGGTAGCAGTTCCAGTGCGGTGAGTTCAAGTGTGGCAAGCAGTAGTGAGATTAGTTCGTCGTCGGCTTCCAGTGTATCTTCCGCCGTCGGCTCAACCGTGGTGCTTAGTATGAATTTTGCGTCACTTGGTTCGACTGGCCTCACTGAGAATGTGGAAACTACCCTGTTGTCTGAAGTGGATGCGCCGACAGTGGTTAATTCAGAGTCCTATGCGGTGAAGCTGTTGGGCAAACTGAAAATTAATACTACCCAGAATCCACCCTCAGGTGCTGACGCCTCATCCGGTGTCGTGCAATTCGCTAACAATGCCACTGATCCTGGAAAAGTTATTATCAAACAAGTCCAATGCCCATTTGCTTTACAAGTGAAGCACGCGCCCAGCACCTCGGGTGATGTCTCTCGCAAACTGCGCATTACCGTCGGCGGTGTTGAGGCCTACTACGAAGGTTACGGCAACTTCCAGGTAGTCAACCTGACGCCCAGTTGTACCGGCGCAGTCGATGTAGAGCTATATGGTTGGGACGGTGTTTCATTAGGGAAGGGCGTAAGAATTTTTGATGTAGCAATTTCCCGTTAAGTAAATCACTTTCCCCCATAGAAATGCGGGAAAGTTGGACTTTAAAGGGCGCCTTGCGGCGCCCTTTTTATCAATAAACGTAGTTAAAGCGCCATATTCCATTTGTAATATTTTTTTCTTCTAATCGATTATTTTTTAGTCAAAAATGTATTTTAATGCGCCATTTCTGTGTGCTATAAAGTAAATGTCTATAGGGATTTGCGTTGGTTTGAATGGATCAGCGTTGCGGTCCGCGCTGGTTTGCGAATCATTTTAATAAGAAAAGAAATAGACGGGGGTTCGCCCCATTTTGCAGAAAAGGTAAAAACATGGTCACCCTGAGCGTTCGTCAGCAATTGCGCATTTGCGCTGTATTAGTTGCGTTACATCTGGTGATTTTTGTGTTGAGTCCGGCGTAAGCCCCCCAAAACAAAAATATTAGGGAATCCAGTCCGAAAGACGCCCACCGGAGTCATCCGGCGGGCGTTTTGTTTTTTTTAAGTACAGATGAAATGAGTTTATTGTTCCAATCGTTTTCCATTTCCAAAACAAGTTTGCCTGCATGAAGTAAATAAAGGCAAATCGCTCCGGTTTAACTTGTTCCTGTCGCCTTGCGTTAATAAGCTCCCATTGTTCATAAATGAAAAACCGGCAAACGGTACAAAGGAGCCTTACATGGTGGCGGGATTAAAAGCGTTCTTCAAGTTGGAGGCCGCTAGCGGGATTTTGCTAATTGCGGCGGCGATATTGGCGTTAATTGCGGCCAACACCGGGTTAAAGACTTATTACGACCAATTGCTATCGGTAGACGTTGTGGTGGCTATAGGTAGCTTTTCCATTGCCAAACCTTTGTTGTTATGGATCAACGATGGATTAATGGCATTGTTTTTCCTGCTCGTCGGCCTGGAATTGAAACGCGAAGTATTGGTGGGGGAGTTAAACCAACTGTCCAGGATCGCCTTGCCAGGTATTGCCGCCGTGGGCGGAATGCTGGTACCTGCTCTGGTGTACGCGTTTATCAATCGCCATGATCCGGTTGCGCTTAATGGCTGGGCGATTCCGACCGCAACAGATATCGCTTTCGCCCTTGGGGTTCTTGGTCTGCTGGGCACACGGATTCCCTCAAGTTTGAAGATCTTTCTGGTTTCGCTCGCGATCTTTGACGATATAGGGGCAATCATCATTATTGCGCTGTTCTATACCGATAACCTCTCGCTGACTGCTTTCACTTTTGCGGCCGGCGGGATCGCATTGTTGGCTTTCATTAATTATTTGGGGGTGGTGAAAAAGTCCGCTTACATGATTATCGGTCTGCTGGTGTGGGTGAGCCTGTTGAAGTCCGGTGTTCACGCTACGTTAGCGGGTGTTGCCATCGCATTGTGCATTCCTTATCGGGGGACGGACTCAGAGGGAAATCCCCAGCAACCCATGCATGACCTTGAACATGGCCTCCACAGCCCGGTCGCATTTGTGATATTGCCTATTTTTGCCTTTGCCAACGCCGGGTTGACGCTGACCGGTTTGAGTGTGGATGCCATTTTTTCGCCAATTTCGCTTGGCATTGTGCTGGGATTGTTTGTGGGCAAGCAATTAGGGGTGATGTTATTTACCTGGCTGGCTGTGGCGCTGAAGATCGGCAAGTTACCGGCGGATGTTAGCTGGTCGCAGGTGTATGGGGTGGCTGTTATCTGCGGTATCGGTTTTACCATGAGCCTGTTTATCGGTTCGCTGGCCTTCCAGAATGTTGATAACGCCGGTATGGGCGACCGCTTGGGCATTCTTGTTGGATCATTCCTGTCAGCCATTTTGGGTTATTTATGGTTGCGGTATGTCGCCAGGCCAAAATAGTTATTTATGTATAGGGATAGCATTCAATGAATTATTTAAATCACTGTTTTCTGGTATTGGTTTTATTGGCGATGCCAGTGAAGGCATTTGACTTTAACAATTCCACCGCTAGCTACGACTTCACCCAGACGGTTGAAATATTTATTGTCGATCAAAAAAATTCCAAATTTTTTGCTATGCGTGATCCATTCGAAATGACGCTCACTACGGCACCCAGTCGTTTTTACGTTGCGGTGATGGAAGTGTTGCAGCGCGGGTATGCCAATGCGGAAGGCGTTACGCAGGTGCAAGGCGCCGTTGTAGATTATGAATATGTATTAATTTTTAGATCGCTTAATAATTCCCACGTCATGTTTATCGGTAAAAATTGGGTGGTAGATGGGAATAAAAAAATCCTGTTGACGGCAGAAGAGGTCAGTGCAATTTATGAGGTGTTGTTGTGGCGATCAAGCAACGATCAAAAAATGGATATGGACAGATTAGAGCCCCTTTTCAAGGAGATTAATAATCAGCAGGAAGCCACTGGCATTTACCCGAAATTAACAGCGGATGATGAATTGAAATCAATTCTGGATTCAAAAAAATCCCTTGAAGCCCGCCTGCCGGAAAGTCACGACGACACCAAAACCTTGCCTTATTACAACAAGGTGTTGGAAAACCAAACATTTCGGGAGGAACAAGAGAAGCAAAAAAAAGGGGTGACAAAATCATTCGGTTCAATAATTGAGCATGACAAGGTGCTCAACAATGTGGATGAACCCTCCAAGATGTCTGTAGCAACACCTGATTTACCAATTCCACCAGAAAATCGGGTGATGGAGAAAACACCCACTACGGATCCAATGGACACGTCAAATAATTATATTTTTATAACGATTATTTTAGTCGCTGGAATCGCATTACTTTGGTTTCTGGTGCGTAAGTCAAAAGGCAATTAACCAGCATTGTCTGCCGACGTAAACGTCAATGCTGCTGAGACTTGCCTGGTGCAGAGAAGATGGCGCCTTAATTGAAGGCGATCTGCAAAAGATATTATGAGAATGAGAAAACGGTTACATTGAAATAATATTAATTATGTAATCGTATCCATGATTATTTTTAGTAGTTTTATCACAATAAAATCCACATTTTGCCAAATTCGACATTGACGCCCCTGCTGAGGCGGCGCAGTATAACTAGCCTCAATAGTACAAGGTTTGTACGCCGCAAGATTGGCGCAAGCGTCCAGGTCTTGCCGGGTCTACCGGAAAATAACAATAAACCGGCACCCGGGATGAGTTGTCATGTTTTTCATCCCCCGCTTTTCCCCAACAAGTGCTGCGATGTAGCCCAGCAGCCCAATTTGCCTGCCCGAGGTGATTCACCCGGCGCATGCGCATCGGTTTTTCGGTCACTATCCCTGCCGCGTTGCCGGCGGGAGCTGATTTTTTATAACAAGAATCCGAATAACGACGACTTTTAGCTACGCACAAGGTAATTAACTATGAAATTTAACTATTCTCGCCAGCTTGGCCAGTACCTGGCTTTTGGTGCGGCGACTAGCTTGCTGGCTTGCGCCGTGCAAGCCCAAACCCTCGGTTCCAATCTCGCGATTTCCGGCCCCAGCGCCGGCGCGGACGGTTCCGGTTTTGATAACACCAAACTGGTTCGCGACGGTAACGTCGGTACGGTGTCAGTCGCCAGCGGCACCAGCAATCAGCGTATCTCGGTAAAGTGGGGCAGCACGGTTTCCTTCAATACTGTGATCCTGCGTGAATCTGGCAGCAAGATCACCAGCTGGCAGTTAGTAGACAACGATACTGGTACTGTCTACGCGACAGGCACCGGGATAGGTGCGGAAAAGGTAGTTAACCTGGGTGCGCGCAGTTCCAAAAAGATCAACCTGATTGTGAACGCGACCAGTGCCCCCGGTATTGCCGAGTTTGAGGTGTACAACGCGACTGGTGTAGTTACCTCCAGCACCCCGGCATCAAGCAAATCATCCTCCAGTGTTGTGGTAACTCCGTCCAGTACTCCAGTCAGTTCCGCGCGCTCATCAGTAGCCAGCAGTATTTCTGTATCCGGCCTGCAATGTAACTGGTACGGCCAAGGCTTGTACCCGCTTTGCCAAAACACCAGCAGTGGTTGGGGCTGGGAAAACAATGCTAACTGTATTGCGGCATCTACCTGTTCAGCCCAGCCTGCGCCGTATGGGATTGTGGGCGGTAGTTCATCCATCGGGGTATCTTCAGTTGCGCCAAGCAGTATTCCTGCATCCAGCAGCAAGTCATCCATTGCTCCCAGCAGTACTCCCGGTTCCAGCAGCGTACCGGCGTCAAGTAGCAAATCATCCGTTGCGCCGAGTAGCGTGCCGGGTTCCAGCTCCAGCGTTTCATCGGTGGATATAACTATTCGCCCGGCGAAGATTGAAGGTTTCGCAGCACACGCCAATGTGACCGGTGGCCAGGGCGGTCGCGAAGTAACGGTGACTACCGGTACCGAGCTGAATGCAGCTCTCTGTAGCCGTGGTTCCATGACCGAGCCGATTGTGATCAAGGTGAACGGTACCATCAGCCATTCCAACACTACCTCCCAGGGCTGTAATACCCAGGCGGACGTGATTGAAATCAAGAAGATGAGCAACGTATCGATCATCGGTGTGGGCACCAATGCGCTCTTTGAAGAGATTGGTATCCATGTGCGTGAGGCTTCTAACGTCATCATCCAGAACGTTCACATCCGCAATGTGAAGAAGAGCGGTTCTCCAACCTCCAATGGCGGTGACGCTATCGGTATGGAAAGCAGCGTGGATCGCGTGTGGATTGACCACAACTGGCTGGAAGCGTCCGGTGGTGAGAAAGATGGTTACGATTCGCTGCTGGATATGAAGTCCGGGGTGACCAACGTAACGGTGTCGTACAACCTGTTTAACGATTCCAGCCGTGCTGGCCTGATCGGTTCCAGTGACAGTGACAGTGAAAACACCAACATCACCTTCCACCACAACTGGTACAAGAACATTGAACAGCGTACTCCGCTCATTCGTCATGCATTGGTGCACATGTATAACAACTACTGGTCCAACACCAGCATCGACTACATGTTCCATGCAATCAACTCGCGCATGAACGCCAAGGCGTTAGTGGAAAGTAACTACTTCTATAACGTGAACAACCCGTTGATTGCGTCAGACGATTCGTCTACCCCGGGTTGCTGGCAAACCAACAACGACAACACCGTACTGCCAACCATTTACTACAGCCGCACGGTAGGTAATGGCGCCCTGGTGATTCCGGAAGTGGTAAATGGCCAATTGCAATCAACCTGTTCTGTGTCAGTGCCTTACAGCGTTCAGAAAGATCCGGCTGCCAGCGTACCGGCGATCGTGATGGCGAACGTAGGTGTAGGTAAAATTGGCACCGTCATTCCATTAAGCAGCCGTTCTTCCTCCAGCGTAGCACCCAGCTCCAAATCATCGTCTTCAGTGGTAGTGAGCAGCAGCAAGTCATCGGTTATCAGCAGCATTGTACCGAGCAGCTCCAGCTCTTCCATCAAGTCCAGCAGCAGCGCTTCTTCAGTGTTTGTGGATAACGGCCAAATCAGTGCAGATTGTATAAAGGTCGCTACCAACCCGTCGGTGAACTGGCGCGATACCTCATTGCAATCCGACCAGGAAATCGTGAGCTGTCTGTCCAAAACCTTGGGTAAACCAGTGGGATATGGCGAGAAAGCGTTGGGAGGTTATGACCCAAGTGGTAACAGCAAACTGACCATCATCACCAAAAATTCTTCCAAATCCGTTGAACAACAACTGCTGGAAGCGATTACCGGTGAAGCGCATAACTGGATTGTGTTCGACAAAGTCCAGTTCGCCCAACCTTCCGAAATTGGTATGTACCGTTTGGGGTGCAGCAATTCGACTGTGCAATCCCTGCTGGGCGCGACTGAAGCTGAATGTGTGAACTACCAGCAATGGTGTTCGAAGAATGGCGTAAGCAGTGCAAACTGCGTTACCCAGTTCTTCAACAGCGCGATGAACAAGTCCAACAACCCGATCCGCAACCCGGTGATTGGCTCTAACAAAACCATCGACGGTCGTGGTAGCGAAGCCTACTTCCTGTTCAGCGGTTTCGCGATTGGTAAGGACTCCACCGGTTCGCCCACCCAAACAGCGACCAGCGTGATCCTGACTCACCTGAACTTCAAAGGTGCAGGCCACACTGAAGATCACTATGTCGATCCGGACATGATTCGCTCTACCGGCGCATCACACGATATCTGGATTCACAAAAACACCTTCGATACTACGGGCGACTCGGCATTTGATGTGAAAGTGGGCGCGTATGGCATCACCATGTCATTCAACCGTGTAATGGACGTGAAGCGTGCGACGTTACACAGCTCCAGCGATAGCCACACCATTGATTCGCAAATCCGCACCACCATGCACCACAACCTGTTTGTAACACGCGATGCAAGTTACGAGTTGCTGGGTAATACCCTGCGCCGTGTACCGCTGATCCGCCGTGGTAGCTCGCACATGTTGAACAACGCGTTTATCAACTATCGCAAAGACCTGTTGAGCATCCGCGTTGGTGCCAGCGTATTGCAGGAAGACAACATGTTTGTGGTTAACCGTATCCACCAGGAAAAGAGCGACCTGGCAGCATCATTGACTGAGTTGCAAGGCAACCTGATTGAAGACGTAGACGGTGGAAATTACCGTGGCGAGCGCAACTTCCTGTGGTTCGGTGACGCTGCGTGTAACCTGGACGAGTCCACCAAAACCGGCTTCACCATCAGCTCCGGCACCGTGGCGAACCTGGCCAGCAACTATTCCTCGGCATCGCAAACCACCCTGAACAACTGGCGCTTTGCCGCCGGTCAGGATCTGGTGAACTACCTGAGCGCTACCGCAGGCAAGAATGGTCAAATCCCCTTCAACTCGCCATTAGCGGGTGACCGTTACTACGTGTTGGGCCTGGGCAAGGTGTCTTGCCAGTTGTAAGTTTTAACCTGGGTTAATAAAAGCCCTTGCAGATTTTCTGCAGGGGCTTTTTTTATTGGCGCTTTGATAAAGTGGTTGAAGAATTTCGTTTCCTAAAATCGACGCTCCCTGTGGAGGAAAACTCATTCATGAACGCAACAATTAACGCATTCACTGCACTAAAACACGCGATAGATTTCTATTCACCTTTAAGCGATACCACCTGGAATAATCTGGTTGGAATTTCACTCCTACATCACCGACGAAAAAGGTATTGAGTACAATAAAAACTTTCTACGAAGGTATCTTTCCCGGTTCCATGACTGCGCTGTTGCGGAACCAGCCATCGCAATTTGCGATAGCAGCATTCGAAGCGGAAAAAATTGAAATTGATTTCAACGCCTATCGTTCGTTAATACCCAAACGCGATGATCTGAAGTTGTTTCAAATTTCAACCCGTAGCCACCGCGCTGGTTCATAAAACCGGCGACATCATCGGGGCTCACACTCATTGGTGTGCGTGAAAATTTTCGCGGCCAGGGCATCGCTAAAAATATAATGCAACAGGTTATTCAAGTGAGTATTGCCATGGGTGGAAAATACTTAACCCTGCAAGCATCGGCAGCAGGCGAGCCGTTATATCGCAACCTGGGGTTTACACCGCAATTTTTAATCAGGAATTATCGGAAGAATTAACACGCATTAAAAACCCGTCA
This sequence comes from Cellvibrio sp., assembly GCA_035490715.1. Lineage (GTDB taxonomy): Bacteria > Pseudomonadota > Gammaproteobacteria > Pseudomonadales > Cellvibrionaceae > Cellvibrio. Next base: position 11,085 of record DATJLF010000064.1, read on the forward strand.
ATTTATGACGGGTTTTTAATTGGAAAATTAATTTATAAATACGGCGTCGTTAAGTACAACCGTATGTGTCCGGGTCAGCACCCACAACTATTTTTCCATAAAAGAATACGTGGTCTTTGTCTCTCATACATGAATAGTTGAGATGCCTGAAAGTACTTGTATCCGCCTCCGGTATGGACTTCCCTTCAAAATACACGTTGTTTATATCTTTACCATAACTGTTGCCGAGAGTTTGAAATGTATCGGGGTCAGCAAGAACTGTATCGGCTCGATAAAAAATGTTATCTGAGTCTCTGTTATAACTGTAGTCGAGGATTTTGAATGACAAAGGATCAGCATTCAGAATGGTGTCGACACCGAAGTAAACACTATTTTCATCTTTGGCATAACTGTAATTGATGGGCTCAAAGCTGGATAAATCAGCGGTCATTTTTTGCGGCTCATTACCCCAGTAATAAATAAAAGTGTTATCCGTATAGTAGTGATAAGCTACATTGGAAAACGAATCTACGTTTACATTGGTAAAGGCTACCCTTTCGCCAAAATCCAGATAGATATTCGATTTATCGGCGTAAACAGTATTTATACGTCTAAAAGTTGCAGTATCAGCAAAGATCATTGAGCCCGATTCATTTTTCCACTCAACAATTTCGTTTTCAAAATAGACATTATTTAAATCTTTACCGTATTGACCCACAGTTGAAAAAGTAGCTGGATCTGCAGATGCTACCACTTGGCCGTCATAGAAAACAGAAGAGGGAAGTACCAGATACGGATTTCCGGAGTAGTGAGTGCTATAAAAAATCTTATGCGTGTCGACGTTGCCTACATTTAACTTTTTTGAATGATAGTAATAGTCATTGGTGTCGAAGGAATAATAGCCATTATCGATAATTTCAAACGTGGCGAAGTCAACAGCGATCGGCTCCCAATTGTAGAATACCTGGTCGTTATCAACCGCATAGGTTCTGCGGGAATGCAGATTGATAAAAGGAATAAAACTATTTGGATCGGCATTTATCAATGTTCCCTGGGGTGAAACAATGTTAATTCCATCAGTTATTATTTCGCTTGCTATCGTTTGCAGGGCATCCACTTCTATACCTTGTATTTTTACTAAACCTGAATAGGTTAGATAAAATAACGACGAGCTATCTATTATTAATCCGCCGTAAAGCAATGTGGCAGTATCCGTATCTATAGCATCCAAAACCAGCCGGGATTCTTCTACAAGAGAAATGACAGACGAAGCATCCTTTACCAAAACTCTATCACCCACACTGCCCATGATAGAAAAATTATCCACATCCTGAGTTACTAACTTCAGTTGTGAATCATAAATCCCATTCTTATCCGCAAAGAAACCATTATGTAGATCTGAAAAACTTGCGCTATCGATATGAGTTTGAACCGTGCCCTCATCGTCTATTACCTGGTCCTGATCGTTTAGGTAAAAATATTCATTTAAATAAACCAGGTTTCCAGGAATATTGACTTGATTGTATGTGAATAGATTGTGCTCATCTTTAAATAACTCATCTCCAATATATTTGAAAGAATCTACCTCAACGTTTTTAACAATTGCGCCTTGCCGATAAACATTTTTTTTATCCTTTCCAATCTCGTCAGGATAAGCGACGAACGTAGCTGGATCTGCTTCAGCAATAAGTCCACCGCCGTAATAAACGTGATCTTTATCTTTTGCAAATCCCCCGCCGAGATCAACAAATGTATTTGCATCAGCATAGGGTAGTAAATCTCTACTGTAGAAGACACTATCAGCGTCTTTCGAATAGGAATAACTTAGTGCGGTGAACGAATCAGGATCAGCATCTTTAATAACACCATAGCTATCAAATACTTGTGTACTGTCTTTATAGAATGCATTTACAATTTCGAAATTAATATCACTAGTGGGGAGCTGGGATGCGTAGCTAAAAATCTTTTCTCCGGAAACCAGAAAGGATTCGTCTTCTCTGCCAGGATATTTCTTTGTAATGACTGATGCACCGCTTGGGTCAGCCCCAAAAACCTTTGCCACGCTGTGGAAATAATTTATATAAACGTAATTTTCATCTTTGAGATACGTTGGTGATATTGCTTCGACTGTGTCTAACGAAAAATCCATGGCTAATTTTGTGCCTTCAAAATAAACGCCGAATGGAGTTTTCGCATAGTTATGACCAATATCTTCAATATCACCAAGCTTGAGACGCTTTTCTTCATTACCATTCAGTGAGTAAATTTTATTACCATCAGTAAAAAAATTATGAGCTATCGTAGATAGGTTTTTAAAACTTGCGGGTAATCTGAGTCCGTTGACCCAATAGTGTGACTTATCTTTAAAAAGATAATGGTCAACCATTTCGAACGTAGTGGGATCTGCTCCCAGCAGTTTGTAGTTTGAATAATATACATACCTGGAATCTTTGTAATATTGATCGCCAACCTTAACGAAGTTGGGGGAGTCATTGCTTATTAATGATGGTATTTGCTCGCTACTGGATCTCCCATAAACATTCTTGCTGTCGCGAATAAACTTTCCATCAAATAACGTTACCGAATGTATGTCCATGTTAGGAATGCGGGTTCTGCGGTAATAGACGTGTTGATCATCTGCGTAAAAAACGTCAGTAAAAATTTTCAGCGCACAGGAATTAAAATCATTTACTGGAATGTGGTCATAATCGATATGCAGTGTAGTTCCTATAATGGTGTAATCAGATGAAAATTCCTCAGGGATTTCAATATCATCACATTCGCTTAAAGACAGTATCGAACCCGCAATAACCGAACTGGAACTTGAGGTAACCGTAGAAGAATTAATTGATGAGCCGACACTGGAAGATGTGGTAACGGAGGATGATTGGCTTGAATTTGGCTGCGAAGCGTTGGCGCCTGTAGATGAAGAAATCTCACTTTTGGATACCACACTTGCTTGCTTGTTTGATTTTCCGCCACCACCACCACCGCATGCGGTAATAAAAAGCAGTAAGGAAAATATAATTACCAGTTTTGTCATTAGGATAAACTCCCTGTCATTAATGAAATGTTACATGTGATAAAAAGAAAAAGTTAAGAATTAAAAATGATTTCACTTGATAAAGCGAAATCATTTATGGAGTGGCTTTTTGAAAAGATGTATGGATATGGTGCGTCCCTCGCTTTGAATTTTCCAAATTTATGATTGACTATTTATTGGTTGCGTAACTGTTTTTCCATCGTTACGTGCCGGCGGCATTTTTGCGATTTCACTTTCAATCCAGTTTTTAATTTCTTCTGTCAGTTCTTTGCGGTCGCGGCCTTCGGTATTAAACGGCTCGCTGATGACTACATGGATAGTGCCTGGATATTTAATAAAATGCTTATGTGGCCAACATTCGCCGGCGTTGTGTGCGACAGCAATAATGGGAACGCCAGCGCTAATTGCGATATCGGCACCGCTGCGTGCGTAATTGCCAACCTGACCAACAGGAGTGCGCGTCCCTTCGGGGAAAATTAAAAAATTATTGCCTTGTTGCAGTCGCAAAATCCCCTGACGTTTAACTTCCTTTAATGCCTGCATAGGATTGGTACGGTCAATGGCAATCGGACGCAAACTGGCGAGGCCCCAACCAAAAAAAGGAATGCGGAATAATTCTTTTTTTAGAATGGTGCTCACGGGACCAAAATAATATTGCAGGAACATGGTTTCCCAAGTGCTTTGGTGTTTGGCCATGACCACACAAGGAAATTTATCTGAATGTTTATTACCGGTGATCTCAAAACGGACGCCGCAGCAGATACGAATCCAGAACATTACAAAGCGATTCCAGCAAGTAACGATCCGCCAGCGCCAGCTGTAGGGAAATATCGGCCAAATAATAACGGCAACCAAACCCGCCAGCGCACTGGTAAGGTTGTAACCTATTGCAAAAAAAGCACTACGAATTTTTAGCACGTGGGAATCCGTAAACTATGACTGTTGGTTAGCGATAATAAAATCCGCCGCGGCTGCCAAGTTATCGAAGACTTGTACCTGGTCAGCCTCAATAAATGGGGTATTGGTCTGTAGCCCCGGCACTGCCAGTTGCGCCAGGGTGCGTATACCGTTACCGGTTCTCACGAGGGCAGGCTTACAACCTTTTTGCACGGCGGCTTGTAAATCGCGAAGGCTATCGCCAATAAAATAATAACTTTCTACCGACGTATTAAATTCCGCCTCTATCGCGTCCAGCATTCCCGGTTTGGGTTTACGGCATTTGCAATTGTCATCCGGGTGATGAGGGCAATAAAAAATCGCTCCGATTTCACCGCCATTTTCCTCTACGAGTTTAGTGATTTTACTGTGCATCGCTTCCAGGTCTTCCAATTCAAACTTGCCACGCGCAAGGCCGGCCTGATTGGTGGCAATGACCACAGTAAAACCTGCCTTGTTCAAGCGGGCGATGGCATCAATGCTTCCCGGGATAGGAATGCATTCATCAGCAGATTTGACGTAATCGTCACGGTCGTGATTAATAACGCCGTCGCGGTCTAGGATGACTAATTTCATTTTTTACTCAAGATAATTTGCCCCTTCTAACCTCTCCCTTATCAGGGGAGAGGTTAGACATAGGTTTAATTCTTCGCCGGCACCAGATAAGAAATATCCGCCACTTCCAAAAATAACCCGCGCAGTTGTTGCAACAATGCCAAACGGTTTTGTTGTAGCGCCTGGTCATCGCACATCACCATCACGCTATCAAAAAACGCATCGACGGTAGGTTGCAAATCAGCGAGTGCAGCCAGCGCTTTGGTGTATTGGCGCGCAGCAAACAGCGGAGCAACTACAGCCGCTTTTGCGCTAACCGCTTGCGCCAGATTTTTCTCGGCATCTTCCTGCAATAGCGCTGAATTAACTTCAGTGTTCACCGCCGCATTTTGTTTGGCGAGAATATTGGATACACGCTTGTTAGCAGCGGCCAATGCTTGCGCTTGTGGCAACTTGCTGAATTCATTTACCGCGAGTACACGCTGGTTGATATCCAGTGGTTGCGACAATTGTTTTGCAGTAACCGATTGGAACACTTCTGCCGGGATATTTGCATCTTCAAACATTGCGCGGAAACGGTCGAGCATATAGCCAAGCACTTGCTCTACCAATTCATCGCCAACAGTTAAATTTTTATGCTGCGCTTTGGCGAAAGTTAACAACTCGTGCAAATCGAGCGTGAGGTTTTTCTCCACCAACAAACGCAATACCGCAATACTTGCACGGCGCAGTGCAAATGGATCTTTTGAACCGGTGGGCTGTTGGCCGATACCGAAAATACCGCTGATGGTATCCAGGCGATCTGCGAGCGCGATAATCACGCCAGTAGTTGTTGCGGGCAATTGGTCACCGGCAAAACGCGGCATATATTGCTCGTTCATCGCAGCAGCGACTTCGGCATTTTCGCCATCGTTCAATGCGTAGTAGTAACCAGCGATACCTTGCATATCGTCGAATTCGCCCACCATGTTGGTGACTAGATCGGATTTGCACAGCTCACCAGCGCGTACAGCAGATTTTTCGTCAGCACCCAATTTGCTCGCAATTAATTGCGCAAGTTTGGCAACGCGTTCGGTTTTTTCATAAATAGTGCCGAGCTGCGCCTGGAACACGATAGTTTTCAAACGCTCGCGCAGTGATGCAAGAGTGGTTTTTTTATCGGTTTCAAAGAAGAAGGCGGCATCGGAAAGACGTGGGCGAATGACGCGCTCGTTACCGTCGATAATTTGCGTTGCGTCTTTACTTTGGATATTGGCTACGGTGATGAAATTATTTTTCAACTTGCCGTTGGCATCTACCACGTGGAAATATTTCTGGTGTTCTTTCATTGAAGCAATCAAAGCTTCTGATGGAACAGCAAGGAAGCGCTCCTCGAATTTACCGGTCAGTGCTACCGGCCATTCAACCAATGCGGTAACTTCATCCAGCAATGATGCATCGATTACCGCAACACCGCCGACTTTTTTCGCTTCGGCTTCTACTTGTGCTTTGATGGTTGCGCTGCGCTCGGCGAAGTCAGCAACCACATAACCGGTATTTTTTAATACGCTGGCGTAATCAGACGATTTCGCCAATTCGATAGTGTTGTTGTAGTGGAAGCGATGGCCACGGCTGGCACGATCGGCAGTCAAACCAAGTACGGAGGCTTTAACAACATCATTACCAAACAGCATCACTAACCAATGCACCGGGCGCACAAACTCTTCGCGCTTCGCGCCCCATTTCATACGTTTGGCGATAGGCAATTTCGCCAAGGCATCAGTAACAACCGCTTCTAACAGCTCAACGGTTTTCTTGCCTTGGGTGCTAATGCGTGCAACCAGTTTTTCCGCTTTGCCATCGTTCTCGGCTTTTAATTCGCTGGGTGCTATGCCATTTTTTTCGGCGAACGCGAGTGCCGCTTTAGTTGGCTGGCCTTCTTTATCAAACGCAATCGCCGCCGGTGGGCCCCACACAACCAATTCTTTGGAGGGTGTTTCGCTCGCGAGATTTTCAACCAGTACGGCTAAACGACGCGGTGCAGCAAACGGTTTGATTGCAGTGAAGGATAATTCTTCGGCTTTTAAATTGGCTTCGATGGTCTCGGCAAATGAAGCCATCAAATTTTTTAACGCTTTTGGTGGTAACTCTTCCGTTCCCAACTCAACTAAAAAATCAGCAGACATTATTTTTCCTCCGCAATTGCGGCGAGCAGTTCTGCTCGTAGTGCTTCAGGTGCAAGTGGGAAGCCGAGGGCTTTGCGGCTATCGTAATAGGCTTGGGCAACGGCGCGTGACAAAGTGCGTACGCGCAAAATAAAACGCTGGCGCTCGGTGACGGAAATCGCGTGGCGCGCGTCGAGCAAGTTAAACGCGTGGGATGCTTTCATCACCATTTCATATGCGGGCAGCGGCAGATTTTTTTCCATCAGGCGCTGGCTTTCTTTTTCGTAGAAGTCGAAATTGCTGAATAAAAATGCGGTATCGGCTTCTTCAAAGTTGTAAGTGGATTGTTCCACTTCGTTTTGATGAAACACATCGCCGTAGGTGACTTTGTCGCCGTTCGGGTTGATGGTCCACACCAAGTCAAAAATCGAATCCACACCTTGCAAGTACATGGCGATACGCTCGATACCGTAGGTGATTTCGCCGGTTACCGGGAAACACTCCAAACCGCCCACTTGTTGGAAGTAAGTGAATTGGGTGACTTCCATGCCGTTCAACCACACTTCCCAACCCAGACCCCAGGCGCCCAGTGTTGGCGATTCCCAGTTGTCTTCCACGAAGCGGATATCGTGCACGTTGGTGTCGATGCCCATTTCGCGCAGCGAGCCGAGATACAAATCCTGGATGTTTTCCGGAGACGGCTTCATCGCCACCTGGAATTGGTAGTAATGCTGCAAGCGGTTGGGGTTTTCACCGTAGCGGCCATCTTTCGGGCGGCGGCAAGGTTGTACGTAGGCGGTGTTCCAGGTTTCCGGGCCGATGGCGCGCAGGAAAGTCGCCGGGTGGAAAGTACCGGCGCCGACTTCGAGGTCGAGCGGTTGCAGAATCACGCAGCCTTGGCGCGCCCAGTAGTCTTGCAGGGCGAGGATCAAACCCTGGAAGGTGCTTACGTCATAACGTTTTTCAGACATGGTGGACCTGATCGGTAAAGTGGGTCGAAAATTGAAAGTTCAGAACAGAAAAATGCGGCGATTATAGCGGGGTTAATGCAGGTGTGCATGCCTAAAACAGACAATGGCTAATAAACGCAAGAGACCTATTACAAAACTGGAAGGACGAACGATGGGGCTTGCGAAGAAATAGCCCAAGGATGGTTTGATGAAGGTAATTTCCCCCGCTGTCCGGTTTAAGAAATTTAAGTAGAGTGTGAAATCAATCCCATTCGCGACCCGGTAAAATACAAAAGCTTATTGGCAACCAGGTTTTTCCTTCTGTTAACATTCACCGACCTCTATCTGCTCCTCCAATTCGTGTTTTTGATGGATCAGTTATTTATAACCTTGATAAAGAAAGGATGCTAAAAACCATGGCGACTCCCCCGCGCAATCCGAAATCTCTCTCGCATTTACCCAGCTCTACAAATACTTTCCTTTCCAGGTTGGACATGAAGGATTACGTGTATTTTTCAGAAAATACAAAAGGGATTTTTGGCAAAGCCGTCAAAATTAAAGTGGATTTATTCCCGCGCTTCGCAGCGTTGGTTGATCCCAAAACCCATGCAGGGCAAACGGTCATTCGTCAAATTGAAAATTTACGCATGTTAAATGGTGCAAGCCCTGGCGTTCATGCCAATGTAAATTCTGCTTTTCGATTTATGTTAACAACTACGAATATGAAGGTTTTTTATGCTGTGTTAGATGGAGACCAAGGAAGAAAAGAAATATTTATTGGGGACATTAAAGCGGATTTTGATAGTAGTGGAAATGATGCGGGTTTGTATGTGTTTGACACTTTCTCCAACAAATACAAAAAGCACAAACAGGTATTTCTACACGATAAAACTGTTTATATAAATGGAAATAGTGGCAACTTGGAAAAAACGCTGGAATATGCGCAGCAACAAACGGAAACATCGAAAGGGAATTTAGCGTTGTTCTATGTACCTGGAAACGTTGTAAACGGGCTAGGTGTTTGGGGCTCAACTTCCCAATCTTTATCTGTAAAATCGGCAATGTCACTACTCTCAGACATTATTAAATTTAATCGAGAAAAGAGAGTTATCTGGGTTTCTGAAGCAGAGGGGGCAGATGTTTTTTTAAACGCGTTAACAGATGTAACTGGTAGTTTAAAAGGGCACAGTTATAGGCTCATAGATCCCATCACCGATACGGTTAGTCTGCTGGCGAATATGAAAGCTAAAGAGATAAAGCCTCCTGTTGACGAAGTGGCACCAGTAACTTACACCGGCAAAAATCGTGTCACGAATTTACATATTGAATCCAAAAAACAAGCGATTATTGATGCTTTAAAAATGTTGCGCGTCAAAGGATTTGCGGACTTTCCGCATCAACAAATGGTTAAGGAATTAGAAGCGACGGTAGGTAACGCACCCTTAGGAAAAAATAAACAAGCGTTGATCGATACTGCAGCATTGAATCATCGTGTGTTACACCCTAAGTCAGTGACAAGAGAGTCTAATAAAGCGGCGTTAAGTTTCATTACGGCATTACAACGGGTGTGATATGAGATTTAAATATGATGTTATAGGTCCTGATTTTGAAGATGCAGATATTATCAACTTTGATTTTGGCGAGGCGGAAATTTGCCTGCGCTTACCTCAAGATATGGATAAACAAATAAGCTATGTTGCAGCATGGGATCAAAAGGTTCTGCCAGCTGTACCTAAAAATCGCTGGGATACACACCCATTCGGGTTTCGTATTTTTGATCTCGTTAGACAGTTCTGGTCATATTACGATGAAACAACTGAGCGCTGTGTAGCAAATGAAAGTTTCCAATTAAATTTGATCGAACTACCCGACGAAATATGCGCAGAAGTAAATCCACTTAATAAGCAAGAATTTATTGAATGGTTATTTAAGTTCTTCAGATTAATTGCAGTCAGGGGTGATGAATCGCTGTTGGGTTCTGACATTGAGCTTGCGAATATGAAAGCTCATATGATGCCGCTGTCAATCGAACAAATTGAAATCCATCACGCAGGTCTTCTTGATTGGCCAATGCTAACAATCAGTATGCCTTATGAAGATGACGAAGAGGCAAACGCTAAACGCGATCCGGATTATTTTATTTATATCCCGCTTACCGAGCGTCTGTTTTTATACATTGACCAATCGATATCAATTTTATCGAGGGAGGGAAATCCCGTTACGCTACCGAAAGCAGATATTCTGGAATTGAAGAGTGAAATTCTTAGTGAAATTCTTAGCTATATAAAAGTGACTTATTCATCAGACGTTTTGCAGCGTATTCAGAAAGCAAATCAATGACTCATTAATGCGTTGATGTGTTGCATTGAATTTATAAACCTTTCCACAATTTTTCCGTAGTTTCATTATTTGCCATCCAGTAAAAAAGCCCCTCGCCGGATGAGACGAGAGGCTTTTTTTCTCAACGTATTGTGAACATTACGATAAACATTACCTGGAAAGTCGCAGGGTTTACATCATATGGCGCTTGCGCAATATCAACCCGGCGAAGGCAAGTAATGCGAGGAAAATAGAACCTGGTTCAGGAACTGTGGCTGCATTGTCTTTTACCAGCATTGAGCTAAACCAGCCCGACACATCCGTATCAAATTCCAGATACAGCGAAGTATTTGGATAAATGGGATCGTAAGGGAGGCTCATACTGACATACCCCGACGCTCCTGATTCATCCATGAATACAGCAAAAAGATTTTTAACGGTCCAGCTTTCAAGCATGTTGCCATCGGCATCGAGGGTGAAATAGGTGGCATCCAAATTCTGGCCAAAAACGTTAAAAATAGAGTTGAAATAATCCGCATGCGAAAAGCTGGTCAGCGTACCGAAACCGGGGCTGAAACGATTCCATTCAGGTAGGTCAGCAAATAAAGAAGTCCATAAATGGTCCACTTCGGCGGCGGTAGGGAATCGCCACCCGGCAAACTCGGTATTCAAAAGACTCCCCAGGTGGTTGTAGGACAGGTGAGAGTTCACTCCAAAATCCATCCATACCAAGCCAGTGCTGGTTTCCAATGCAGCCTTGTTATCGCCTGCGGCAAACGCATCTGCTTCAATAATGGGAAGGGCCTGGGTAGTACCGGCGAACAGTGATAGTGCAATCGCCAGTGAACGGCTCAGGTTTTTAAGCATAGTAAGCTCCGTTTATCAAAAATTTATTAAAAGGATTGCCGTATTTACGGTGACGCGAAATATAACATGTCTTTTTCTGGCAACCTTATAACTTCTTGGATCGGTAAGCTTCTGTAAAGGCAGGAACACGCGCGAAAAGTGAATGACTAACTGTCGCGCCTGAACGCATCCCATTAACAATAAATTTATTAACAAGGAATTCCTATGACTGTAATCGTGGATACCCGCGATAAACTAAGCCCCATTACCATTATCCTGCACTGGATTATTGCGCTGATGATGATCGCGCTGGCTGGTATAGGGCTGTATATGTCCACTTACGAATACTACCCGCTCTATGATTGGCATAAGTCTTTCGGGGTGCTGATATTGCTATTCGTGTTACCGCGTATCTGGTGGCGATGGAGAAATGGGTGGCCGGCGCCGGTGCGACATTACCCTGTGATCGAACATCGGTTGGCCTCGGTAACGCACTGGGTATTGCTGGTAAGTACATTATTAATGCCCGTATCCGGAATGATGTATTCAGGGCTGGGCGGCTACGGCGTAAAAGTATTTGGCTGGGTGTTGGTTCCGGGTAATAAAAACCCGCAGACTGGTCAGACCGAACCCTTCCATGCAGGCCTGAGTGGATTGGGGCAGGGAATCCATGAATGGCTGGGCTATTTGTTGGTAGTGGCAATCCTGCTTCACCTTGCCGGTGCACTCAAACATCACCTATTTGATAAAGACCGCACATTGCTCCGGATGTTAGGCCGTTAAACGGAAAATTTACGCGTCATCTCCCATTGGAGTAAACCCATCGTAAACACACAGTAAACAGAGCGTAAAAGCCGCTGTTTGCGGGTTTTAATCATGGCACTACAAGCCTATGTTGTAATCACAGAGTGAGCGAAGAGACGGCAGCGAATTAAAAATCTGGTGTGCAATCTCTTCTCCCTGGGTTGATTATTTTTTTACGGGGCTTGTTATGAAGAATTTGAGTGTGTTTGCGCTGGCTGTTAACGATCACCTGGTACAACCGGAAGAATTTGAAGATATCCAGAGCGGTACTTCGGCACTGGCAATTTTGACCGATTTCCGTAGCCATAAACCGCACATGGTTGATAGTCATCTGGAAGCTTCGGAAGCGCTTGAAGTGATGCGCGCTGAAGATGTTGCCATCAAGCTTGTGGTGGATGACAAAAAAGAATTTGTTGGCGTTATCAGCCTGGATGATCTTTCCGAGCACAATATGTTGCTTAAACAAATGGCCCTGCGCATCAAACGCGATGAATTACTGGTGCGCGATTTGATGCACACCCGCGCAAGTATCAGTGCAGTGGATTACGAACAATTTAAACGTGCCAGTGTGGGCGATGTCGTATCAACGCTGAAAAAAAATCATCAGGAATATTTATTGGTTGTGGATCAACACGCGCATCACATTCGTGGCATTGTGTCTTCGCGCGATATTTCCCGTCGCCTGCATGCGCCGGTTAACATTGAAAAAGAACTGACATTCGCCGATATTTTTACCGCTGTTAAGGTGCACTAACGGTCAACACCAGCTTGGAAACAGGCTTACTCCTGAGCCTGTTTTCTTTTTTTTAATGGCGATGTTGTTGCGCAGGAGTGTGATAAAAACCGAGTTGCTTCCAGATTAACGCGGTTAATAAAAAATACAGATTCATCCCCAACGCAAAGTGCCACTCAATAATATTTTCCCAGCGATCTTTTGGTTCCCCGGTTAGCAAGGTATTGCAAAAAATACTGATGATGCCGAGCGCCAACAACCATCCGCACAAGTAAAATTCCCAGCGCACAAGACGCTGGATTTTCAACAATCCAAGTTGCAATAAATGGCGTGTGAAAATCATCTGTGCCAACACCGTGAATGCGAAATAAATAGTGACTCCATATTGCCGTAACAGCTGGTACACCTTGCCTTGGGTTCCTAAAAAATTGGCATACAGAATGAGGAAAAGCGCGGCGGTTATTCCCAGCACCGGCACGCTTTGCACGCGGCGTTGATGGAGCAACAGGAACTGCCAGGAATGTAGCCAAAAATGCATAAGCAATGCTGCGTTGAGGATCATGGCGGCGCGAAATAAAAAAAGTGCATCGCTTGAGCGCGCAGCCTTGCTGATGGAGACACAGCCACTCCAATAGGGCAGGCACCATTCAATCGCACCGGCAACACTGCTCCAGACCCAACTTGCGTTTACGACGAGCAGTGGAATTAAAAATACCAGCCAGGCGGTGTGGATGGGTTGCATGGTTCGATTTCCTGCAAAGAAGTAGGTTTACTCTAGTTCTCCATCAGATTGCCGGCCATGGCAGGCGTTCAGTTAGCGGACGAATTCCGGTAAGCTGCGCGCACATTTTTTGTCGAGCTTCCAATCCATGGAAAAACTCCTGGCCGTAAAAAACCACTTTGCTCCGTTGCTGGTAAAAACCATGGCGTACCTGCCATTGGGAATGCTACGTGGTGTGGGTGGGTGGGT
>DATJLF010000065.1:0-46253 GCA_035490715.1 Cellvibrio sp.
TTTCCTGAGTTTCCTGAGTTTCCTGAGTTTCCTGAGTTTCCTGAGTTTCCTGAGTTTCCTGAGTTTCCTGGGAGGTGTAGTTATTTGTAGCTGGTGCTGTTTTTAACTCTGGTTGTTTTCGATAAAGTGCAATTAATTCATTAAGGATTAACAATCCAAATAAAACAAATCCCATCGAATAGGCAAGGCTAAGTATTTGTTGTACTCGATAAATACTAACCTTGTTATGAGGCTCTATAAGTTGGGTCGCTTTGTAAACTATTGCACCTGTGTAGTAGTACAATGGTGGGTGAAAAAAGGCTCCGCCTACAGCGTAATCAACCGGCGGTGGCATCCAGTGTTTGGTTAGATATTCGGTATACCCTATATGATCACCCAGGTCGTGGTCGCGTACATCTGCTGGTGTAACTGCAAAATACATTAAACGGACAATGAGTGCTCCCACGAATAATATTTTCAATGCGTGAGAAACGCGCAACGCTTTTAACAATGTCAGCGAAAGGAAAATTGCAAGGATAGTTCCCAGTATGAAAATCTTGTTATTGAAGCTTTCATCGCCTTCAGCACTAATGACAATTCCCATTAGTCCACCAAAATCAGAATAAAGAATTTCTATCTGATTATCGCCATCGTGCAGATAACGAGTTAAGTCGTAAGTAAAGCCGCGGTTATAATCCTTACGTCTGTCAGCTGGAATGATGTTCAAGTCAACAGGCATTTGGTTAATGCTTAGCGATAAAATTTCGTCATCGGGAATAAAGCGGAGAATTTTACTGGTGTTAGCTACCATGCTTATTGTGCCTGCAAGTCGGTAGACACCGCCTTCAGGTGACTCCATAAAACCAGGGGATTTAATGGGCATATTTTTGCCCGATGGAGTTATCAATGTGAAGTTAGAGAAAGTGGGCTGGATTGAATTCAAAATGTGGACTAATAGGCCCAACGTAATGATGAATACAGCGGGGGCTCCGTATTTAAACATCAGGTTTTTCATTGTTTTCTTTGTCCTTGATGGTCTGTTGGATTTTTTTTAATTCGGCTTTGAGAATTCCGACTTCCTGGATTAGATTTTTATTGCCTTCAGCAAGTTTGGAAATAACAACTGAAAATTGAATAAGTATGAAAAATGCAGATGTCACCAATATTAAAAGAAGCGCAGCAGGGGCATAAATAATCCCGAGCATATTGGCTACTACTTCAAGCAGTGGTCTGTAGAATGCAAGGGCAATAAAAATCAGGCCAAAGCCAAGCCAGAGTAATGAATATTCTTCCTTAAGTCTTTTGCGTTTTACCAGACGTAAGATAAATGCAAAAAGAAACAGACTGCTTGTGACGGAGAAAAACTGGATTCGATTGCTAACTAATAGTTCCAGACTGGATTCAATCATGGTTAGACCCTGCGAATTTTGTGTCGGTGTGCAGTCATAAGCATGGCCAGGATGACCTTGATCATATAATGCGCCGATTTAAGTCCTGAAATAGATGAAGTTCCTCCCTGGCGCTCTGCCATTTCCACGGCAACCTCGCAAATCCGGTAGTCATTTTTCCCGAGTAAGATAACAGTTTCCGGTTCGGGGTAATCTGTCGGGTAGTTTGCGGCAAGGAATTGAATGGCGGACTTGTTATAAGCTCTAAAACCCGAAGTACTGTCGGTGATTCGCCTGCGAATGAGCAAGTGATTCATAAACTCAAAAACCCGAATACCGATTCTGCGTAAAAAAGTTGATTGAAATCCTAGGGTTTTTTCAACGAAGCGAGAGCCAATACAAACATCTATTTCATTGCGTTGTAGCGGCGCTAACAATTTGGGGATTTCGCTCGCGAGATGCTGCCCATCACCATCAAACTGGATCGCGAAATCGAAATTTTCATAAAACGCGTATTTAAAACCGGTTTGGACTGCCCCACCTATACCAAGATTGGATGGTAACTGGATAACGGTTGCCAATCCGGTAGATTCTGCTTCCGCCTGGGTGTTGTCTTTAGAACCGTCATTTACGACAAGACATTCGTAATTCGGGTCTGCAGTTTTTAGCGAAAGAATTACATTGCGGATGTTTTTTTCTTCGTTATATGCAGGGACTATGATGAGTATTTTGGGTTTCATAGTAAACGCTCAGTGAAGCAGACTTATTCATCTGGATTATTGTTATCAGTTGATGATTCTGTTGGCGCGGGTATGTTTGTTTGATCAAGGGTTATGACTGTATTAACCCAATCGACATGATCCCATTTGTCTTCTTTTAATGCAGAGGCTTTCAAATTAAGTTTTTTGATTCCACGAATGTCAATTTTTTGCACCGGCAAATTTCTTTCGTAGCCAAAATATTCGGGCGATTCCCATAACAGCTTACCATCGCCCCAAACGGCAAATTTCGCATCTGCGGTGCCGACTTCATCATCCAATCCTGCAATGAAGCTAAATTCCACTGCGTTTTCCGGCAGGCTGAATTGAATATCTGAATTGGCATGCGTACCTATGCCTTGCGCAAAGCGTTTGTTGTTCAATGATAAGTAGTTGTTGTCATAACTGCGATTCAATTTGACCGTTCCATGATCCTGGCGTGCATAATCCATTGGGTAATCGGTAAGGAATCGTTGGTTATCGGACAATTGCTGGTGGTGTATTTGGTAACGATCAATAAAGAAGAGCATCATTCCAGTAATTAAGATAGCAAACGTCCACAAAGACAGTGCTGGAGCTTTATAAAGAGTATGGCTTAATTGGCTCAGCGCATGGGAGAAGCGCTTGCCCAAGCTGAGCTCTAACACACCAAGTATAAGTAAGGCCAAGGTCAATCCTGCGAGGCCATGCCAAATATCAGATCCATTAATCTCCAGGATAATCAGCATATTCAAACTACAGAACAAGCTGATACCCACTGGATAAATGATATGTCTGGGTTGGATGGCGAAATACCCTAGCGCCATCACCACCGCAGGGAATAGATAGCGTTCGTGCATAGCCGGTAAGAGAGTGAAGAACGCTAATGCACAAATCATGGCGGCAAACAGGCTGTGCGCTCTTAATGCTTGCGTGTCATTTTCATGGGTATTTTTTACTAACGCATGAATGCCTTGTAAAAAAACAAACAAAGCCGTTAATGAAAATAAAATCATTCCAAAATATTTTGCGGTAAATACTTTTGATACCGCCGAGTCCGGACTAACACCAAATAAAATGACGCTGTCTGGTGTTGTATTACCGGTAAGAATTATCCATAAGTTAGCGGCATTGAAAGTTGTCATTGGATACTGACCAAGAGTATCTATGTAGGCTTGGCGAAAAGAGAGCCAAAAATGGCCAGCGAGGATCGAAGGCAGGAACACCAATGCGCCAATAACGACTGAAATTCCTATCCCTAATAAATGCTTGCCTACATGCCTGAAGAATAGAAAACCAAAAACCGGAGCAAACGCAATCATTTGAAACTTCGTAAGTAGTGCCAGCGTAAATAATGGAATTGATAAAAATACATAACGTTCGCTGGTTGCAAGTAGTAGCGCAGCGAGCACGATGGTGGCAGGAATAAGATCTACTTGCCCCCATATGGGGCCGTTAATCAGAATGGCCGGATTTAATGCGGTGAGGACCATTACAAGATGTGTGGTGTTGAGAGAGATATTGAATCGTTTAAGTTGGTGAAAAATAATTCCGATTAAAATGCAATGAAATAAAGCAACGGGAATTTGTGTGAGAAACTTTAAGAAGTAATTGTGTTCCAGTGGAATTGCCATCGTGGTGTAAAACTTACCCACCAAATACAGCCAATGGACATAGAGAGGAGGATAATTGCCGTTAAACCCATCGTAACCTGTTGTCGATAATTGTTTAACCCAATCCTGCCAATAACCCAAATCCTGGCTATATCCTTTCAGAAATAACAATCCCATATTGGCCACTAATGCCAATGCCATATAAGCATGCACTAATCGAAGTGATTCCCGGCTAATTTCTGATGATGGAAGCGGTTGTATATCTTCCACTCCCTTATACACAGGTGCATCAGTAACTGGTGTATCTACATGTTGATATTGGATATCTTCTAGTTGGGAATTTGTGTTTGAATCCAGAGTGTTCATAATAATTTATTGTTGTATGAAGTTTGAAAGAATTAATCTTTTTTGTTCACGATGTTGCTGATATGAAATTTGGGGCGGCGTTTTACTTCTTCATAAATTTTTGACAGATATTCGCCAATAATACCGAGGCAAATTAATTGCACGCTTCCGATAAATAATAATGGCAACAATACAGATGCCCAGCCCGGGGTTGCATTGTCTGTGAATAATCGTACAGCTAACACCCACGCAATCAAACTAAAAGACGCAAACCCGGACATTAAACCCAGTACGGTAATCATGCGCAGCGGAGCTGTTGAGAATGCAGTAATGCCTTTCCAGGCAAACGACAGCATTTTCTTTAATGGGTATTTGCTCTCTCCGGCTTCACGAGCCTGGCGCTCATATTCGACTGTTGATGAAGGATACCCAACTTCGCGAACCAAGCCTCGCAAAAATAAATTTGCTTCGCCATATTCCTTTAGGGATTCTAAAGCGCGGCGTGATAACAGGCGAAAGTCAGCATGATTGAAAACAAGGTCAACACCCATCTTCTTCATAAGATGATAGTAACCTTCGGCGGTGAATCGTTTAAAAAATGTATCTGTGTGTCGTGCTGAGCGCACGCCGTATACTACGTCATAACCCTTCAGGTATTCATCTACCATAGACTCAATATTTTTAGGGTCATCTTGCAGATCGGCATCAATACTAACAGTGATGTCTTCGGTTGTTGTGCACAGCCCTGCGTACAGCGCATTTTGATGGCCTTTGTTGCGTGAGAGTTTTATTGCAACTAGCGCCGTGTTTTTGGCTGCTTCCTCATTAAGTATTTCCCAGGTTTTATCTTTACTGCCATCATCAACCAAATAAATTTTGGATTCCTGGGTTATTTTTCCCTTGGTAATCATAGACTCACGCAAAGCCAGCATGGTTGCCAGTGTCTTTGGTAGCATTTCTTGCTCGTTATAACAAGGAATAACAACAGCAAGGGAGGGAATGTGAACGGTCATGTTTTATGATTCCTGTAAATCCATATTTTATGTACAAGAAAATTAATTATTACTGTTATTCCTGTTGCCAACACTTGTGCAACCAAATAGGGCTCAACCAATGGCAGAGGAATATAATTTTCAAATATAAATAAAAAAGCCGCGAATAAGGCGGTATTGGTTGATAAGCCTATAGCTACTGCAATAACAAACTTGGGAAAAGTTTCTTTGTGACTGCTATTGCTCTTGAATGTGTAGCGGTAATTCGCCCAATAATTAAAAATCGAAGAAAGTAGATATCCAGCGACTGAAGCATTAACTTCGGACAGGAGATGGCTTTCAACAAATATTATTAACAGTAAAAACTGTATTAATGTAGAAATCCCACCAATACCCAAATACAAGGCGAAACGTTTCATTTTTTATTTTGTTGGATTCTAACAGACGTGGATGTGCGGATGTAAAGACCGTTGCACATTAACACATTTTAATTGCATGTGTATGTTATTTGCCTTTGGCAATAACTGGGAGGAACGGATTTATTCGAATGATAATTTATGCCCAGCGTAGGGCTGCACCAGTTCGCTCTATGTAAATGTATTCTGGTTTATTACTAACGGGATGGCAGCCGTGGTGCAGGTGATGATGGTCGAGGGTCGAGCCCATGTATTCCCAACAGTGGCTATCGTGTACACATAATGGATCACCATCGTTTATCGGATAACTTGCTAATTCATCCCACATTTTTTGCCATTCAGGGTGATTAATGTCGAGATATTGCATCTGCTGTCCTTTCATTAGTCGGGAGCGTTTTGTGGTTTTATTGTGGATTATTAAGAGTTATTGTCAAGAATATCTGGTAACTAATTGATTTTTAAAAAGAACTAATTTTCTCTTAATGAGAAATGGTTCACTTATTGTAAGATTTTTTGAAGCAAAATGGCGCATTAATTTGTTTTTATATGTAAATTTTGAAGAAAATCGAGCGTTTGTGAGGTTTTCGTTTCCAAACTAAACTATAAAAGATTTCCCTCAGGGTAATGTTTTGTATGCGTATGGAGGAGGCAGTTTGAATATCAGTCAGGTTTCGAAAAGCAGTGGTTTATCAGTAAAGGCAATCCGATATTACGAAGAAGTGGGCTTGGTTGTCCCTGTTCGGGATGTGAAAAACAGTTACAGAACTTACACCCGGCAGAATCTTGACCAGCTCACTTTTTTGCGCAAGGCCAGGGCTGTCGGTTTTGATTTGGATGTATGCCGGGAGTTGCTGGGGTTCTATCAGGATGCCTCCCATCGCACTAATCAGGTTAAAACCCTGATATTGGAAAAGATGCGGGAGCTGGAGCAGCAATCGGAAATGTTGGATGCCATGTATAAGGCATTGGCAACCATGGTCTCTGAGTGCAGAGGTGATGAGCCGGAGCCTTCACTTGTTGAAGGCGTTGTAGCTACCCAGCTGCCAGTATTCGCCAAACCTGCATCAATAACCTTCACTGTATTGGGGGAGCAGGATGCAGAGTAATCCTGTGTTTTTCTACCTTGAAAAAGGCTATGATGCGCGCCGTTTCTATCTTTGCCGGGGAGAGTTTGATGAGTATCAAATCTGATAAGTGGATGCGCCGTATGGCCGAAGAGCATGGCATGATTGAGCCATTTGAGCCCGGCCAAATTCGCTACGATGCTGCAGGTCATCGTATTGTTTCTTATGGTACATCCAGTTATGGGTACGATGTTCGTTGTGCGGATGAGTTCAAGATATTCACCAATGTACACTCTACAGTTGTTGATCCGAAAAACTTTGATGAGAAAAGCTTTGTAGATATCAAAAGTGATGTTTGCATCATTCCTCCCAATTCCTTCGCATTGGCAAGAACCGTTGAATATTTTCGAATTCCACGCAGTGTTCTCACAGTTTGTTTGGGTAAATCCACTTACGCGCGCTGTGGCATTATTGTAAATGTGACTCCGTTGGAGCCAGAGTGGGAAGGGCATGTTACTTTAGAATTTTCAAACACCACGCCGTTGCCTGCAAAAATTTATGCGAACGAAGGTGTTGCGCAAATGTTGTTTTTTGAATCTGATGAGGTTTGTGAAACATCATACAAGGATCGTGGTGGTAAATATCAAGGGCAGCGTGGTGTGACCTTGCCGCGTACTTAATGGTGACATCGTGGGTGATGTAATTCCTTTTAAAAAGCCAAGCCCTTTTGAAAAGCACAAGGGCAAAAGTTTGTGTCGTAGTGGTTTCCATAAATGGGAAGTGGTAAAGGAAAAACAATTTGATGTGAAGCAGGGAAAGCTGGTGACGATTTATAAATGCAGTCGTTGCGGTGAACAAAAAGTAGAACTGAAATAAATTGCAATGTGGAATTTCAAATAAAAAAGGCTCCAAAAAAGGAGCCTTTTTTATTGCGGTATTGTTTCGCAATTAGTGATGGTGATGGCCGCCGGCTCCGTGAGCATGGCCGTGGCTCAACTCTTCTTCAGTGGCAGCGCGAACTTCGGTGATTTCAACATCAAAGTTAAGGTCAATACCTGCTAATGGATGGTTGCCATCAATAGTTACTTGATCGCCATCAACATTAGTTACTGTAACAACTTGTAAACCATGTTCAGTTTCTGCGTGGAATTCCATTCCTATTTCAATGTTGTCAATACCTGAGAACATGTTAGAAGGTAATTCCTGTACCAGGCTGTCATCACGTAAACCATATGCCTGGGCGGCGTTAACAGCTACATTTAATTTGTCGCCTACAGTTTTGCCTTCCAGTGCACTTTCCAGGCCTGGAATTATGTTGCCTGCACCGTGCAAATAAGACAGCGGTTCTTGCCCATCAGATGAATCCAGCACTTTGCCAGTGCCGTCAGTCAGGGTGTAATGGAAGCTGGCAACGCAATTTTCAGAGATGTTCATAATGGGCCTTTTAATGTCAATATATCTGATTGAGAAATGGGGTAAAAAAATCGTATTGGTATTTTCTGTGCGGCGCTAAAATTTTTCGATGACTTTTCCGTCTTGCGTTGCTTTATGAATGTAAATGGTAGAGGTGCTACCTTTCTCCTCTTGTTGCAGGCGCACTAATAAATAATTCCAGTCTTTTGCAAGCCATGCGTAGGTAACACGCTTGTCGTTATCGCGACTGCGTTTTACTTTGACAGTGTTCACTTTTCCAAGCGGAGTGTCCAAAACTTCTTCGCCGAGGGTGACAAACTTATACTCTTTTAAGTGGCCTCCATCAGCTATTTGGTAGCTGAAATTTTTCTGGTTATTTATTAAATCTTGCTGCAGTTGGATTTGGTAGCTGAGCTTGTCTTGCACTCGCTGGGTAATATCCATCTGCCAATTGGTTTTTTGGACTTTATTGATGACCGTTTTTTTATCCCAGTCAAAACTCAGGTCTGCATCGCGATCCTTGCCCAAGCCACGACGTTTATAAGTGTAATGCAGAGGTTTAATAATCTGTTTTGTTTGATCCCATTGCATGTGGCTGGTTTCGGTGATGCTGCCAATCATTGAGTCAAATTGGAATAAGAGGTCATATCGATTGTTATCGGTCTTGGTCAGGCGATTGGTAACGGTGATATTGAAGCCATAAAGTTTGGCTTTATATTGGTTTTCAAATGTCTTGGGTGGCTCCACTGCTAATGAAAGTGTTGATGTAAGTAGCAGGCTAAATAATAAAAGTAGGCGCAGGCTGGGCATAAGATATTCCATCAGGGATCGGTGGCATCAATTTGATAACCGCAATCGGCCAAAAGTTCACCATTGAGTGCAGCTTTGCCATCGATCATTTGTAATTTGCCTTCGGCGAACCACTTTACCGCCATGGGATAAATTACGTGTTCCTGGCGCTGGACACGTTTAGCCAAAAGGCCTGCGTCATCTGTTGGGTGCACCGGAACACGCGCCTGGATCGCAACAGGTCCGCCATCCAGTTCCGCAGTTACAAAATGCACGCTTACACCGTGATAGTTTTCGCCAGCGTCAATCACGCGCTGGTGTGTATGCAAACCCTGGTATTTGGGTAAAAGGGAAGGGTGGATATTCAGCATCCTGCCCAGGTAGTGCTCAGTAAAAACCGGGGTAAGGATGCGCATGAAGCCGGCAAGAATTACCAGCCCCGGTGTATAGGCATCGATCAGGCGCATTAATTCGAGATCAAATGCCTCGCGTGTGGCGTAATTTTTATGATCCAGTACAAGCGTTGGAATGCCCGCTTTGTTTGCGCGGGTTAATCCCATTGCATCGGGTTTGTTACTGATGACAGCAGCGATCTCAATAGGTAAATCACCGTTGGCTACACCGTCAATCAAAGCCTGCAGATTGCTGCCGCTGCCGGAAATCAGGACAACTACACGTAAAGTTTTTACAGCATTGGACATGAATTAAAGGCCTTGCAGTTCCACGCGGGGTTCGTCGCCAGTTGCTTTTGCTATGTGGCCAACAATGAATGCATTCTCGCCTGCGGCGCGCAATATGCTAAGTGAATTATCTTTTTCGCTGGCAGGCACGGCGATTACCATGCCGACACCGCAGTTAAAGGTGCGGTACATTTCGCGAATATCAACGTTGCCGCCTTTTTGTAACCATTGGAATACCGGTGGGAAGATCCAGCTTTTGGTGTCGATGACTGCTTTGCAGCCTTTAGGCAGTACGCGTGGAATATTTTCGGTCAAACCGCCACCGGTAATGTGTGCCATGGCGTTTACGTTAGATTCCTTAATTAGCTTTAGTACGGATTTTACGTAAATACGCGTTGGTTCCATCAGCGCATTGGCAAGTGGTTTACCGCCGCAATCCTGGTTGAGGTCAGCGTTGGTGACTTCAATAATTTTGCGAATCAGCGAGTAGCCGTTTGAGTGCGGGCCGCTGGAGGTAAGTGCAATCAATGCGTCGCCTTCCTGCACTTTACTTCCATCGATAATCTCGGATTTTTCTACCACGCCGACACAAAAACCGGCGAGGTCATAATCTTCACCCTCATACATGCCGGGCATTTCGGCAGTTTCACCGCCTACCAATGAGCAGCCTGAAAGTTCACAGCCATCGCCGATGCCGGCAACTACGGCGGCTGCCACATCGACGTTCAGCTTGCCGGTTGCGTAGTAGTCCAGGAAAAACAGTGGTTCGGCGCCGGTCACCACCAGGTCATTAACGCACATGGCAACCAGGTCAATACCAATGGTGTCATGTTTTTGCAGGTTCATGGCGAGGCGCAGTTTTGTCCCTACACCATCAGTACCAGATACAAGAACGGGTTGACGATAACCTTCCGGAATTTCACACAGGGCTGCAAATCCGCCCAGACCAGCCATTACCTCAGGGCGACGGGTACGTTTGGCAACGCTTTTAATGCGTTCAACCAGTGCATCGCCCGCGTCAATATCAACGCCTGCATCTTTGTAACTTAAGGATGGAGTGGAGGTTTGGTTTTGGCTCATAAGAAAGGGCTCACAGCTCTGACAGTGGAGTGGTTTTAAAAAAGGCCGCCATTCTAGCAGCTTATGCTGTTGCTGGGGGTAACTTACCCAAAATAGTCCTTGCTCACACTATGGCAACTGCAAATAAAGCAGTTTGCCGTCTGTAGCGACAAGCCTGTTACAATGCCGCACATTTCTTAAGGGGGCAGGCGATTTTTTTCGTTGCGCATGCTTTCAAATTACTCAATTCAATCAGGGGCTAGCTTTGGTACATTCTCTGTCAGTTCGTTTGTGGTTGTTATTGGTTTTGCCGCTGGCTGGCTGGGTTAGTGCCGGCCAAAAGGTGGATATCTACCGCGCCGATGTATTGGTTAAAAGTCAGACTGAGGCGGAACGCAATGCGGCTGCACGAGCGAGCTTTGGTGAATTGGTGGTGAGGGTCACAGGCCAGCGAAATGCGCTGGAACATCCTGCAATCCAGCAGGTGCTGCCCCAAGCCCAAAATTATTTATTTGGCTTCACTTATAAATCCACTGCTGAAAAAATTACCGAAGATGGGAAATCCTTGCCTGCCCTCGCTTTGCAATTGAATTATGAGCCTCAGGCGATTGAACAGCTATTGCGTGAAGCCCAGTTACCGCTGTGGCCAGCAACACGGCCCAAATTGTTGGTTTGGTTGGTTTATAAAGATTCGACAGGTCTGCACCAGGTTCCGCAGGTTGTCGACATCCAGGCCCTGAGTGCGCAGGCAAAATACCGTGGCTTGCCTGTTGTTTTATCAAAACAGGATCTTGAAGACAGTCTGTCGCTTACTGCTGATGATTTGTGGGCGGTAAACCTGGAAAAGATCAAAGCGGCATCCCAGCGTTATAAAGCTGATGCAGTTCTTATTGGGCGATACACGCCAACCAGTCTTGGCCCTATTCCTGCCCCAATAATTGCGGACGCGAATGTTGAGGGGATGGATGTGGAAGTAATCAATCAAGCTGAGTCTATGAAGGCCGCAAGTTCAGGCGCAGTTTCATCTGATTCGGGTGAGTTGGTTGAACCGGTCCCCGTACTTGGTCCCTGGCTTGGCGATTGGCAATTGGTCCACGGAGACACTACACAGTCATTTACTGAAGAAACTCCGGAAGTGGCTGGTCTCTTCATGTCGGCTATTGATCGGGCAGCGGACTATTTTGCGAGTCAATATGCGATAGCTCCGACCAATCAGGGCCCACAAACCATCGTAGTGCGCATTGGTAACGTCACGAGTTTTGCTGGCTTCAAACAGGCCCAACGTTACCTTGATGAGTTAGCAATGGTTCAACGTATGGAGGTGGTGAGCGTAAACGCCGAAGGTTTGCTGGTGCGGTTAACCACTGAAGGCGATATTAAATTATTGATGAGCACCCTGGCGCTAGGACGCCGATTGGTGCCATTACAATCTGAAAGTCTTGGTCTCAATGGACAGGCAACTGCAGCCGACAGTGCTACGACTGGTGTCGTGGAATCACAAGGTGGTGATATAGATGCGGAAGCGATGGAGGAGTTGGAGCAGGCTCTGGCTAACGAGCAATTAACAAATGAACAATCCTCTGATGCTAGTGTGTCTGATGTAACATCTGGTGCAGCGCCAATTGCGCCGACCCACGCAGGTACATTGGAAGATCCATTAATGTATGTGTGGCAAAAATAGGGTATGACAGCAAAACAGGGGCAGAAGTAGTTATGGTTAACTTGCCGCAACAGTTATCCCTTAGCGTTAATTTGAATGATGACGCGACTTTCGAAAATTTCTATGCGCCCATGCCAGCCCACAATGCGATGGTAGTGCAGGGTTTACGCGCACAATTGAATGGCATGGGTGATGCTTTTATCTATCTTTGGGGAGCTCCCGGTTGTGGTTTGACTCATTTGCTTCAGGCTGCATGTCATGAAGCGCAAGAAATGGGATTATCCGTTCAGTATTTGCCGTTGCGTGATCTGGTTGGTTATGCACCCGATGAATTATTCGTGGGTCTTGAAGATATTGATTTAATCTGCCTGGATTGTTTGCCAACGGTAGTGGGTCGCCCTGATTGGGAATTGGCGATTTTTAATTTGTATAATCGTTTGCGCGAGCAGGGCAAGCGTCTGTTAGTGGCTGCCGAACACGGTCCGCGCGAGTTAAAAATATCACTGGAAGATTTACGTTCCCGTTTGCAATGGGGTGTTACCTATCAGGTACACAGCTTGACTGATGAAGAAAAACAACAGGCATTGCAATTACGTGCGCGTGCACGTGGATTAGAGCTCAGTGATGAAGTTGCCCAATACATCATCCAGCGGTTGCCGCGTGATACCAATGAGCTGTTCTGGCAATTGCAGCGGCTTGATCATGCATCATTGGCCGAGCAACGTAAGTTAACGATTCCGTTTGTAAAGAAAGTTTTAGCGATTTGATCCTGCCGGGTTTCGCGCCCACACTCTCTCCTGTTCGATATTGTTTCAGTATTACCACTTCATGTTTTTGCGCAAACCGGGGCGATAGATTTTCGACTACGCCCTAATCTGCACATCGGTTTTGTAATTTAAAAAGTACAGCGATAAACATAACGAAAATACAGCGACGGAGATTTCTATGTTGTTAGTTACCCAGCGAGTATTGGTGTCGGCCATTAGTAAAACGATTGCAATGGCGAGCCTCTCGGGATTATTAGTAGCCTGCGGCAGTGGTGGAAACAGTAGTAGTGATGGTGGTAATAAAAGCACGGCCACTAATTCGACCAGTGCTGTGATGAGTTCTGCCATGATTAACAGCGGATTGATTAAAGTGAACCAGATTGGATTTCTGCCTGAATCCATGAAGATCTCTGTCATTCCCGATGTTCCTGCAACGACGTTTAAAATTATCCAGGCGGGAACCAATACGGAAGTTTTTAACGGAAATTTAGGCGCAGCAGCGACTTGGGATGCATCGGGCGAGCGTGTGAAGTTGGCTGATTTCTCCAGTCTAAAAGTGCCGGGCGAATATCAGGTGCGCGTAGAAGGAGTTGCTGACTCCCACGCGTTCAGTATCAAAGCAGATATTTATGATTCTCTTGTAGCGGCTAGCGTTAAAGCGTTTTATTTCAACCGCAACAGTGCAGAATTGCTCACTGAACACGCTGGCAAATTTGCGCGCGCGCTTGGGCATCCAGACACCAAAGTATTGATTCATCCCTCCGCCGCGAGCAATTCTCGCCCGGCGGGTACAATCATTTCCAGCCCCAAGGGTTGGTACGATGCCGGCGATTACAATAAATATATTGTTAACTCCGGTATTTCCACTTACACCCTACTTGCTGCGTACGAACATTTTCCTTCGCTGTTTAACAACCAGAATCTGGTGATACCGGAAAGTGGTAACGCGTTACCGGATTTGCTTGATGAAGCGTTGTGGAATCTTGAGTGGATGTTGACCATGCAAGATCCGCAAGATGGTGGTGTTTATCACAAGCTCACCAATAAAAATTTTGATGGTACGGTCATGCCGCATCAGGCAACCGCAGAGCGTTATGTTGTGCAAAAAACGACAGCCGCCGCATTGGATTTCGCCGCCGTCATGGCGGTGGCCAGTCGGGTAGTTGCGCCCTATGAAACCCAATTGCCAGGTTTATCGGCAAAAATGTTGAGTGCTGCTGAAGCTGCCTGGGCTTGGGCTAATGCAAATCCATCGATCACTTACACACAACCAGCGGATGTTAAAACCGGTGAGTACGGTGATAAAAATCTGACGGATGAGTTTGCATGGGCGGCGGCCGAGTTGTATATCACCACCAAAAATGACATTTATTACGCTGCATTAAAACCTGCCGAAACTGTAAATACAGTTCCCTCATGGGGAGATGTTAAGGGTTTGGCGTGGGTTTCACTTGCCCATCACAAAAATAATTTAACTGCCGCTGCCGATCAGGATTTGATTACAGGGCGAGTTGATTCGCTGGCAGCCAGTTTGCAAACGGCCTGGTCGGCCTCACCATACAAGGTCAGTATGCAAAAAGGTGATTTTGTATGGGGCAGTAATTCCGGTGCGTTGAATCAGGCAATGATGCTAATCCAGGCGTATCGTTTGAATGGCAAACGTGAATACCTGGATGCTGCGCAGTCGCAACTGGATTATGTGTTGGGTCGCAATGCAACAGATACATCGTTCGTTACCGGCTTTGGCAAAAAATCGACGCTGCATCCGCACCATCGCCCGTCAGAAGCTGATGGTATTGTGGATCCTATTCCCGGCTTTATTGCCGGTGGTCCCCAGCCTGGTCAGCAAGACAAGTCTGATTGCAATGCTGTTTATCCTTCCAACATTGCCGCTAAATCTTATCTTGATAACTATTGCAGTTATGCGAGTAACGAAATTGCGATTAACTGGAATGCACCGCTGGTGTACGTAAGCGCTGCGGTGCAGGCATTAACACCCAAGTAAAATAACGAGATCGCCGGCGATGTGCTGGCGATCTCTTTTCTGTGATCCTGAAGCCGGTTTTGTTAGCTCAATCCGCGCATGATTGAAACCGTTGTGCTGAAATCCTGTCGATATTAAAAATAACGAGGAGGTTGTCATGCAAACGTGTGTAAGAAAAATTCTTTTAATTACCAGTTGTTTGATGTTGTTCTCATGCGGTGGCGATAGCAATGGCAATTCCTCGTCACGCTCCACGTCGGCAACATCCATCCAAACCTCCAGTGTCATTGCATCACGTTCAGCAGTAGTTGCTTCCTCCAGTCGCAGTATTGCTTCGACTAGTGCGAATGCGCAGCTGTCCAGTGTGATCTCATCGTCGGCCGTTGTTACGGGTATTTCAGTTCGCCCATCAAATAAAACATGTTTAGCCCCCGCGCCGGTTTCGTCCGGTGTCACCACGATTAGCTGGGCAGCGGTATTTCCTTTATTACCAAATATTGCGCAGGCAACCAATTTAATTCAGGCCCCGAACGACAATAATGTTTGGTACGCATTGCGCCAGCCTGGCATTGTGGTCCGGTTTCCTAATCAAGCTTCTGCTGATGCGTTAACCAGCGTTTTAAATATTGAAGATCGTGTTGAATTCGATGGGGGTGAAACAGGTTTGCTAGGCATTGCATTTCATCCGCAATTTGCAATCAATCGCTATGTCTATTTTTATTACATGGGTCTTAATGCTGATGATGATTTGGAATCGCGCGTTGCACGTTATCAATTTGGAACCGATGGAAATATTGTTAAAAATAGTGAATTAATTTTGCTGCGGTTTGATCAACCTTACGCAAATCATAATGGCGGGCAACTGGCCTTCGGGCAGGATGGATTTCTATATATCAGTTCCGGTGATGGAGGTAGCGGTGGAGATCCACAGCAACATGGACAAAACACTAATAATTTACTCGGAAAAATTTTACGTATCGATGTGGACACTAGCTCTGCGGGAAAAAATTATGGAATTCCTGCCGATAATCCCTTTGCTTCCAGCGGTGGCGCGCCGGAAATCTGGGCGTACGGATTACGCAATCCCTGGCGATTCAGTTTCGATAAAGAAAACGGCGAATTGTGGACGGGCGATGTCGGGCAAGGGGCCTGGGAAGAAATTAATTTAATCACGCGTGGTGGAAATTATGGATGGGGTGATATGGAGGGTGATAGTTGTTACAGCGGCAGGCCCAATTGCTCTACTGCAAATAAAATAAAACCGGTTTTATCCATTAGCCATAACACGGGAGTTTGTTCTGTTATTGGTGGATTTGTTTATCGTGGTACGCAATATCCAGCGGCTTACGGAAAATATTTCTATACGGATTATTGTGTCAACACCATGCAGTCAATTACGCGGACTGGTGAAATCATTGACGTCGCAAACCATGGCAATGTGCCAGTGGATATAGTGTCATTCGCTCAGGATAACCAGGGTGAGTTGTATGCAATTGGACAATCCGGTGCTGGTTCGCAGATTGTAAAACTTCAGGCCACAGGTGGTGAATTGGCTCCGGGCACTATGGCTTCACAATTGTCAGCAACGGGGTGCGTTAATGCAGCAGATCCAAAATTGCCTGCTGTTGGCATGATTCCCTATAACGTTGAATCTCAATTGTGGTCAGACTCGGCCTCAAAAGAGCGTTTTTTTGCATTGCCAGACAATACGAAAATTGATCTTGCCAGTGACGGTGATTTTTTATTTCCGGTTGGCAGTGTGTTAATGAAACATTTCAAGCTGGGCGAAAAATATATCGAAACCCGGTTGTTTGTCCGTGCCCAATTGGGTTGGCAAGGGTTTAGTTATGAGTGGCGTGACGATCAAACTGATGCAACCTTATTGAGCGATGGCAAAGAAAAAATAATTGACACAATATTGTGGCAGTATCCAAGCCCTGCACAATGTTTAGTGTGTCATACACAAGGGGCAAATTTTTCACTGGGGCTGGAAACTCTTCAATTAAATGCAACTATGAATTACGGCAGTGTTGCTGCTCACCAATTCGATACGCTCACGCATATCCAATTATTTTCCTCGTTAATAACTGATGGCCAGCGATCACAAAAACTTTATGCGCTAAATGATGCCGCGGCGTCACTCACACAGCAGGCGCGTTCATATTTGCACAGCAATTGTAGCGGCTGTCATCGACCTAATGGTTCTACACCGGTGAATCTGGATTTACGTTTTACTACGGCATTGACCGCGACCCAAACCTGCAACGTGCAACCGGTAACCGGTGATTTGGGTATTGCAGATGCACGATTGGTTGCTCCGGGTGAACCAGCCCGCTCGGTGCTGTTGGCGCGAATGAAAGTACGTGACGGCTACCAGATGCCGACTATTGGAACTCATATTGTGGATGAGGCCGCTGTGCAGGTAATCAGTGATTGGATAGCGGGTTTGACGGGGTGTGTCCAAGATGATTAAACATTTCCAGTAATTTTGATGTTAAATGGTGGCCGTTGTTTTGGGTGACAAATTCAATGTGTTAATCATAAAAACAAGTTTTTTTATTGATTATTGAATTTGAAATGGGAAAAATGTCCGCCGCAATTTGGGCAAGGATTATTTGTTATCACTGGCTTTAATGGATGGCAGAGGGTATTGCCTAAGGTTGCAAAACCTTAAGTTTATTTAAATGGAGCGTTAAAAATGGAAAAAAGATTGATAAAACTTGTTCTCATGAGTTTATTTTTATCCTGCCAATTATCATATGCACAATCCACATCTGGAAGTTGTTCTAATGGAACTGTTTCTAATGCTGACGGATTTGGGACACCTACCACGACAACGAGCTGCACTACAAATCAAAGCTCAGGTTCTGGAAGCAATAATATGCTTCCTCAGTACTCCGGCGGACCGTCTGCTGCAGATCAAGCTGCACGCGATGCTGCGAACAAGCTAAATTCGTTTTGTGGTGAAAAGCGTTATGTAATCCAAAAGGAGAAGAATATCTGTGATGGTACTGCTGGTGGGCAAGCAGATTTATATAGAGATAGATGCAAGTCGTTATCTGATACTAATTGGACGATTGGTGGTGGAATAGAGCGAATTGTCATGTTTTCCGTAGAATATTCATATGACAGGAATAACTATACTAGCTGTTTGGGAGACGTTGACTTTCGTCTCAATAAACAGTACAAAAAATGTGAAAACGATAAGGAATTGTCAAAGGCTGCTAACAGTGCAAAGTGTGCAGCATCAGGTGCTTGGACAGGCTTTTAATATAAATTAGGATAATAATAATCGGCATAGGTTTACATGCCGATTATTTTTTATGGAGATTGATGTTTATGAAGATTAAGTATGCAGTTATTAGTTTTTTTGCGTTACTGCTAATCTTGGGTGTTTTATCTTTTATGCCTCATGAAATGGGAATGGGTGATGACACTAAAATTAGTGAGCGAGACATATTGCCTGATGCTGAAGTGGTAAAACCTAAAGATGTAAATAAGGAAAATATTGATGTGCATCCGGTAGCCATAGATGTAAATAATAAATTTCCCACATCTAAAGAATGGGCAGAATATCAGAAGTTTCATGATTATGATGTTGTATTAGATGGAGAGAGTAAAAGTGGTTACAGTGCTTATTCAGAAGTTCAGTTGATTGAGTTAGCTAATAGCGGTGATGTATTGGCAATGAAGGTTCTAGCAAAGCGTTATAATGACATGGCGGTTGAAAAGGATGCGTCTCGTGCACAATTTGTAAATAGTGAAACTGACAATGCAATCAGGTTTGAAGTAAAAGAATACACAAAAAAATTTAACTCTTACGTTGATAAGGCAATTTTACATGGGGATAGGGAACTCCTTACCGATATGCCAAATGCACGTCCAAGTTTAGGTTTGTCAAGTTCAAATTCTGAAGAGGCTAAAGAGGCTTTGCTTGAAACTATGGCAGTAAGTGAGTTTTGGGGAATGCGGGGGATGCTTGATAAAAAGTACGAATCTTTGAGTTCTCTGTTAAGCATTTATCATCAGCGGCAAGGAGAAAAATCGATAAAGCTCACTCCCGAAATTAACCAGCAGGTAAAGGTAAGGGCGCAGGAAATTTATAACAGCTATGAGGAGCGTCGGATTGCCCTCGGACTTGGTCCGTTTGACAATAGTTTGCCTCAAGGTAAAGAACAAGAGGTTCAATGGTGGTCGGCTGAATTGAAAAAACGTACCGAGGCAGAGCTCGGATATGAATTGCCCTAATAATTTAATTGGTTTAAAAATTAAAAACCCGCACTACTGCGGGTTTTTCTTTAGGGCACGAAATCCATTCACTGTAGTTGAGTATTAAGGAGCAACACACTCAAAACATTTCACGTAGATACCGCGTGGATCATTCAAGCTTTGAATTTCCTGTAACGGTTTGAGCGCAGGCGCTAACGTGTTTAATACACTGAGCGATGAAAATTTTTCCAGCAGAGCTTTGGGTGCGAAAGTGGCAGATTGACCTTCAGTGAGTGAACGCAGGAATTCTTCTTTTGGCGAAAGCGGACGACGAACGAATTCCACTTTGTATTTTTCCAATCCCGCTTGTTCGGCGATTGCCGTGATCACATCATTTAATGTTCCCAGCTCATCCACCAAGCCAATTTCTTTGGCTTTTGTGCCGGTCCATACATGACCCTGTGCAATTTCATGAATGGCCTCTTTTTCTTGCTTGCGGGTTTCGGCTACCAAAGTGATAAAACGTTGATAAATATTATCCACGCTTTGTTGCACAATCCTGCTGGCTTTTTCGGTTAATGGGCGATCCAGGCGCATGGTGCCAGCCAATTCAGTTGTGCCGACACCATCAGTATTGACGCCGATTTTTTTTAATGAATTTTCCAGTGTGGGGAATGCGCCAAATACACCGATTGAACCGGTGATTGTAGTGGGTAATGCCCAGATTTTATCGCCAGCGGTAGCTATCCAATATCCGCCTGATGCCGCAACGCTGCCCATGGAAATGTAGATCGGAATTTTTTTCTCGCGCAATTTAATAATTTCGGTGCGAATAATTTCTGATGCGAAGGCGCTACCACCACCCGAGTCAACACGAATTACCAATGCTTTAACATCCGCGTCGTCCTGCACCTGGCGTAAAAGCTCAACCATACTTTCGCCGCCGATCATTCCATCAGGTTGGTGGCCATCTACAATCGAACCGACTGCAGTAACAACGGCGACTTTATTTTTTTCGGTTTTGGGTTGTTTACGAATATCAGCGAGATAGGATTTAACACCAACGCCGTTGTACCAATTGCCTTCCTCACTTTTCCCCGCACTGGCGATCAGCATTTGCCCGGTATCCTGACGGGATTGGACTTTATCGACGAGGGATTTTTCAACCGCCAATTTTGCACTGTCGCCTTCTGTCAGTAACATATGGGCATCCATATTGTTAACAAAATCGTTGATGCTACCCGGTGGCAGGCGACGGCGTTTTTCAATTGCATTGGTATAACTTGCCCACAGTTCGTTAATCCATTGCTCATTGTGTTCACGCGATTCGGCTGACATATCGTCGCGCAAAAAAGGCTCCAGATAATCTTTGTATTTACCGGAGCGGAATGCGTGAATAGTAATGCCGAGTTTATCCAGTGCGGTTTTATAGTAATTCATGTAACGGCCATAACCGGTAATTTCCACGACACCCATATCGTGCAAATAAATTTCGTCGGCAAAACTCGCCAGATAATATTGTTCCTGCGAATAATGATCGCTCACCGCGATAATTTTCTTGCCACTGGTTTTAAAATTTTCCAGTGCCTGACCAATTTCATTCATTTTGCTAAGGCCACCGCCTACCAGGCGACCCGGTTCTAACACTAATTGTGTTACGCGTTTGTCTGTTGCGCCTTTGTTAATGGCTTCTACCAGATCGCTCACAACCGTTTCCTGCTCTTCAGGATCTTCATCGGACAGCAACAGGCTCGCAGGGTCGATGAAACTGCGCTGATCAACCAAAATGCCGGTGGGCGCTACACGCAGGGCAAAACTTTCCGACAATGGTTGCGGTGCATTGGCACCAATCATCGCGAGCAAAATCAAAATGATTACAATAAAAACCAGATTGGCCAGGAAGTTTCTTATCCAGGTCAGTGCGCCACCCAGGTAACCCATGAAGCGCCAGAAACCGATAGGTTCTTTACGAACAGGCTGATGAGGCCGGGCAGCAGCGCTTGCTGATGGTGGTGGTTCTGGTAAGGCAGGTTTTGGTAATTCAGGCGGTTCGTAATAATTAACTGACACGATAATTTCCTTGAATTAATGACTGACATTGTCAGCGGATACAGAAGCAGTTTGGTGTTTGGTATACAAATAATAATTCCAGTATTGCAACCAGCGGCTGGTCATCATGGAGGCGGTAAATAACACTGTCACCAATAGCGTGATTAACCAATCGCTCCACCACCAACGGCTCATCAGCATGGGAATAATGGCAACAAAATACATCAGTGCCACGAAACATAGCCAACTGTAGCTACGATGGGTTTCATTGCGCAGTGCAGGAATAAAAATCAATAACGGAATACATTGCACCAACCAGAGTTTAATGTTGCCTGTTTCCCGGACCAGATTCAGTAGCGTAAACAATAGCAACAAGCCGGTATAGCAACCTAACGTGAGCAACCGGCCTATGCGTAATTTTTTTTCCAATACGATGGCATCCGTTTCAGTGATAACAATTTCCTTTTTGCGTTTACCGGTTTCAGTCGCCGGTGTTTGTTCAGTGGGTGTCATTCAAAAACCTGCGAATTAATTTTTTAATTTGAGGGCAATGGTTGCCACGCGTTTGCCCAATGACTGACAGAGTTCAATTTCGTCAGTACTGAGTTTGGTTGGATTATCACCGTGTGCAAAATGCGAGGCGCCGTAAGGTGTGCCACCCGTATGTGTGCTGTTTAATGCAGCTTCGCTGTAGGGAATTCCGGCAATTACCATTCCCTGATGCAAGAGCGGCAGCATCATTGATAACAGGGTGGATTCCTGGCCGCCGTGCAATGTTGAGGTGGAGGTAAATACAGCGGCGGGTTTATTGATCAAATCACCATTTAGCCAATGACCACTGGTGCCGTCCAGAAAGTATTTCAACGGGGCCGCCATATTGCCGAAGCGGGTAGGGCTCCCGAGGATTAATCCGGAACAGTTTTTTAAATCCTCTGCATTGCAATAAATAGCACCGCTTACGGGAATATCCGGCTCGCTGGCTTCGATGGTCGTTGATACGGAAGGCACTGTGCGCAAGCGTGCTTCTATGCCCGCCTGCTCAACACCGCGCGCGATTTGCTTGGCCATTTCCAATGTAGAACCGTTACGACTGTAATAAAGCACTAATATGTAGGTGGACATCGCTAGCCTCTCACAAAATGGTTAGAACATTTTCTGGCGGACGCCCGATAACCGCTTTTTCACCGTTAATCGCAATGGGCCGTTCGATTAATTTGGGGTTTTCGATCATAGCCTTGATCAGTGCGGTTTCACTGAGGCTTTCATTATCCAAATTTAGGGTTTTGTATGCATCCTCACCTTTGCGTAATAAGTCGCGTGCACTGATTCCGAGTTTGGTCAGAATTGCTTTAAGGGTTTTGGCATTGGGTGGGGTTTCAAGGTAGAGGATGATTTCCGGTTCTACACCCCTGTTGCGCAGCAGGCTTAAGGCATCGCGCGATTTTGAGCAGCGCGGGTTATGGTAGAGTGTGGTCATTTTCAGTTTCCGTTGTGAGAACGACGTCGATTATAGCGGCTGGGTTCTCGTTTAGGTTTAAGGATTTGTTGGTATGCCAAGGTTGAATGAGCATTGGATCAACGTAAAGAAACACTATCGTTGGCTGCTGGGTTTTTTTTGTTTGATGGTTCGTCAATATCAGGCCAAGGAATGTCAGAAAAGTGCGGCGTCGCTTACCTATGTATCGCTGTTTGCGACAGTCCCGATGATGACAGTTACTTATTCGATGTTCTCAATCATTCCAGCCTTCCAAAGCCTAGGCGACCAGTTGCAATCGTTATTATTCGAGCATTTTTTGCCTAACAGCGAGCAGGATCTGGGGAAATATTTGCAGGATTTTTCCAGCCAGGCACGCCAGCTTACTGCCTTTGGTTTGGCTGTTTTATTAGTGTCTGCCTATCTCATGCTTAAGAATATTGAGCAGAACTTTAATGCAATCTGGGGTGTTGCACGCGGGCGTCGCGGGGTTGCCAACTTCCTGCTCTATTGGGCGATCTTGAGCCTTGGGCCATTGCTCTTGGGTGCTGCCCTGGCGATGAGTACCTATCTCACTTCATTTCGTTTATTGGTTGGCCCTTACGATAGCCTTGGTGTCATTGAAAGTGTATTGCGCTTTGCGCCCTGGTTCCTGACCTGGGCCGCATTTACCTTGTTATTTGTGGCGGTACCCAATTGCAAGGTGCCAGTTTCACACGCGTTGGTAGGCGGGTTGGTAACTACCCTGTTTTTCCAGGGACTGAAAGCCGCATTCGGATGGATCGTCAGCCACTCTTCATTCACTCTGGTGTACGGCGCTTTTGCTGCTGTGCCGTTATTTTTGTTGTGGGTGAATTTGATTTGGACGGTCATTCTGGGTGGGGCCGTTTTTGTCCACACCATCAATGCTTATCAAATTGATCTGCGTGATCGCAATTATCCGGATTTACTGGCCAGCCTGTTGGTGTTGTGGCGTTGCTACAGCGCCTCGCGCGAAGGCAACGCGGTGCCGGAGCGCGCACTATTACGGCAGGGGTTGGCAGCAGACCAGTGGTTGCGTATCAGTGAGGCACTGGTCAAACACCATGTACTTACGACCAATTACCAGGGAGATTATTTGTTGTGCCATGACCTGAAAAACCTGACGTTGCTTGATCTCACTGACATTCTGGATGTGCCGCGCCAATTGCCTAAAGGCACGACCACCTTAACCGATTTACCCTGGGGGCCTGAAGCAGTGGCGCACCTTGGGGCGGTGGACAAGTTTACCCGCGAGCAATTGTCTCGTTCGGTTGAATCCCTGTTCTGTCAGGTGGATTTGGCTGAAATCCGCCAAAAATAAGCCGGATAAAATTCCCTGCGGGTAAAAATCCCTGTCTATACTCTCGGTAACCTCGATTACAGACCTAACTATTTTATAAAGACCTGTTTCTGTTATGGCGACTCCTCTACTGATTTGTGATGACTCTCTAATGGCGCGCAAGCAGGTAGCGCGCTCCTTACCCGAAGGTTGGGATGTGGACATTACCTTTGCCACCAACGGTGCCGAGGGGCTGCAAGCAATTCGCGAAGGCAAGGGCGAAATGGTATTCCTCGACCTCACCATGCCCGAGATGGATGGCTACCAGGTACTGGAAGCGGTAAAAAAAGAAGGGCTGGATGCCATGATCATTGTGATTTCCGGCGATATCCAACCCACCGCCCAAGCCCGTGTCACGCAGCTTGGAGCAATGGATTTTATCCAAAAGCCGGTAAACCCCGAAAAATTGGCGGAAACCCTGAAACGATTTGGTTTAATTTGATTCTGGTGTTTTAAGTCATCTGCCATTAGATTGCCGCCCATCGTTAACTGTATTGGCGCGCCCATGACTTCACCCTCGCTTTCCCTCTCCCGTTTTGGACAAAAATTGTGTACTGATGCAGGCATAGTCACCTTGATGGATGACCTTGGTGATGCCTTGCGCGTAAATCCCGACATGATTTTTATGGGTGGTGGTAACCCCGCGCGTATTCCAGCGATGGAGCAGGCATTTGAAGCAGCCTTGCGGGCGGCGATGGCAGACGAAAAAGAAGCGCATCAATTACTCGGTGTTTACCAGCCGCCACAGGGCGATGCTGAATTACTGGACACCATCGCAGACTTATTAACAAGTGAATATGGTTGGCCGATTTCGCGCGCAAATATCGCATTATCCAACGGCAGCCAGTCCGCATTTTTTGTGTTGTTTAATTTGCTCGCGGGAGAATATCCCGATGGTAGTAAGAAGCGCATTCAATTGCCGTTAACGCCGGAATATTTGGGCTACAGCGATTTGGGAATTTGCGATGATTTCTTTACCGCCACTCGTCCGAGCATCGAATTATTGCCTGACGGTTTTTTTAAATATCATGTGGATTTTGCGCAGTTAAAAATTACCGCCGAAACCGGCGCACTCTGTGTATCTCGCCCCACCAATCCGACGGGTAATGTTATCAGTGACGAAGAATTAGCAAAGCTGGATGAATTGGCGCGTATGCACAAGGTTCCATTTATTGTCGATGGTGCTTATGGCACTCCCTTCCCGAATATTTTATTTGCCAATGCAACACCGCACTGGAATGACAATACGATTCTGGTATTGAGCCTATCGAAATTGGGATTACCCGGTGCGCGTACCGGTATTGTGATAGCAAACCCGGACATCATTAATGCATTTGCCAAAGCCAATACCATCCTCAGTCTGGCGACGGGAAATTTTGGTCCGGCATTGGCGCGGCATCTGTTGGCCGACGGAAAAATTTTGCAATTAAGTCGCGAAATCGTCGCGCCGTTTTACCGCGCGCGCATGGAACATGCGGTTGCAACCTTTAAACACCATCTCGGTAATTTGCCGTGTTTGATTCATAAACCTGAAGGCGCGATTTTTTTATGGCTCTGGTGTAAAGATTTGCCCATTCCCAGCGAAGAACTTTATCAACGTTTGAAAGCGCGCGGAGTATTAGTGGTTTCCGGCCATCATTTTTTCCCCGGCTTGGAGGAGGATTGGCAACACAAGCATGAATGTATCCGCGTGACTTATTGCCAGGATCCAAAAGTGGTAGAGCAGGGCGCGCAGATTATTGCGGATGAATTGCGATTAATTTACACCGCGCGGTAAATCTATTTTCCAACATAAAATTCTGGGCAGTCTGATAAAAACTCTCTGGAAAGTTTTATAAAAACCCCTGGAACGCCTGATAAAAAAATCCCGGAAAGCCTGGCGACTTTCCGGGGCCTTTCATGTTAGAAAGTAAAGCGCATCCTGCGCTTATGACCTCCGATTTGAGTCCTGTTGATTAAAGTTCTGTTGTTAAAGTCCTATTGGTTAAAGTCCCGTTGATTAAAGTCCCGTACCGTTAACCCATACATTGTTGATACGACCATTGGCTGTAGGCATACGCACGCTGGTGTAGCCCGCTTTTTCAGCGATGGTCATCAACACGTTGGTATGGTTTACACCGCCCTGGGTTGCCTGTTGATCACCCCAGCGTTTGCCCGGTTCTCCCAGCGGACGCAAATCCACCGAGCGACCGGTAATCAGGCCGGCATTCTTGCCACCGGCCAAAAACATAGGGATGCGGTAATGGTCATGGCGATTGCCGTGCCCCAGATC
The DNA here is from genome assembly GCA_035490715.1 of Cellvibrio sp. GTDB lineage: Bacteria > Pseudomonadota > Gammaproteobacteria > Pseudomonadales > Cellvibrionaceae > Cellvibrio. The sequence continues at coordinate 26,251 of DATJLF010000065.1, forward strand.
GGACACAGTACAAATGACGGTGTTATCCAACAGGCTGCCGTTGACATCCGGGGTGGCCGCCAGTTTTTGGATGAACTGGCGAATTTGCCCCATCCACCAGATTTTGCTGGTGGTATGGGCCGCAGCGTCCTGGTGCGATAAATCATGGTCGCCGGTGCCCGTGCCCGGAACCACAATGGGCGATACGGGTACACCGTACATAAAGGCGATGCTACGTGTAATGCCGCAGGACAAGGTAGAAACGGCAATGTCTTGCTGGATGGCAGAGATGTTGGCCAGCACCGACGTTGCCCAGAGCGCCTGCTCTTCGCCACCGCTAATGGAGTCCACGCGCGGTTTGATGCTGCTGGTGACATCCAGGCAACCGGACATGGAAGCGGCATTGAGCTTTTGTTCCAACACATCCAGGGCGGCCACGTGTTGATCCAATCGCTCCTTTTCCAGGCTGCCGAGTTGTGTCGTCAGGCGCGCAAGGTCTTCGCGCGCGCGGGCCAGTACCTGGACCTGTGTAGTGTCGCCACCACCGCCATTACTGCCGAACAACTGCGGATAAAGGATGCGCGGATCGTCCACCGGATGCAGGCTGGTGCCGTTGTCGTAGCTCACCCGCTTGGAAGTGTCGCTTCCCCATTTCGTACCCACCCCCATTTGCAGTGACGGACGGGATACACCGGAACTGGCACGGTTGAGCCAGTCCTCTTTACCCATCTGAACTTCAATGGAGGATGCGCCGGATGCCGAGCTGGCGACACCGGTTAAACATTTGAGCGCACCACCTTCATGGGTGTTTGCATTTCCTTCGTAGCCAATCCCGTCCAGAAACACCAGATGTTGGGCCACCTGTTGCAGCGGTGCGGTCATGGCCGGAAAACCGGCTCCGGCCAGCGCACCGGCCCGTGGGAAAAATACATCCGGCACGCAGCCGTTGGGATGGTAAATAAACAGTGTACGTATGCGCTGGGTTTCAGCGGCCATGGCCGACCGGGCAAGCATCGCGGCGAGTGGTGTCATTGCCGTTACCGAGCCAGCCGCCAGAGCTTTAATTAATGAGCGTCTTTTCATGATGACTCCTATTTGCGATTCAGGTAGCTGGGTGAGGTTACGGTTTCGAGCATCATGTCGCGCAGGTCAGTCGATTTGCCCTGCCAGCGCGAGTAGCTTGCGTCAACCGAGCATTGGTTGGGTTCGGAAACCCCTGTCGCAAAACGTTGGTACTGGCGAGTCACGCACTTGGAAGTGGCCTCCGCACCCGATGTCGCCAATACACCTGATAAACCACGCAGGTCGGCGAAATTGTAACTATCGGACTCGGTCATGACGGCCAGGCCGGAAATGCCACCACTCGCGTCCGCTGGAATGTTGTTACCTTCCACGGTGCGATAGCGGCCAACGGCATCATAGTTTTCAAACCCGAAGCCGATGTTGTCGATGTATTGGTGACATGACTGGCAGTTCTCGTTGTTGGTATGGGCCGCGAAACGCTGGCGGGTTGGCTTGTTAGGGTCAAGTGGCTCCACTTCGCCCACATTCGGTGGCGGTGGTGCAAACTCCTGGCAGAGCAGGTTGCGACGAACCAACAAACCGCGATGGATTGGATGGGATTCCTTCACGGTCGCCAGGGTAGTCGTGATGGCGCCCATATGGAGCACACCGCCGCGTTGGGCATTGGTGGTCACTTTCTGGAATTGGTCCCCACTCACACCGGCAATGCCGTAATAGCTTGCCAATGGCCCGTTCAGGTAGCTGAAACCGGGGTTGAATACATCGGCAATTTTGTAACCGGGCTTGAGGAAAATTTCTTTCAGGAAGCTTTCCAGCTCGGTTTTCATGGCCGCGCCAATCGCTGGTGTGAATTGCGGATACAGGGTTCTATCCCGTTGCAGGTTAGCGACATCATCCACATGCAACCATTGCATACCGAAATGTGCGAATTGCGCGCCGGCTTTGGTGGTGGCGAGCAACCGTTCTGCCTGCGTGCGCAGTTGTGCCGGTGTACTCAGGCGGTTGTTATCGGCCTCGGTAATGAGTGTCGCATCAGGCATTGAGCCGGTGAAGGTATATGAAAGCAGGGATGCAGTTTCATAAGCCGTCAGGCTTCCGGTTCCGCTTAAGCTGCTACCAATTTCCGAGCGATACAGGAAGTTGGGCGACGACAACATGGCCTGGATAACCAGACGCGCTCCGGCCTCGTTCGTGGCACCCAGAAGGAAGAGGTTGCTATAAGAGGTTTGCTCTGCAGCCACCAGCGGACGACGGAACGCACGCTTGCCAAACGCAGGTACAAACGTATTGGCACACTGGTCTCTTGCGGTAGAGGTAGTGCAATTCAACAAGTTGCCCAGGTTGGCGTTGGTGGCGATATCTTTCGCGGCATTCCAGTAAGCATCCATACGGCCATTGCTGACTTTGCCGGCGGTCGCATTATTGTCGAAACCTTTCACCTTCGAATCCGGTTCAAACCCGGCCGCGATGGTGGTGCCGTTGGAAATGCCTAACAAATCGTTGACGGTATTGGCGTATTCACGATTGGTCAGCAAACGCAACCGGCGTGGCAACACATCTTCACCGGAGGTACAAACTACCGGTGGCTTCCAGGTCAGGATGTAATCTGCAATTTTAGTGGCGCAGTCGCCCACGCAACTGGATGGATCATTGAGTGGCATGGTGGCATCGATCTTGGTAATCAGCGAAGCGCGAGTCCAACGGTCAACCACAATCGGACGCATCGGGTTATCACCTTTCGCACCATGGCAATTAGCACAACCTTTTTGCGCATATAACTGTTCGCCGGTGAGGTTGCCCATGCTTGCCACACTACTACTGCTCACACGCGATGAGCTGCTGCTGGATGCAGTGGTAACCGGTTTTAACGAGAGGAAATACGCTGCTGTATCTGCCGCACATTGACCCACGCAAGCAGTCGGGTCGCTCTTTGGCATATTGTCTTCAATGTATTTCACCAGGTTCGCGACGGTGGTGTAGCGCAGGTTTTTCGGGTCTATCTTGCTAGTACTGGCACCTGCTGTTCCGTCGGCATTCACTGCGTGACAGAACAAACAGCCTACGGTGGGGTTTTCCCATAAGGATTTTCCGCGTGTGGCATCACCGACCAATACTGAACTGGATGAACTGCTTCCGGGCGTGCTGGTAGTGACGCTACTGGATGAACTCGCATCAGGGATATAAACCGTCACCGGGGCAGTCGGGGCGGAAGGCACACTCTCCTGATAGCTGATGACTTTGTATTCCATGCCCAGGGTCGCAGGAATCATGGAGTCGATGTAGCTGACGCTGTTACTTGCGGCGTTATTGATGGTTACCCAGCGACCGTCCGATGCCTTGCGACGAACCAGGAAGCCGGTTTCGTTGTTGCTGGCATCAGCCCAGGTAAGTGTGGCTGAGCGGGTAGGTACGCTGAAGTCACCTCTCAAATTAAGCGGTGTATTCGGTGCGGCTGCCAACTTGAGGGGGCTGGTACGGGTCTGGTTGTCCAGGAACAGTTTGAAGTACACCGGGACCCGCTCACCAATCGATGATGCGCCAACCGCTGCACGCAACGCCTCAATACCCGCGTTCAGATCGAAATCGATACTGTTGATGAGGATCGGCTTGCGCGGCGACACGCTCACACTGGTGCTGCTGTGTTTGATAATCAATGCATCAAACGAAATGGGCTTGATGATGCCGTGGAGTATCAGGTTGCCCGTCATTAGCTGGGTGCTGGTACTGCCCGCTGGCATTGCATCTATGACGCTGACATCCAATTGCGTTGTGAAGTGCATGCTGGGCAAGTAAGCGGATTCAAAGAGCATTTGCTGCATGCGCGTATTGCGAATATCCACACCGGTAGAAATGCTTGCCAGCGGAACCGAGAACGTCACTTGCCCGGAAGCGGCTACCGTGCCCGCCAATTGGGTGAAGTTGAATGTTTCTGCAACATCGGTATTTTTAACCGACACAAAATTCAACAGTGATTTGGAGCCATTGAGTACCCAACGGGCAACTTCCGCTTCGGCGCTGCTTGAGCTGCGACTGGTCGAAGTCACGCTCCTGCTCGTGCTACTTGGCGGCAAGCTGCTGGGTACGCTGCTGGAACTGCTGGCCGGTTTACTGCTGGCTGCGCTTCCGCAAGCAGCGCCGTTCAGGGTGAAGTTAGTGGGCATCGCTCCGGGAGCATTGGTGTGCGTAAAGCCAAAACCGGCGCTGGCGTTAGTCCCCAGGTTGCCGTTGTAGCTGGCATTTTTTACGCACACGCTTTTGCCGCTGGTGCTGTAACTACCGTTCCACAAGTTGTTGATGGTTTCGTTACCGTTGAAGGTCCAGCACAGCTCCCAACTGGTTTTGGCAGAACCCAGGTTGGTAACGCTAATATCGGCCTGGCCACCGTTGGACCAGCTATTAGTCACTTTGTAATTCACGCTGCAATTTGCCTGGGCCATAGCATGACTGGCGGCAAGTAGCCCCAGTGCCAGGGCGCCGGCAGAGACCAGCGATTGAGGTAGGAATCGTTTCATTATCTTTTCTCTCCTGGCCAATTAACGGGCGTCATAGACGAGGGTGAAATCCACAGGCACCGCCTTGCTGATCGAGGCAATACCCACCGCTGCGCGCAATGCTTCAACGCCATCGCTAAGTCCATGATCCGGAGCGTTCATCAATACCGGTGTCAGGTTTTGCACCAGCACTCGTGACGCCGTGAGTTTTTGTACGGAAACCCGGGTGGCGATAGGACGGGTGATGCCATGCAAATTCAGGTCAGCGGTAATGTTGATTTCGCTGGTACTGCCCGCCGCCAGGTTGGCAATCAGGCCTGCCGGTAAGGTGAGGGAGACGGTTGCGGTCGGATAAGTGGACACCTGGAATAACAGGTCGCGCATACGCTGGTCACGCAGTTCGACGCCGGTAGCTACGCTGGAAAGGTCAATGGCCAATGTCGCTACACCATTATTGATACCGCCAGACAAGCGCCCGAAGCTATGCGCTTCAATAACGTGGGTGTTCTTGGTGGTTACGAAATTCAGGTAAGAGGCCGTAGCATCCAGTGTCCATGTTCCAGCATTCACTGATGACACGCTGCTGCTTATACGGGACGACGAAGTAGTGACCATCAAGCTGCTTTGACTGGAAGAGGAGGGCGCCAGGCTGCTGCTGGATGATACTAATACCATCGCACTGGACGAGCTGCGGCTGGACGTTGTCGGGGTAGAGGAAACTGAACTGGATGAAATGGCGGTGTTACAACCAATTCGTTCATTGCTAACAGCAACATCATCAAGCCAACCTTCCACGCCACTGCTCTGTTGGTAGGTACGTAAGCCGAAACCTAACCAATCCAGGGTAGCTGGCACAGGTGCAAAACCGGGCAGGTTGGTGGAATTGGTTTGGGTGCCGTTGCGGGTCAGCGGTAATTCGGTACCGTTACGGAAGAAACGATAGGTCTGGGTTTGGTTATCGACGAACCATTCAGTGCATACCCAGGCATCGTCAAAGCGATAGGCGTAGGCACCTTGCAATGAAACATCGCCCGGTTCAACGTTGTACAGGTATTGATGAGCACCGCTGGTTTCCTGAACGGTATCCACAAAACGGAATTCAGCACTGCCGCTACGGGCGGCCACGAAGGTTCCGTGTAACCAGGTATTGATATTGGGAACAGGGGTTTTCATTTTGTAATACAACCGGCCCCAATGTTTGCCGGAGACACCGGTCTTTTTGAAATAACCGGAATTGGCGTAGTTGGTGCTGGTGAATTTTACCGACCGGTTACCGCTGCGCGCTTGTTGGCCTTGCACAACGGCAATGCCGTTACCTTCCTGGGTGAAGCCGGCGGGTACGGTTCCCGGAGCAACATCTTCAAAGTCCAGGCAAAAAATGGCACCGCTTCCACAGCCATTGCCATTCACTGAGCTGGCAGAGCTGGTCGCCATGGAAGAGGGTGCGCTGCTGGAAACTGTCGCCGCAGAACTGGTTGAGCCGCCGTTATTGGCGATGATTGCATTGCGGATCAAAGTGCCGGATGGCGTTAATTGCGCACTGGTCCAGCCACCGTTGGCGCTAGCGCCAGTTACAAGGGCAGAAGCACCTTCGGCTTTGTCATTAAGTGCCCAGTTAGCATGGCTGATGCCGTTGGTTTTCATGAAGTTCAACCAGGCATTGGTTTCCTCGGTATTCACGCCACCGCCGCCATCCGCATTCACAGAACCCCACTCGGTAACAAACAAGGCGATACCACGGTTCAACGCAGTTTGTGCCTTGTCGCGCAGGAATTGCTTGTGGGTGCCTGCGTAGAAATGCAGGGTGTAAGCGATATTGCTATAGGTAGTAATCGGATCAGTCGCTGCAACGTCTACGTCCTGCGACCAATTGGGGGTGCCGACAATAATCAGGTTATCCGGGTCGATAGCGCGGATTTCCTTGATCACATCGGTCGCATAAGGCTTGAGCACACCGCTCCAGGAGACGTTCAGTGGCTCGTTGTATACCTCGTAAATTACGTTGTTGTATTGGCCATATTTGCTCGCCATTTCCTTGAAGAAGGTGATGGCCGCCGCTTTGTGATCTTCGGCGTGGTGGGTATGCCAGTCGATAATCACGTACATGTTGTTGGCAATTGCTGCATCGATAACAGCCGTTGCGCGCGTTTTATTGGTGGAGTCGGTCAGGTAGCCGCCGTCTGCTTCGGTGCCCATGGCCACGCGAACCAGGTTGGCTTTCCAGTCGGACTTCAACCAGGATACAACTTGGGCGTTGTAATACTTTTCGCCACCCCAGCCGGTATTACTCCAGAACAGACTCATACCTGCCAGATTGGCCGGTTGGCCATTGGCAGTCACTTTATTGCCCTGGACTACCAGTGGGGCAACGCCTTGAGGCATGGCACTGGATGATGAGCGCGAACTTGGAATGACGGCTATTGAAGAAGGCGCCGACGAACTGGCGGGTGTAGATGAAGTGCCGCCTCCACAGACTGTCCCGTTGATCACTGGAACTTCAGCTGGCGCGCTGCCTTTACTGCCCTGGAGGCCAAACTCTATGGATTGGTTGGGCTGCAAATTACCGTTCCAGCTAATGTTGGTTGCCGTATAGGGGTTGCTACCCGTCAGGGTGGCATTCCAACTACTGGTAATACGGTCTGCGCCGTTGTATTTCCAGTTGATATTCCAACCGTTAATGGCGGTAGTCCCTGAATTGGTGATTTTCAGGGTGGCGGTAAAGCCGCTGCTCCATTGGTTATTGATGACATATTGGCAAGCAGCATCGGCCTGGATGGACAGGGTTGCTATCGCCAGTGAAAAACCTGCCGCACACAAGGGATGTTTCAATCTTCCCCCGTGGCGAGGTTTTGTCACCGAAGCTTGTAAGCTACTCATGGTGTGTTCCTCAAGGTTAGTGCCGAATCACTTCGGCCTGGTTTTTAACAGATTGCTAAAAATGCTTTCCCTTAACCCTTACAGAGGTGTGCCGGATACTGCATCAACACCTATGCCGTTACAGGTGCGGGGTTGCGATGGAATTGTTATTACGTGGCTTCCCTGGGTATTACTGCATAGATCGTTATTCGGTTTTATTTGATTGCGCTAACATTTATTGTGAAAAAAATCCGGCCAGAAAAGGCCGGAGCGTGCAGTCCAATTTTTTCTACAGATGAATGACAGCTTATAAGCGCAACTACGTAATTTATTGTTATTAATCAGATAATTATAGTGTCTTTATTGGAGTATGTGCGACGACGATAAATATCCTTGAACCCCTGTAACAACTGTTTTCCCAATTCCTGACGTTTCGATCCGTTATCATTTTTATCAAATTGGTTGCGCTATCTAAAATTTTCCGGAAGAAAATTTAGTATACCGGGCAGGCGTCGGGCAAATTTTTCAGGACGTCGTTGAAGGGTATTTGTAAACCAGTCATAAACGTTTAATAAGGTGACATGCACCAAAAAAAGCCTTCAATTCAAGGGTTATTACGATGCGGTGGTTTACGGAGGCTGTTAGTACGTAGATGGTAAAGATCTATTTACAAAAATTATCAAACAACACAGCGTTTATCGTCATACATGCTGCTTTGCCATTACTAATGAAAACGGCAGATGGAGGGAATTAGCTCAAAAAAAACCAGGGCCGAAGCCCTGGCAGTGAGTTGAAAGGAAATTACAGCTCGGAGATAACCGGTACATCCCAATTCCGGTAAGCAGCTCCACCGGGGCTTTGGTCAGCCTTAAGCCTCAAACCAATGGTTTGATAAAGTGATGCTTGTGTCTTTTTACTGACATCTATCACCCGGCCTCCGGCAATTCCGCCTCCACCAACAATGATCGGTACATCGACATTATTGTGGGCATCGGGGTTACCCATATCAGATACCTGGGTGAAAATTGTCGTACTCAACAACCCGGCGGCACTTAGCTTATCCAGCAGGTTTTTGGTGAGACCCTGCATGTAAACAATGTCTTCGGTGTAGTTGGTGAGATTGAAATGGTGGGTTGAGTGAGATTCACGGCCCCCTAATTTATCGAACTTATGGGTATGTGCATCGGTACCAAACGCGATAGATACGGAGGCGGTCAAGTTACAGCTCAACGCAAGGACAATGATGTCGGTATGCAATCTTGCCAACGCATCAAAACCTACGGCTGTGTTTGAGGGTGGTTGCGGGCAAGAGCCGCCGCCTCCACCTCCGCCGCCACCAGTGCCTATGGCTGCCTCGATTTCTTCAAGCGAGGTGAAATGGCTATCCAGTTTTATTTTTTCATGCTGACCCAGTTTATTGCGCAATCCATTGATCGCTTGATAGTGGATATCCACCATGGATTTTCGTGGTGCTATCCCGCTAACCGGCGTCGTGCCCCCACCGAATAAGGCATCCAATGCCGCTTGTGGACTGGTCATGGTGGTTAAGGTCGTGTACCCCTCACGGGACAAGCCAGTCACTTCATCGGTACCTACGTTAAGGTATTTAACCGGGTAATTAGCGCTAATGGTTCGACCCATATTCACGTCAAAGCTGTCTTTGGAAAAGCTACCGTTATCGAACCGATTGAACATGACTCCATGACCTGCACCGCTCAGTGTCGCGTTCTTCAAAAATACAAGGTTGTTGAAATAACTTTGCAGCGGGGCCGACATAGCGGGTAACGTGCCGCCGCTGGGAAACCAATAGTCAGGCTTCAGAGGTTCATTGGCCTGACCGGTTTTTTGGTTTTCAGTGGTTAGCGCGCCGCCGCCGGAAAATACCAGGCAGCTCTTATTAGGTGCGCCACCCTGGGCTTCCGCTACACGTGCCAGCATAACGCCACTGATCAGGCTGGAAGCCCTGAGTACGCCCGCTGAAATACCGGCATGCTTTACTACCCGCAAGAAATCTCTGCGCTCTTTATCGAAGCAGTCTTTATATCTCATTTTTTTACTCCAATTCGTTAACAAGGCAATTGAACAGGGGGCGCGCCTTAGCGTGCCCACTGCTGCCGATACATCACAGATTCCAATACCGGAATTTCTTCCAGCATGGCGCGGGGACCACGGGTGGTCAGGATGTTAGTGAGATCCTCAATGCCACAGCGATACGCTGCCTCCTCTGCTGGACTGATGCGGGTGTAACCAACGTTTCTGTCGGTATCGATCAGGAAGATGGAGTTAATACCGGAGCTGTAACTCATGAACTGTGTCGCCAGACAGGTTTGGGCCTGCTGCGAAACGACCGGGTGCTCAACCATCGTCCGGGCCAAGTCCCTTGCTCCATCAAACACAATGGCTGGCGAATGGATGACACGGTCAGGGTCGTTCATGAATTGCAATTGAGGGTAGGGCGAGTAGAAGGTGCCGCTGTCCACAATGGCATTGCCTTTGAGGTCAGTGGTACGGATGCGGCCCACGGTATCAAAGTTTTCCATACCTCCACCCAATGGGTTAATGATCTCACCGTGGCAATTGGAACAACTGGTGCCGCCGGTAATACGATCAAAGATCATCCGCTGGGTTGTGGTTGGACTTTCATAGAAGGCTTTATCACGTGCTGCCAAGGCCTCACGATCAAGGCTGACACCGGCTGGTGGTTCGGGGATGTCCTGGCACATCAATTTCCGGCGGACAGCCACAGCACGGGTAATCATATTGGAATCGGTGGTGGTGGCGTAGCGGGACATAAACGCACCTGAAAGCAGGATACCGCCGCGATCAGTGGTGGAGACTTTCACGAAGCCGTCAGAGTCCTGGGAACCGCTGAACGGTAAACCATAGTGAGACGCCAGGGTTGAGTTAACGTGCGTGTAGTTGGGTAAGTAGAGCGAGGCAAAGGTACTGGAGGAATCCAGCATGGCTGACGCAAAGTTTTTGCTCAGCTCAGCCTTCATGGCTGTACCCAGGGTTGCAAAGTTGCTAAACGCAGTCTTGGTCTGCCCCTCCAACCTTTCGGTCATCAGCCAGCGGTTCACCAGATCACCCAATAACAGTTTGGTATTCGCTGAATTCAGCAAGGTTGCTGCCTGGGTGCGAATACCTGACGCCGTGTTCAGGCTTCCGTTTGCTGCTGCCGATATCAGCGTGGCATTGGGGGTGGTACCGGTAAAGGTGTAACTCAGGTAGGTTGCCATTTCGTAACCAGTGAGTTTGTAAACCCCGTTGCTGGACATCTCACCAATCTCTGAGCGATACAGGAATTGCGGTGCGGAAAGCATGGTAGCCAAGGCGATTTGCATACCTTCTGCAACGGTGCGGCTTCCACTGGTGCCATTTGCCACATTCAGGTAGGCCGTTTGCTCTTCAGACGTCAGCGGACGACGGAATACTTTCGGGCCCAGGGTATTAACCAGAGTATTGGCACAACTGCTGGATGGCGTACAACCCAGGACGGAGCTCCAGCGAGTCGCTACATCAGCGGCAATACGTTCAGCATTCGCGTAGTAGCTGGTTAAACGGGATTTATTGACGGACAGGGTATTGTTGTTAACAAAGGCCCCCGAAATAAAGTCATCGGGCAAGCTGGATACCAAATCAGTCTGGTAATTCACCAGATCCCTGATTGAACGCTGGTATTCCAGTTTGGTTAACAAACGGAGTTCCCGTTGGCCATAGGTTGAAGCATTGGATGGACAGCTAAAGGTTGAAACCGGGTTTTCCGGAACTCCATCGCTGTCTTCCTGCCAGGTTCTGATATAGGCCTCCAAATCCGCCGCGCACTGGCCGGTACAACTTCCCTCGCTGCCTTGCGGCATCCACATCGCAATGAAATCGCGCAGTGAGCGGGCCTGGGTATCGTTGCTGTGTTGATAGAGCGAGCGGTTAGCATTCAATGGTTGTGCAGCAGGTGTTCCATTCGCGTTTTTCTCGCCGTCAACACCATGGCAAGCCACGCAGCTGCGTTGGGTCCATAAGGTTGCTCCGCGAGTGACATCACCAACGAGCACACCACTACTGGAACTTCCACCACTGGTTGAACTGCCCGAACTACGGCTTGAGGAACTGACCGAAGTGGTTGAATTGGAAGTGCTGCTGGATGATGAGGCAATGCTGCCGTAAACCACTGTGATAGCGGATGTCGCCGTGGACGGAACACTGTCGGTATAACTAATGACCTTATAGTCATAGCTGCCGCCGGTGGTCAGTGCGTCCAGGTAACTCACACTGTTTGCATTCAGCTTGCTTGCAGTTGCCCAGCGACCATCTGCCGCTTTACGACGAACCAGGAAACCGCTTTCGGTTGCACTTGCATCAGCCCAGTTAAGGCTCGCACCACTGGTTACAGCTGTGCCGGTCAGGCTCAGGGGGGTAGCCGGTGCTGTTGCAAGGCTGATCGCCTGGGTGTTGTTCGGGTTGCTGTTGGTCAGGAACATCTTGAAGTACACCGGCACGCGTTCACCGATGCTGACAAGGCTCATCAGAACCCGCAATGATTCAACCCCATAAGCCAAATCGAAATCTGCCGAGTTGATGATAATCGGTTTAACCGGGGAAACACTGATCGAGTTATTGGCGTGCTTGATGATGCGAACATCAAAATTAATCGCCTTAACCACACCATGCAAAACCAGGTTACCGGTGATATTTTGCACACTGATTCCGCCGGTTGCCATGCTCTCCAGCGTAGTCAGGCTCAGCTGGGTGGTGAAGTGCAAATTGGGCAGGTGATCTGCTTCGAACAGGTAGCTACCTTGCAAGCGTCCGTCGCGGGTGGTGTTGCCTGAATTGATGCTGGCTAACGGAATTGTCAAGGTCGCCTGACCGGAGGAAGACACAGTGCCTTGTAGCTGGTTGAAGGTCATATTCTCCGCGGTTTCGGTACCTACCGTATTTTTCTTGACGGTCACGAAATGGAAGGTTGAGTTGGTTGCATCCAACAACCACCGGGCTGCCCCGGTATTATTGTTCGTGGAGCTGCTGCTGGCAGATGTACTGGTACTGGTTGCAACTGAGCTGGTTGCAACGGAACTGGCCGAAGAACCACCGCATGCCACGCCATTCAAGGTAAAAGCCGTAGGTGATGTACCGAGGTTGTTTACGGTAAATCCGAACGACGCTGTCCCATTAACGGGTAGGTTGCCGTTGTAGCCAGCATTCTTCACACAGACATTCTTACCAGTTTGGGTAAATGTACCGTCCCACAGGTTGGCAATGATGTCGTTGCCACTGTAAGTCCAGCACAATTCCCAACTGGTTTTGGCTGCGCCAGTATTGGTGATAGTGGTTTTGATTTGTGCACCGCTGCCCCAACTGTTTACTGCGGTGTAATTCACGCTACAAGCGCCTTGGGCGATGGCGCTACCAGAGGCCAACCCGCCAAGGGCGAACCCGGAGATGAGCATCGATAATTTCAATAATTTTTTCATAGTAGTTATCTCCTTACGGGCCATTAACGGGCGTCAAAGACGAGCGCAAAGTCAACGGGAACCGCAGCGCTGATCGAGGCAATACCCACCGCAGCACGTAGCGCTTCCACACCGTCAGTCAGCGAATAATCGCCCGCCTTCAGCAGGATTGGTGCGATGCTTTGAACCATGATTCTGCTGCTGGAAAGTCTTTGTACGGAGACCTTGGTGGTGATAGTGCCGGTTACTCCGTGGAGGTTAAGGCTGGCAGTAATGTCTGTCGGCGCGGTTTGCCCAACAGCCAGGCTACCTAACAAGGTAGAGGGTAGCGTTACGCTAACGGTGGCAGTCGGGTAAGTGGATGTTTGGAACAGCAAGTCGCGCATACGCTGGTCACGTAGTGTTACACCGGTATTCACGCTACTGAGGTCGATTGTCAGTGTGGCCACACCGCTGGTGCTGATGTTGCCGCTGAATGTTGTGAAGTTATGGACTTCAACGGTGTGGGAATTTTTGGTGGTGACAAAGTTCAATGATGAATCCGTCGTGCTCAGGTTCCAGGCGGCAGTCGCAACCGAAGAGCTGGTACTCGTAGCCACGGAAGATGAAGAACGTGAGGACGAACTCAACACGCTGCTTGATGATGAGGTTGCAGGCTTTGAACTTGACGCTGTGACCGCACTGGATGAACTGGCCGCAGTACCACAACCTGTTCCGCTCACCACGGGAATTTCTGCTGATGCCGATCCCTTGCTTCCCTGGAAACCAAACTCTACGTATTGGCCGGGTTGGATAGTGCTATTCCAATTCAGGTTGGTGGCGGTGTAAGGGTTGGTACCTGCCACGGTCGCGTTGTAGCTGTTGGTAATACGGTTGTCGCCCGCATACTGCCAATTGACACTCCAGCCGCTGATCGGGCTTGTGCCGTCGTTAGTGACTTTGATCTTGGCATTGAAGCCGCTGCCCCACTGGTCCTGGATGGTGTACTGGCAAGCAGCAAATGTCGGTATTGATAGGGCAGAAAGGGCAAGGGAAAACCCGACGGTACAGAGGGAGCGTGTGACCACCTCCCTCATGCGAGGTGAAATCGCAGAGGTTTTGACGTTATTCATAATGTCTTCCTTTGAGAAATGCCGAATGGCTTCGGCCTGGTTTTTTCAAATTGCTAAAAATAATTTTCCGTAAGAGTCCGACCGCACACTGAACTGATGTGGAAAATCGCAAGGTTGATAAAGCTCCGCGGCAATTCCCGGAACCGATGTTATTTATTGTTCTAATTGCGATAGCAAACTTCTTTCCCTTGAAACAACTGGATGAACTTAAAACAACTGAGCATAACGGCCGGAACTAAATATCCTGTCATTTGCCATGAGATTTTTTGTTATGGAGAAAATGGGTAAAACGTATGGAGCTGGATTTTAGTTATTGGTAATGAGCTGGCGCTATTGGGGAAAAAGAAGGGTGGTTGAGTCTCTTTACTACACTCCCTCAGCATCAACACGGTACGCGCTATATAACTTTATTGTGGGTGCGCATGCTTTAGTAAGATAAAACAAGGCGACATAGAGTCAACAAAACATTAAGTGTAATCGTATACAAATCTGAAAAAGAGTTTTGACTCACGTAGCCAAGATTTTATGTAACGTATTGTTTTTTAATGGGTTGTCGTCAAAATTACAATAATCTTAATTATCGTATATGACTAATAATTTTATTAATGAAACTATTTTAAAAAAACAGCGCCCGAAGGCGCTGTGAAGTAACGAGTGACAAGCAAGCTGGGCGATTAAGACCAAACGCCCTTGATCGAACCCGCCGAGTAAGGGGTATAGCCTGTGAGGCCCACCGCTTCCGCCGCATTGTCGAGCAATTGGGTATGGGCAGTGCCCGTAATCACTTGATTACCTTTGAACAAGCTGCTGCCAGAGGCAAGCATTAAAGGAGCGTCATCGCCGGTGTGTTCCTGGCCATTAGACATATCGCTCAACTGCACAACCATTGTTGAATTGAACAGCGGTGCACCGTTTTCATCCGGTGTGGTTTTGAGGATATTGATCAGGCTCGCGACACGACCTTGCAAGTAAGCACGCTGCTGGATGAACGGCTCATCCCTGCCACCGTGGATGGAACCATGGTAAGTATCAGTAAAACCGGTCGCTGCAAAGTTACCGCCATCGGTGCCCATTTGAATGCTCACTACTTTGGTCAGGTTACAAGCCAGCGCCAGTGCAGCGTTGCGTGCTTGCTGATCAAACAATTGGCTGAAATGCGCACCTTGCATTGGATCCGCTTCGGTTGTGCCGTAGTTATCCCATGCCGGATTAGAGCATGCGCCGCCCGGGGTGACCGTGGAGTTGCTCAAATCGCTTTTCAGCTTCTGGATCGCTGCGATATTTTCATCCACACGCAATTGCTCTTCAGAGGACAATTGCGTGCGAATCTTGGTCAGGGCCGCCAGGTTTACATCGTATATCTTCAGTTGTTGCTGTTGCGCAGTAGTACCGGTGCTGGCACCGCCGGTGAACAGGCTATTGAACACTGTACGCGGGTTGCTGGTGTAGGTGGATTGGGTCCAGGTATTCACTGAGGAAATGGAGCAGTCCAATGTTGCACCGGTTGCCGAGTTGGCAATGACGCCCAGGCGCAATGAACCGAAACGTGAGCTTGCACCGACAACAGATTGTGCAAGCACATTATCTACGGTAGTGCCGTTACCGTTAAACGCACCCAGTACGCGATAGGTTAGGCCGTGACCACCGGCAACATCATTTCCCGCCACAATGCTGGCGTTTTTAATGAATACGCAGTTTTGTTTGTACGAATCCATTGGCAGTGAGCAAGAATTCATTACCAGCGCCCCGTTTGGACCTGTGGGGGTGAAGGTTTTGGTTGCCTTGCCCGGTGTACCACCGGGGATGAATACAAAAATAACGCGTTTTACTTTATTGGTAGTGGTTTGCGCCATCGCAAAGCGGCTGGACATGACGCCCATCGCCAGGGTAGATGCCTGCAATACAGGTATGGATATCCCCGCTTTGGCAACAAACTTTAAAAAATTGCGGCGATGTTCATCAGCCATTTTTTTGAAGTCATTCATAGTTAAAACCCTTTTTATCCCTTGCCAGTTAATACCGGCGATTGATGGGAAGAAATCTTTTTGTAAAGGGCGGGGTGGTTGCCCCGCCCGGATTTTTTCTTAGAAGTCTTTGCGATAGCGAACCGACTTCAGGCTACCCAGGCTTTGCAGCATGGCTTTCGGGCTGTCGCTGTTCGCTGCCATTTGCTGGATGAGCGCGGCAACTTCATTGGCATTGGCTTGTTGATGAACCAGTGGCAACGGAATTGGTTTGTCATCGCTACCTACCAGATTGCGGTCGAAGTAGGTCACACCAGTACCAAAGGCCATACGGAAATTGTTTTGCACAAAGCAAGCGCGCAACTGCGAATAACCCTCAGGCGATGCTATCAATTGCTTGCCCAGATCCTGGCCACTTGCGAAGGTCAGGCTTTTGCCATCGTCCATCGATGTCAAACCGTACAACGTACCGTCATCGTTCTGGAAGGCCACGGACAGGTTGTTGTCGTCAGTGGTGCGCGGCAAACCAACGGGGCTGAAGTTTTCAAAACCGAAGCCCAGCGGGTTGATGATCTTCTGGTGACAGTTGGTACAGGGGCTGACGCCGGTCAGGAAGTGGTATTCCTGGCGAGCGGTTGCATTACCGCCCTGCGATGCCTTCAATGCTTCAAACGCTTTCGCCTGGTCATCACGCAATTGATCCAATGCGATACCCGTTGGCGGGTTAGGTACGTCATGACACAGGAAGGCGCGACGGGTGCGCACTGAACGCAGGATCGGTGCCGTTTTCGCGAAGTGAGCGTTTTGCGCCATGAATGCACCTGACACCAGCAAACCACCGCGGTTGGTTGTGTTGACTTTACTCATGCTGCTACCTAAACCACTGGTGCTCAAGCCGTAGAAACTGGCCAGTGCGGAGTTGGCGAAGGTGTAGGAACTTGAGTAGAGATTGCCGAAAGGCGCACCGTCCAGAACCACATCGTTATAAATCGCACGAACTTCATCCAGCATCGCTGTTTTCACCGCCGTGGTGAACGTTGGATAACGGTTTGGATCGCGAGATTCATAAGGCAGTCCTTCTACACCCAGCCATTGCACCGCGAAATTACCAAAGTGTTGACGCGCTTTGGTGGTTGCCAGCAAGCGGCTTACCTGGGTATCGATCTGGGTTTTAGTCCAAAGTGCTTTACTGTCGGCAGCGGCCATCAGGGTTGCATCAGGTGTACTACCTGTATAGGTAAATGCCAGGAACGACGCGATTTCGTAAGGCGTCAACACATAAGCGGTGTCTGGTAACGCAGTACGGTCAGTCGATGGAATGTCATTCAGGGTAATGTTTGCAGATGAATCTACAGTACCTGCACGCAGGTCAGCCATTTTCACACCCATCTCACTGCGGTACAGGAATTGCGGTGCAGTGAAGATTGCACGCAATGCCAGTTTCAGTGCATCGCTGGTAGTACTTACGCCAAGGCTGGAGGAGAAGAATGTCAGGTAGCTAGTCTTTTCTTCAGCCGTCAGTGGACGACGGAATGCGCGTTTGGCGAAGTCAGCAACGAACGCATCACCACAAGCCGCAACAGTACCGGAACAACTGGCGATACCGGAGAAGCTGCGTGTAGCAGCAGCGTCAGCAATCTTGCTAGCTAGGCTTTCATAAGCGCGTGCGCTGTTTTCATTAATGATAGCGCGACTGTTGTTGGTGAAACCGCTCACGATAATGTCAGCCGGAATCGACGCCAGCGTTGCCGCATCGAGTGTTGTCGCTAGGTTTACGCCCGTCAGGTCGTTTACGCTGTTGATGTACTCGTTCTTACTCAGGATACGCAATGAACGGTCTGCATAGGTTGGAGCACAACTATCACCCACGCACACACTGCTTACAGAGCTTGAAGACGATGAGCTAACAGAACTGGTGCTGCTCGGCGCTTTGCCACGCAATGACCACAGGTAAGCGGCTATGTCCTGGCAACCGTTGTTATTGCAGTGACCCAGCATGTTGTCTTTGATGAACAGCGACAGATCCAGTGCCGAGGTTCCGGTGTAGCCTTTGCCCGGGAACTTGGTTGGATAGGTGAAGCTGTTTACATCAAATTTGGTGTTGCCTTCATGGAATAAACCATCGCCGTTAGTGTCCTGGTGACAACCAGTACAGTTGCCGGCACCGGTGAACAAGGTTTTACCCGTGGTCGCGTTTCCGGTAAATGCAGCAGCGCTACTAGAGGTACCGACAGAACTTGAAGCGGGCGTTGAACTGCCAGAACTGGTTGGGATGTTGTAAACCAGTGTCAACGCAGACGTCGCCGTTGAAGGGATGCTGTCGGTATAGCTGATGACTTTATAGTCATAGCTGCCGGCAGTTGTCAGCGCGTCCAGATAGGTCACAGTATTAGCAGCGGTGTTGGTTGCCGTTATCCAACGACCATCCGCTCCCTTGCGACGCACCAGGAAGCCGGTTTCTGTTGCACTTGCATCCGCCCAGTTCAAGCTCGCACCGTTGGAAACAGTAGTGCCGGTCAAGCTTAATGGGGTAGTTGGTGCGGTCGGCAGGCTGATTGCCGGTGTATTGTTCGGGTTGCTGTTGGTCAGGAACATCTTGAAATACACCGGTACTTTCTCACCGATAGTGCTCAAGCCTGCAATAGCACGCAACGCTTCAACGCCCGCGTTCAAATCGAAATCGATTGAGTTGATCACGATAGGTCTACGTGGCGAGAATGAGACGCTGCCATTGGCATGTTTCACAATCAACGCATCAAACACAATGGATTTAACTACACCGTGCAGCACCAGGTTACCGGTCACTGATTGCACCGCGGTACTACCGGCCGCCATGGCACCAATCGCACTCAGGTCAAGCTGGGTGGTGAAGTGCAGGTTGGGCAGGTGAGCTGCTTCAAAGAGCATGCTTTGCATGCGCGGGTCACGTGTGGTGTTGCCGGTATTGATGCCTGACAGCGGTATAGTCAACGTCGCCTGGCCAGTAGAAGACACGGTGCCTTGCAGTTGGCTAAAGGTGAAGTTTTCCGGTGTTTCAACACCTGCAGTGCTCTTTTTAACTGCCACAAAGTGGAATGTGGAGTTAGTAGCATCCAGTAACCAGCGTGCAGCCGTTCCATTATTAGCAGAACTGCTACTAGTAGCAGGTGTAGAACTAACACTACTGCTGCTTGATGCTGGCACTGATGTGCCGCAAGCAGCCCCGTTCAAGGTAAATGCTGTCGGTACTGCGCCTGGGTTATTCACGATAAAACCAAAAGACGCTGAACCATTAGCCGGTAAATTCGGGTTATAACCGGCATTCTTCACACACACATTTTGTCCAGTCTGGGTGTAGGTACCATCCCACAAGTTCTGGATCTTTTCGCTACCGGCATAGGTCCAGCACAATTCCCAGGAGGTCTTGGCCGCACCGGTGTTGGTGATGGTGGTTTTGATCTGTGCACCATTGCCCCAACTGTTCACCGCAGAGTAATTCACACTACAAGCTCCCTGGGCGATAGCACCGCCGGAAGCCATGATGCCCAGTGCCACGCTGGTGGAGAGCATCGACAGTTTCAATAATTTTTTCATGATAGGTTCTCTCTAAGCTTCATCCAATTAACGGGCGTCAAAGACGAGCGCAAAGTCCACAGGAACCGCGGCACTGATGGAGGCAATACCCACCGCAGCACGCAGGGCTTCCACCCCGGTAGTCAGGTTGTAGGTGTCGGCTTTGGTCAGCACCGGTGCCAGGGTTTGCACGAGGATGCGCGAGCTGGACAGTTTCTGGACGGAGACCCGGGTGGTGATGGTCGCGGCCACACCGTGCAGGTTCAGGCTGGCAGTAATATCCGTTGCAGTGGATTGGCCCACCGCCAGGCTGCTGATCAGGGTAGACGGCACAGTGACAGTCACGGTAGCGGTCGGGTAGGTAGCGGTTTCGAACAACATATCTTTCATACGTTGGTCGCGCAGGGCCACACCGGTGTTCACACTGTTCAGGTCAATGGTCAGGGTTGCAACCCCGGTAGTGCTGATATCACCGCTGATGCTGGTGAAGTTATGCACTTCCACGTTGTGGGTGTTTTTGGTGGTTACGAAGTTCAGGTACGAATCGGTAGTGTTCAGGGTCCAGGCGGCAGTAGT
>DATJLF010000066.1:0-115586 GCA_035490715.1 Cellvibrio sp.
TCTTTCGAACCTTCTTGCTGCCGGCAACTTCACACAAAGCGTTTTGCTTTTGCTTCATTACCACTCACCGTTTGACGAGGCGCGCATTATACGCATTAACTTTCGATTGTAAACTATTAATTTTCTTAATTTTTTACAAACCCTTCAAACTTATCATGGCAAAACAATTTATTTGAAGCTCGCCTTGGCGAGGTCGCGCACTATACGCACCACCTCTACATCGGGCAAGCTTTATTTGGGAGATTTTTTCATTGCGGGCATTAAAAAAACAAACCGTATTTTATTGCGCCGATCCGGTTTTTTTTGAACCGCCAAACACCAGTTTAAATACCTTGATTGCAGGTGCCGACAGCGCGTACAAAACAGCTATCGCCAATATCCCCTGCTCCTGATAAATAATCAACGAGGCAAAAACCAATACCACCAACAACATAAATGCGAAAGGGACCCGACCACGAAAATCGATACTTTTGAAACTAGTGTAATGAAAATTGGAAACCATCAACAAACCAGTTAATGCTGTCACCACCGCAACGGCAACACCTCCCGGCGACTCAGGAACCGAAGATGACCAAACCCAAACCATCGCAGCGATAACCGAAGCCGCCGCCGGACTGGCCAAACCAACGAAGTATTTTTTATCGACTACCCCGATCTGGGTATTAAACCGCGCAAGACGCAATGCAGCACAGGCCACATAAATAAATGCCGCCGCCCAGCCCCAACGTCCCAAATCCTGTAAAACCCAACTAAACACTACCAATGCTGGCGCAACACCAAACGAAACCATATCTGCCAAACTATCGTATTGCTCACCAAATGCGCTTTGAGTATTTGTCATACGAGCAACACGTCCATCCATTCCATCCAGCAACATAGAAACAAAAATGGCGATGGCTGCATGGGTAAAATTGCCATTCATTGCAGAGACAATTGCATAGAAACCAGCAAATAAAGCACCAGTAGTGAATAAGTTGGGCAATAGGTAAACGCCGCGGTGACGAACCTTTTTGCCACCCTCGGAAACCTCCTCCACCAAATCGCCAAAAGGCAGCGGCCCTTCACTATCAACGGGATCTTGCTTAATTGGTTCGTTATCCTGTTGGCTCATACTTATCTCTCCGATTGCGGGAGCGCCATTCTACACAGTCATTAACAAAAAACGCGGCCTAAGCCGCGTTTTTTATGAGCATTGAAACAACCATTAGTTCTTGGTTTGATCAACGATTTTGTTTGCTTGAATCCAAGGCATCATTGCACGCAATTTAGCACCAACAACTTCGATGCCATGAGCCGCGTTGTTGCGACGGGCAGCAGTCATTGATGAATAGTTGGTTTGACCTTCCAGGATGAACTTCTTGGCGTATTCGCCAGTCTGGATGTCCTTCAGCGCTTGACGCATCGCTTTGCGTGACTCTTCGTTGATCACTTTAGGGCCAGTCACGTATTCGCCGTATTCAGCGTTGTTAGAGATTGAGTAGTTCATGTTGGCGATACCGCCTTCAAACATCAGGTCAACGATCAACTTCAATTCGTGCAAGCACTCGAAGTAAGCCATCTCTGGCTCGTAACCCGCTTCAACCAGAGTTTCGTAACCCATTTTTACCAACTCAACCGCGCCGCCGCACAGAACAGCTTGCTCACCGAACAGGTCTGTTTCGGTTTCGTCTTTGAAAGTGGTTTCGATAATGCCAGTACGGCCGCCGCCTACGCCTGACGCGTATGACAGAGCAGTATCTTTCGCCTTGCCTGAAGCGTTTTGGAATACCGCGATCAGGTCAGGTACACCGCCGCCACGTACGAATTCAGAACGTACAGTGTGACCCGGTGCTTTTGGAGCGATCATGATCACGTCCAAATCTTTACGTGGAACTACCTGGTTGTAGTGAATCGCAAAACCGTGAGCGAAAGCCAAAGTAGCGCCTTGCTTGATATTTGGCTCGATCTCTTCTTTGTAGAGTTTTGATTGGAACTCGTCCGGAGTCAGGATCATTACTACGTCAGCAGATTTAACCGCAGTAGCAACGTCAGTTACTTTCAGGCCGTGAGCTTCTGCTTTTCTCACAGTCGCAGAACCGGTGCGCAGACCAACAACTACATCAACACCTGAGTCTTTCAGGTTGCACGCGTGGGCGTGACCTTGTGAACCGTAACCAATGATGGCTACTTTTTTTCCCTGGATAATAGAAAGATCGGCGTCTTTATCGTAATAAACGTGCATGGCTAACTCCTGATTAGGGTGATAGATACCGGCCAATCACCAGAGACGGCCAGCTGATTAAAAGGCCGCCAGTGTAGGGAAACACTTGCATCGCGTAAAATGATATATTCGCAACTTAATGTTTCACTTTATGCAACACAGTTATTTAATGCTGATTACTTTGTTATGGATATCACCAAACTCCGCCTGTTTTGCGCCCTTGCCAACAGCCTGCATTTTGGCCGCGCTGCTGCTAGTTGTCACGTCAGCCCGTCAACCTTAAGTCGCAATATCAAGCAGCTTGAAGATGATCTGAGCGTTCATTTATTTGTGCGCGACAACCGTTCCGTGGTGCTGACCCACGAAGGCGAGCAGTTTTTGGGATTTGCAAAAGAGGTGATTCTGCAATGGGAGACCTATCAGGAATCGCTACTTGCACAGGCCGATCAATTGCGAGGGCAGCTCAGCATTTATTGTTCGGTTACGGCGAGTTATAGCTTTCTTTATGAAATCCTCACTGAGTTCCGGGTTGAGCATCCGGGAATTGCAATCAAACTGCATACCGGGGACCCGGCACAATCAATTGATCGAATCCTTGCAGGCGAAGAAGACATCGCCATCGCCGCCAAACCTGACAAATTACCCTCCGGTATTAGCTTCAAACCCATCAATAGTTCACCGTTAATTTTCATCACAGCAAATAATGAAGATTGGCAAGGAAAAAGCTGGGACGAGATTCCAGTGATCATTCCCGAAGAAGGCCTGGCAAGGGAGCGACTGGATAAATGGTTTACCTCGCTCGGCATCAAGCCAAATATTTACGCAGAAGTGAAAGGTAACGAAGCAATTGTAAGCATGGTGAGCCTGGGCTTTGGTGTCGGTGTGGCACCACAGATCGTAGTAGATAACAGCCCACTTGCCGACAAGGTTAAACGCTTCGATCCTCAACCTGATCTCGGCCCTTATGACACCGGCATCTGTGTGATGGAAAAGCGCCTGAAAAGCCCGATTGTTAACGCCTTCTGGAATCAGCTGCGTGAACCGATCTTTAACAATTAACGAAACGGTTTGCTTAAAAATGGAGAACCCGCCAAGCCAAAACGCCAAGGTAAATCCATGGCTTTGGAAATACCAATTCGCGGGCCTTGCACTATATGCACTGGAGCGATAGCTGGCAATAATTTGAATGGTTTTTTAATAAGAGAGCGACCGTTAAATGCATGCACAATTTCCAATGCCTGACCTACGCGGCCCGGCCCGGAACACAATAATTTTTCTGCATCCACTCCGCGACGCTCGCGCATCACTTCCAAGCCCTGAGTCGGTTGGATTGCGCGAATCAATACTCCCGCCCCATGCCCTTCCGGTGAACACACAAAATTCAAACACCAATGAATCCCGTAGGAGCGATACACATAAGCACATCCCGGCGGACCAAACATGGAAGCGTTGCGCACACTGGGACCAGAAAAAGTGTGGGAGGCAGGTTCCGATTGATCGTAAGCTTCCACTTCAACAATAATTCCGCCCACACCATTCACAAAAAATTGCGCTCCGATTAATTGCGGTGCAACTTCATGGGATGGGGCGGAGAAATCAATTGTTGAAAATATATCGCTCATGTATTCCCTGCTTCGTTAAGCGCCACAGATGAAGCCTGATTAACGGCATATTCAGGGGCATGATGTTCTATTTGTGCCTTTTTCAAATCCATTAATAATGCATGCAACATTTCGGTTGATAGGCCGTGCAATACCAAACGATTTCCAGCGCGTAAGGTTGTCATAGGTACTAACGGGTGTTTATTGTTTAACAAAACCAAATGCTGTGGTGAGTTCAGGATGGTGGCTACGTACAAGCCAATAGTTTCATCCAGCTGCAAGGAATTGGATGCTCGCCAGAAATCATTATCCGTAAGGAATAATTGATAGGTAGGCGTAAACATTTCAATCGCTGTTTGCAGATCAATACCGTTCAATATTCCGCGCGGCATTGCTTCAAGAGTGACATCCGGTTCACAGATCATACTGAAATCCGGTTTGGCCACCGCTTCCAGTTTTTTATTCTCAGAGCGTAATGCTTGGCCGAGACGGATAACAAAATTAAATAAATTTAAATCGTGTTTTAAAAATAACTCGTCTTTAAGGTCATCCAGATCCATGGGTTTTAATGGAGACGTCTCTACCGATACCGGCGCATTTGCCGCAACAAATTCCAGAATTTGCGCCCCCATATGGAAATGGCGCAACACCAACCAATTGGCTTCCGGGCGCACGCAATATTTCAAACCCGTCGAAAGAATCCAATGTAGCAATTTGGATGCGGCCCAATTTCGCGGCACCACAACTTTTACTATTTGAATCAAAATGATCAACGTGCGCGATACCGGGCGCACAAATGGTAAAAGAAATTGGCGCGAGGGCGTTTCTGAATCGGCGAGCCATGCTTTCTTGACATGATCCGGTAACGGAGTACTTTGATCCAGATATAACGCCAGCCAGGGATTAGGGTCGCGAGGATCAAATTCCTCAGCTAAAAATTTTGGTGTTTTTTCCACGGTCATCATCCAAAAAAATTATACATCCTGAATATGTTCAAATTGCATCAAGTATAACTGCGCTGTGCGTTTTGCCGTTGCGAGAATCGCGCTCGCTACCTTTTTATCTTTCGCTAGTACCAATTCCACCGCCGCCAACCAGCGCGCCAGGTGATGCTCATCATTAGCCCCATGATATTCAAGGAAGCGAAATGCTTGTGCAGGCAAAGCCACTTGCTTGCGTAACAATGGCAGTAATGCGGGCACAATTCGCTGCCCTGTACCCTCTATGATGTAAATTGCCCCCAGTAGCCCCACAGGATTTGTGGTTGCGGCTAACGCATGCAAATAACTATTCAGCGCTTCGCCACCGGGATTGCGACGCAAATCATCCAAAGCGTCTATACCACCTGCCTCACGATAGTTTTCATACAACAATTTAAAATCATTCTGCTCCTCGCCCGCATGGGTACTGATTAATGTTGCAAGTTCCGCATACTCGCCCGACAGTGATGCGACAGCTTCGCGCATCCATTTACTGCCCTCGCGAACCTGCGGCACCCACTGCGCAGTCCAATTACGGTAATCGGCTAGTTCAAACCGATTACTGACTAATTTATGAATAACCGGACTACGCCACACTTGCGAGCGATACTCGTGCCAAATACCCGCAAGGGATTGCAGCAATTGTTGCAAATGCTGCGGTGCATTTGCAGGATCATGCGGTGGAGCAATTTGTATTTCCTCTTGCACAACAGGTACAGCAAACGGTGTTACTTTCAGCGGTGCATCGGCGGCTTCCGCCTCCAGCAATATATAGGCTGCGGTCATTCGACCTGACTCGGGAATAAAACAAAAAATCTTTTCGCCGGGCCTGACAGTGTGCGTTTCCAGAAATTCCGCCAGCATAATAAAAATCGAGGCGGAACCTGTATTACCGCGCGTGGTTAAATTGCTGTACCAACGCTCACGCGGAATCGTTAATCCCGCTTTGGCGAGCAATTCTTCCACCACCGGGATAAAACGATTGGAAGAATAATGACAGAGGAAATGATCAATTTCATTGGAATGAACCCAACCATCCTCTACAAGTTTTACATACTCATGAATACTGACATCAAACAAATGCGGCAGCAGTCGAATATCTTGCCGCAGTGCCAACGCACCTTCTGCTTCCGCCTCACTGGATGACGGAAAATCCAGGAACGATTTACTGCGGTCTTCCGTTAAACCCAATTGCATACAAACAGGGTAATCCCCCGCAAAACTTTTTTGATGTACCCAATTTACTTTCAGGCGCACGCCATTTTTTGCCTGCGGGTTGTTAGTCAATAACAATGCGCCCGCACCATCGGATAGCATCCACCGCAAAAAATGTGCATCGAAATCACTTTGGTAGCCGCGCGGAGCAAAACGACTTTTTTTGAAAATACGTGAGGGCATTTCGGCAGCGGCAACAATCGCGTGCTGGTGTGCACCCAACTCAATTGATTGCGCCGCATAATTCAGCGCAGCAACACCCGAGGCACAAACGCCCAAGCTGGATAAGGTTTCCATCGGGCGCGCACCCAATTCACCTTGCACCATCGCCGCAAAACCGGGAATTAATGCATCGCTTCCGGTAGAGCCCATAGTTAACAAACTTACCTCATCCAGTTTTTTATTCGCGCGCTGCAAACAGTCTTCAATCGCATTCGCCGCCAAACGCGCATGCCTTACGGTAGTCTCGCCATTTTTATCAATGGCGTAGTAGCGTTGCTGAATGCCATTTTCAGCAAGAATTTTATTTTTAATCCGCAGCGAAATGCGATTGATCGGTGCAATGTAATCATCCATTGCCTCGTTATCGATAGGCGCTCCAGGCAAATGGTAGCCCACCGACTGGATATAAACGCGATTGAACCTTGTAGGCATAATTTATTCCTTAGTGTTAAGCGAGCGGCTGCGCCAACGCGGATGCAACAATCCCAAACAATATGTGCGCCACATATACCGCAATAATCCACGCTCATTCAAGCATGGGTTGATTAATGGATAGTATTGTTCCTGTAATGCCGACAGCTCAGACCAATGCGCGCGCGGATGTTGATGATGAGCAGTATGCAATCCGATATTGAATAACAATGGGTTGACCCAACCATAGAAATTACGCGCAAAATTCAAACCTTTGCCACTGCCATCAGCGTGGGCGTGCTGTAAATAATTGGTCGCCAGTAACCAATGCAATCCGTGTAACTGCGGAATTAACACAAACAACAACCAGTTTTTCCAATCGAGAGCGGCTAATACCAACCAACATCCAAGTACCATCAAGTATTGCAACACCGCATAATTAAAATAGGCGCGATGATGAACATACATACGCCGCATCCATTGAAAGAATAATGGATAAAGCACCGAGATCGCCTGAATCGGGTGCAGCAGATAGCCCATCAAATGATTAGTGTCGCCACGTGCACCGGGAAAAGAAAAGCGGTAGGTGCGCGCAACATCGCGCTCACCATGCTTATGGCGATGGTGATTGGCCATGTGGGCGGGATAAAACACAAAGGTCGGGTGGCCTTGCAACAGACCAATCCATAAATCGGTAACGCGATTCAACGCGCGGGATCGCCACATGCGAAGATGCGCGTGGTTGTGGTGAATCACCCCCACGCCCAGAGTTAAAAACAATTCCAGTAAATAAAGCGACCAGTGAAAACCATTCCGCCATTGCCAGATAACTACCGCTGGCAATAACAATAAATAAAAAACGCTTTGCCAATCCCGCCAGTTGCACATAAAAACTAACGCACTCTCCGGCGATTGATTTGTTTATCTGCCGCATCGGCAGGTAATGCGGTTTTAAAAATCCAATCCATAAACGGAAACATAAAACCGTAATTGCCATTAAAACAGGCATGGTGCAAATGATGGCGCCGCGCTCCGTTAAAAATAACGCGCGGCGAACGGGGATTAAAATCAAAATTGGAATGGCCGATGCTATTGAACAACAAACTAAACAAGGGCACCGAAAAAAGTGCATAGACACTAAAATCATGCATTACCATCGGCAACAAAATCACATTGCCCAACATCAACGCCTCCACTGGATGAAATGCATAAGTGGACCAGGGGGTTGTGACTACTGAACGATGATGCGGTAAATGAAAATTCCGTAACCAACGCGTATGCAGCAACCAATGGTTTAGATAGAAATGGATTTCATTCCAGATAATTAGTACAAAAATTTCAAGCGCAATTTGCCAGCCGGAAGGGTTAACCGCTAATCGCGCCCAACCAAGCTGCAATAATCCCCAAGGGAAAACCATCCCTATTCCAAAAATAGCAATGGAGCTGGCTGACAGTAATAATTCACGCTGCAATTGACCCTGTCCCAGCGGGCGAGGATCGAGCCTGCAACCGATGTGCAAGCGCGGTAGCAATTGCCGGGTAAAAAATACATTCAATGCGCCGAACATTAAATAAACACCGCCAAAAAATGCCAGGCCTACGGCGGCAATTTCCCACACATAGCAATTCAGAATAAATTCGCGCATAAAAACTCAAACAATATTAATTAACATTTCTCAATTGCAGGCAACACAAAAGGCCTCACCTTCTCAACCAAACCGTTGCGCGCATCTAGCAAAAGATGAAAAGCACGCATGAAGTCATTGGTTAGCAATGCTGTACTGTGTGCAGCTTCTTCTCCTGCTGAGGAGCGAAGGAATAACCGAGAGCGCAACTGATTACGCAATTTTTGATCTTCCATAGAGTTTAAATACTCCATGGTAATTAGCACCATCATCATTGGAAAAAGTGATTGAGACATAGGATCGCTCAACTCAGTTACAACAGATTGTTTGTCAACATCCCTGTAGCAATTTAGCAGAAGGTTATACGTGTTATTAAGCCGCTTCACTTGACGAGGATTGGTTAACCCAAAATAACCTAACCAGTAGATGAAGGCACGGCGTTGTGCTGCCGACAAGCTTGCCACCTCCTGATATATCACCTCTTCTGAATTAATAGAGGAGGAAATCGACTCCCTTGAATTTTCTTGTGCTAACGCAGTATCGCTAACGAGATGACTAGCATTATCTACATCCAATCCACTAGCATTTTGCACCTCAAAGTTTGATGCTGACTTTTGCTTTTCGAGCTCTGCTCTTTTTTGCTCTGCTAGTTGCTGTATGAAATCCTGCTGCTCTTTTTTTACGATTTCGTGATCTTCCTTGCTAGTGCTGGAAAACCACAGTCTTTGCAAATAGCTTTCGATATCGGCCCTCATGGGATGAGCCAAAATAATAGGTAAGTGAATTACTTTGGCCAAATAATCGCGCGCAATAGCGCGAGGGCTTTCCAACTTGTGGTGCTTGGCAACTTCTTCATAATGGAGCGCTAGTGCCGCCAAAGCGATATGTTGATCTACCGCTATAATTACGGTGACATTTTTTATATCCAGAATTAACCGCACAGCTTCGAACACCTTCACTATGCCACTGTGACCACAACGATCCAAGTCATCTACAACAAATAACAAACGTGAAGGTTTTTTTGAATCAGTTTTCAATCGGATATTACAAAGTGTTTCGATATTTTTACGCATCACAGGGATAGTACCTAGATGCTGCGCATAGTCAGGTAGACGTAGATATGTTAATAATTCTTTCGCTAAAGGATTAGCAAAAAGCTTTGGTAATTCTTTTATGAAGTAAAATACAAAACCAAGAAACCAAAGTGCATTACCTACAAATGCTGCCCCTCGATACAAAGCTTGATCTTGCTCCGCACTCTTTGATGCCAAGTAATTACTAAGCAATTCAGGAATACCTAGTAAAACAGGACAAATCGCTAGCAACAACACAAACAATAATTTTAAAAGTTCACCTCCATTTAATCTCACTGCAAATTTTATAGTAAGAAAGATGCGATACCATTTCCAATTCAACCAGTGAATAAAGCATGAATAATGGCTTTCTTTTTTTTGATCAGCCAGATCATGGTAAATATCTTCCAATCTCGGTGCTGGGCTACTTAAAGCTTTAATCACTTCTTGTGCGATGCCAGCCTGCAAATTATCTGTATGTTCATATGCCCACGCGTTAAATTCACCAAATAAATACACTTGCTCTTTGTGTTCGGATAAAAGTTCCTTTTTTAACAACTTCAACCAAGTGGATTTACCAATTCCCCAATCACCTAAAAGACCTATTGTTTGATGCTCGCTATTAGCCTTATGAGCTAGTACTGCAGCTAAAGCACTAATTAGCGGCTGCCGATTTAAATGATCTTCTTGGCTGGCAGCTTCTGGTAGTTGGCGACGAATCGGGGTGTAGTTAATTTGGCTGAGATTAACTGCTTCATTTGAATCAGATGCCAAGGTTTCAACATCAGAACGGTGAATACTTTCAAGTTTAATCTTTTCTGCGGCAGCGTCGCGGATAGTTAGGTTGTACTCATAACAAAATCCAGTTTTTTCAATTCGATGAAAAACTCTGGTTGTAATGGGATCTTTACATGTTAATCCTCCATTAGCAAAAATTGTACACTCACTATCAACATATAAAACTTGGTCGCCACTGATTGGGGCGACTATAAAATTGGCTGTGAGGTATGTTGCATCATCAATTACCGGGTTTTCCAAATTAATAGCTGCAAAACCAACGGGAGGCTCAATACTTCGAACTACTGTGCTTATCTTATCTGATTGAGATAGAGTAATTTGATGCTTTACTCCAAATTCTGGATAAGACTTTCCCTCCTCTATCTGCGGCCAAATATTAGAAAACTTCCCATTTTCAATTTTTACGGAAATATTTAGCCCAGTGACCGAAATGATCGCATCACCATCATCGAAATTTCTTACAATACCAACATAAGGTAATTCAGGGATTAATGGATCAGTTAATTCAATTATTCCAAATTGAGCAGTATTAAGAATGTTTTCATCATATACCTCATGATCAATACTAGAAGAATTGGAATCCACATCGTCATCTTCACGCTTTACATAAGTTCTTTTTTTGCGTAACTCAACATTCACCGTTTTACGTGTATTACCCGAACCGTTTTTAATGGATCTAGTAGTTTTGCGTTGCAAAGTGATTTTTTGAGGTTCCAGCACATCCTCGTTATGACCACTCTTTAAAAAATTGAGCAGGCGCTGCTTCTCAGCGTCAGAAACTTTCGCCTCGGCGTTTTTGTGTTGCAAACCAGCCTCTTGCATTTGCTTAAGCAAGCGCTCAACTGGAGCGCCTATCAACTTCGCAAGCTCACCGACTGTAACCTCGGTCATTTCTATTCTCCTAAAGCAAAAAAGGCCGATAACCATGAGGTTATCGGCCTTTAGAGTATCATCTCAACAACTTACAAACTCAATACCTTCTCACCACGCGAAATACCACACACACCCGTGCGCACGACTTCGATAATGGCCGCATCACCAACGGCTTGCAAAAATGCATCGAGCTTGTCGCTCGCGCCAGTGATCTGGATGGTGTAGAGCGTGCTGGTTACATCCACGATTTGGCCACGGAAAATATCCACGCAACGTTTTACTTCTGCGCGTTGCGCACCAGACGCTTTGACTTTGATCAGCATTAATTCGCGTTCGATATGCGAACCTTCGGTCAAATCCACCAGTTTTACCACATCAATTAATTTATTGAGGTGCTTGGTGATTTGCTCGATTTTGTGATCATCGCCAATTGTCGTCAGCGTTAAACGCGAAAGGGTTGGATCTTCCGTCGGTGCAACAGTGAGTGATTCAATGTTGTAACCGCGTTGGGAGAACAAACCAACAACACGCGAGAGTGCACCGGGAGCGTTTTCCAGGAGAACAGAAATAATACGTCTCATCTTATGTGCGCTCCGTTTTGCTCAGGATCATATCGCGCATGGATTGCTGGGCAACCTGCATGGGATAAACGTGTTCGGATTGATCGACCATGATGTCCATAAATACAACGCGATCTTTCAGCGCAAAACATTCTTCCAGTTTTTGTTTCAGCTCTTCACGTTTGGTTACACGCATACCCACATGGCCATAAGCTTCGGCAAGTTTAATGAAGTCCGGCAACGAATCTTCATACAAACTTTCCGCGTAGCGACCTGAGTACTGCATGTCTTGCCATTGGCGAACCATGCCCAGCGCCTGGTTGTTCAAGCAAATAATTTTTACCGGCAAATGGTATTGGGTGCAGCAGGATAATTCCTGGATACACATCTGGATTGAACCTTCACCGGTAACACACACAACGGTTGCATCGCGATACGCAACTTGTACACCCATCGCTGCAGGCAAACCAAAGCCCATAGTGCCGAGACCACCGGAGTTGATCCAGCGGCGCGGTTTATCAAAGCGATAATATTGCGCGGCAAACATTTGGTGTTGGCCTACGTCGGACGTTACATAAGCATCGCCGTTGGTAACTTCCCAGATCGCCTGGATAACTTCTTGCGGTTTGATTTTATCGCTGGTGGTATCAAAACGATTTTGTGTGTAAATACCGTGACGCTCGCGCCATTCGTTAATTTGTTCCCACCATGCGGCGAGTGCTTGCGCATCCGGTTTTTCGCTGCTCTCTTTAATCAGGGCAAGCATTTCAGTGAGCACGCTATCCACTGCACCAACGATAGGAACATCGGCAACAACAGTTTTGGAAATAGAAGCCGGGTCGATATCGATGTGGATAATTTTTGCGTTCGGGCAAAATTTGCTAACAGCGTTAGTTACGCGATCATCAAAACGTGCGCCTACAGCAAGAATCACATCACTGTGATGCATCGCCGTGTTGGCTTCGTAAGTGCCGTGCATTCCCAACATACCGAGGAAATTTTTACCCGTTCCCGGATAAGCGCCCAATCCCATCAAAGTATTAGTCACCGGATAATTCAATGCATCTACTAATTCTTTAAGTAAGTGAGAGGCATTACCCTGGATCACACCGCCACCGGAATAAATCATCGGGCGCTTGGCGCCGAGTAGCAACTGAACGGCTTTTTTGATTTGGCCGGAATGACCGCGCGTTGCCGGATTGTAGGAACGCATTTTCACCTTCTCCGGATATTCGTACGGGAAAGTGTACAACGGACTGGTGATGTCTTTAGGTACATCGATAACCACTGGGCCAGGACGGCCGGTAGCGGCAATGTAATAAGCTTTTTTAACGATATCCGGAATTTCACTGGCGTGTTTGACCATGAAGCTGTGCTTCACGATCGGGCGGGAAATCCCCACCATGTCGGTTTCCTGGAAGGCATCTTCACCAATCAGGTGACTCATTACCTGACCGGAGATAACCACCATCGGAATGGAGTCCATGTAAGCAGTCGCAATACCGGTAATCGCATTGGTTGCGCCAGGGCCTGAGGTTACAAGCACCGAACCGACTTTACCGGTCGCGCGCGAATAGGCATCGGCTGCGTGAGTAGCTGCTTGTTCATGGCGAACAAGAATGTGTTTAACGTCGCTTTGACGAAAGATGGCATCGTAAATATGCAGGGCAGCGCCGCCTGGATAGCCGAAAAGGTACTCAACACCTTCGTCTTTCAGGGCGCGGATGAGCATATCTCCGCCGGAAAGCATTTCCACAATAATTCCCCTTTTAGGATGTGAATCGCATATGTGCGCGCGCGCGTCATTCGCCGATTAATTGTTACCAATGGCTGTAAAAGCCAAAAGTTATGCCGTTGGTAAATCAGCGAAGAATCACACAGGAAAGCATTGGCACTTAGGGCAGGCCAACACCGTGAATGATCCACGATCAAAACCCGGCAAGGTCAGGATCGGATCAACGAAAACCAGGCAGGTATGCACAGGTTTTCTCAGGCAGGTTCTGGTAGGAACCGCGCCATTAGATGGGTCGCCAAGAGGGTGACTTGGCGGGAAGCAGAGTAACGCCCCAGCTTAGGGACATCTGCAGGCCATCTAGCGGAGTGGCAATTCTCCCAAGATAAACAGCAATGTCAAGAAAATAGCCAGCTTTTGTTCATTTTTTAGCAGGTATTATCGAACGGTAACCTGATTTCACGCCCGTCAGGGCTTGCACTTGCTCACAGATTTGGGCGACGCAGTTTCACGACCCAACTATTCGGTCTATAGTTGGGGACATTCCACAGCTATTCTCTAAGGCAGATTTCCATGAAGTGTTCAGTCGTTTTGATTCTTTCCGGTATGTTGCTCAGTGGCGCTAGCCTTGGCAGTTTTGCCAAAGACGGGAAAGTCTTCACATGGACCGATAGTAAAGGCGTCGTGCATTATGGGGAGCATCCTCCAAAAGATGTACAAGCAAAGCTGGTAAAGACCCGTACAGGCCATAGCGACCCGACACCGGCGTCTGCGACAGCAACTTCTCAGGCATCAACCGCGCAAATACCCAATGATGCATCACTTAAAGATCCGATGCGCTGCACCCGAGCGAAACAAAATTTGGATGTTTTGAACTCAGGGGCCCCGATTAGAATGCAAAATGAAAACGGCGAAACCGTAATTATGGACGAAGAGGAAAAAGCCAAACAAAGAAATATTAGCCAGGTAATCATTAATCAAGCTTGTTAAAAGCCGACTTAATGCAAAAGGCCATTCGCTTCCTCACGAATGGCCTTCTTTAATCAATTCAACCGTTTTGGGTCAAACACAATTTTATCGCCCAGCAGTTTCCCATGAATAATGGATCCCGGTACGAATTTACCGCCGAGAATATCCTGCGCCAACGGATTTTCGATCAACTGCTGAATAGCACGTTTTAAGGGACGCGCACCATACACCGGATCAAATCCAACACTGGTCAGTTTATCCATCACGTTATCGTCCAACTCCAGGCTCAATTCGCGTTCAGCCAAACGTTTACGCAATAATTCCAATTGAATATCAGCAATACCTCTAATTTGTTCGCGACCGAGAGGATGGAACACTACAACCTCATCAATACGGTTAATAAATTCCGGACGGAAATGGCCACCAACCACTTCCATTACTGCATCTTTCATGGCGTTGTAACGATTTTCGTTATTGAGTGAATTATTCAAATCATCACTCACAAAAGTATCGAAGCTAACAGTGTCAAACGATTTATCTTCCGCTAATTCCTGAATTCGATCCGAGCCAAGATTAGAGGTCATTACGATAACCGTATTGCGAAAATCTACCGTGCGCCCCTGGCCATCGGTTAAACGACCATCATCCAGTACTTGCAACAAAATATTGAATACATCCGGATGCGCCTTTTCCACTTCGTCTAGTAATACCACCGAATAAGGTTTGCGGCGGACGGTCTCGGTGAGATAACCGCCCTCTTCATAACCCACATAACCCGGTGGGGCACCAATTAAACGTGCAACAGAATGTTTTTCCATAAATTCAGACATATCGATACGCACCAATGCATCAGTGGTGTCGAATAAAAATTCCGCCAGTGATTTGCATAATTCCGTTTTACCAACACCAGTTGGCCCTAAAAATAAAAAGGATCCATTAGGGCGATTTGCATCGCTCAGCCCGGCGCGTGAACGGCGTACAGCATTGGCTACCGCAACTACAGCTTCGTGTTGACCAATTACACGCTTGTGTAATGAATCTTCCATACGCAATAACTTTTCGCGTTCGCCTTCCAACATTTTGGAAACAGGAATACCGGTCCACTTGGACACCACTTCAGCAATCTCTTCATCAGAAACTTTATTGCGCAGCAATTTCATTTCCATCATTTCTGCCTGGCTGGCCATATCCAGTTGCTTTTCCAACTGCGGAATAATTCCATATTGCAATTCACTCATGCGCGCGAGATCGCCTTTGCGGCGCTTTTCTTCCAATTCAAAACGCGCTTGCTCCAGATGACTTTTTATTTCATGGGAACCTTGCAATGCCGCTTTTTCAGCGCGCCAGATTTCTTCCAGGTCGCCGTATTCGCGCTCGATCTTATCGATATCAAGATCAATTTTGGCAAGGCGTTTTTTACTCGCCTCATCCTCATCTTTTTTTACCGCTTCGCGTTCAATTTTTAATTGGATCAAACGGCGCTCAAGACGATCCATCTCTTCCGGTTTGGAGTCTATTTCCATCCGGATACGACTTGCGGCTTCATCGATCAGATCAATCGCTTTGTCCGGTAATTGGCGATCAGTGATATAACGTTGCGACAACTTTGCGGCAGCAATAATTGCTGAGTCTGTGATATCCACACCATGGTGAACTTCGTAACGCTCTTTCAAACCACGCAGAATCGCGATGGTATCTTCTTCATTAGGTTCATCCACCAACACTTTCTGGAAGCGGCGTTCCAGCGCAGCATCTTTTTCAATGTATTTACGATATTCATCCAGTGTGGTTGCTCCCACGCAATGCAATTCACCACGCGATAACGCAGGTTTAAGCATGTTCCCGGCATCCATCGCGCCCTCACCTTTTCCAGCGCCGACCATGGTGTGCAATTCGTCAATAAATAAAATTATCCGGCCTTCTTGTTTACTCAGTTCATTGATAACAGATTTCAAACGCTCTTCAAATTCGCCACGAAACTTCGCACCGGCAAGCAAGCCACCAAGATCAAGCGATAACAAACGTTTATCTTTTAAACCTTCAGGCACTTCACCATTGACAATACGTTGCGCAAGCCCTTCCACAATTGCGGTTTTACCTACGCCCGGCTCACCAATTAACACAGGATTATTTTTGCTACGGCGTTGCAGCACCTGAATAGTGCGACGAATTTCATCGTCGCGACCAATTACCGGATCCAGCTTGCCCGCTTCGGCGCGCGCGGTTAAATCAACTGTGTATTTTTCCAATGCCTGGCGATTGCCTTCAGAATCAGCATCATCAACAGTATCACCGCCACGCACTTTTTGAATGGCTTGTTGCAACCGCTGTGCGTTGCCGAATTTTTTCAATAAATCCGCAACCGCGCCTTGAGACTCCGTCATTAAAACCACTAGCACCGAATCGCTGGAGACAAACTTATCACCCACTTTTTGTGAATGGCGATCTGCAAGGTTTAACAATCGCACCATGTCTGGTGACATCGTGACTTCCCCGGTGGGATTTTTAATTTGCGGAAGATTTTCTACGTATTCATTAAGGGCTGTTCGCAAACCGGCAACATCAAAACCCGCCTGACTAAGCAAGAGGCGCACACTGCCGGCACCTTTCTGGTCAATCATCGCTAATAATAAATGGCCTGGATCAAGCTGGCTGTGGTCTTGTCCCAAGGCGATGGATTGAGCGTCTGATAAGGCAACTTGTAATTGGTTGGTTAAACGGTCGATACGCATGGATTACCTCAAGCGCGATGTCACTAATTGGTGAAGCAAACGTGGGGGCGCGCTACAGGTTTTCAAGCAGATGCGGAGCATCTACTTGAAATGAATCCATAAAAACGGAAATTGGACATTACCCTTGTGAGGGCATGTTCGAAGTCGGGCGAGGAGTTTCTTGTACATCAAAAAATTTGATGGTAAGCGGATAGTTTTTTATGACGCCTTTGTTGGCATCAATTGCACCCATAACGGCAAATACAATTGAACAGATACACAAAGCCGCCAATAAAAAGAAACCTACAATCACAACGCAAAGGATCACACTGACAATCGCATAAATAAGCGCGCTAAAAAGCCAATTCATGACAACTTTGCCTTGCTGATCGATATAAGGATCATCTTTTTTGGATTGCCACATAATGAGCGGCACAATGATTCCCAGGAAAGGAAACACCCAGGAACAGAGCTGGGAGAGGTGTAGCACCATTGCAAAGTCGTAATTATTGGTTTTGATAATAGTTTGTGAAATTTGCGTGCCAGACTGGCTTTTTGACTGGGAGCCAAGGATTCGTTCCTTAGCCTGCTGATACTCCTCTTCTGAAATAAGCCCTTTTTGTTTGAGTTCATTCAGTTTTTCAATTTGATCAAGATCCATAATAGTTTCCTTGTTGATGATTCAGAGCTAACCGCGTGATTTTTATGTAAGACACCCTAAAAGCAGTTTTGGATTCGACTAACAATTTATTCCAGCCAAATCAAACTTGCCATACGCCCTGTGGTTTTATCCCGACGGTAAGAAAAAAAACGTTCTGTATCTCTATAAGTACAGTAGTTACCACCGTAAATCGCAGTGACCCCCAGCGAGTTTAGTTCCGCGTGGGCCAAGGCGTAGATATCCGCAAAAAAGTGCAGCGGACGATGGGCTGAGACAAATGCATTTGCCACCCTCTCACTGTGCTCATGGGTGCGGGCACTTTTAAAAAAGGCCTCCAACACATCGATACCGACTTCAAAATTCGGCTGGGAGATAGCGGGACCCAGAAAAACCAAAATATCGGCAGGGTTGCCACTGAATTTCTGCAGCGCACGCTCACAAATACCCTTTGCAAGACTGCGCCAACCACAGTGGAGTGCAGCTACCTGCCTTCCTTGCTTATCACACAGCAAAACAGGCAAGCAATCTGCCGTCATTACCAAACATCCCTGACCAGACACATTGCTATAGCTTCCATCAGCAGTGCGCACAACCCCATCCGGCTTTGCATTGACGACTTTCACACCATGGATTTGCTCCAACCATTGGGGTGTTTTTATCAAGCCTATACGCTCGCACAGTTGTGCGCGATTTTTCTCGACCAAAACCGGATCATCGCCCACATGCAAACCAAAATTATTGCTTGCATAAGGTGGCAAACTGAAGCCGCCGGTGCGAGTGCTAATAAACGCTTTCACTCCCCGAGGAGCTGGCCACTCCGGCACAATTCCAAATGACTCAGTCATCAACCAAGGTGTATCCACTATTGAGCGCATCCAACAGATTTTTAAAATCTGCAGGTAACGGAGCAGTCCACTCGGTGTATTCACCGGTACCCGGATGTTCCAATCCCAGCTTAAAAGCATGCAAGGCTTGGCGCGGAAAATTTTTCAGAGTATCGATCAAATGCTGATTGGCGCCTTTAGGAATTTTGAAACGGTTGCCGTAGGTTTGATCACCTACCAGGGCATGGCCGATGTGGGCCATGTGCACACGGATTTGATGCGTGCGCCCGGTTTCCAACTTCACACGAATGTGAGTATGGCTCGGGTAACGTTTGGCCACACGGTAGTGGGTGATTGCACGTTTACCACCGGCGCTAAGCACCGCCATCAGTTTGCGCTGGATCGGATGACGCCCCATAGGTGCATCTACGGTTCCTCCACCGGTCATAGCCCCCACAGCAACCGCTTCATATTCACGACTGACAGTGCGGTCTGCAAGTTGCTCCACTAAATCCGTATGGGCCTCCAGCGTTTTAGCGATAACCATCAAGCCAGTCGTTTCTTTATCCAGACGATGCACTATCCCCGCACGCGGCAAATTAACCAACCCGGGAATATGATTAATCAATGCATTCACCAAAGTGCCGGTGTAATTACCGGCTGCCGGATGCACAACCAGCCCGGCCTGTTTGTTGATGATGATCAGATCATCATCTTCATGAATGATATCGAGGGTAATCTCTTCCGGTTCCCATTCACCCTGAGCCTCAAGCTCCGCTTTCAATTCAAGGGTTTCACCACCAATTAATTTATCTTTGGGTTTGGCAACACGGCCATCCACCTTAAGCTGGCCATCTTTGATCCAACTTTGCAAACGCGAGCGGGAGAAGTCCGGGAACAACTCGGATGCGATCTGGTCGAAGCGCATGCCGTTCATCTGGATCGGGACCTGGGCACTCAGGTCAAACACATCTTTCATTCAATAACCTCAAGTAAAGCTGCGTCGCACATCGGTCAGCACAGCGGAAATCAGGAGCTTTTCTTTTGGCCAGATTGGTATCCGCCAAGCTCTGTGTTTAAATACCCTGCCCCGCAAATCGGGGTCTACATTTGTCGAGATTAAGAGTTTATAACCCTATGCGATTCCTGCCCTGTTTGTTGCTCAGCTCCGTTGTTTTGCTGACTGCCTGCTCCTCCAAAGAGCCTGAATACACTACCGAAGCAGATTTGTACAACGCTGCCACCAAACAACTTGAAAACAGCCAGTGGGAATCTGCGATCAAAAACCTGAACTCGCTGGAAGAAAACTTTCCTTTCGGCACCTATGCCGAGCAAGCGCAACTGGAATTGATTTACGCCCAATACAGCTCCGATGAGCCTGATGCCGCTATCGCTACCGCCAATCGCTTTATTCGCCTTCATCCTCAACATCGTAATGTGGACTACGCCTATTACATGTTGGGTATGAGCTCCTTCACCAAAGATAAAGGCATGTTTGAGCGGGTAATGCCCGTAGATACCACCCGTCGTGACCCTGGTGCTGCGCGTGAATCACTCGCAAATTTTACCCAGTTGCTTAATCGCTTCCCCGACAGCTCTTACGCGGCAGATGCTAAAAAACGCATGATCTATTTGCGCAACTATTTGGCTCGCTACGAAATTCACGTAGCCAATTATTACTTCAAACGCGGCGCTTATATTGCTGCCCTCGGCCGCGGCCGCTATGTACTGGAAAACTTCCCGCAAGCCCCCGCGATGCCTGACGCCCTGGCGGTGATGACCCAAGCTTATTATCTGCTCAAAATGAATCCCCAGGCAGAAGAGATACTTGAGATCCTTAAACTCAATTATCCTGATTACCCGGCCCTAAGCAAAGACGGCAGTTTCAATCAGGAATTTATGTATAACAATGGCCGGTCACGCTGGTTAGCGATCCTTACCTTTGGAGTGTTCAGCAAAGACGAAATTACCGGCTTTGATACACGCACAATTTACGATCCGCAGTACAAGGAATCCACTGCTGTCTCTCGCCCTAATTAATCATCCACCTCACGCCAAAAGACCGCTAATGCGGTCTTTTTTATGGGCGATCAATGCCCCATTTTCCAACCTGATGTAATGGGGTAACGGCGGTCACGGCCAAAACCACGCTCGGTAATACGCACTCCAATGGGCGCTTGACGGCGTTTGTACTCATTAATATCTACCAGACGCACTACTCGCTCTACTTGCTCACGATTAAAACCCCGGGCAATGATTGCCTCTGCACTCAAATCCTGTTCCACATACAACTCCAGAATCTGGTCGAGGATGTCGTAAGGAGGCAAACTATCTTCATCTTTCTGATCGGGCGCCAACTCCGCTGATGGCGGACGTGTAATGACAGTTTCAGGAATCACCGCACCTAATGTGTTTCGATACCGGGATAAAGCGAAAACCAATGTTTTAGGCACATCCTTCAAGGCGTCAAAACCTCCCGCCATGTCGCCATATAATGTGGAATATCCCACGGCCATTTCACTTTTATTACCGGTCGTGAGAACCAGATAACCCTTTTTATTGGAGATTGCCATCAACAACACCCCACGACAACGAGCCTGCAAATTCTCCTCGGTAGTGTCGCGTTTTGTACCCGCAAATTCGCTTGCCAATGCCGCCATAAACGCTTCATACATCGGCTCGATGGAAATTGAACTGTAACGCACACCCAAGCGGGCGGCCTCCTCAGCAGCGTCATTTTTACTTAGATCGGAAGTGTAACGAAACGGCATCATGACCGCCTCAACACGATCTGCACCAAGCGCATCTACAGCAATTGCCAGTGTCAGCGCAGAATCTATTCCCCCGGACAAGCCCAGCACTACACCTTTAAAGCGGTTTTTGTTGACGTAATCGCGCATGCCTACTACCAAGGCTTTATAGACTGTAGCGAGGTTGTCAGGAATAGTTGCGATGTGTTGCGCAGGAATTTGAACCTGCAACTCATCCCATTGAAGTTGAATCGGGTACTGCCCTTCATCGAATGCGGGAGCCCGAAAACACGTTTGACCGGAGGCATCAACAACAATTGAACCCCCATCAAACACCAGTTCATCCTGCCCACCAACCAGATTGGTATACACCACTGGCATGCCCCCTTCGCGCGCGCGCGCGGCAACCACGGCCTCACGCTCTATTTGCTTACCCTGATGGTATGGGGAAGCATTCAGGTTTAGCATCAACTTCGCACCTGCGCTTTTTGCTTGGGCCATAGGCTCGGGATGCCAAATATCTTCACAAACGCTTAATGCAACAGGAACTCCGCTTAATTCAAAAAGACATGGTTGATCGCCCGCCACAAAATAGCGTTTTTCGTCAAATACCTGGTAATTAGGGAGGCACTGTTTGGCGTACTCAGCTACCAACTTGCCATTTTGGATAACCCCGGCCATGTTGTATAACTTGCCTGCGCGCAAGCGCGGATATCCAATAATCAGGCTAGTGGCAAAATTAGCATTCTGAATTTGTTGCAGTGCCTGCTCTATACGCAATTCCAGGCTGGGCCGTAACAAAAGATCCTCAGGCGGATAACCTGTCAGGGTAAGCTCGGGAAAAAGAATCGCATCAACCGGTGAAATAGAAAGCGCTTCACGTGCTACTGCAATTACCTTGGCAGTATTACCCGGGATATCACCAACCAGCGTATTTATTTGGGACAGAATCAACTTTAATGGCAACATAAGCGCCCTGATCTAACGAAGAAACAAAAAGCTTCGGCATCTGACATTGCGCGCAGCACAATCGCCAAAGGCTGTATAAACTTGCGAAAAGCAGGCATTGTCCGCGATTCAGATCAATAATGCCACGTGGATTTTGCGCATCCAGCCCTACTCAGGATCAACTTCTGTCATGAATAAGCTGTTACCCGACAACGCCAATAACTATAACCCCTATGACTTACTTCGCATTTATACCTATTACCGAACACTGTTAGGTAGTTTGTTATTAATAATGTTCGAATTACAGGTTGCACCAAAAGTATTGGGCAACGATAACTCCCAGCTATTTTTTTACACATCGGCTGTTTACACCGCTATTAATTGCATGACATTAATCGTCATGTGGCAACTGGAATTTTCTCCATCACAACGCAAACTTTTTGGCTCATTATTTATTGATGTTGCAGCAATAAGCTTACTGATGCATGCAAGTGGTGGTGCAGTTAGCGGGCTGGGCTATTTGCTATTAGTAGCTATTGCCGCCGGCGGTATTATGTTGCGCGAGCGTATTTCATTATTTCTTGCCGCGATAACTACGCTGGTCGTCCTATGTGAAGGGGGTTTTCGATTTCTGGCTACAAGCTCGGATAACAAGGCCATTTTTGCTTCTGGTAGTCTCGGTGCATTAGCATTTTTAACTGCCCTGTTATTCCAACATCTCACCAAAAAAATTCGCATATCCTATGCTGAAGCTCAAGCTCAAGCTGCCCATGCCGCACACCTACAAAAACTGGCCCAATTGATTGTGGAACGCATGCGCACCGGAATCGTAGTATTGAATAAAAATCTGGAGCTTGAGCTCTGGAATCAATCTGCAACCAAATTATTGAATAAGAATATCGAATCAACACAATCAGTAAAGCTCGATAAATTTCCAGAGCTTTATAAAAAATACCAATCCTGGATGCGCAATAATGCTGACCATTCACCACAAATGAAAATAGAAGGGCAAACCACTACCGAAGTAAAAGTTAACTTTGCCCACCTTGAGCACGGCAACCCAAATGAAACACTTATTTTCCTGGAGGATGTTCGGTCACTCAATCAACAAGCCCAACAACTTAAGCTGGCGTCACTCGGTCGACTGACCGCGAGCATTGCCCATGAAATTCGCAATCCATTAGGTGCAATCAGCCATGCCAGTCAACTGCTGGGGGAATCTCCCTCATTACCCCAAAGTGATCATCGTTTACTGGAGATAATTAACAACCACAGCAAACGGGTTAATCAAATCATTGAAAACATCCTGCAATTATCGCGGCGTAAATCAGCAAAACCTGAACAGATTAATTTGCAGCAATGGCTTCCTAACTTCATCACAGATTACAAAAATAGCAAAAGCAATGGCAATCAACTTATTATTAGTATCGAAGAAAAAACTATAGGTACCTCTATTATTGAGCCTCATGAATTTGATGATGTCAGCACCTCATCTGTTTTGCTGGCAAAGTTCGATACAAGCCAACTGCAACAAGTATTAACCAATTTGTTTGATAACGGTATTCGACATGGGGGACAAAAACTGCGCATTGAAATCGGTATAGACATAGACCATCAACAACCCTATATTCGGGTGATTGATTTTGGCCCTGGTATTAGCGATGAAAATATTCGCCATTTGTTTGAACCGTTTTTCACAACCGAGAATACTGGCTCAGGTCTAGGACTATATATTTGTAAAGAGTTGTGCGAAGCAAATCAGGCTATCATCTCTTATAAACGCAATGGCAAAAGCGAAAGTTGTTTCCATTTGCAGCTTGCCCATCCAGAAAAAGCAAACCAATAGAAGAAAAAATATGACTCAGAAACGCGCATTGATCATTGATGACGAGCCAGATATACGTGAGCTATTGGAAATTACGCT
Source organism: Cellvibrio sp. (assembly GCA_035490715.1). Taxonomy (GTDB): domain Bacteria; phylum Pseudomonadota; class Gammaproteobacteria; order Pseudomonadales; family Cellvibrionaceae; genus Cellvibrio. The sequence goes on from DATJLF010000066.1 coordinate 24,078, forward strand.
TGGCAGAATGCAAATTGATACTCAAAGCGCTGCTGACGTTGCAAAGGCCAAGCAACTGCTCACAACGAATACTTACGATTTATGCCTTACCGATATGCGTTTGCCTGATGGTAATGGTTTAGAAATTGTTGAATTTATTCAACAGCATCAACCGCAGCTTCCCGTGGCGGTCATTACAGCTCACGGTAGTATAGATACTGCTATAGAATCCATGAAAGCCGGTGCATTTGACTTCATATCCAAGCCAGTGGATCTAGCTACGTTACGCAAACTTGTTGGAACCGCAATCGAGTCAAGTCAACTAACACCACAACCCCTTCCAAAATTAACACCTATCATCGGTGAATCCAAAGCCATTCAAGATTTAATCCGTAGCATTGAGAAACTGGCGCGATCACAAGCACCTGTTTACATCAGCGGTGAATCCGGCTCTGGAAAAGAATTAGTAGCTCATTCTATTCACGATCTCGGCCCAAGAGCGAGCAAACCGTTTATTGCAGTTAACTGCGGAGCAATTCCACGTGAATTAATGGAAAGCGAATTTTTTGGTCACAAGAAAGGAAGTTTTACAGGAGCACATCAAGACAAAATAGGCTTATTCCAGGCTGCTGAAGGCGGTACTTTATTTTTTGATGAAGTTGCAGATTTACCACTCGACATGCAAGTTAAATTGCTACGTGCAATTCAGGAAAAATCTGTGCGCCCGGTAGGGGCCGCCGATGAAATAACAACCGACGTCAGAATTCTTTGTGCCACGCATAAAAACCTGGAAACAGAAGTTAAAGACGGGCGATTTCGTCAGGATTTGTTCTACCGATTAAATGTTATTCAGCTGACTGTTGCACCATTACGTGAACGTCGGGAGGATATTCCCTTATTAACTCAGCATTTACTTACAAAAATATCATCTGACATTAATTTACCGTGCCCAAAATTGACAACGTCTGCGCTGCACCTATTGGAAAGCTATCACTTTCCTGGCAACGTGCGAGAGCTGGAAAATATCCTTGAGCGTGCATTTACATTGTGCGACAGCAAAATAATTAATGCAGAAGATTTGCAATTACGCGATCAGGAAAACACATTTGATCGCTCGGAAAAAACTTACCCCACAACAAAAACTGTTAATGATTCGAGAAGCACAGTTAATGTGGATTACTCTGCACGTTGTGCAGAGTATCCATCAATTGATGAATATTTGCAGGATGTAGAAAAGGAAATCCTATGTAATGCACTGGAACACGCCAGATGGAACAAAACTTTAGCAGCCAAGTATTTAGGAATAAGTTTTAGATCGCTGAGATATAGATTACAAAAGTTGGGGCTTGATGATGAGTAATCATCCTACCCACCGTAGCAGGCAGGATAATTAACTGTTACCAACACCGAGGAGAGTCTTGATTACTTGCATTCGTTGCAACAAAGGCCCCTGTATTGCGTAACGAAAACATTTGACACTCGGAGTCCTTTACTTGTTTACCATTAGCCTTAGGAGTTGCCCTTAACTCAAAGGTAGTTGCATCATTTGCTGCATTGCCATCGTCCTGCAAACGAATTTCGTACAGACCAGTTCGAGTATCAATTGATTTATTCCCCTCCAAACGCTCCCAAGTTGCACAACCATTATTAGGATCGTCAAACCGGCCGTACACTGTAAAACATCGTTGTAACTCTTGCGCTATCTCAGTTAACTCATTTCGCGCTTCTGTGCGACTGGTTTTTGCAGATGACGTTGAGTATGACGAATAAGCAATCGAACCAACAATAGCGGCAATAGTAACGGCTAATAAAACTTCAATTAATGTAAACCCAGCATTAAATTTGGGATATTTTATTTTAAATGTCATTAGCGTAACTCCCTCCACGATTGCCGACCAAGAACCTGACACCTGCCTTTTCCAGCAACGGCTTCAGACTTCGCGTTAATTTTATTACCAACAATGATGATATCTCCTTGATCACCTGACGCGCAGTCCGAGTTCGCGCTTGAACTTGCACCAGAAGTAGGACTGGCACTTCCATTTTGACCCGAAGGTAGAGGATTGCCGTAATAAGCAACCATGCTACTCAGAATTGGAGCATCTAATGATATTGGCTGACTCGTTTTTACATAATTCCCGCCAGTAGCAACCAATTCAATTAACCAGCCTTTACCACCAGGCTCACAAGCATCTGAACTGGGTGTAACAGTGGTAAATATCAAACGATCAAAAATCAATAATGGTTTGGTAATCATTTTCTCACCGGGATTAAGATCCATATACCAGCCATCAACATTTTTCCAATTCACCGCGTTAACTGGCGATGGGGTAAAGTTAAATTCGCCGGAAACTGTACGCTGAGATCCCGATTGCGTAATAGTTTTAACATGTAGTGTAGAACGATTTGTTGCCGTAACACGAACACCCTTATCTGCGATTGCATAAAAGCTCTGTACATCGGTACCTGCCACGTTATCCGTTGAAGCCAAATACCTTCCGGTACCAAAATAAACCACTCGAGATGCAGGACTGGTTAATGAGTTATAACCTATCGTTGGAGCTCCCGTTATTGGCTGCGCATTTCCTTTTGTATCCTTAGCAACAAATAAAGGTGCTCCATATGCAACCTTCCAAGAAGACTGTGTATCTCCAGCCAAATCAAATTTCCACATATTTCCATTTAGATCACCTGCATATGCTGTATAGACACCACCTTTATCTCCAATCAGTAAAGCAGGTGCACTTAAGCCGTTATCGATTGAAGAGTCAGTCGGTATAAAGCGAGTCACCCCTTTAGAAATAGTTGTTTTATTTTTTTTATCCAGTGCCCTTTGAATTTCCGACTCAATGTCAATAACGCCTAAAAATGCCCTGCCACTTGTGGAGTTATAACCATTAGATACGTATATTTTCCATTTATTGTCCTCCCCAGGGGCGATAACCGGCATACTGGTTATATTCCCCAACTCAGCATAGTCAGACCCAGTTAACTCAAACAAAACATCAGAGGAATCAAAGCTATCCGGATCAGTAATATCCAAAACGAAAATTCCTTTTCCTCCAGCGCCGAGCGTGCCAACCAATAGATTTTTCCATTCGCCATTTATGTATGCATCACCTACGTGAATAGGACCATTGACGGAATATTGATGAGGATACGAGCCTGTTTTCTCGCCATAACCTATATTTGCAAGTCCACGCAACTTGTCATAAACCTGAGAAGGAACATACGCAAATACTTCTAAACCAGGAGTTCCGGTAGTGCCAGCATTAAAGCCATGCAACATCCCGTCATTAGCCCCTACATAAAGAACGGGTTTACGAACTTTTTTGATTGTCTCATACCATTTTGCGTATTTATCCCCTCCGAGGGCAGGGGATAGGTTTTCATAATAAAGACTATTAGTTCCCGCTAAAGCAGGGTCAGAATTAACTATATCTCCAATCAATTTACCATCACGGAAGCGCAACCCAAAAGCAGCGTTAGTAGAAGGATCATCAACCCCTCTGACCCAATTTAACCGTGCCTGTCCATATGCATCTGATTGACCTCCTTTTAATAGATCTTGTTGGGCGGCAGTGATAGTGGGATTGTTCGTATCTCCCCATAAAAATGGCACTCCTGCTGCCCCATTAAAAGTGAAAATATTCCTGTTAGCAGCTGGTAAAGTTTTACTCTCCCAAACAGGTGGTTCAATTACTTTTCCTTTTTCTATGCGCCTCGCCTCCACTCTACCCGTCCACTTTTGACTATCAAAAACAGCAGTGTAAACAACACTGTTCGAATTCAAACTTGTTGAGTTAGCAGCCGCGGCGGCAGCATTATTACTTTCTCGACGTGTTATATCAGTCAATACATTAGAAAGTTCTTCAGCAAATACATCTGGCTCGCGTGCACTGAAGTATCCTCCATGGCCATTAATTGCCGCATGCAACATATCATCGATTTTTGCTGGATCCGTAATTGAACTGGGGACCACGGTTGGCCAATTAATTACTGTTGAGTTATTTATTACATCTTTAATAACAGGAATGGGAGAAATAGATCCTTCCACACCAAAACCTACAGTAAAAGTTGTCATATGCTGCCAAAAAGCAGGATCAACATCATTAGGTTTTACTCTATTTGCCAAGGTTGAACGCAGATCTTTTTTCCAATATTCCATCGCAACGTCGGCCAACGTATTACTTTGGCTATCTTTAAATGGAGCTTTGGCTGTATATGTAAATGTGCTGTTATTAGGGCCTGAAATCGCACTCCCATTAGTATTATCCGAATTCCCTACATTAATAGTACCGTCAACGCCCCAATAACCGTCTGTCATTAAAATCGTGTTACTTGCACGGCACTCCGCGTGAGCTTCCGTGTTATTTACCCCAGGCTCCTTCCCCCATGGACCAGCATTATCGGCGCGAGAATAATAGCCACCAACCGCGACTAACGCGTCACGCAATGGCGTTCCTTCATTGGGAATGGTGTGATCGTATAAAGTTTGCAGAAAAGTTTGTTTAGCCGCTGTATTGAAAGTTCGCACCCCTTTCAAAACAACGGTTCCCGATTGTCCATCAACAGTGGTAGTACCGGTATTAATCGTACCGAATCCAACCCTCATTCCCTCCCCCTGAACCGCGAATGCAGCACCAACACCCGCGCGAGTCGCCAAAATACGTGATCGATAATAAGTGTACCAATTCGCAAAATTTTGAATTTCCTGAGCATAACTACAAGACTGAAAAACACCGTTACTATAGTTACAATCTGTGCGCTTACCTGAGTTACGGCCATGATTACTATACGTCTGGCCAGAGCGAATTTCCTGTTTGGTATAATTTGACGATGTCCACTCTCCACCGACACCACCAGAATAATAGTAATAGGTCGCTGGATAATAACTGTGAGAAGTCGGCGTACTGCACGATGAATTACTTAAGGATGTACATGATCGCCAAGTAATAGCAATTCCAGCAAAGCTTGTTTGATTGCTTACATCTGCAGTTAAATCACGACAATAATTTTGTCCGGTTCCAACTCTGCGAGGATTGTGAAGAGCACAGGTCGGGTTTGCGTTATCCATTGTCCCGCCGGCTACCGCTGAACTAGGCCAAGGTGAATAGCGAATAGCGGGATTGTAATAAAGCGCATTATTTTTTGAACGCATTATCATTCCATGAATATTTGTATTATTGAACGTCGGAATCCAATTGGTATATGAAGCACCACCATACATATTGGTGACGATTGGAAATAGATAAAAAGTTCCTCTCGCTGTGTTATTTGGATCCCGAATAATCAAACTCTCAGGTATAGATTCGAACTGCATTGAACCGGAGTCGTCCAACACAAACATAATGTTTGGTTCTACACCCGAAGAAAGAAATAACGGTGATTGCGCAAGAGTAATACTGTGAGTGTTTGCACTAAACAATGTTGCTGATAGATAAACAAACAGCCCACCCAGCTTAAAAAATGGGTTTTTCATAAATACCTCTGTTAATTCAAAAGTCACTATTCATATCTAGCAACAACAGTTTGGATAAACACATTAGTATTTTGTGTCATTCCGAATCCCCGACTAGTAACACGATAAAAAAACCTTTTGGGGAAGCTATTTACACAAGGAACATCGAGACACATATCTAAATTAACCTCTACAACATTCAACGCTTCTACAACGTAACGAGGAGTTTGCCAATTAGCTTCCAGATTAAGATTAGATGGTGCAGACCCTGGCAAATTGGCATCCCATGCATATGCATCCCAAAATGCAAAACCACCGCCGCCATTATTTGCTTGCATAAAACCTTGCTGGGCTCCCGACGTATTAGGTAGGTTTGCAGATAACATTACTGCGTCTTCACCAACGCGATTTGCAGCCTCACCTGCTTGAAAAGCAATTTGCCTATCGCGCATATTTCCCGCCATCTGCTCTTGCAAATTACTGCCGCGCATAGCGGAGACACCAACAATAGTCATCAGCAGCAATAAAATGAGAACAACAATCATTGTGGCTCCGGACTGGGCCACCAAAGATATTTTTTTATTCCTATCAATATTTTTATGCAACCTATACAAGCTCATCAATTTAACCTCTGCATGCTTTTATTAAGGCAAGCGATTACGCAATGCGATAGTAGTGCTAAATGTTTGATATAACCTACGATCTGCAGCTACCACAGGGGGGGCGCCGTTAAAACGATACGTTTGCGGAGCATCCGTAACATTATCTTCCACACTTGCCACCAAAAGCTCCACACGCAATGCAACCGGAGGATCGTTACTCGCCCATTGATTTCCAATTTGATTCAATGCTGAAACGAAGGTTGTAGGAGCGCTGGCCCGGCTAAAGCTAAAGGCCATATTTTCTACACCCTCCAAAATCTCTTGTGCCGGTTGGTTATTAAGTTGCTGGAAAAGTCCACGCCTGCCAGTGGTGGCATTCAATGCAATAAAATAAATCGTGTTAGTTCCCGCACTTAAATGAGCGCCACGATCATAAAAATTATGCAGATCGGCTAATTTGTTTCCCCATCCACCTGCATAATTAACAATAATATTTCCACCAGCAATGTTGATAGCCGTTGGAGTAAAAATGATAGAGCGCTCTGCATCTGATAAAACAGCAACATCATTTACACACAACCCATTCAATCTGGCGACGCCGCCACCGCATCCATTATTAACTTGTTGAACCAATGGCACAGTAATAGAGCCAGGAGTTAGAGGTGAAACTAATGATGCAGTTGAGTTTGCGATAACGCCACGCAAGGCTAAAACTTGTGTGCCAGCAACAGCATTAATTGGCGCTGCCGGAGATACGACCTCAATACCCCGAGTGTAATTGTTCGTAACGTTTGGCGAGGGAATCATATTGGTTATTGATGGTGAGCCAATTGATGTCGTGGTGGCACGAGCATTAAATCCCATAAAGCCGGCCATCCGAACATCTGACGATATAAATTCAATAGCTAAACGCCCATTTTCCTGAACACGAGACAACCCCTGCTGGGCGGTAAAAGTAACTTTACTGCCTATAAACATTTGAACTAATCCCGCCATTAAAAATAGCCCCAAGGCAATAGCAATCATTAGCTCAACAAGGGACAGACCATTTTGGTATTTTCGACTTGTCATTTGCTTAGCACCTTACAAACTAACTGAGTAGCGGAAGGTTGTTGTATCCTTTTTGGCATTATTGGCATCCAATCCATTTGCCTCAGCCCATGTAATTTGAATTTGATAAACACGCGCATTAACCAAAGCTACACTACCACTTCCACCAGGCAATCGACTTGATACGAGATTATTAACTGCGGTAGCGGTTGGAATTTGTAACGGAGCAACCCGCGAAGTTGTACTTGCGCGAATTTGATCAATTAATTCATAAGCAATGATGTTTGCCTGGGTACGCACATACGCATTATGATTTAATTCCAATGAGCGTTTTTGCAATACAGCTATTGCTAAAAGCGAGGAGCCGATAATAAAAACTGCTACTAATATTTCAATCAGCCCCAAACCTTTTTGTTGCAAAAATAGCTTATTCATAATATCCCCACGCCATATCAACAATTAGCTTGCCGGATGTTAATTACACCAGCAATTCCAATAACCAAATCACGTCCGTATGTTCCCGTACACCCGTTAATACGTAAGCGCGCATTGACCGGTGATGGCACACTATTCACTCGTGCAAGAATACCGGCCCCCGTATATCGAACAAATTCAGTAGCCACTCCATTGCGAGTAATATTAATTTGCGCTGCGGGGTTTTGCGGCCCCCACACTTTCAAAACAATACGATTATTTGTTGGATCAACAAGCAAAGGGGCAGGGTCAGCCTCTGCTGCAAAATCTACAAACGCAATAAAACCTTCCCGCCAATCATTAGCGCCAGCACAATTAATGCCGTCCCTACTTGCACACAGCGAGACCAACTCTCTGCGCTTTAATGCCTCCAGCCTTATAAAACTCAGAGCACCGGAAAACTCCTCACCTAAACTATTCGAACGGTTATTTGCAATTGCCGAATCAAAACTTGGGATGGCTACTGCCAAGAGCACCGCAGCAATCAATACTGTTACCATCAACTCAACCAAGGTAAACCCTTTTGACTTGTTTTCCATTTATCCTCCTCACCAACAATGCCCACGTGAGAACTTAAGACTAGACGCAAAATACCCACTGATTTATATTGAGGAACCCTAACACACTCTAAAAATCTTTAGCCATCGACACTCGATAACAGGTTTTGAAGTCAGGGTGAACGGCCAAAATGGCACCAGAAACAACTTAAGGATGAGTTAATGCGTAACCCCTCTTATGCAGTTCAAGGTATTTCTTTATTTGAGCTTTTAATAACCCTTTGCATACTTTCAATATTATCTTTTATTGTTGTTCCCTCTTTTTCAGCTTTCATAAGTTCATATCAAGTCAGTATTGCTCGCGAAAATATAATTTCAGCTATTCAATACTCGCGCTTGGTAGCCGTGCAAAAAAACCGACGGATAGTAATGTTAAATAATAATGGTGATTGGGATTCAGGATGGAGAATATTTATCGACGAGGATGGTGACGCCCAGATGGATCCGGATGAAATCGAAATTGCTACCCAAGGAGGATTGCAAAATATCGAGATAACAAGCAACACCCCAGTGGAAAGTTATATTTCATTCGTCGGAACGGGTGAGAGCCGTTTAGCTAGCCAGCAATCCAAAGGAGGTCTACAAATGGGATCTCTTAGCATTTGTCATGCGAGCCAGGAACTGGAAGGATTTAAATTATTCTTATCGAAAGTCGGCCGTTTGAGATCAGAAAAGCTCAGCGTTACGGAATGCAACAACATCAAATCCGCAACGCCTTAGGCAAGGAAAAACTAATGTTTTCCGGGGTTCCGTCCATTTCAATGGGCAGTTCTGCACCAAAAACCCGGAGCTTATCAATGACTTGTTTTACCAATATTTCCGGCGCTGATGCGCCGGCAGTTATGCCAATACTTTTGCGGTTTTTAATCCATTCAGGGTTGATATCATCAGGGCCGTCAATTAAATAGCTTTCTGTGCCGCAACGTTCTGCCAGTTCGCGCAAGCGATTGGAGTTTGACGAATTCGGGGAACCAACAACTAATACCAGATCGCACTCTAATGCTAATTGGCGTACCGCATCCTGACGGTTAGTGGTCGCGTAGCAAATATCGTCTTTACGCGGCCCCTGGATTTTAGGGAATTTATTGCGCAATGCCTCGATAACTTTGGCAGTGTCATCCATTGATAATGTGGTCTGTGTAACGTATGCGAGATTTTCCGCATCGTTAACAAGTAATGCATCCACGTCCGACTCATCCTCTACCAGATAAATCGCACCGCCTTTGGCAGTACTGTACTGCCCCATAGTGCCTTCTACTTCCGGATGGCCTTCATGACCAATCAAAATACATTCCTTACCTTCGCGACTGTAGCGTGTGACTTCAATGTGAACTTTGGTCACTAATGGACAAGTAGCATCAAAAATTTGCAAGCCGCGGTCTTCAGCTTCTTTACGCACAGCCTGAGATACACCATGCGCACTAAAAATCAGAATAACATCGTCAGGGACCTGATCTACTTCATCAACAAAAATTGCCCCTCGTTCGCGCAAGGAATCCACTACGAATTTGTTATGCACTACTTCATGGCGAACATAAATCGGTGCCCCAAAAACATCAAGCGCACGATTTACTATATCAATCGCACGATCAACACCGGCACAAAAACCGCGGGGATTGGCAAGTTTGATTTGAGTCATAATCAATGCACCTGCACCGGTTCAATTTTGAGAATGGAAACTTCGAACAGAATATCGCGTCCGGCCAATGGATGATTGAAATCAATTACAACAATTTCATCATCGAAACGTTGCACCACACCAGGCAATTCAGTTTTTTGCGCATCTGCGAAAGACAGCATTAATCCTTCGCTTAATTCGAGATCAGGACTGAATTGGCTGCGTGCAATTTCCTGGATGTTATTAGGATTACGTTGACCAAAACCGTTTTCTGGCGTTATGACAAGCGTTTTGTGTTCGCCTTCAAACATACCAAATAATGCTTTCTCAAAACCCGGCAGTAGGTTGCCATCACCCACCGTGAAAGTGGCAGGGTTACGCTCATAGTTAGAGTCAACTACATCGCCATTATCCAGCTGCAAGGCAAAATGCAGGGTCACTTTAGTACCAGGGCCAATTGCCAGGTTACGCATCGGATTTTTTCTCTTTACTTAACAACATATCAATGATTAACACGGCAGCGCCAAGGGTAATTGCCGAGTCAGCAAGATTAAATGCAGGCCAATAGTTGTCTTCATAATGAACCACAATAAAATCCACTACATGCCCAAGAACAATGCGATCGTAGAGATTGCCTAATGCACCACCCAGAATAAAGGCAAGCGCAAATGCCTCGCGCACCTTGCTAGCAGCTACTCGCCCAATCCACACAATCAGTAAAATACTGGCTACCATCGCGATAATACCGAAGAACCAGCGCTGCCAACCGCCAGCATCGGCAAGAAAACTAAATGCCGCACCGGTGTTATATGCGAGAGTGAAATTAAAAAATGAGGTGAATACTTTTGTTTCACCATATTCGAATGCGGCTTCAATCGCATGCTTGCTCGCCTGATCCAGAACCAATACCACAAACGCTGTAGCGTACCAAAACCAGGGTTTTTGATAAATTTTTTCAGTCATTACTATTTACTCTAAAATCCCTCCCTCTCTTTTGCTATTTCAAAGAAAAGAAGGGAAGGATTACTCATTACGCAAATGCACGACTTTCGCCTGTGCCTTCAACATTCGTGACGCAACGCAGGCAAATAGTTGGATGCAATGCATTAGCACCCACATCAGAACGATGGTGCCAACAACGCTCACATTTAATGTACGCCGATTTTTTCACTGCTACTTGCAAGCCACTCACATCCGTTGCCTCAGCATTTTGCGCAGCACTTTGTGGTTGCACATTGGCAGTTGATGTAATCAGTACAAAACGTAGTTCGTCGCCCAGTTTTTGCAGTTCAACCTGTAGTTTATCATCGGCAAATAACGTTACCTCGGTGCCAAGAGCTCCACCAACTTCACCTGCTGTGCGTTTGGCTTCAATGACTTTGTTTACTGCTGTTTTTATGTCGGCGATTAATGCCCAGTAATTATCTGCGAAAGAGTTTGCAGGCAATGCAGGCAACTGAAACCATTCAGCGACGAATACATTCGCCTCACGTTTGCCTGGCAATACTTGCCAGATTTCATCCGCAGTGAAACTTAAAATTGGAGCGATCCAACGTACCATCGCCTCAATCACATAATACAAAGCAGTTTGCGCCGAACGACGGGCCAATGCATCTGCTTTTACGGTGTATTGGCGATCTTTAATGATATCCAGATAAAAACCGCCTAGCTCCACAACGCAGAAGTTATGCAATTTCTGGTAAATCAAATGCAAGTCATAACTGTTATAACAATCGATAATTTCCTGTTGCAAGTTTGCAGTTTGGCCTACAATCCACCGATCCAGTTGTACCATTTGATCCATAGGCACCAAATCAACCTCAGGATTAAAACCTACAAGGTTCGACAAAATAAAACGTGCCGTATTGCGGATACGGCGATAAGAATCTGCGGTGCGTTTTAAAATTTCATCGGATACACGCATATCGTTGCTGAAGTCGGTTGCAGCAATCCATAAGCGCAACACATCTGCACCATATTCATTCATCACTTTTTGCGGTGGCACTACATTGCCCAACGATTTGGACATTTTGTTGCCATTCGCATCTACGGTAAACCCGTGAGTCAGTACAGTTTTGTAGGGAGGAACAGCGTTCATCGCCATCGAGGTTTTGAGTGAAGACTGGAACCAACCGCGATGTTGGTCTGAACCTTCCAGATACAAATCCCCCGGAAAGCGGAGACCCGTACGCTGTGCAAGCACCGCAAAATGAGTAACACCGGAATCAAACCATACATCCAGGGTATCAGTTACTTTTTGATAAGCATCTGCATCGGCACCAAGTAATTCTTTTGAATCCAATTCAAACCATGCATCCATTCCACCTTGCTCTACTTTTTGAGCAACTGCCTCGATCAGGCGCGCTGTTTCCGGATGCAAATCCTGTGTCTCTTTGTGCACAAATAATGCAATCGGCACTCCCCAGGTTCGTTGACGGGAGATACACCAATCAGGTGACGTAGCAAGCATCGAATCAATACGAGCCTTACCCCAATCAGGAACCCATTGCACCCCATCTACCGCTGCCGCAACCTGATCGCGCAAATTATTTTTGCTCATGCTCACAAACCACTGCGGAGTCGCGCGGAAAATCAGCGGTGTCTTGGTTCTCCAACAATGGGGGAAGCTATGGGTAATTTTGCCTTGTGCAAGCAGCGCATTTTTTTCGATTAATAATGCAACCACTTTTTCATCGACTTTATATACGTGGTCACCTGCAAAAAATTCTACATTAGAACGATAGGTACCATGATCATCAATGTAATTGAGCGTGCCGATGCCGTATTTCAAACCGACATTAAAGTCGTCTGCACCATGGTCAGGTGCTGTGTGGACAAAACCGGTACCTGCGTCAGTAGTCACGTGATCACCTAGAATCACCGGCACCTGACGATTATAGAATGGGTGCTGCAACAACATCTTTTCCAATGCCGCGCCCTTAACATGCCCAACGATTTGCGGGGTTTCTATTTTTGCGCGCGCCATAACGTTGTTCACTAACGTTTCAGCCACTAACAATCGTTCATCGCCAACTTGCACCAATGCGTAATCAACATCTGCATGAGCAGACACTGCCTGGTTGGCAGGCAATGTCCATGGCGTAGTGGTCCAAATCACCAGGGAAATTTTTCCATTCCCCGTTAAACCATCAATTCTTTTTTCAATCGATGGTTGATCAACGAATTCAAATTTAACGTCGATAGAAAATGAGGTTTTATCGTGATATTCCACTTCAGCTTCAGCAAGCGCGGAACCGCCAACAACACTCCAGTAAACCGGTTTGAAGCCCCGCAATAGATGGCCGTTTTCAGCAATTTTTCCAAGGGAGCGAATAATGTCGGCTTCAAATTTATAATCCATCGTGAGATAAGGATTTTCCCAATCTCCCAACACACCAAGGCGAATAAAATCTTTACGCTGCCCTTCCAATTGTGATGCAGCATATTCACGGCATTTTTGGCGGAACGTTTTCACATCCACTTTATCGCCCGCTTTGCCGATTTTTTTCTCGACATTGTGTTCAATAGGCAAGCCATGACAATCCCACCCCGGTACATAAGGTGCGTCATACCCGCTCAGGGTTTTACTTTTGATAATAATATCTTTCAGAATTTTGTTAACCGCATGGCCGATATGGATATCGCCATTTGCATAAGGAGGACCGTCGTGCAAAATAAATTGTTCACGCCCCGCGCGCGCAGCACGAATTTGTTGATACACATTATTAGCTTGCCAGTTTTTTAACATCTCCGGCTCGCGTTGCGCGAGGTTCGCTTTCATAGCGAAGTCGGTATTAGGCAGGTTTAATGTAGCTTTGTAATCGGTCATGATTCACAGTCAACTTGTTAACAAAATGTTTTAAAAATAAATGCGATGTTTATTAAAATTACGATTTGTTTTTCCATTCAAAAAAACGATCAATTTTTGGAACGACCAGCAATATTGCTAACGCCAATAGGGTACATAGGATTGCCGATGACTCACGCCCCAACCCCGCCGCTACACCAATTGCCGCGGTCAGCCAAATACCAGCTGCGGTAGTTAATCCCTTTAAATCTTTTTCGTCAGAGCCTTTCTTTAAAATAGCGCCAGCCCCCAAAAAGCCGATGCCCGCGATAATACCTTGCACTACCCGGCTTAATTCAGCCTCCGAAAGCCCGGCTTGCTGGGGTATCAATACAAATAATGCCGAACCAACCGCTACCAGCATATGGGTTTTTACTCCCGCTGCTTTTCCGCGATGCTCACGCTCAAAGCCGAGAATACCGCCTAGCAATGCAGCCATTAGTAAACGCACAGTCAGTGTTACCACTTCTGTCACATCATTTAAATCAGAAAATTCTGCGGTGATAGTAGCCGCGATTTGCTGCCAAACACTGTTCATATCATGGACTCCTTGATCTGCCTTAACTAACTGACAATCAAGGCCGCACTTTGTCTCCAAAAAATACCTGCGCATCTGCGATATCCCGCTGCAGCTGCGCTTGTAACTCATCCAATGAATTGAATTTTTTTTCATCGCGTAATTTGCTGTGAAAAGTCACATCAATCATGGCGCCATACGCCATACGCGAAAAATTAAACAGGTGTACTTCCAGCAAAGGTTTTTTGTCACCAGTGACTGTGGGACGAACACCAACATTAGCGACGCCGTTATAACGTGTTCCATCAGTAAAGGTCGCTGAAACAGTAAAGACTCCGTGCAAGGGCGAGCGATAACGACGCAAATGCACATTGGCAGTCGGCACTCCCAATTTACGTCCCAGTTGTTGGCCATAAGCAATGCGGCCATTAATGCTATAAGGCTTGCCAAGCAAATGTTCGGCGCCGGCAAAATCTCCCAATTCCAGCAATTGGCGAATGCGGGTGCTGCTCACTCGCTCGTTGTCTACGACTAACGTAACCGTATCGGTAACACTAAAGCCCTGTGCCTCACCAATGTGTTGCAACAAGGAAAAATCCCCACGCCTGTCACAGCCAAAACGAAAATCATCCCCTACCACCAAATGCTTGATGTCCAAACCATCGATAAGCACTTTTTTCACAAATGCTTCCGCTGAAAGACTGCGCAATTCATCATTAAATTGCAGGCAGAGTACGCGGTTTACACCGGCCACCAGTAAAGCCTGAACCTTTTCACGCAAACGCATCAACCGTGCGGGAGCTTTATCTCCCGCAAAAAATTCATGGGGTTGGGGCTCAAAAATAATGACAACTGAAGGCAACTGATGGGCCGTTGCCGCTTGTTGCAGTTGGCGCAGGATAGCCTGGTGACCAAGGTGCACACCATCAAAGGAACCAATGGTTGCCACGCAGCCACGATGCCAGGGACGCAGGTTCTGCAAACCGCGAATAAACGCATGTGCCGCCGGATTCACGCTAGGTACTGCCCTCAATCAAATCGATAAAAATGAAGGCGGGCAGTATACAGGAGGGGCGACACCTGAGCCTACCCCGTTAATGGTGGGCCTTGAAGTCGCGGAGGCGTACACCTACAGCCATTAACGCTAGTACGTAAGCGAGTAAGCCTGCCGCACAAATGACAGTCAAACGAACAACGCGCTCGATCACACTCCAATCAATCCATCCCGACCAGAAATGAAGTGTCCCCAGTAGCACAGCGATCATTGCAAGATTAGCTGCTCCATAACGCAGCCAGAGGCTCCCCCAATAACCAGCAGGATTATAGACACCTGCCTTACGCAACCCACGATACAGTAAAAAAGCATTTATGTAGGCCGCCATTGCGGTAGTCAGCGCGAGGCCGACGTGCCCCAGCTGCCATAACATCACCATTGGAATGACTACCAATGGCTTCATGAGGATGTTCGCAAAAATCGCTATTATCCCAATACGCACCGGCGCCTTCATATCCTGACGCGCAAAAAAACCGGGTACCAGCACCTTTATTAGCATGAATGCGAATAGGCCCAACGCATAGGCTTTCAAGCTGTAGGTGGACATCAGGATATCCTCTGACTTCATTTCTCCGTGGTAAAACAAGGTGAACAAAATCGGCTCGGCAAGGATGATGAGCGCCAGAGTTGCGGGCAATGCAATCAGCACCACAAAGCGGATGGCCCAGTCGAGCATATCGCTGAACTTTTCGGTGGATTGGGTCGCACTCAGGCGCGATAACCCAGGCATGATTACGGTAGCAATCGCCACTCCAAACACCCCCAATGGCAATTCCACCAATCGATCTGAATAAAACAGCCAACTCACTGCCCCATCACCCAACATGGTGGCAATCACAGAATCCAGCAGCAAGTTCAGTTGACTAACAGAAACCCCAAAAAGTGCAGGCCCCATCAATATCAAGATACGCTTAACACCGGGATGCGACCAATCCAGTTTGGGGGAAGGCAACATATGCAGTTGTTGCAAAAACGGTAATTGAAATAACAGCGAAAACACACCTGCTGCGACAATACTCCACGCCAGGGCGTACGCCGGGTTTGGGAAAAAATCGGAAGCCAGCAGCGCGGCAGCAATCATAAAAACATTCAGGAATACCGGCGTTATCGCCGGAATCGCAAAGCGGTCATAGCTGTTGAGGATGGCCCCGGCAAACCCCGTGAGCGAAATAAGCATCAGATAGGGAAACGTGATACGCACCAAATCCGTTAAGAGCGAAAACTTCTCGGGTTCATCGGCATAACCCCAACCAAATATATAAGCAAAACCCACCGCCCCAGCCACGCCGATCACCGTAAACAACAACAATATTGACCCCAGGCAACCGGCAACTTTATCTACCAATTCTTTTACCGCAACACGTGCATCCTTTTCCTTGTATTCAGCCAAAACCGGAATAAAAGCTTGGGAAAAGGCACCCTCAGCAAACAGCCGCCGAAAAAAATTGGGGATTTTTTGCGCAACCGCAAACGCATCCATTGCACCACCCGCTCCTAACACGCCTGCCAGCACGATATCGCGCACCAATCCCAATACCCGCGAAAGCATAGTCATGGAACCGGTCAGTAGACTGGAGCGCAGCAGGCTTTTGGGTTTCGCGGGTTTTTCAGCGGGCGAGTTATTCTGGGGGGACTCAGATAGATCAGACACGTGCAATCCTGGGCAAGGAAAAAGATGCGGCATTATCTATGGATGCTATATCAGCGCACAACAAAAACAAATTGCTGGTTGACTTTCATCAGCCAGGCAAGTACTGTACATAAAAACAGTAACAACACTTTCGAGGGTTTACCCATGGCAGTAGTCGCCGTATGGCTATGTGATCGGGATGGCAGTATGTTTGAAGATAGAAAAGTCGCAGAAGAGCACGATAAGTATCTGGAGCTGGCCGCCAATATCACGCAATTAATTGAAGATAATATTCCCGGTATTGACGAACAACACAGTGAAGCTATTGGTTTATTGCTGGCGCAACGGCGCGAGCTTTTGGCTAAAGCCTGCAAAGGCAAGCCTGATGAGTTATTACAGCCTTTCACTTACGAAAAGCCTGTAACCCTGAACAGCAAAACCACCACCGCCAGGGAATAGGAACACCAGGCAGAGGTAGTTGCTGTATGCACCGGTTCGCCCATTATCACACCGGTGCTGTTAAAGGTTGCCCACACAGCCTTTAACACATAAACGACTGAATTTAACCTTCAGTGGTTTGTGACGTGTTTAAGTGAGTCACTTGGGTACTGGAATCACTTCTCCCCAGCGGTTATTCCGGTATTCAGTGCTCACTTGCTTCCAATCACTCATTGCTGTTCGGGTCGTCAGCCACGCCCGCTACAGTCAATGAGCTGCTTTTGCCACCGCACTTTTCCTTATGGAACCTCAACAGGTGCGGTGGTTTTTTCTTGTCTATAAAACCTATTTGTGCGCCGCCACTTGAAGATCTTGAGGTTACTATGAACCTCTGCTATCAACCAACAAGACACTGAGCTAGTTGTGCGACATCAATGAAATTTCAGTTACGTGAAGTGGTTTAAATAACGTTTCTTTTCGTTGGAAACCGTGCAACCTGCGTGCAACAACGCCGGATTCAACTAGAGTTAAGGCGTTAAATATCGGCAAGGCACATTACAATGACTCTTAAAACACCAATAACAAAAACCTTCTGTTTTTTTGCATGCAGCTTGTTTTTGATGTCCATTCCTGCATGGGCGAAACCCGTACGCATCGTCCAGGGCAACAACACTATCGAAACCTATGCCAAAGGCCTGCTAAAACTCGCATTAAGTAAAGCGCCTGAAAAATATGAGCTACAGGAATCCATTCCCAATACGAGTGAAGAACGGATGGTAAGCATGCTGATGGATAACCAGCTTGATGTCGTCTGGTATGCGACTACCAACGATCTGGAAGAACGGTTACAACCCATCCGGATTTGCATTTACCGTGGTCTGCTGGGTTACCGGGTGTTAATGATGAAGCGCGGCAACCAATACAAATTTGACGGAATAAAAACCTTGCAAGACTTGAAGAAAGTTTCCCTTGGGCAAGGTCGTTTTTGGGCAGATACCAACGTCCTCACCGCCAACAGTTTGAATGTAGTGAAAGTGCTGAAGTATGAAGGCCTGTTTTACATGCTGGATGGCGACCGGTTTGATGGTTATCCGCGCGGAGTACACGAACCCTGGTCCGAAATGCAACGCTATCCGAAACTTGCGCTGGATGTTGAACAAAACTTGTTACTGTCTTACACCAACCCCTTCTATTTTTTTGTGAATAAATCCAACCCCAAACTCGCGCAAGATATTGAGCAAGGTTTGCGTACGGCAATTGAAGATGGCAGTTTTGACCAATATTTCTTTAATGATCCAACCGTGCGTGATGTGATTGAAAAAGCGAATTTGAAAAACCGCACCATTATCCACTTGCAAAACCCATCACTTCCGCCCAAAACACCGATAAATGATAAAACCTTGTGGATAGACCCTTATTCCCTGCAATAGAAATCACTTTTGCCCTGGCAGTAACTCAATGAGTTGCTGCCAGAGAATATGTTTCGTGAGTGGCTTTAACAAAATACGTGCTGGTGCCAGTGATTGAGCTGTTTGGACATCCTGCTCAACAATATTGGCAGAGAGGAAAATAATTGGCGTTTGCTGCCAACGTTTATCGGCGCGCATATTTTTGGCAACTTCAAAACCATCCAATTGCGGCATTTGCAAATCCAGTATTACCAGATCGACCACTGGCTGCGTTTGCAATCGCTCCCAGGCTTTCAACCCGTTATTGGCTTCCAGCAAATGTGCACCGGTGTGCTTTAGCTGTTTAAATAAAATCATGCAGTTAATCGCATCATCATCAGCAAACAGAATCGTTCGAGTTGATAAATCCGGCGCATGCAAAAGCATGGTTGGCGAAAACGGTATTAACGCCTGCTCGTCATCTGTTGCGGATGCAGCCAATGGAAACTCCAGGATAAAACGCGAACCTTTTCCCAACGTAGATTCCACCTTGATCTGGCCACCATGTTGTTCCATTAGATATCGCGATACCGTCAGCCCCAAACCGGTCCCGCCCGAGCGACGGTTGGCAGAAGCTTCCAGTTGGCTAAATGGGGTGAATAATTTTTCCATGTCTGCCGGCGCAATACCAATACCGGTGTCCTGCACAATAATTTGCAAGAAATCGTCTTTTCGAAAAGTGATAACTGAAACGTTTCCTTCGTCTGAATATTTAATCGCGTTACTAACGAGGTTTAATAAAATTTGCTCCAACCGATTTGGATCTGCAAAGATCCGATCATCCATCGCGCTACTATTAATTAATTGCAAGTGTTTATTAGTGGCGAGCGGTTTGGTGATGGAGAACACTTTTTCCACCAGCGGATAAATATCCACCCGGCTTTTGAATAATTCGATATTGGCCTCAGCCATTTTTGTGTAGTCGAGAATATCGTTAATCAAATGCCCCAGACGCCGACCACTGGAAATTATCAACTCCAGTTTTTTGCGCGCGTCACCCGGCGGCAGCTGCAACTCATCTTCGAGGGCCGACGCCAAACCGACAATACCATTCACCGGCGTGCGTAATTCATGGGAGGTGTTCGCCAGAAATGCATCTTTAATGGCATTAATGCGCACCAGCGCATGGTTCAATTGTTTTTCTTTTTCGAGTGCAACCCGCTCCTGTTGGCGACGATAAAACACATACATCACCCCCAACACCACGGCGACGTAAAATGCGTAAGCCCAAACAGTTTTCCAGGGCGCGGGCGCAATATGAATGGAAAGATCGATTTGCTGGCTACTCCATTGGCCGCTGCTGTCCGCGGCCTTCACTACAAAACGGTAATTACCCGCGGGCAAATTGGTGTAGGTCGCGCTGTTTTTATTGCCGATGTAATTCCAATCCCCGTCAAAGCCTTCCAGCATATAAGCGTATTGGTTGCGCGCCGACAGGTGATAGCTGAGCGCAGCAAACTCAAAAGTAACCATGCTGTGCTCATGGGTGAGATCCAGTTGATCAATCAGGTTGATGCTTTGCATCAATGGTGAATCCGCCATACCTGGCCGTACGTCGCGATTGGTAATTTTCAAACCCGTGAGTAACACCGGAAAATTGCCGTTTTCCTGGATCATCTGCGCCGGGTCAAACCGGCTCATCCCCTCCACCCCACCGGCGTAGATTTCCCCGGAGGTGGCCACCAGCAACGCGCCGCGGTTAATGGTGAAGGCGGCAATCCCCTGGCTGGTATCAAACGGGGTTACAGCGAGTTTATCCGGATCAACACGCGCCAACCCCTGGTTTGTGCCCAGCCAGATATACCCCTGGCGATCTTCTGCAATACCGGTAACCACCAAATCGGGCAATCCGTGTTCCAACCCCAATGAGGTCGGGGCAACGGTGTCACTGGTCCAGATAAACACACCGGCATCCAGCGTTCCAATCCAAATGCGCCCGCGTGAATCTTCAAACAATTTGCGGATCATCAAACTGGGGATAAAGCGCGTTCCCGTTTCATGGCGACCAAAGTGAATGTAACTGTTTGTCGCCGGATCATAACGATCCAGCCCGCTAGTACCTGCAATCCACAAGCGCCGGTTGCGGTCGCGAATCAATGAATACAAATCCTGGCCGGAGATGCCGGGTTTGTCTTTTTGCGGAAGTTGCGCGGTGAAGGTTTGCGTCACCGGATCAAACACATTGAGCCCGCCCTCCTGGGTCGCCAGCACCACTTGCCCGTTATCGCCCGGGAGTATGTCCCACACGATATTCGCGTTCAGGCTTCCAGGCTTGCCGTCCGCCAGGAAGTGTCGCATTTGTTGGAAGTGGGGATCGATCCGGTAGATACCTGCGCTCCAGGTTCCCAGCCAATAGTTACCCAGGCTATCACGCGCAAATGAGGTGATCGGTTTAGGCGGCAATGCCAATGGCCGCGCGGCGCTGGAAAGATCGGTAAAGCGTTCTGTTACCGGATCGTACTGATTTAGCCCGCGCTCCGTCCCGACCCATAGGCGCTGATCCGGCAACTCCATAAAAGCGAGCACACCGGTATCGTTTAATTGCGGAATTGAGGTTGCAGCCGTTTGTTGGAAGTTGCGGACTTTATCGTTACTGCGGCGATACAAACTGACGCCACTCGGGAAATGTGTAACCCAAAGGTTACCCTGCCGATCAACAAATGCGCCGACCGTTTTATCACTCACCAACGAGCGAGGGTTGCCTTGTTGGTAGCGATAGTTGGCCCAATTACCCGTCGCATTGTCATAGCGCAACAACCCCGCGCCGTCACTGGTGATCCAGAATTTTCCCGAGCGGTCATTCAAGATCGTCCAGACGGTATTGCTTCCACTGGATTCCAGCGATGGCAGATGGCGAAACTCGCCCACGGATGGATTCAGCACATCGATACCTGCAATGTGGTGCCCTATCCAGATATTGCCCGCTGTGTCTTCCGTCAGTGAATTAATGCGTCGTCCTGCGGTGCCGGTGGAATCACTGCGTTCGACGGGAAAGAAATGAAATTGATTGGTAGCGGGATCAAATCGCGCCAGACCGGCATCGCTGGTACCCACCCAAATATTGCCCACGGAATCTTCCAGCAAGGAGCGAATACTGGTGGCCTGGGCAGAGGGTGAAACCCCTTCCGGTAATATGAATTCCTGTATCGCATCGCGCAACGGATTGATGACCAGCAAGCGTCCTGTATCACCAACATACAAATTGCCGTGGCGATCTTCCATCACCGTGTATACCAGATTACGTTTACCCCTGTTGGCCAGGGTAAAGGGTGCAAACTCATCGCGCTGCGGATCGTAACGGCACAGCGCATGCTCTGCGCCAACCCACAAATCGCCATGGCTATCACTAAACAGCGCTTGCACAAAACGGCCGCAACTATTTTGAGGATCGGCTGGCCCACCGGCATAATTCTTCAGCTGGATACCGTCATACCGCAGCAGCCCTTCACCGCCACCAAACCAGATAAATCCCTGGCGATCCTGAGCGATAGCCACCAGGTTATTCAGCGCTTTTTGGTTGACGGGGTCATCCAGTTCGATTTGCTCAAAATGGATATCCGCCGCCACAACTGGCCGCGTCAAGCACCAAAGCAAAAATAGAATGAGCAACCACACGCGGTTGATGGTTTGAGTTAGCGTGGTCATGGTTCCAGTCTAGACCAGCAACATAATTTTGCCGCCAACTTCAACGGCTTTTATGCATTCCCTACGGCTGACGGACGAGCGTCACAAAACTCTGGACAATCGCCAAGCTGTCATCAAAATAACGAAAAATTTTAACAATCGCACAATAGGTTTAGCAGGCACTTTTATGTTCACCCAACTGCACCCGATTGCAAAGGAGTACCCCATGTTTAAACCTGTGCACCTGTTAGCCAGCGCCGCACTGGCATTGCTGATTCCTGCCTCTGCCAGCGCCCACAGCGATTACGCCGAAAAGCATTTCCACGCTTACAAACATCAGCACAACAACGGTAATGATAAAGACGCGAACATCCAGCTTGGCCCACGCCCGTTTTATCTTGTGAATGATATGGATGAAAGTTCACTCAAGAAAAAATTACAGAGCTGCGCCAACGGGCCATTCAAAAAAACCAATTTTTCTATCGGCCATCGCGGTGCGCCATTGCAATTCCCCGAGCACACTAAAGAATCCTATGAAGCAGCGGCCAAAATGGGCGCCGGTATTTTGGAATGCGATGTCACCTTCACACAGGATAAGCAATTGGTTTGCCGTCACTCGCAGTGCGATTTGCACACGACCACCAACATTCTCGCTACACCCTTGGCGAGCAAATGCAGCCAACCTTTTTCGCCGTTTGATCCCGTAAGCGGTAAAGCGGCCAGCGCAACCTGCTGCACCAGTGATATCACGTTGGCCGAGTTCAAAACCTTGCAAGGAAAAATGGATGCGTTTAATCCCAAGGCAACAACGCCCGCAGACTATTTACAAGGCACAGCCAATTGGCGCACCGACCTTTACGCGAGTAAGGGAACTTTATTGACTCACGCCGAGAGCATCGCATTGTTCAAAAAACTCGGTGTAAAAATGACCCCGGAATTAAAATCGGCCAGCGTCCCGATGCCATTTAATGGCTATACCCAAGCGATGTATGCACAACAATTAGTTGATGAATACAAAGCAGCCGGTGTAAAAGCGCGCGATGTATGGCCGCAATCCTTTGATATCCAGGATGTGCGTTACTGGATCAACAAGGAACCGCAATTCGGCAAGCAAGCCGTTTACCTGGATGATGCCGATACCATTGCCGACGTTCCTACCGCTGCGGATTTGCAGCTCTATGCAGACGAAGGCTTCAACATTGTCGCTCCACCTATTTGGGTATTACTGGCATTAGACAACAACAATAAAATTGTGGCCTCCGATTATGCGCGCAACGCAAAAAAAGCCGGCTTAAAAATTATCACCTGGTCGTTCGAACGCTCAGGCCCCTTGAAAAATGGCGGTGGCTGGTATTACCAGAGTGTTAATCCTGCAATCAATAATGATGGCGATATGATGGATGCGCTGCATGTATTGGCGAAGGATGTGGGCGTGATGGGTATTTTTTCAGACTGGCCTGCAAGTGTTAGTTACTACGCGAACTGTATGAATTTGAAGTAAAAAAAATTTTCATCGAAAAAATCCCGGCAGGTAACTGCCGGGATTTTTTATTAAACCTGTGCAATTTAATGGGTATTTTTTCAAGCATTTTCCGCCAACCAATCCCGAGCGTGATTCATAGTCGCTTGCAATTCATCCTGCACTTTTTTCCATAACACATCACTGTGGCGACTTGTGTTATTTGCCAATAACTCACTTTCCAAATCACGCGCAGCGGCAATAAAATCTGTCGCACCCAACATTCCCACCGTACCGCGTAACGTATGCAATGAGCGCGCTGCTGCTTCCCAATCATCTCGCTCAATCGACTGGCTCAAGGTGGTTAACGACTTTTCTGTATTGCCTAACAGGCTGCTAATAAACAAGCGGGTTTTTTCAATGTGTCCGCTATTGGCTGATGCCATCGCCAATAATTTTTCGATATTGAATTTTTCACTGCTTGCCGGATTTTTTGTTGATGGTGACGGTTGGCTACCCACGATTAACGAAGAATCGGACACTTGTGCAGGCATTTGCACTACCGGCAAATAACGCGCGATGGTTTGCAACATAACGTCAACTTCTATGGGTTTGGCGATCAGGTCATCCATTCCCGATGCAATACATTCTTCGCGCTCGAATTCCATTACACCTGCTGTCATCGCCAATATGGGCAATGTCAACCCAAGTTCTTTGCGAAGGATGCGCGTCGCGGTAAAACCATCCATCACCGGCATTTGTACATCCATTAATACCAGATCGTAGTGTTTCGATTGTTCACTTAACCGATCAACCGCTTTCTGGCCATTATCAACAATGTCCAGGGTCAAACCCGCTTGCGTTAATAATTCACGCGCAACAATCTGGTTGAAATCATTATCTTCAACGAGCAACAAATGGCCTTTTAGTGCAGTCGTAGCAGATCGTTGCTGATTTGACTGAATATTGTTAGCTAACAATTCGTGCGCAGTGTCAAACACACTGGAGGCGGTGAATGGTTTGAATAAATAAGCCGAAGGCCGTTGCGCTGCTGTTAAGGATTTTTCCTGTTGTAGCATTTTTTCGCGACCATACGCATTCACCATCAAAATCATTGGGGTAGCGGATACCGCCGGCAGTGCGCGCAATGCCTCAATAGCATTGATGCCATTCATACCCGGCATTTGCCAATCTACCAATATTGCATCGTAATGACGGTGCTTTTCCGCTGCATCGCGCACACGGTCAATCGCTTCCTTGCCAGAAGTCGCTGTGTCCATTTGCCAATGCCAGGTTTGCACAATTTTGTGTAACGCCTCTCGACTACGTTGGTTATCTTCTACCGCGAGTAAACGCAATTCGTGCAATGCGCCCGGCAACTCCTGCTGTGTATTTCCCTCCACAACTAAAAATGGAATTTGCACCGAAAATTCACTGCCCTCGCCGTAGGTACTGCTCACAAAAACATTGCCACCCATGAGTTCTATTAAACGGCGCGAAATAACCAGCCCCAAACCAGTGCCGCCGAATTTACGGGTAGTTGATGAATCAGCTTGAGTGAAGGGTGAAAATAAACGTGCTAGCTGGGCATCGGTCATACCAATGCCAGAGTCACGCACTAAAAATTGCAATCTTATTTCAGCATCCTGCTGCGCCGCGATATTCACTTGAATAGAAACTTCACCTTGCTCGGTAAATTTAATGGCGTTACTCACGAGATTGACCAATACCTGTTGCAAGCGATGTGAATCACCCAATAATAATGGCGGGATTTTTTCATCCGCACTAATGATTAATTCCAGATTTTTGTGCGCAGCGTTCACACTCATTAAATTGGCGAGCGATGAAAGTACATCGTTCAAATTGAATTGCACCGGCGCAAGATCCATTTTGCCCGCTTCAATTTTGGAGAAATCCAGAATGTCATTCAAAATTCCCAACAAGGATTTACCCGAGGTGGAAATCATATCCAGATACTTTTTTTGTTCAGCTGATAAGCGTGTTTTCGCCAGCAATTGTGCCATGCCTAACACGGCGTTCATGGGTGTACGAATTTCGTGGCTCATATTGGCAACGAAATCACTCTTGGCCTGGTTCGCAAGTTCTGCCTGTTGCTTGGCAAGCCGCAATTTTAATTCTGCTTGCTTACGTTCGCTAATGTCGCGGGCAATACCAATAAATAAATAATGGCCGTCCACACGAATGGCATTAATGGCTAATTCCAATTGAAAGGTAGAACCATTTTTATGCAGCCCCGGCAGTTCCACACTTTTCATTCCTACTACGACCGGCGCACCGCCGGTTAGATAGCGACGCATTCCCGCTTCATGTGCAGGCCGCATATTTTCCGGCATCAACAGGGTGACATTTTTTCCGATAACTTCATCAATGGTGTAACCAAAAATCTGGGTTGCCGCGCGATTGAAAGATTCAATATTCCCTTGTTCATCCAGCGTAATAATTCCCTCCCCAACATTGTCCATTACCGTGCGCATACGCAATTCTTTTTCAGTCGCCAAACGCTCTGACTCAATGATCCGCGCCGTCACCGGTTTGATTTGTGAATGCAAGACCATCGCCCCTGCAACGACCAATATCAATAGCAGTGGAATGCTCCAGCGGAATTGTTCACGGATGGGGCTTAACAAGGCGCGCGTATCGCGTTTGATAACTATGCCTACGCCATTCCGTATCAAGGGAGAATAGGCAGCGACAACACTAACGTTTTCAAAATCGAGCCCTTTAAAAATACCTGTGCCGCCACCTGACGCGAGGTTCATGGGCGATGGTTGTCCATATTGGCTATTGAGTGGCGCACGATAAATTTCCTGATGGGACTCGTCGGGGAAGCACATCAAATCAGTCGCGTCACGCACGCATAGCCGGGTTTCAACCTGGTCACCCAGGCCATCATGGAGTAATTGTTGTACCGTGTGAGACAGTGGCTCCTGTATCAAAATACTGCCGAGCTGGTTGCCGTTGTCACCAATCGGTAATCGAACGGTCAGGACATAGTGTTGATCCCAGCCCAACTGCACCGGAGTGTCATTGATAGCAAGCGATATACCGTCGATTTGTGCGAAATGGCCCTGCGAAAGCAGGACATTACCTTCGCTATCGTAAATAGCGATAGCGGAGGTTCCTGAAGCCAAAATACTATCGCCAATTAGCGCTAATTCATGTCGTACAGCTGGATTATCGGGTTCATTTTTTAAGGCACGGCTTAACGAATAAAAATGCGTGCGGCCCGCATTGAGTTTTGCTTTATTCACAACCTGTTCGGTTGCCAGGGTAAACATGGCGACACGGGTTTTCAGTGTTTGCAAAAGATTATTTGCCACTGCTTTTTCAAAGGTCGTTTGTTGCGCTGCAAAACCTGCAATGCCGACCACCAGCGTTGCAACAATCAGCAACGTGGTGCCACCCAATACGATTTTGTCACCGTCGGTAAAAGCACCCCTGTCCTGATACCAGCTTGCGTTACTCCAGTGGCACCAAAGGCCAATACTCACCATCAACAATCCAATCGATGTGTGCACTGCCATACGCGTAACAGTAATGCCGTACAAATGTTCTAACTGAAGCAAATGCCCTACCAAACCCAGAATACCTAACAGACCAATACCAATAGTGGCAAACCTTATAGCGAGGGTTGCAGAGCGATTTGTGACGGAATGGGAGAACGCCAATACCAAGCCAGAAAGTAAAAAACCAATCGCAGTATTAAGCGGCATTCTTCCCGGATGGGGGTTTCCATCCAGCAGCCATGCATGGAAATCTCGCCAATCGAGCGCCAGATTGATATCGGCAAGGTATTCAAACAGCACCAAACTGGCGAGTGCTGCTACCGTCACACCACCCACTTTTTGTAGGCGCGGCGCACTTTTTGGCATGAGCACGGGTAGGGCCAATAGCAATCCCACCACAGCAAAACTGATTGCCGTGTTGAGCACCATGGCAGTGAATTCAGAACGTAGTTGCACCGCCGTGACGTTGTGCCCCCACCATCCGTAGATCACAACAATACCCAATACAAACATCAGGCCACCGGCCAATGTTTGGATGGTTATTCGTCTATTCATGTGAATCAAACACTCTGGTCAATAAAAAACTTCCTTAAGCGTAGCTCAAGCAAACTCGATGACCAGATCTACGACAAACCAAACTGGCCGTTATAAGGGAGCGGCCTCAAAAATTGTCGATCCTTCACATGCCAACTGTTCTGCCTGCGCTGGTTTTTCATCTTTCTACTTGACCCAGATCAAATCATTCTGTAATTTCAGAAAATACTGAAAATTCAGGAATTACAAAATGCCCGAAAATCTCACCCCCATGATCCAGTCTTGCATCCTTCACTTCGGCGAAATGGGAAGCCGCTGGGGAATTAACCGCACCGTAGGCCAAATGTATGCGCTATTGGTTTTGAGCAAAGAACCACAGTGCGCCGATGACATTACCGATGCGCTCGGGATTTCCCGTTCCAATGTAAGCATGGGCTTAAAGGAATTAATGTCCTGGGATTTAGTGAAACTCCAACATCGCCCCGGTGAACGCAGGGAGTTTTATTCAGCGCCAGGTGATGTGTGGGATATTGCAAAGACCTTGATCGAACAACGTCGCAAACGCGAAATCGATCCTACACTGTCCACACTGCGCAATTTATTAATCGATACGCCGGCAAATGACGCAGAAGCCTACGCGCAACAGCGCATGCGTGAAATGCATGAACTAATTGAATTGCTGACACTCTGGACTCAAGAGATACAGCGCCTGGATTCCGCGCAATTGGGCAAATTACTCAAGCTCGGCAGCAGCATCGGCAAAGTGCTCGACATGAAAGACAGATTGTTGGGTTCTAACAAAAAAGAATCCACAAAATAATGCCGCTCAAAAACTTTTTGGAGTAACACCGACGCAAGACAGAAAGGACTCATCCAATATTTTATCGAGGTAAGGTTATGCTCGAAACACTCATACTCTCTCGCATCCAATTCGCCGCCAATATTTCATTCCATATTTTATTTCCCTCCATTTCTATTGCACTCGGCTGGTTTTTGTTTTATTTCAAATTGCGTTACAAAGGTGAAGGCGATGACGTATGGATGCGCGCCTATCGCTTTTGGGTAAAAGTATTTGCACTAACATTTGCGATGGGTGTTGTTAGTGGAATTACCATGAGTTTCCAATTTGGCACCAACTGGCCAGGCTACATGGAAACCGTCGGCAATATTGCAGGGCCGTTATTAGGTTATGAAGTATTAACCGCATTCTTCCTTGAGGCCACTTTTCTGGGAATCATGCTATTCGGTATTAATAAAGTTTCTAACCGCACGCATACCATTGCCACATTCCTCGTGGCTTTTGGAACAACCATGTCGGCCTTCTGGATTATCGCGCTTAATTCCTGGATGCAAACACCCACCGGTTTTGAAATGCGCGATGGCAAAGCATTTCCACTGGATTGGTTTGAAATCATCTTTAATCCTTCCATGCCGTATCGCCTTGCGCACATGTTAATTGCATCCGGATTAACCGCCGCGTTTTTAATTGCAGGGCTTTCTGCCTATCGAATTTTGAAAAAAGATCACAAGCCGGCACCGCGCCTCGCGTTAAAAACAGCCGTTGTTGCCGCAGCAATTTTAATCCCGCTGCAAATTTTTCTGGGCGATATGCACGGCCTTAACACGCTCAAACACCAACCCGCAAAAATTGCTGCCATGGAAGCAATCTGGCACACCGAAAAAGGTGCCCCACTGGTGCTCTTTGCAATACCGGATAAAGAAACGCAATCCAATAAATTCGCAGTAGAAATTCCCTACGGGGCCAGCCTTATTTTGACGCACCATCACGATGGTGAATTAAAAGGGCTAAACGAATTTGAAGGCAAGCACCCGCCCGTTACGCCCTTATTTTTCGGCTTCCGCATTATGGTTGGTGTAGGAATGTTAATGCTCCTGACCGCCTGGTGGGGCTGCTGGCAATACTGGCGGCATAACGAAATTTCACCACTGTTATTGAAAATTTATGTCGGCATGACGTTCTCCGGTTGGATTGCGGTACTCGCGGGTTGGTACGTTACTGAAATTGGCCGCCAACCCTGGCTGGTCACCGGCGTATTAACAACCGCAGAAGCCGTTACCAAAACACCGCCCGCGAATGTAGGCACATCGCTCGCCATTTATTTAACGTTATATGTGGTTCTACTCGCTGCGTATATCTGGACATTATTTTTAATGGCCTACAAATCTGTTTTGGTTGATCGTCCTGAAGAAGCACTACCAACGCTTCAAGAAGAACTGGTCGAGAAAAATCTTTAAGGAGTCCATCATGACTGATATCAGCAATTTAACCGGCGAAGCATTTTGGCTCCCCGTGATTTTTATCGGGCTCATGGGGCTTGCATTGTTTATGTATGCGATCCTCGATGGATACGATCTCGGCGTCGGTATTTTATTACCGCGCGATTCAGAAGCGCAGCGCGACACGATGATTGCCAGCATTGGCCCCTTTTGGGATGCGAATGAAACCTGGCTGGTGCTGGGAATAGGTATTTTATTAATCGCGTTTCCGTTAGCACACAGCACGATTCTTTTTCACCTTTACATCCCTGTCACACTCATGCTCGCCGGATTAATTTTGCGCGGTGTTGCGTTCGACTTCCGTGCAAAATCACCCGAGCACCATAAAAAATTATGGGACATGACATTCCGCGCCGGATCATTGCTGGCCACCTTATCGCAAGGTTTTATGCTCGGTTTGTACGTAATGGAATTTGAATCCACCCCGGCAACTTACGCATTCGCCGCACTCAGTGCCATTTGCGTCACCGCGGGCTATACCTTTATCGGTGCAGCATGGTTGGTATTAAAAACAGAAGGTGAACTGCAATTGCGCGCAGCATGGTGGGCGCGTTTATGCTGCTGGTTAACCGCACTGGGCCTTGTAGCCGTGTCAGTGGTCAATCCTTTTGTGAGCGAAATGATTTTTGACAAATGGTTTGGCAATCCAATGGTCATTATCCTGTGGGTGATCCCTGTATTTTGTTTTGTCCTTTTATTTATCGTTGACCGCTACCTTAAACGTTTTCCCTATCCAAACGATTTCGGCTGCTGGATTCCCTTTACCTGCGCCATTATGATTTTCCTATTAAGCTTCATTGGCCTGGCTTACAGTTTTTACCCTTACGTTGTCCCCAATCGCCTGGACATATGGCAAGCCGCCAGCGCACCGGAATCATTAAAATTTATTTTAGTGGGAACGGTAATCGTATTACCGACAATTCTTGCGTATACGTTTTTTGCTTACCGGGTATTTAGAGGGAAGGCTACGCAGTTGAAGTATTATTGATTTTTAGTAGAAAAAAATCGGCTCCGTAATGGAGCCGATTTTTTAACATCTTATGGTTTAACAAAGCTGGCAGGTATGCTCGTCATTTTAATACCGTACTGTCCATTTGCAATTTCTTCTCCGCGAGGCGTCAACACTACCGCACCCTCCGAAGTAGACATATCGTAACCGCCATTACCGATCCAGCTATTTGCTATCCAGCCGAATGGCAATGTGCTGTTAGTCCAGGCTTTTGCATTACCGGCAGCCAACACGCCCTCACTCAAACCACCACTTGCATAATCGAACTTGAATGCATCGGCTTCCGCTTGGGATTCGAAGCCTATGGTCAGGATTGGAGCAGAATCCTCGACTTCCACATTGCCATATATTTCAATGTCATCAACTTTGATAGTACCGTTAACGTTGCCACCAAATTGAATAACAAAATTATTTATATGCCCCTTTCTATTAAATCCTTCAGGAAAAGAATCTACGGTGTAGCTAAATTCTGTCCAGGCACCCGGTGTAAATTTATCAATACCCCATTGCACAATAAAATCCGGTTTCCAGTCATCTGAATCTTGCATCAGTGTTTGAAAATAAAAATCTGTTCCTGCAAAACTCTCAGGCACAAACACTTTCATTTTGACGGTAACTGGACCTTCAAAGTTTAACGGTTGTTTGGAAATATCATCTTTACCCACAGCGACATCAGCATTACCGCTGGTGTTAGTGTTGGTGATTTCCATAACACCATCCACAATAGCCATAGACGCCATTTTACCCCAATAGACAGTGTATTTTTTGGCATCACCATCATTGAAGTTGTTGCTCATTTGCAACGCAGTCACAATCTTGGTGTTGGTTTTATTGGGGTCATTGACCTCTACAAAATCAAAAATAAGAGGTTCAGATTTCGCTGCTGAAAAGCCGCCGATTGCAAACCCGAATGAGCGAGCCGTTAATGTGGCGCTACTAAAATCTGCATTAATTTTAATAGTGTTCCATGCGCCCGCTTTTAATGTTCCAAAAGAGACGCCTGTCGTACTCTCAAAATCTTCCTTTTTTGACCAATCATCGTTACTGAACTGTGCCATTGCAGTGATACTAGCACCGGTTTCACCTGCGTAAGATTCCGGTACAAAAACTCTCGCAACAACTTCAATTGGCGATTTCAATGGAAGAGTATTTAAATCTCCTGTAGTCCACTGGGCAATACCAACAGCACCCCACCCTGAACCAGTAGGCGCAACATTTAATTGGTTATCAACGACGGCTGTAGTAAATGGCCCCCAATGGGTTTGCCAACCATTGATTCCGGCATCAAAATCTATTTTGTAAACCGGTGGAATACCGGGAAAGACTGTCAGGTTATCAATTATCAGACCGCCTACCACACTCGCGGGTTTGCCATTAGCAACAATTTCGAAACCGATTTTTTCAATCGCACCCAAATCAAAATCATCTTCAACATATGCCCCCATTCCTTTTAAATAATCCACACTGGTCAATTTAAAGTTCAATTTATTCCATGCATCAAAACTGAGACCATTCGCTTGAGTCCAACCGGTATTTGCATAACGACCATTCGCATCTTTCAAATACATCACAATGCCGAGCTTGCCGTCATCAACATAGGATTTAGATACATAGACATCAGCCCGAATGCTGGCTCCACGTAAAAACAGTGGCTCCTCTAATGCCATAGAGTAAGCCGCTTTGTCTTCCGCAGATTGCCAGGGTATGAGAATACCCATTCCTCCATCGCCGTAGCCTTTTTTCATAATGCTTAGATGATCTACTTCGTTTTCTGCGGCGACGCCAGAGCCACCAAAACCGCTCATAAGAATTGGCGTATTTGTTTTGGCAAGATTAGTCAGTGCTGCACGAATTTTTTCGTCGGTATTCCAGGTGGTGCCGAATCCGTGAACAGACAATACCAGGTTACCCTGCGCATCGGCTGCTTTGAGTTCACGCGCACGACCGGCAGTGAAGGCATAGTAATCTTGCCCGCAACCGGCAGCATCGATCACTAACGGAACTTTTAAACCCGCTTTGCGAACTTCGCGAATTGCTAATTTGTGTGCTTCCAGATAATCACCATACCCAACCGTGTTTTCGGTAAACACATCTTTTGGTCCCCATTGGTGAGCCAAATTCAACATCAAATGCGGTTGGAAACGATCTTGCGCAATCACTTCCAACCAGGTTCCCAACCAGAGTTCAGTAACTACTTTATCAAGTTCATCAGCATCATCTTTACAGGTTAATGAATCATCAACCAGGGTCACTAACGCGATCATTCTTTTACTGACGATGTCAACAAGTGCGCCTTCCAGTTCTTCTTTGCGCGTTGTTTTCTTCACCTGCAAACGCACTACGTTCGAACCAATTTCTGATGCGGGCGTAATATTTTTTATGCGTTCAATGGGATTATCGCCAAATAAAATATTGGTTCCGCGCAAAAAAATGGGCTGGCCAGCAACGTCTTTTAACAGCCAGCCATCCGCTTTGATAAACGGTGTAGATTCCGATGGACGCGGCCGATCCGAGCCATCATTAACCACCGGCTCCGGGATTAGTGGATCTGTACTGTCTTTTTCGTCGCCTGCGAGGCCACCGCCTCCACCACAGGCTTGTAACAGCAAGCTACTCATAAAGAGTGCAATGTAACTGAATTTAAATTTCATGATAAAACTCCAAACTGTATTAAAAGGTTGCCGTGTTTAACTGCGCATTCAATTTATTTTTTGCAACGGCACTCATTAAAGTTTTACAGTCATACCCAAGGTATAACGACGTTCTTGCACATAAAGTGACTGGAATTGATCTGTCATTTGTGCGTAGCTTCTACGGTTCTGGCCAGTCAGGTTGGCACCGTTGAAACTAACTTCAAGATGGTCGTTCACCCAGTAATTCGCCGAGAAATCCAGATACCCTGTTGACTCTAACCAGTTACCCATATTCAGCTCTGCAGCATTAGTATTCAAACCTACCCGCCCGAGGTATTCCTCACTGCGCCAGTTATAAGCAAGGCGCAGGTTGAGTCCATCACGGTCATACCAGAGAATCATGTTAGATTGATGTTCAGAGTTTGATGGCAATGGCAACGCATCGCCTTCAATATCAATATTGTTCGATTTGCTACGTGAATAGGTGTAGTTAAATTCAAGACCTGTTGAGCTGAGAATTTCACCCGGCAAAAATGTGAATGGCTGCTTGTAACCCAGCTCTAAACCATATAGGTCAGATGCACCGACATTTCGGGTGGTATAAATGTTGGCAGTGCGGCCACGGTCAATACCATCGCCGTCGGTAAACGAACGCATCTCCTGAGTTTGTTCAGTCGATGTATCAACCTCGATTAAGAACAGCCCCGCTGCAACCATGGCGTTGTCATCGAAGTACCATTCAGTGGAGGTGTTATATACATTGGCGTACCAGGGTTTAATGTAGGGGTTACCATCATCGTTACCACCACCAACGCAACTCACAGACTCATTACGTGTTTGGCCACCGCCCACAGGAATTTGAATCGGGTTTCCGTCCTCATCCAACTTGTCACATTGTTGATACCAAAGAACCAAACCTGACCCAATATTATTTAGGTCATTACGCGAAGTAGTTTTAGATGCACCCAAACGAACAACCACATCATCGTGCGGGAAAAAGTTCAGGTTGAGTGATGGAAGTACATCATTAAATGAATGTTCAATGGTTTCTGTTTCGGCAACAAAAGCAATTTTTTGCCAATCGTCATAACCAATGGAATTGTATTTATCCAAAACATCAGGTACGACAGCACGAATAACGGTGCGATTTGTGCGAATAAACTGGGCACCGAAATTTCCTTTAAACGGGATGCCAGCAATGCCTTCATCACTGTTGAAATTCACTTGTGCAAATGCTGTTGCTGTTTCTTCGGTCACATCATAGGTGTAACCAGGGTCATTTGCTGTTTTGGTTCCGGGATACAATTTGTTCAGGAAATCGAGCGGGTTATCCCACTCACCTGGATCAAGTGAAGATACCCCGCCTTCAAAACCGTTAATTGGCCCAAAGTCAGTAAATACTGTTGTATTCGCGGCAGAGAATCCGTTATCAACCAAACCATTTTCTAACAACGCAGCAGGCTCTTCAGCAAATTCAAATTTGCGCCATTCAGGATATTTTTGCCAAACCTGGTTGCCTGTTCGTAGCTTGTAACGCTTATCAACCGGAACGCGAGGATCATCCCAGTTGGAGTAACGCCCAGTCGGTGTTACGTAATAGAATTTGGCGTAATCCGCTTGCCGCTCGCCCCAACGCAATCCACCCTCAACAGATTCCCAGAAATTATCACTAAATGAAAATTTCGCATCCACACGCGCTACATTCAACGTAGCGTTAGTGTCATTGCCATCTGCAAAGCCTTGATACTGTTTTAATAGATTTGCATCTGATAAATCATCATCAAATGCAAATGATGGAATTTCACGGGAGTAATCGACAGTAACACTGTAAATATTGAGCGGATCTTTTCCATCAATACCATCATCATTCACCCACAACCATGCAGGTGTGCCTTGCTGGAAAGTTGCTTTGCGATAATGTTTTTCTGCCTCTGCGTAGATGTAACGTACGCTCGCATCAAAATTATCACCATTGGTGTATTTCAATTGCAGGTTTGTATTAAGCGCGCCCGTGCGGTTGCTTTCGTTGGTCGAATCCGTTTGGAAATCAGCTGCATCGACGCGTGCAACACGCAATGAATGCAACGTTCGATTTTGCGTTACGCCATTTTTATCTACGTAACTAAAATCAACGCTATCGCCAAATTCACTGCCCGGCAGCAGGACGTTATACAACTGTTCGTCATAACCGATGAGAAGGTCATTCGTTCCATCCCGAGGAGGACGCGAACCATTTACCTCGTAATAGTTGGGATTCGTTGCTGCGTTAAATTTAACACTCACACCACGATCATATTGAGCCATGCTGGTGTAGAACACATCACCGCGCAGTGTAAAACCTTCCGCAATATTGGATTCAAATGTAAACGCCCCGCCCTCGCGCTCGCGATCCATATAATTACTTTTTGCACTGAACGATTCGGGCGTTAAATACCAGTCATTGAAGGTGTCGCCATCGCCATCAAAATCAAGAGGATCACGCGGAGTACCGCCACGGCGGTCAAGAAATGCGAGGCGTGCGTTTTCCCACATTGAATAATTCACGTTGTAACTGGTGGAATGAAAACCCGAGAGCGTAAAAGCGAAAACATCATCAAAATTATTTCCAACGAACACACTCACGTTATGGTCCGGGCTACGAGTGCTGGTTGAGCCGTCTGCATCGAATTCTTTATCAGACATATCGCCCATGGAACCTTCAATTCGCGCCCGCACCAACCATTCTTTAAGGCTTAGCGGACTCATGGTTTTAAGATCCACCAATCCGGATATACCTCCGGCGAGCAAATTTGCCGATTGGGATTTGTAAACGTCAGCACCCGAGATCAAGCCCGCAGGAACATCCGAATAATTCGCGCCAACGCCAGTGATAGTCCACGGACTCAAAAATTGCTCGCCATTCAAGGTCGTTAACACCTGCGGCATACCGCGCACATTAAGACTGGTACCTTCGTTGGCCTCGCGGGTGATTTGCACACCGGTGACACGTTGTAATGAGTCAGTGATGGTAGTGTCTGGCAACTTACCAATATCTTCTGCCACGATTGAATCCACCACCGTGGTTGATTCGCGTTTGATATCGATGGCCTTTGCCTGGGATGCACGCACGCCTTGCACCAGTACTTCTTCCACTACTTCACCAGTTTCTGCATCCACACGTTGGTCTTGAGCAATAGCCTGCATGCCGGATAGCGCGCAACCTATTGCTAAAGCCAGTGCTGTTCTTCGGGTAGTAATACCTGTGGGTTTGATCATCTTGAGCTTCCTCGTTTTTTTATCTTTTAATGACTTCTGAATCAGGTTTCTTAATAAAAAAACCGGATCAAAAAAACGGAATCCTGGACTTGGTCAGGAAAACAGGGTTGATTGCTTTGACATACATCGGAGTCAGTATTGAAGTCCATCTACTTGATTTTGAGCCCGCTTTATTGTTCTCGATGGGATGTCGGGTTCTGCTAAATTGCATTCCGCAGGAGGGATAATGGATCAATATGTAACCGGTTTCAAATTTTAACTGGAAACACAGAAGTGACGAAAAATGCAGCTTTAGGATTCAAATTGCACAAAAATCAATTTTTTTAGATTAAAAAGATAAAAAACAATTAATAAAAATCACCTTTAATTCATTTTAAGAATAAAAATACTGACGACAATAAACCTTTCATTTTTATTATCTATAACAAACAAGTTATCAATAAGTATTATTTACCAATAAATGCTATCGGTTTCATTCATTTTGAGAATGTGAGTAACATCACATTGCAAAAAAGTAACATCTATAAAAAAACCGGCCTGAGCCGGTTTTTTATTCCTGAAGGAACCCTATAGCTGCTGCTCAATAGCCGCCGCCAATTTGGGTGAATCCGGCTTGGTCATGCTGCCGAAGTATTCGACCAGCTTGCCGTCCTTTCCGACCAGGTATTTATTGAAGTTCCACTTGGGTTCCTGCGCCTGGTTGGCGAGGGCTTTGAAGAGGGGGTTGGCTTTTTCACCGGTTACGTTGGTGGGGGCCAGCATGGTGAAACTTACACCGTAATTGAGGTAGCAAATTTCTGCTGCTTTTTCCTCATCGGTATCTTCCTGCTTGAAATCATCGCTGGCAAAACCAACGACCACCAAACCTTTGTCTTTGTATTTTTTATGCAGCGCTTCCAGTTCTTTAAATTGCGATGTGAAACCGCAATGGCTCGCGGTATTCACTACCAGTACGGTTTTGTTTTGCATCAGCTCGCACAGGTTTATTGAATCCTTCGAGTGGAGTTTGCGATAGTCGCCCTTCATATAATCCGGGCACGCTAATGTTGATGTTGATGTTGTGAGCATAGCCATCACCAGACCTAACAGGTTATTTAATTTCATGGTCATTTCCTCAATGATTTTCAGGCAACCCATGCAGTCTAAAGTGTTCATTCACTATTTTTGAATCATCTGGCGCGGCTTTAACGAATAATTACCTAAGGGTTCACACGATAAAAATAAAAAAGCGGATCTGGTTACAGATCCGCAAGTCCGGGAGGAGAAACAACCGAAGGGAAAAGGGTTAACTCAACGTTTGGTAATACGCAGCCAATTAATATTCCAGCCACCCACCGGCGCAAAAATGCCCACAGAATAAGTGCCTGCATTAATGGAAACCTCGTGGGAAACAGTGACCCAGTTCTGCCAGCCGCCAGTAGCGGGAATGGTGACTTGCCCCAACGGGATAACACCGGCATTCAAGTCCAGCGACAAGCGTGCACCGCTGACACTCGCAACGCGGTATTCCACTTTATAAGTACCACTCGTTGGGAAATTGATATTGGCGTGAGCCATCCAGTCATTAGCGTCAATCCAGCCAACATTTTGTCCGCCGCCCACATCCGTCGTTGTTTCCAATTGCACACCATTCATGGAGCTGTACATTTCTGCCTGGATAAGCCTGGAAAATGGTGCAACCGACGAACGGGATGAAGAATGTGTAGCACAGGTGCTTACACTGACGGGCTCCCAAAAATAGGTACTGACGGTGGGGATATAACCGGGGTTATCGTATTCCGCGATGTAATAACCGCCCTCATAACTCACCTTGTTACCCGCATAATATTGCTTGCCGCTAATCCAGGCCGGACAACCATCATTAGTAGATGAAGAACTGCTGGAATTATTGCCGCTGCCAATTTGATTGTGGATTGCTGCCAGCAAACTGTTGGTGCCCGCCGCATCTTGCGATAACTCCCAAATCATTACACCGGAGCCTTCTTGCAAGGCCAGTCGGGTTTTATTGCGAACAGTGGGGATGCCGTTATAGGTGATGTAACTGCACCCGACGCAGCGTGTTCCGATCACATCACCTTGTGCGGCACTGGTGCCGAATTGACCGAGAATGCTGCTGAAATCATAGGCGGCGTTATAGCCATTAAATCCATAGCCGTAAAAAGGAACCCCTAACACCAACTTCTGTTTAGTGAGCCCCCGCGCTTTCCAGAGGTTGATGTCCGACACAGCCATTGAATAGGGCGAATGCTCAACACCCGCTTGCCCCCAGCCGGGGCCAACCGCGTCATAAGACATGATGTTTACAAAATCAAAATAGTGAAGTGAAGAAGTCGGCACCATACCGCCTACATAAGAAGCCGTTGCCGAGGTTAATAATTTTCCCGCCGGCAAACCATTGCGCAACGCCTGGATAAAAGGTGTGTAATTGCCGGCATTATCGATATCGGTTAGCACTGCGCCTTCAATATCGACATCCAATCCATCCAGATTAAATGTGTTAACAAATTGCATTAAATTGTTAACCAGCACGGTGCGATTTGCCGGTTGTAATAAGCTTCGCCAGTTACCTGAACACGCCGGCAATACACCACCCGCAATTGATACAAGCACCTTCACTCCCGCTTGATGCGCCTTATTGACTACATAATGGATGTCACTTGCACTGGCACCTTCCATACAAATGGGATTTCCGCCACTCAATACAACACCACTCGCGTTTGGGTTGAGAAACGATAAATTCAAATGCGTCAGTTTGGATAAATCGGTTCGATCAATAACCGCCGGCATATTTTTATAAGAGGGAATATAACCGACAACTTTTGTTTGGGCGCATGCCAGTAGTGAACCGGTTGCCACACACAATACTCCGGCGGTAACA
Organism: Cellvibrio sp.; assembly: GCA_035490715.1. Lineage (GTDB taxonomy): Bacteria > Pseudomonadota > Gammaproteobacteria > Pseudomonadales > Cellvibrionaceae > Cellvibrio. The sequence goes on from DATJLF010000066.1 coordinate 63,970, forward strand.
CAGAGCTTTTGTAATATTTTTCTGGAACTAGCCATGATCGTTTGTCTCAGCAGATTGTTATTCGTCATTTACTACGTCAGAACGACTTAACCCACGCTAGCATCCGAAAAAAATCGCTGCAATTTATTACCTAAACTCGAACCAAAATAGCAACACGTCCCATTTAAGATGAACCAAGTGGGATGTATTTTGAAAATTTATGCGCCCGGGTATGAAGAAAATTTATCGAATCGCTCCTCGATAAATGGAGGTCTCATTTTTGAATGTGTGACCGGGACTTAATTTGTCAACTGACTCACACTGCGAGGGTGAAATAGCTACTGCATTGATGAGGCGGAAATAAAAAAGCCAGAAACAGGTTCTGGCGAATCACGGGAAGGCTTAAAAAAATTTCACTGAAATCCAATGAGTAGTGCAACAAGAAAAATAAACAAGATGATATTGATTACACCAAACACGGCTAACCATTTATGGCTGGCATTTTCGGCGTACATCACCTGAACTCCTCACTCATCATTGGATGGTGTCACGTTAGCAACAACAAATATTGGCTGGCAATAACGAGTTTTGGAATGGCGCAAAGTCGAACCGCTCTAACCTGACGCCACGCCTGCAACATTGCCAATAATTTTATATGACATGGCTCAAGCCATTGAATAAACCATCAGGAAGTTTCTTTTCTGGCGACGGATGCATATTGGTAAAATTCATCAAACCACTGTCGCTGGGAAATCAGCGAATTGGTTAAGGATTTAACGTTCATAAAATGCTCGTCAATCCTGGCCTTGGCAAACGCACTGTAATCGCTCGCACATTCAACAGCCCTTGTTGGAAAATCCATACCATAAAGTACGGATAAAAAACTCTCGCGTTGAAAAAATTCGATATCTGCAGCAAAGTCGTAATAACTTGGCACTGCGTTTTTCCACAATGCCAATCGCTCTTTTAATACATCGGATATTTTTGTGCTTTCAGTGCAATCTCGCCAAAAGCTACTGTCTTTTCGATCTGAAATTAAATAGTGCAATTGGATAAAGTCGATGACCCTCTCCCATATATGTTCTACGCGGCGGTTGATTTGTCGGGCGCGAATATCAATATCATCAGTATACTCAGGCAAGAGTTTGGCAATCAGCGATGCACAATAATCGGTGATAACGATGGAAGTTGCCTCCAATGGTTCTACAAAACCCTGGGCCAAGCCCAAAGCAACACAATTGTTTACCCAGAACTTTTCCCTGAAACCCGCTTTCATGGGTATTTTTCTTACATCACTCTCACGAAAACTGGCGCCGTGGTAACGTGAAAATTCTGCCAACGCCTCCTGCTCTGTCATATGGGATGAAGAATAAACAAATCCCGTTCCACGCCGGGTTGTGAGCGGAATATCCCAAATCCACCCTGCGGCATGGGCTGTTGCTTTGGTGTAAGGAAATATTTCTTCCGCAGGATCGGTTGCTACCTGCAACGCCAGGGCACGGTCAGCAAGAATTTGTTCACCTTTATCAATAAATTTAACACCCAATGTTTGGCCTAACAGGAAGGCGTGGAATCCGCTGCAATCAATATAAAAATCAAACGCCTCGGTTTCACCATCAGCATATTGCAGTGAACTCACATACCCTTTTTCATCGAGGTGCGCGGCGGTAATTGTTTTTTGCTTGTAGGCAATACCAAAGCGTCGCCTGGCATTATCGGACAGTAGCCCGGCAAACTTTCTTGCATCAAAATGGTAGGCGTAATTAATGGCGCCTTTATAAGCAGGTGAGTTACGCAATTTCGGGCATAGATTTTTTTCAGCAACAGAATAGCTTTTTGCCAATTCAGAAAAAGCACAGGATTTATGGGATAACCAATAATCCGTTGCATCCAGGCCGGATGGATAGGGCGCATCAAACGGATGATAAAAATAATTGCCTTTTTGTAGGGCTGTCGGCTTCGTCCAATTAATAAATTTAATACCGGTTTTGAAAGTCGTGTCGCAGCGCAATAACAAATCGGCTTCATTAATGCCAAAACTCTCAAGGCTTTTGCGAATGACAGCAACCGTCCCTTCCCCCACACCAATAATAGGAATATCGGGGGATTCAATCACCGTAATACTGAAGCCTGTCCTGGTACCAAGCTCAAGCCCCAAATGGTTGGCTGCGAGCCAACCTGCTGTTCCGCCGCCGACAATTGCAATTTTTTTTATTTTCATGCCTGTACCATTGCGTTTTTGTTAAAAAATAATGCGCGGAATTTTTCGATAAGCATAATAAAAAAGCGCACAACATTTCTGCTGCGCGCTTTTCCAACAACCTTCCAGCAAAAAAGTTAGAAAGTTGCGCGAACACTCAGCGCGTAACGACGATCCGTCGTAAAGTTCAGAGCATCCGTCCTGGTACCTTGTTGATCCATTTGGTACTGGGTTTCAGTGGTCGTATTCAGCAAATTACTACCTTCAATTCCCACCTTCCAGTTTTCGTTAATAGTGTAGTACAGGCTTGCGTCCATCATGCCTGCCGCTTTGGCATACGCAGGCACAAACTCTTCGGATTCGCGCATGGTGAGCAAGTACTCTGAACGCCATGTATAGGCCAACCGGAACGAAATATCATTGTATTCATACATACCTACAATGTTCATGTTCTCGTCTGAATAACCTTGCAATGGCAAACCACTAAACACACGGAAGGTATTGCGATTGTCAGCAATCGGGGTGCCATTTTCCAAAAAGCCTAGCGTGCCTTTTTGAATATCATTAGGATCTTCCAGGCCATTCTGATCGATATAGGTGTAATTGAATTGCAAACCCAAACCACTCCAGGCACCCGGTAACATGTCATAGAATTGTGAGTATGAGAACTCCACTCCACGAATGGTTCCCGAGCCGGTATTATCCGGACCGTAAGCAGAAACCGGATAATTATTACCTGCAAATGCCACATCAAGATCGAATGATTTATTGCGAATAATATTGCTGAGTTTTTTATGGAACAAACCAAGGGACACAGAACCGGCTTTTGCAAAATACCATTCACCCGTCAAGTCAAAATTAACTGACTCTTCTGGCTCCAGGTAAGCATTGCGTGCAATTGCACTGATTTCGATATCTTTTAAATCAACAACCGGGTTTGTGTTTTCATCACGTGCAGCATTAGGATTCTGCAATACTTCCGTGTAATCCAGGCTAACGATCATGCTGTTACGCGCGTCAGTTAACGTCGGATAGTACAACCCTTTGGACGCACCAAAACGAATAACAACATCATCGTGCACACCAAAGCTCAGGTTCAAACTTGGCAACACCGTGTTGTAGTCCGTACCATCCACGGTGCTCTGGATTGCACCACCTGATGCCAAGGTAAACAACGCGGGATATTGATTCTCCATCACTTGATACAAAGAACTCTTCACACCATTTTGGTCAATGGTTCCGCGTCTCGCTTTTTCCGGTAATGCCAGGAAACCGGTGGATTCCAATTGGTAGCTCACATAACGTGCGCCGATGTTACCTTTCACCGGAATGGCAAGCTCATCAAATTCAAAATCGCCACGAACATAAAATTCAGTACGCTCTTCATTGGTTTCGCTCAAGTGACGCGCCGCAAAATAGCCATCAAGCCGATCATCCAGATCTTCATACGCTTTTGAGCAATCACCACTACCATCATTTGCATTACCGATTGCGTTCCAGGTACCACAACCATCACGCAGACTTTGGGCGAAATTTTTCACCAGATCCATTTTGGGGAACAAGAAGCTATTTAATTCACCTTGCAACACCTTGCCATCGTAATAATCATCAAAACTCACGCGTTCAAATAATTCGGGCGCTTGGCCGGTTGAGGCCATATAAGCATGCTTCGCATTCCACGGCGTACCGATTGGCACCCAGTTGTTATATTCGGTATCCCCAATACGCAATTCTTTTTCGGAGTAATAAAGACCGGTTTTGACCGCAGTAAATACACCGTCGAGATCGTATTGGAAATCCAATTTAACGCTGTCGGATTTTGCAGTCGCGTGAACTTCGTTTTGAATACCACTACCGAGGAATAAATCCGGATAAACCGTATAAGAAAGTCCATCCGGATTAGTGTTGCTAACCGGTACGACCGTTGGTTCGGTAGTCGTTGGATTGGATACGCGATTATTTAAATATTCAAGCTTGGGTGTTGAACCGCGCAAATCCAAAAAGTAAGGCGCAACCGTACTGGTCAGATCACCGCGCACGCGAGCAGTCATACTTTGGTTATGGACGATTTGCTCTGAATCCACATGCTGGAAATCAATTGATGCGGTCAAGCGATCAGTCGGCTTCAAGGTCAAATCAAACGACGTATCTTCTACCGTATTTTCGTTGTAGTTGTAGCGAGAGCGAAATTGCAGAGGAAAGTTAACATCCGTATTGGCACCAACACCGGAAGTCAGGAAACCCTTGCTATCAACGGTGAGTGGACGTCCATTTTCCGCATCATCAGTCCATTGGGTTGCGCTCGCATTACCGGCAACAAAGCCGCGATCACCTGACGCAATGACACGCTCGCGCCAATCGAGGGACGCTTTGGAATTAATGTGCTCCAGGGTAGCAGTGATTGTTTCATCGGTATTTTGCCATTGCAAAGACGTCGTGATACCGGTGCGCTCACGATCATTTTCCGCCGTGCTCATATGATAGTTAGCCGGTGTGTAAACCGTGGTACCTTCGTCCTGCCCTTCCACCGGGCCGCCCTCATAAAGCGGTACGTGCGCTTGTTCCGGCGTAATCAGGTTTGCAGTCGGGCCGCTACATTCAGGGAACCAACTCCATGCGTTATTACCATTCCATGACATGCAACGGCTATCCCATTGCCCGGCCACTTTACCTGGTTGATTTACCAAACCACCCCAGTTGTCCCAACTGGCAGGCGGTGTATTATCCAGGCCGCGCGAATGGTAGTTACCTACACCAACACCATCACCGCGTGTCTCATATTCTGATTGGGAACCGGCTAACAAGAACCCGAATTTACCTGCGCTGGTTTCCCAGCTATCTGAAAAAAGTGCAGAAAATGATGGCGTGACCTCTTCACGATAATCCCCATAATTTGCCTTCGCGCCAAACGCGATGAGCTGCTCATTTGAATCAAATGGTTTACGCGTAACCAGGTTTACAGTACCAGCGATGCCACCGGAAATTTTATCGGCCGTCTGGTTTTTGACTACTTCAACAGCACCCAATAATTCTGCCGGGAAATCCTCATAGCTCAAGCCGCCCCACGGGTTCGCACTGAAAGCATCACGACCATTAATTTCCGAACGCACACGGTCCAAACCGCGCACCAGAACACCGGTACCTTCATCTGCATAGTGTTTGGGGTCATCGGATGAGGCGAAACGTTCAATGGTTACCCCTGGCACACGTTGCAAGGCTTCAGTAACGGATTTATCTGGCAATGCGCCAATATCGGAAGCGGTAATAACATCAACAACAGTATCTGCATTGCGCTTTAACTCTTGCGCTGATTCGATACTGTTTTTCATACCGGTTACAACAACTTCTTCCAGATTCTCATCCGCTTTGTTGTCGTTGGTTTGGGCGAACGATGGAACACTCATTGCCATTACAGAAATGGCCAGCAAGGATTTTTTAAATCCTTTACCTGGCATGCTTGTCATTTTGTTTTTACTTGTAAACATATCTAACCCCTTGGTTTTTTCTCTCGTATTGAACCCTTCGAACACATATAGCCAAGTCCGTTATGCATAATTTTCTTTTCATTCCCTAAAAAGATCCGTGGCCCCCCCCTACCTCTCGTACAGCGATCAATTCACTTTTCCGTCATGCAAGATGGTGAAAAATTTCTAATGCAAATTCTGTTGGCGATAATGGCTCGGGGTTACGCCCACCGATTTTTTAAAGGCCTGATTGAATACCGATTTGCTGTTAAAGCCGCAGCTTTTCATAATTTCATTGATGGATTGTTGCCGTAAACCGGCATCAGCCAAGCGTTTTTTTGCTTCAGCAACCCGATAGTTGCCAATCAACTCAAAAAAATTAACGTGCAATTGATTGTTGATGGTGCTGGATAACAATTTGGGCGATACATTTAATTTGTTAGCTAAACGCTCAACCGTGATATGCGATTCCAAATACGGTTTGTTTTGTTCCATAAACAACACCAACTTTTCAACCAGTTCCTTTTGTTGGGAGGACGAGGGACTAACAGTTTGTGTCCCTTGCACCTGATCGCACGAGTTACCTGTATGGGCAGTAGATTGCAGAATGTTGTGTTGCTTTCGCCTGCGCGCAAGCAAAAGCGCAACCACTACCGCAGCCAATACACCACTGATAATCAGGGCCAATAAATGTCTGTTATCCAGTGCTACTTCTGTCATAGCAACCTACCCATATAAATGATGTTTTAATTATTTTTTTATCTGGGATGCAAAGAACAAACAATGTTCAAAACGTATTGCGTTTAACTTTGCGCCAGAGGGACAACGTTGTCAACATTATTTACAATATTCCCGACCATTTTTTTGGTCAGGCGTTATGTAAACGAATACAAGATTTTTTCGATAGAATTTATCAAACCAATTATTATTTCCTGATCCATTTTTTTAAGGTCCTGGATCATTTTTTCGGTGTTTTCCCGTTCCGCAATAGACAGGATTTTGCCTTGGGCACGCTTATCCAACAGCAAAATCGCCGTGCTTACCAATTTGTCGATATTATCTGCCAGCGATTTCCACTGCGGTTGACGGGCAAGGATAGATTCCAACACTGGACGATTCTGCCCCCACATCAATAATTGTGTTTTTAATGCATCATGTTGCGCATCGATAGCCGGCTTTTTTAGCCATTGCTCAAGCTGTGAATCGAATTGTCGCAACACGTCATTTTCGACAGGCAATGCATCCACAAGCCGGTCAAGCGGGTCAGCTTTTGAGTAGCTTTCGTAAGCGGATTTTTCGTGTTGGCGATGATAATAATGCGCCGGCTCCAACAACTGCATAAACAATTCCATAGCATGGATTTCAGAGGCACTTACCTGAGTACCCAGCAAACGTTTTATGGAGATTTGCTGCTGGTACTTATGTCGCAAACCCACTGATTTTTCAGCCCAATCTGCAACCAGGTTCAAGCGTTGATACATACCATGTTCATCTAGCAAACTTCGGGCCGACCAGAGTCTTTCTGCAACAACAAATGCACGCGGCCACAAACGCAGGTCAATACTCTGTTCATCCACAATTTCAGCCCAGAGTGCCGCTTCACCACCGAGAATCAACGCTTCTTCTTTTGCACTCAATTGCGCCACAAACTCAGTTTCAGGTAGCAATTGTTGGGCATTATTTTTTAATTGTTTTGTTGTACTAACGTTTGCAATATTTGAAATATTCTGCCGGGGAAATTTATTCGTTATTTTTTCACCATTTATTGCGTAGGGCGTATTACCAACCACTACATTTCCCTGCAATTTTTTATCAAAAAAATCAGCATTAAATAACACCGGCCCCATCCAGGTATCCAATGAAAAACGGGCTGATTGTTTGTGGCTATAGTGTAATAGTGCTTCACGGCGCGATTTACCCGTGAAATCAACCAACACTCGTGCATTTTTTCCTTCACCCAGCAAGCTGAATATTCCCGTAACAGGTTTACCGCGTTTGCGTGGTATTTCAAAACGCCAGCTGCTTATAGAATCCTGTGTAGAAATTTTATCGACCGCGACAGGCTGTGGTGGAATCGGATCATTACGATAATGATAGGAGGCGTATTGCGGCTGATCCAGATAATATCCGGTGGATAAAATTGCCTGGAATCCGTGGTTCACCGCATCACTGATCCCATCCGGGCCGCGCCAGGAATGAATGACAATATCGTTGGGTAAGTCTTTATGCTGGATTTCGTCCCAACCAATCATTTTGCGCTGATGTTGCTGCAATATTTTTTGTACGCGCTGATTAAAATGCGCTTGCAATGCACGGGAATCTTTCAGTCCATTTTCTTTCATAAAGGCCTGGATTTCCGGATTAGTATTCCAATGCTCAGGATCTACCTCATCGCCACCAATATGCAAATATTCAAATGGAAACAGCTCGGCAACTTCTGCCACCAAACCATCAACAAATTCATAGACTTTTTCATTGGCAGGATTTAGCAATGGTTTGTGCACGCCCCAACGGTATTCCATAGCATAGGGGCCAGGTGCAGACATTAATTCCGGATAGGCAACAGCAATCGCACTGGCATGACCGGGCACATCAATTTCCGGTAATACCTGAATTCCACGTTCACGCGCATAACTGACAATTTCACGAATTTGCTTTCGGGAATAATATTCACCATCAGATGCCAGCTTATGCAACTTTGGATATTTTCTGGATTCAAAACGCCAACCCTGATCATCCGTTAAATGCCAATGGAAAATATTGTATTTGGCCGCAGCCATGGCATCGATCTGGCGTTTGATAGTATTGACCGAAAAAAAATGCCGCGAGGTATCTAACAGGAGCCCGCGCCATTTAAAACGCGGTTGATCTTGAATATTGACTAACGGTAATTGAATTTTTTGTTGATTACCAATCAATTGCAGAAAGGTTTCCAAACCGCGCAAAATCCCCAGAGATTGATTGGCTGACACTTGAACCCTGCTAGCGGAAACTGATAGTTGATAAGACTCATCCCACTCGTGAATAAAGTTGGATATCGGTGCAACCTGGTTAGCTTTGATAATCAGGTTCGCCTTATCCACCCCAACCAGCCTCCATTGGATTTTTTGGCCAGTTTGTTGTTCGACACGTTTGACTATACGTTTTACCGTTGCTTTTATTTCGCTGTTTTTCTTCGCATCAATTGCAATTAACCATTTATTACCTAAGTGGAATTGCCCTTGCTCTTGCACCACCGATTGCGGCCATGGCATTAACGGTAATGGCTGTGCCTGGGCCTGTAAATTGGCACAAGCAGAAATCGAAAAGATGATGATAAGTAATAAATAGCGAATCATGGTTTTCAGTTATTTCTTAATCCGGTTTTTTGTAAGCAACGCAATCCACTTCTACTTTGCAATCCACCACCATACTGGAAACTACACATGCACGCGCCGGAGGATTTTCGCCAAAATACTCCATGAACACACGATTGAATGACATAAAATCGCGCGGGTCATCCAGCCATACACCGCAACGCACTACATCTTCCGGGCCGTAACCGGCTTCCGCTAAAATAGCGAGCACGTTTTTAATCGTTTGATGCGATTGGGCAACAATTCCGCCATCAATAATTTCGCCATTAACCATGGGCACCTGACCGGACACATACAACCAGCCATTCGCACCTGCAGCACGCGCAAACGGCAAATGTTGCCCACCAGTACCTTTACCACCTTCAACACCGTAACGTTTTATTTCTGACATATTTAACTCTCAAGGTTTTGATTTTCGTGTGGTCCTCTTCCGGAGTTTAGCCGAAGACACGCCGTAAATACATCCATGTAGGCTCATCGTCGACATCCATGTCTCCGATGGTCTTCGACTCAACTTCGGAAGATGCCCTGCTAGATCGTCACAAGACTCTTTTGAAAACCGCGTTTAATAAAATCCAACCCGCAAATCACGTTGTCTCTCTAAAAACTTTCCGGCGCGCTGACCAGTCATTTTTTTATTCTGGTAGCTCAACACACCATTCACCCACACGGAGTGAATACCTTCCGCCAATTGTTGAGGCTGCGAAAAGGTCGCTGCGTCTTTTATTTTTAATGGGTCAAACAATACCAAGTCAGCCGCTGCGTCCACTGCAATACGTCCACGATCGTCCAACCCAAAACGATCTGCCGACATGCGCGTCATTTTGCGCACTGCTTCGGGCAAACTGAATAATTTTAAATCGCGACTGTAATGCCCAAGCACTCGAGGAAATGCCCCCCACAAGCGCGGATGTGGCAATGGGTCTACTGGCAAACCATCAGAACCAACCATCGTTAGCGGGTGCGCGAGAATTTTTTGCACATCCTGTTCACTCATGCCGTGGTAAACAGCACCGGCCGGTTGTAATCTTTTTGCTGCGTCCAACAAACTGACTTGCCATTCATCCGCAATGTCAGCAAGTTTTTTTCCGCCCTGCTCAGGATGCGGATCGCTCCAGGTAATAATAATGTCGAAGTCGCTGGTGACTTGCTGTAAATCCAATGTTGATGAACTGGCGCTGTAGGGATAACAATCGCAACCCACGGGATGTTGCTGCGAAGCGGTTTCTATTTTTTTCAAAATTTCCCCACTGCGGCCCCAGTTGCCGGCGCCAGCACACTTCAAATGCGAAACAATAACGGGCGCCTTTGCATCACTACCAATATCAAATGCCTCATCCAGTGCCGATAAAATTTCGTCAAACTCCGTACGCAAATGCGTGGTATAAACCGCACCGAATTCATTCAGCACTTGCGCTAATAATTTTACTTCTTCCGTAGTGGCAGAATATGCCGAGGCATAGGCAAGGCCGGATGACAAACCCAGCGCGCCCTCTTGTAAACTTGCGCGCAATTGCACGCGCATCATTTCAATTTCATTTGCATTGGCAATACGGTCCAATTGATCCATATGATTGTTGCGCAACGCGGTGTGGCCAATTAATGCAGCCACGTTTACTGCCGGTGATATTTTATTAACAGCCGACTTGTAACTTGCAAAATCAGCGTACTGAAAATCTTCAGCCGCGCCCAATAAATTCATAGGGTCAGGCAAGTTTCCGTTCAAACTAACCGGGCTCGCACTAATGCCACAGTTGCCCACAATGACGGTGGTTATTCCCTGTGAAATTTTTGGCAGCATGTCCGGAGCGCGAATAACTTGCAGGTCATCGTGCGTATGCACATCAATAAAACCGGGTGCGAGAACCAGCCCTTCCGCATACAACGTTGTCAACGCTTCTTCATTTTCAAGCGCGCCAATTGCTGCGATTTTGCCCGCATGAATAGCAATACCCGCACGAAACTCCGGTTTACCCGAGCCGTCAATTATTTGTGCGTCGTGAATTATCAAATCAAACTTCACTGCTATTTATCCTGCAAAAAATTATACCGAAACATTTCCGAGACTATTTCCGGGACATAACGCATGCCCTATGAAGCGAGGGCAAATACGTTAATCCCCCAAGGGCAAGCGATTATCGCCGCCGCGATATTCATCCAACGCAAACTTCACACGGCGCAACAATTCCTTGCTTTCCGATTTGCGGGCGAGCGCCAACTCGGTAGCTAAAATATCTATTGCCAGCAACATTCCGTAACGCGATGCAGAGGGTTTATAAATAAAATCAGTCTCTTCAGTCACCAGCGGAATAACAATGTCCGCTTTTTTGGCGAGCGGGCCACCGGGTGCGGATAACACAATAAGTTTAGCCCCGTATTCACGCGCTATATCCGCTACCTCTAACAACTCGGGCGTTACCCCGGTAACGGATAACAACACCAATACATCTTTTTCCGTTAATGTTGCCGCGAACATGCGCAACAAAACCGGATCATGGTAAGCGGTTACCGCAATACCCAGGCGCGCAATACGAAATTGCACTTCATCGGACAACATGGTAGACGCACCGCCCATGCCACCGATGTAAATCAAACGCGCGTTGTTCAATAAATTGGCCGCTGCACGAAAATCTGCCTCGACAAAGCGTGATAAATTCGCACGCAACGTGGATTCAACTTCGCTGCAAATTTGCGCGTAAAAGGCACTCTCTTCAACGACTGGAACCTCAGCCAGAAAACGTGTTCCCACCGCGCTGGCCTGGGCCAACTTTAATTTCAAATCGCGAATATCTTCGCAACCAACCGATTTCGCAAAGCGCGAAATCGTAGCGATACTTACACTCGCTTTTGCAGCCAGTTGATCAATACTGGCGCTGGCTGCGAAGGCGATATCCTCAAGAATTGCATCAGCAACTTTTTGCTCGGTTACCGAGAGGCGATCACGGCTGCCGCGAATGTGATAAACAATATCGAATAATGCTGTCATGATTTTTTCACTCGCCTTAACCGGAAGGCGCATTAAATAATTACGTTTTAAAGCATCATCGCTAACACGGAAACAAACCCGAAAGCGACAAGCGAAATGATAGTTTCCAGCACGGTCCAGGTTTTTAACGTCTGGGTCACGGTCATATTGAAATATTCTTTAATCAGCCAGAAACCGCCGTCGTTCACATGCGACAAAATGAGTGACCCTGCGCCAGTGGCAATAACCAATAATTCGGGATGCGGATAATTGGCCGCCATAGCGATAGGCGCAACAATGCCTGCGGCCGTGCTCATGGCCACAGTAGCAGAGCCAGTTGCAATGCGCATTAACGCAGCAACCAGCCAGCCCATCGCCAACGGGGTTAATGCCATTCCCGCAGAGACAGTCACAATTTCCTTTGCTATTCCGGCTTCAACCAAAATACGATTCAAACCACCACCTGCACCAACCAGCAAGGTAATTCCTGCTGTCGGGGCTAAACATTCATGACTGAATTTCAAAATCGAATCGCGATTAAATCCACGCGCTAATCCCAACGTATAAAAGCTCACCAGCGTTGCAATCAGCAAAGCAACCACCGAGTTACCAACAAACGTTAAAAATGCATTCAAACTTGTGCCTGGTATTGCAATTTGATTCGCCCAACCGCCAAGCAACATCAACACCACGGGCAACATGATCGTTGCGAGCGTGATACCAAAGCCCGGTAAATCGCGTGCTTTTTCTTCGTTAATAAATTCGTGTTCAAGCGGATTTATCGCCGGCAATTGAATACGTGGCGCAATCCATTTTGCGAAAATCGGGCCCGCAATAATCGCGGTTGGAATACCGACGACCAATGCATAAAAAATTGTACGCCCAACGCTCGCTTGGTATTCCCCAACTGCAATCATCGCCGCAGGATGCGGTGGCACCAGACCATGGACGACAGACAGCCCCGCAACCATCGGCAAACCAACCAATAACATTGACGTGCCGGTACGACGTGCAACGTTAAATGCAATAGGGATCAGCAATACAAATCCGACTTCAAAAAAAATGGGCAAGCCAACCAAAAATGCAACAAACACCATCGCCCAATGCACATTTTTTTCGCCAAACCAGCGAATCAATGTGCGGGCAATTTGCTCGGCGCCGCCGGATTCCGCCATCATTTTTCCGAGCATGGTGCCGAGTGCAACAACGAGTGCGATATGCCCCAATGTTTTACCCACACCTGCCTCGTACACAAACACAACGTCTTTTGCCGGAATGCCGGCCATCAACCCCAAACCGAGTGAAACCAACGTAAGAGTGATAAACGGATTCAAACGGTAACGCGCAATTAATAAAATCAGCGCAATAATGCTGATCAATGCGTAAACCAATAACCAATGCCCGGGGCTCAATAAAGTTTCCACACACGCCCCTTAGAAAAATGTTTCTACGGCGTCGATCACCGAGTAGTTTTCATCAATAACCAATAGCTGCCGCCATTTATCAAACGTCAGGCACGGATGGGAAATATCCAGCACAATCATGTCGCCGACAGCAAGGTCGTCACTGGCCGCAATTTGCATAAACGCATGCTGGTCCATCATTGCCGTGAGCTTCCACTCGGGTGATGCAACAGACGGTGAGCTATCGCGACCCGGACGATAATGAAATGCCGGGATGGGCAAACCGGCATCGAACGCAGCATCGCGTTTACCCAGCCCGAGAATCGCGAGGCCAGGTTCGGGAATGGAGAGCACATAAGCCCATAGCTGCAATGCGGGCAACAGGCTGGTTTGCATCTCACGCGCAACCGGGTTACTGGCCTGGATGCGTGCCTCAGCAGCTTTATAGATGCCCACATCATGAGTGAGATAACAGCCGGGGCGCAGGACAATATCCAGCGGACGCGATGGAGGGGCCTCATTCCAGCCTCTGGCCAGACCTGCCCATTCTTCGGCAACCAGATCAAACCAGGCGGAGCCGGCACCCGTCAGGATAGTGCGCTCACCCGTTAGTTGGTCATTCGCCTCCAGTGTTAACAGCTCGCGCGCAGCAAGCCGCAGGAAATCGCGGATGGCAGGCTCCTCTTTGAGGACACCTTCATAAACCTCAACACCGCATAAAGCGAGGGATTGCGGGAAGCGGGCAATAGCTGCCACTACCTGGTCACGCATGGCAACATCACGCACACCGGTGCGACCACCGCTAACACCCAGTTCCAACAGCAGATTCAACCGCTGGCCGGCAACGGCAAAGAATTCACCCAGTTGAGTCGCATTTGCCGCCGAATCGACGATCACATAAAACTCAAAACCAGGGTTTTGTAACAAACGGGAGATGATCGCCATGTTGGCTTTGCCGATCAATTGGTTCGCCATCAACACTCGCCGGACGCCAAATTCATAAGCCGCTTGTACCTGCGGAGCAGTCGCCAAAGTAATGCCCCAGGCACCCTCTTCCAGTTGGCGATGAAACAACGCCGGACTCATGGTGGTTTTACCATGAGGTGCGAGTTTCAGCCCGTAAGTGTTGATAAAAGACTTCATCCACTGCAGATTGTGCTGCACGCGAGCTTCGCTCAAAACCGCTACTGGCAGGCTGATGTCCTCGCGCAGTATGTTCCAACCCTGCACTCCGGCATCCCGTACCAGTGGCTGTGTAGTCACATTACCCAAGCCTTTACTTACGGGACTAAGCCGCCTGCTTTTCAGTGTTTTTTGTAAATTATTTTCTTTTGACATGCATTTTTCTCATCAAAAGCAGAAAAAACGATCATTTTTGGCAAGCGTACCATCAAAATAACGCCATTAGAAGAAAATTATTTTCACGACTTTAGTAAAAAATCATCTTTTCTGAAAATTTTGAGAAATTTTTTCCAGGTTGATTACCGGCAGCCTAAGCAGGTTCGACTTTTTTCAAGTTCGATTTTTACCCATAAAAACAAACTAGGGCCAGGTCGACTTTTTTAGCAATAGCGCTGGACGGCGCCCACTCGAGGGCAGGGATTTGCAGAAGAAAAGGCAATCACCTATGTGAATTAATGCCTATAAAAGCGTGGAGTCGATCCACTTAAAAAAGCGCGAATACAATTTATTAACTTATCCTGCAGGGAATACATGAGTAACTCCCAAAAATAAAAACACATTGTTCCAGATGTAATGGAGTCCATTTTGATGCCCGATTGAGATGTGCAAATAGGTTCAAGTGATTGACTTAGTATAAGGAGCTGCTGAGTTATCTTCAGATTTGATTCAGTATTACTTTAGTAAAAAGCACTTAAAAATTTACTGGATAAAATCTGACTTATTTAATGTAGGGAAATGTATGAAAAATTTTAGTTTCACTCGATTTGCCACATCAAAAAATATCTTGAGCGCCAAGTATTCGCATGTGGTTTTAAATTTTTTTCGTGTTAGTGCATTAATTTTTTTGCCAGCTCTATTTAGCGCTTGTGGTGGTGGAAAAAACACTAAAGCAGAATCACCGCAAATCTCATCGTTCACTGCTTCATCTTCCAGTACTACTAGTGCCTCGTTAGGAGCGTCGTCGTCATCAGTTTCATTTGGAGCTGATACGATCCTTCCCACCCTGTCTGGTGCGAAAGCAGTTGTGTCTAATGATGCCGTCGTCTTGAGCGTTGTTGCAAGCGACAATAGTGGGCTGTTCTCCGTTACGTTTATCGTTGATGATGAAGCTATTAAGGCGGATGAACGGAAAGATCCTTCAGAAAGCCTTTATTCCACATCATTTCCGTTATGGGTGAGAGGAGTGGGGACACATCATTTTGTGGTGGTTGCGATTGATGCAGCAGGAAATAGCATTTCTACGGATAAAGTGAGTTTTGTCATCGAAAGTGATTCAAATACCAGGGTCGGTAACGCAGCACCGACAGTATCGAATGTCCAGGTAGATGGAAATTTTGGAGTTGTCACGCTTAAAGCTATCGTAAAAGACGATGAAAAATTGTTTGATATCGAATTTCTTGTGGATGATCAGCCTACCGGATGGGCAGAGCATTTGGATACGCGTGCTGATGCACCAAAAGATCAGTATTATGTTACTTTCGATACTTATTCAATAACGTCCGGTCCACATCGCTTGGTTGTTAAAGCAAGAGATTATGACGCCAATCTTACAACGTCGGAGGAAATTATTTTCAATGTTGACTCTACCGCAGGTCTCCCGGAAATTGAACCGAATAACAATATAGCTTCAGCAAATGTCGTCGCAGACAATCAACTTCAGATCGCAGGAACACTGAAAAATACCAAGGCAAACTCCCGTGTAAATGCGGATTACGATTACTACAAAATTTTAGTTCCTGCCGGAAAGACGTTAAGTGTGAAAACGCTGGCATTGCCGAGCACAATTTTTGTCTCAATATTAGATAGCAATGAAAATATCATTTCGGGGAACATTGTAAAAATGTCCTCCTGAAGAAGAGGTTAGCTACACGAACGGTGCAATATCTAAAGTTGTGTATGTAAAAATTTTTAGCAGTCCAATAATTTACACGAGAGATCAATACAAGTTGTCGTTGAGCTTTCATTAATCCCTTGCAATTTTGGAATCAGCCTATCGCTGTTTTTCTTAACTTCTGCTATTGGGTCGTAAAATAAGTTTGCAAACCCTGCAGCAGTGTTTCAAAGGTGATTTTACAGCGCGGGCTGTTGCGTAAATCCTCATGCATCGTGAGCCAGCTTTCTAATTTAAAGTTAAACTCTTTTTTAAGTACGCGTACCAGTTGCGGATCACGCTTGGCTAAACCAACCTGACAAACTCCAATGCCGCATCCGGAACGTATCAAGGCAAGCTGTGCCAGGTCACTATCGGTACGCACACTAAATGCATCCCTGTTCCAGGCCGGGGTCGATCTACGTGCGCTGCGAAGGAATGGTGTTTCTTCATCGAATCCGATAATCGAATGTTGTGAAAAATCTTTCCAGGAAAGCGGAGTTCCGCGATCATTTAAATAATTTTTGTGTGCGTGAAATCCTAGCTCCACTTCACCCAACCGCCGGGCTATGAGTGACTCCTGTTTAGGTTGAATCATACGTATGGCGATATCGGCTTCTCGATGAAGCAAATTTTGCAGTCGGTTAGTTAACACCATTTCAATTTTTAATTTCGGGTGCTCACGCTGCAAGGTAGTTATTATTGGTGGTAGCACTTCTGCACCCATTACTTCACTTGCGCTGATACGAACGACTCCTCGTATACCTTCACCCTGGCTCTCAGCCGCACGTTTCAATGCCGCGGCCATACTACTCATTTCTTCGGCATAGGACTTTAAGTCCAATGCAGCTTCGGTGGGAATCAAGCCCAGTTGGGAGCGAGTGAAAAGTGTAAGACCGAATGCTTTTTCAAGCGCAGCGATATGGCGCCCAATAGTGGGTTGCGCCACGCCCATAGCGCGAGCGGCTCCAGAAAGTGAGCCTTCATTAAGTACGCTCAAGAATGAGCGGTAGAGTTCCCAACCGATAGTAGCCATACATAATTGTATAGTTTCTAGATAATAATATGCAATTTCATTTAACCCTACATAAGCAGAGAATACCTCCATCGCAACTCAACAAGTGGAGGCAACATGAAGAACACCAGTACGAATTCATCATGGACGGCTCTGGCAGGATAACCGGATAAGGGCCGGACATGCCCCCATCCACAAAATACAATGTTCAACATCAACAATTTAATTTCGTAAAAAACTTAAATCACTTATTAACCTTCTGAGAAAATTTCAAATGAAATCTGTATCTAAAATTATCCTTACTTGTTTTGTAGTGGGCAGCGTTTTATTAAACAACGTGGCAATGGCGAGCGAACCAACACAGCGACAAACATCAAGTTCAACTAGCATTGCAAAACAATCAGAGGCTCGTGCCACGCACAATAAGTTGGTCGCAGATTGGGTAGATCTTTGGAATGGAAAATATAGTTTGGCTAACGGAATAGTTTCTCCAGATGTTCGCGTTCGTGCAGCTCTTATGGATGGTGGAGATGGTAGTGCAGTGAAGGGGCCAGCTGGTATGGTGAAGCTTATTACCCAGATACGCTCTGCCTTTTCGGATTTACATTTTGACGTTCAGATCGGCCCAATTGTAGATGGCGAATTTACAGTGCTTCGCTGGGTTGCGACCGGAACTTACCGCGGAGGGTTTCCTGGTGCAACAGCGCCAGCGGGTACTAAAGTTAATTTCACGGGTGTTGATATGCTTAAAGTACAAAATGGATTAATTACGGATTACTGGTTAAATGCAGATACTTTATTAATAGTAAATCAGCTCAAAGTTGTTGTTTCGAATTAGCCCTTGCTGTTACATTGAAGTAGTCTATTAAATTGGACATCAAGTTAAGCATAGTACCGTGAAAATAAGATGGGATTCGCGATATATATGCTTAATTTTTTGTCCGATTTTTTTGTTTGCCGTTACACATCATGGAGATTTTCAGAGTAGATTACAATTTATACACAACTCGTAAAAATTTGGGCTGACGATGCTGGTGGAAAAACTCCTATGAGGAGTAAATCAGGTATTTGGAGAATGACACTGAGGTTATTCAGGATACTAATAACTACGATAAATGATTTGTGGCGCAGATATCCGCAGTACTAATTAGTAGTCTGGTGCTTTGTTTCTGAACGTGAGGCAAGGCAGCTTTCTGATCTGATTAATACCTGATAGAAGTCTATAGTTTGGGTAAGTCGTTAATAAATTTTTATTGTCGCGACCCAGCTACTTTTGGCATAGTGCGCCTTAACATCTGTTGATTGAAAGACACGTGGGACCCTATGCACGCTATTTTCTGCCAAAGTAATGCAGTGACAATGATCCTGACACCCATTAAGAATATGGGCCATTTTTTTCGCTATTTGTTCCCTTCAATTTCCACTCCAATAATTATTTAAACATCCTCTATTATTCATTTTTGAATTCCCTATTAAATAAATTCCAATCATTTGTAACAGCTACAACAAAACATTGATTAAACCGTACAAAAAAACCGTTTTCTTTTGCTTTTTTCGTGCTGGCACAAATACTGCACATTTCAAATTGAGACTATGTTTTCTTTTGCAAAACATAAACATTTCGGACGAAGGAGAAAGATGATGGCTACTGAAACTTCAGCAATTCGCGATTTAATTAAAGTATTGAATGATGGTGTAAATTTTTACACTGATGCCAAAATTGAACTTAAAGGTTCAGGTTATGAACCCGTTTTTCAGGAAATGATTGATGTGCGCCAAAACGCATTGGTGAGATTACAACCTTTACTGTATGCGCGTGAAGGTGAAGTGGAAGATGGGCAGACAGTAGGGGGCGCATTGCGCAAAGCCTACACCGATTTGTTAAGCAAAATAAAATCGGACAAAGCCAAAACCTACATCGTGCAGTTGGAGGAATTGGAAGACCGCACACTTGAGTATGTAAGGAAAGCCCAAGCCGAGGTGGTTTCGGTGGATTTCACTACGGCCCTTAATTACATTCTCATTTCAATGCAGGAATGCCACAACCGTATGCGTTCGTTGAAACGCAACGTGGCTTAACCATGTGCGACCCACTGTTTCTGGATAAACGCGTCGGCAAACAGGCGCTTCCATAAAGTAGACGCGTACCTGAAGCAGTGCACCCTGATGGGGATAAAAACCGTCACAAAGAAATTTGCGGCGGTTTTTTATTTTTTGGTGTTTGCTAAATTTTTTAAATCTTCGGGAATAAATTTCCGTCCTCATGCGTTAACAGGATGAAAGTTGCAGAAATACATACGCAACTCACTACCATCACTGAATCATGAGGAACCCGCCATGAATAAAATTACCCACGTAAAAAGTGCTTTCATTATTGCCGTTTGCTCTGCTGTATCAAGCTTAAGCTGGGCGAATGATGCTTCACTCACCGCCAGCGCCAATATTAACTCGCAAACATCATTGTCTGTAGGTGCCAACCCCGGTGCTAGCTATCAAAATGCAGCGGTAAATGCACAAGCAATCGGCGGTACAGAAATGGTTACTACTGCCCCCACTACTGAAAGCAGTAACGCTGATACAGAGGAAAATCCGGAAAATACAGAACCGGGCCTCAGCAATGAAAGCGCAGCAGAATCAGCACAACGGGTTAAACCTGCATCGATTGATTCTGCGGCATCCACCGCGACTAATATTGCTGTGGATGCATCAAAACTATTATCTGCGGTGAATACACAAAAAGATTCATTAACCGCTCAAGGGCAAACTGTTACATCGCAACTTAGCGACAACACCAATACAACGGTCAATGCCTCTGCCGAAGCATTAGCGAGTGTTAATAATAACCTGCAACAAAATGTCGCCAGTGTGAGCGGTTCGGTGAATGCAGCAGTTGATCAACAACTCAATGCAGTCCTGGGATCTGCTACTGAAAATAATGTGCAAGGATCTGTGCAACAAGCCGTTAGCAACAGTATTGATTCATCCATTAATACTGCGATTAATAACACCGTGCAAACCACAGTGGCCAACAATATTGCTGACACCATCGAGTCCACCGTGAATAGCAATGTGACTACCGCGCTGAATGACAGCCTGGATCTTGGTCTTTAAATAAAGCGGCGCTTCGGCGCCGATTTTTTTCATTGTATTCTGCGGAGAAAAATCATGAATACGTTGATCGCGAATGCCCAACACCCTCACCATTTCCTGCACAACATTTTGTTACTCGCCATAATGCAGTTGGCCTCGGGGACTGTTGTCGCAGCATCCGATGCAACATTCGAAGTGGAAACCGGTACTGAATACGATTCCAATTTATCCATCATCGAGCTGGATCAAAACTCTGCTGAAAATGATTGGGCACTGGTTGCCAATGCACGCATGAATGGTCAATGGCAAGCAAATCGCCACGTAAAATTAAAAGGGGGTTTAAGCTACAACACCAAAACCTGGAACGATTACAGCGCTTACGACCTCAAGATCAAACAAGCTTTTGCTGATGCGAGCTATGAGTTCAAACCCTTTACACTCGGCGTAAGTTTTCATCACGCGGATGCAAAGCTGGATGATCGCGATTTTCTAACACTACAACAACGTAGCATTTACGCATCCCGTTTAGTCAACCAACGGTTTTTCTTGCGGGCCGCCGTTAATCACCAGAACAAAGATTTTCCCGGCAGTAACATTCGCAATGCCAATAACCAAAGTATGGCAGGCGATATGTTCGTATTTTTCAATCAGGGAAAAACATTCCTCACACTGGGAATTAGCAACGAAGAGGAGCGTGCGCGCGCCGATCAATTTGATTATGACGGCATCAACCTGCGCACCAGTATCAGCCATCAATTCACCGCGTGGAACAAGCCCAATCGCGTTCAGTTTGGTGTGCGTTACGACAACCGCGATTATTTGTCTATCACTCCTGAACTGGAAAAAAAGCGCAGCGACCAACGCCGAATTGCCACGCTGGAGTGGGACGTTGCCACGAGCAAATGGCTATCGATAACCACAAAATTTGAGCGCGGTAATTACGCATCCAATATCGATTCAGCAGATTATGCTGAAACTATTGGCTCCGTATTGTTAAAAGCTAGTTTTTAAGGAGTAGAATACGCACCGTCAGGGATGGGAAAGCAAGGAAATACGGTAAGAAAAATTCAGACAAGAACACACAAACTTTTAATGCACTTGCTTTCCATCGCATCGAATTTTTCGCAGCGCAGGGAAACTACACAAAGGAAATAAATAATAATTATGATTAATATAATAACGATCATTTTTCTCTTTGTTCTGGTGTTGAATGAGTACCATTGGTACACCAGGAAAAAATACTGGATAAAAGGTAAAGGCACTGTGATCCGATTCAGGGATACTGCTTACGGCCCGGCCAAGACATCGTATAAACCGGTTGTTGAATGGCAATACAACGGTGAAGCGAGGCAGTTTACATCCGCGTATTCATTAGGGGATTTCAGCCTCGGACAAGAAGTGGCGATTTTTTTTGCGCCTGATGGCAATGCAGCGGAAATTTACAATTTTAGGAACCGCTCATTCGTATCGATTCTTGCAATATTGATTTCGCTATTAAGTATTGCCATCGCAAAGGCTTAGTAAATTGTCATTGCGAAGGTGTAGAAATTAGCCATCAAAATGAATTTAATAAGCCGTCACCAAATACCGGGTCGCGCCCCGGTGCTCCCAAATCAATTACGTGTTGTTTCAATGCTTCAAGCATTGCCGGTAAAGGTTGCTGTGTTCCATTCGCGATGCACGCAACAGCTGCAGTTACCTTCGGTGCTGCCATGGATGTACCTGTTTCTTTACCAAGCTCTCCCGTGCTGCGCGCGGTTAACACGCCCACACCTATTGCCGCAAAATCAATGTAAGCACCGCGGTTGGCCCAACGATAAATTTTTTGTGCATTATCAACCGCCGTTACAGCAATCACATCAGGATAAGCGGCCGGGTATGCTGGCGGTGCAGCGGGCCCTTCATTGCCCGCTGCTGCCGTAATCGCAATACCGGATTGAATTGTTTTTTGAATCGCCAGCGCAAGAATTTTGTTGTCCGGCCCAGCGAGGCTCATATTGATGACTATCACTTTTTGCTCCACCAACCAATTCAATGCGCGCACCAGATTGATCATAGTGGCTCCCTGGGTGTATTCATTGCGAGGGTAAAACACCGATGCAGCAAACAGCCTTGCCGCAGGCAAAAGCGGAATTAATTGTTCGTGTCGCCCCACCAGAATTCCAGCCACCGCTGTGCCATGTGCGCGTGGCGCCTCGAAGCCATCACCGGCGAAATCTTTGCTCTCGATCCGGCTTTGGCTTTGGGCAAATGCCGGATGCTGCGTATGAATGGCTGTATCAATCATCCCAACCCGAACCGGTTGCGAACAGGTAGCAGCCGGTGCATCAATCTTGTGTGACAGCGACGGGTTTGCCGAACGATTACTCGTCACGGATTTATTATCGGCTTGGGGAACGTAGATATGATTGCGATCCAATTGATCGTGCAGATGCCTGGGTAAGTGCTGTTTCAACATCGCAACGGAGTCCAGCCCGGCAGGTACTCGAAAGCGCACCAACTGTAATCCAAGCCCTGCATATTCGCTTTGCTCAATAACTTCCACATCCAGATCGACCAATACTTTCATGCCCCCGGCATCCATCAACATCAGCCACTCGCGCTCGACTGCACGCCAGTTATCATCCACTCGCACTTCCACCAATACGGTATCACCCCGGCGATTGACAATGGGTAAGCTGGCAACCAATGCACTTGTAACGCCCTGTGCGGTTTGACCTACCATTGTGACAGTACGGTCTAGCGCATCCGTCAATGGATTATCAAGCAGGGGGCTATCATCAAGTGGATTGGCGACCAATGATGACCGGGCAAGCTCATCCTCCGCTACTTGACGCACCTGGTCTTGCACATCGTCACCTACCCGCTCCAATTCACGGGTCACACCTTCAACGTGATCGCCAATTTGATCCACCAGCTGCCCCGACACAGGCGAGCACAGACAGAACAGTAAAAAACTACTAAGGTAGAAGGGTTTCATAAACGCACCGCCAGACATTTAACAGAAAGTTAACCATAAAAAATCGTTCTCTATCATTGAAAACGTTTGGCGGCACAAAAAATTCCTAAAAAAAATGATCTCCGGGATGGAATAAAAAAATGTCTCATCCGTTAACCCAATAAACGTACTTAACAGATCTAGCGCCATTAACGGAAAAAAAACCTCAAAGGAAAAACCGATTAAGGGCAAGGCGAATATCAACACCTGAATAAATTTATGAACCAAACAGCCACTCAACAACAAACAACCGTTCAACAAACCTTAACGCAATTGGCGCCCGCATTACGCCGCTTTGCTTACTCCCTGACCGGATCAGCGGCCGATGCGGATGATCTGCTGCAAAACACACTGGAACGACTACTAAGCCGTGGCCTACCTGACGACATAGAGCCAGCCAAGTGGGCATTTCGTGTGTGCCGCAACATGTGGATTGACGAATACCGTGCACGCAAAGTTCGCCAGCGCAACACCTACGCATTGGATGACACCGAAGAACCCCATGTCGATGGCGAGCAGGCAATACATGACCAGATTGCACTCGCCCAGGTAGACGCCGCCATGAACCAGCTACCGGATGATCAGCGCTCGATCATGGCACTGATCGCCGTGCAGGGCATGTCCTACAAGGAAGTGGCTGAAACGCTCGGTATCCCGGCAGGTACTGTTATGAGTAGGCTGGCACGCGCACGTATTGCTCTTGCCAATTTTTTACAAACGCCCGTTACCCATACATCCACGCCCAAAGGCGTGTGAGGAATTACCATGAAAATTTCCGATGAACAATTATCTGCATTCCTGGATGCCGAATTGCCCGAACAGGAAATGGAATTCATTCGCCAACAATTAAGCGATGATGAAACGCTGGCTAATCGACTGGCTGAATTAGCAATGGTGGATCAGCAAATTGCAAACCACTATGCACGCATTGACGAACGGCCCTTGCCGGAAGCCATCACACGATTACTGCGCGAGGAACAACCAGTATCCACCAATATTGTGCAGTTTCCCCTATGGAAAAAAGTACACCGCCAGTTACAACAACATGCTGCCATCGCCGCATCCGTGGCACTGCTAATCGGATTCAGCGCCGCACAATTATTCCCCAACAATAACAGCGACCAATGGAATGCAGTGGCGCAGGTTCTGGATAATACCAGCAGTGGTACTGAACAAATTATTAGCGATGGCAGCCGGGTAAAACCGCGTTTGAGTTTTATGAATCAAGCAGGAAATTACTGCCGCCAATTCCAGATAACCAATAATGATGTCAGCGCCGAAAATATTGCGTGCCTCACCAACAATCGCTGGCAATTAACCATGAGTGTTTACTCGCAGGCAAATGAACACACGGATGAATACCACACGGCCAGCGGTGGCTCAGTATTGGATAGCGCGCTCGATGCAATGATGCTAGGTGAAGCATTCGATGCAGAAGCAGAAATGCGTGCAATTAACAATGGCTGGGAACCAGCCCACTGACTGAGGTGCGAATCATGAAAGCGATAACAACGATTTGCCTGATAATGTTAAGTTACAGCTTGCTGACCGGCTGCACGTCCCAATCCGGCAACCGCAATTATCGCCCGGCAACAGACGATGGAATCGGCTACAAAGAATTTGCCGTGAGCGACACACATTATCGCGTGCAATTCAAAGCGCGCGGCAACCAACGTAATAACGCGCGTGATTACGCACTTCTACGTGCCGCAGAGCTTACCATCGCGCAAGGTTACGATTGGTTTATCGTCAGCAAACAAACTACTCGTGTGCTGGATGAACCGGATGATTTTCCGGAATCGCCTGAATATATCCACTCCCGCCGCTGCGGCCTGCTAACCTGCCGCAGCCAAACCCAACGTCTACCGTCATCCGAATTGGACCGTCACGAAACCTATACACTGGTGCTACTGAATATTCACATGGGGAAAGGCATACGACCGGAAAAAAACAGTTACGATGCGATGGAAACCAGGGAAATGCTATCGAAATAAAAGTAAAAACTTCACAACACATTCAGATATTTTTCGAATTAGTATTAGATATGTTTAGTCGAATAATTATCAAGATTTATATACGTTCGATTGAGCGGTAATCTTTCATGTTTTTTCTCACTTAATCCCGGGCAGAAGAACTTAACGTTTCCTTTTCTCTCTCCCATTCATTTTGATCCATATCATCAATGATTACATCAAATAAAAAGGAAAATATATAGCTGCGATCTACCTGCTTCGACAAAACAAACTTAAGATAAGACTCTGCTTTCAACTCGTCCAATTGATAATAAATTTCTTTAATTCGAAATTTTGTTAGTCCATCAACTTCTTGATAACTAGCAAATTTACCGCCATCGCTTGAATCAATTGCACCAATCACTTTTTCAATTTTTTTCAAATACATTTCTGGCATTCTTATTTCTCCAATTGCCATGATTCTCTCCATTTTCTATGCTTACCAAAAAATATTTTTTATAGCTTCTTGCTTTGCGTAATTACTACTAAAGCTTTGACTCAAGGCAATATATTGAATCATCACCTACATAGCCTGGTATATTTTTGTCGTTCCATAAATTTAAATCCCTTTCTTTTAGCAGGCCTTTAAAGGCGATTATGGCATCCGGTGTCCACTCGTGTTGAGGGGAAATTTCTGACAATACCGAAGCATCATTAAAAATTTGTAGTTTTTGATTGCGGTGTAAATATCTAGCGATGCGACTGGCAATCCATCGTCTAAACCATATTTGCTTTTTATCCGGGCTGACCGTAATTAAATGCTCATTGCTTATATCTGTTGAGATAAAACCGGGCACCAGGGGAGATTTATAGGTTGCCATTGATTCAACCACAGCAAAGCTTCCCAGCGTATTTACTCCCTGCTCCCACGGCACATATTGCGGACTAACAATCAAGTCAAACAAGACATCCACCTTTTGATATATCT
Organism: Cellvibrio sp.; assembly: GCA_035490715.1. Taxonomy (GTDB): domain Bacteria; phylum Pseudomonadota; class Gammaproteobacteria; order Pseudomonadales; family Cellvibrionaceae; genus Cellvibrio. The sequence goes on from DATJLF010000066.1 coordinate 90,432, forward strand.
CACTAAGACTTTTCTCAAGTTGATCTTTTAGCGATGTATCCGGCAAAAGAATTCGACCTTTTTTCCAGTTTTTATGATCTCTCTTTTGAAATATGACTGTATGAACAAATTGTCTTAGGTACTTTTCATTATCATCCGTGACATAAAATCTAATAAGACATTCAACATGATATGGATTTTTAAGTTTATTGCATTCCAAAATAATATGCGATGGAATTTCATTTAAATTAGACACTGTACCCGCTAATTTTTTGTCTAATTCAACACCCAATATGTGTTCTATTTCTATAATTTTTTCAGAAAAATGCTCAGAGCTCATAAAATTTTCTCATTTTTTCTTGCTTGGTTTTGCTTCTATACTAACCCAGGTCGGAACTCCCTTCTCCTTAACACCGTCGACTGTTATGTCCGCACTTTCCTCTATTATTACGTTAAAATCTCCATAACCAATTTTTTCCCTATGATTACCGAACGACACTCGCCTAATAGCTTCATTCGCAACATCCTGGTCAGTCATATGCTCATTTTCTTTTCTAACACGAACAAATTCTTTTTGAAAATTATCCATATTCTTTTCCGCTAACTCTCCATCTAAATTTGGAGCTGGCACGCCGTATACTTTTTCGTAAGCCTCTAGGTTGAGCCTAAGCGCTTCCTCAGTCCAGGAAAATCCTTGCGCAACCAACTTCACCTCTCCAATACCGGCTATTCGGGCATTATGGGGTCGCAAATACATATCGGGGCCTTTTTGAGAGGACGCCTTTACATATTCGGTTATTACTGCACCAGTTACTTTGTCATATAAATTCCAGCTTACCGAAGTGCCAGTAAAGGAGGGCTTAGGATCCGTAAAAGCCAATCTACTTGGATCATCAATAATAATTACGTCACCAGCTTGTATATTCTTAATAGTTTCACCAGCACCCTCCTTACAACTCAACCCAAGTGGATCAACCCACCCAGTCGGGTTAGGCACATACTGATAATTATTCACCCCACCCAATAACCCTATCGGGTCTTGGCTAATAAACCGACCACACTCCGGATCGTAATAGCGGAAGCGGTTGTAATGCAGGCCGGTTTCTTCGTCGTAGTATTGGCCTTGGAAACGCAGGTTGTTTTCGATTTCATTGTTATGGACTACGGCGAGATTTCCGTAGGCTTTGAAACTGGCAGACCAAGCAAGTTTGCCGCGCGAGTTCGTGATTTCTTGCGGGGTTCCGAGATGATCCAAATGGTAGTGATAGACCTCACTGTCTTGCACTATTGCCAATGGCTTATGAGTGCCCGGCTCGAATAGATAAATTTTTGCAGTGGGGATTTTGTTGTTAGCTTGCGTTGTAGTTTCGCTGAGCAGTGCATTGTCCAACCACAGAAATTGAGTTTCACTGTGTGCGTTAACTTTGCTAACACGACGACCAAGAGCGTCATATTGAAAGCTGGTTTTTTGCTGTTGGTTTTCTACAGACTCAAGCTGGTTTAACGCATTGTATGCAAAATGCTGTTGCAAACTTTGCTGCTTGCCACGTGCAACCACGGTGCGGTTGCCGCGCTCGTCGTAGCGATAATGGTTATCGCCGTAAAAGGCAAGACGGTTTCCGTTGGATTGTTGTTGCGTATTTGTGTTTTCGTCTTTGTGGCTTCCCAGAATATTTCCGGCGGGATCATGTACAAATGTTTCCGGGTTGGGGCCATCTACTTGCGTTAAACGATCAAGCGCGTCGTAGTGATAACGCGTTGTGCCGCGCAGGTGATCATCAATTTGTGCTAGTTGGCCATATGCGTTGTATTGATAACCGCGTTGGCTAACAGAAACAAATTTATTGTCTTGATCACGTTTACCAGTGCGTTGCGCCGCGAGACGGCCTTGCGGGTCATAACGGTATTCAGTTTCAAGCTGATTGCCCAGCATGCGTTTGAGTTCGCGCCCCATGGAGTCGTGGGCGATGGCAACAATGGTTTGCTGGTTAAACGCCATACCGGAAAATTGGCTATTGGCATTGTAGCTATAAGTGATTTTTTCGCCGTCAGGTAATTGCGTTTGGATGCGTTCTCCAGCCGCATTGTAAACGTGATTAATTTGATGCTGGTCTTGCTTGTCCTCAATAACACGACCTACGGAGTCGTATTTCCAACTCAATTCACGCGCATCATTTTTTGCGGAGGTCAGGCGACCAACTGCATCGTATTCATATTCAGAAATGGTGACTTTTTTAATCGCGTCGGATTGTTTTAATAAACGACCATCAAGGCTGCGCGTGTAATCGATTTGATTAATTAAATCGATACCATTACGTGCGAAATCCTGGCTTGATTGCAACTGCCCGACCGGATTATAACCATAGCGTTGAACACGGCCATCAAAACCAATTTCCTGAATCAGGCGTTCATTTAAATCGTAATCCAGTTGATAACGCTCACCTTTTTCATTGGTTAATCCAACAAGGTTGCGCTCACCATCATAGTGGTAATGCAAAACCTGACCGTTAGGATCAATACGTTTTACAACTTGTGAAAGGCCATTGTATTCGTAACGAGTAATGCGGCCGGTTGAATCTTTATGACCACTTAATAAACCCAATTCGTTGTAGTTGAATTGCTCGACTTTTCCATCCGGTTGTTTAATGGCAGTGCATTTACCGTTGTTGTCATAACGATATTCGCTGATTTGATTATCAGGCCAGGTAATTTTGAGCAAATTACCCCAGTCGTCATAGGTGTAACGGCTTTGATGGCCCTTTGGATCTTTGCGTGCAATTAATTTGCCCTGGTGATCCCACACGAAATGCCAGGTACGATCAAGCGGATCAGTTAATGAACTCACCAATCCAATGGTGTTGTATTGGTAACGGGTGGTTTCACCATTCGGATTTGTTTGGCTGGCGATTAAACCACGCTCATCAAATTCGCGCGCCCAGCTGTGGCCGTTTGGATCTTTGGATTCGACAACATTTCCCCACGCATCACGCGTAAGCGTTGTCGTGTGGCCAGCTTTATTGGTAACGCTTTGCAGGCGTTGCTCATTGTCATAACGAAATTCAGTGACCGCACCTATCGGATCAGTGATGCGAATAACATTGCCAAAACGGTCATAACGGGTACGGGTTTCACCGCCTTCCGCATCGCGGTGATAAATCGGCAAACCTTGCGCATTGAACTGATAAATTTGTTCGCCGCCACGGGTATCGGTGAGTGTTACGCGGCGATTCGGTTTATCCCATTCAAATTGATAATCGTAAGTGGGCTGTCCATCAATATTATCGCCCCAGTTACGCAAACAACGCGCATTGGGTTGGTTACTGTCCCATTCAAAATGAAAGCTGTAGCCAGTTTTGAGCGTGCGCTTGCTGATGAGATGATTCTTGTACGCGTAATATTCACTTTTTCCGGCTGCATCCGTTGCCAGAATTAAATCGCCTGTCCCATCGTAATGATAATTAACCAGCGTGCGCGACTCAGCTTGTCCATTTAGTTGGTGAATTGCAGCAATGTTTCCGTCAGGATGATAATCAAATACCCACACCAGATCATTGGCAACAATACGTTTCAGTGCACCCTGATCATGTTGCAATTCAAGGCTATTACCCAATGCATCATGCAAAGCGATTAACTTGAAAGCAGTTGATCTTTCAGTCGCAAAAAATTCACGCGTTAATTGTGAACCAGAAGCGGTACTGGTGATAAAGAAACGATTTTCTTCCAGGCGAAACAACCGCAGTTTTTCAGCGCGATTAGTTGTGGTGTCGCCAATGCGTGGCAATACAAAACTGATTGTGCGCCCTTCCCCATCCAGCAAATAAACCTGATTGTTTGCAATAGACAAACGTTCGCTTAAGGGATGGGACCAACCAATACCCAAACCAACATTATTGCGGTTACTACTGCGGTAGGTGCGAGTCCAGGTTTGGGCAATCAAGCCGCTAAAAGTGAAGTCATGCAGTTCCAGTAATTCTTCACCGGTAACCAGACTGATCGGCTCACCGCCCGTGCAGGTTTTGATTGTAGGAGGGCTAGTTTCTCCGGCTGGGTTTTTACCAGGAGCATCGGCGACTGGTTCGGCAGCAGGTTTTTCTGCTGCCTTGGGTGCAGCAGTCGATGAAGAACTTTCAGGGGCCAACGGCACAGGTTCATAACCGGGACCTGAAGCGGCCGCATACTGCACCGCCTTCTCCGGCACCGACATCGGCGGCAGCGGGATTTTGTAAGCAAGCAGTTCGCTATTAGCCAGACGCGTTAATACTTCATCCAACGGGCTTTGCTGGTCGTAACTGTTGTAGAGGTTTTGGTTATTTAAATAAGCGAGTAATGCTTTGGGCTCAATGCCCAATTCATTCAAGAGCTCCTGTGCAGCAGCGGCACTGGCAATGGGTGCTGCGCTCAATTGGGTCGAGCAATGGGGCTTGGGGCCTTTGATTATGCACAACCCGATATCGCCTTTTCCTCGCAAGCTCGTGGCCGAATTCAGCAAGGGCAACTTATAGAGAACCAGATCGCCGCGCACCACGGCATTTGCTACTGCCTGATGGACACTGGCCGCCTGATAAGAGTTAAGCGTTGCGGGGCGGTGGTTGATCACCCCCAGGATACGGAGCCAGGTCTCGACTTCGATTGGCAAGCGCGCGATTAACCGCTCGATCAGATAAGGGTCATTGCGGTATGGCTGCGCGGCAGATGATTGTGGCTGACTGTAACGGCTAGTGAGTTCGTAGAGATTGCCGTCGTGTGCGTTGATGGTCAGGTTAATCACGGATGCGTCCTTGTTGGTGATGGTTGTGGGTGATAAATGAGGATGAAATATACGCAAGCTAGTTTATGCATCGCGCTTCGAATGTCCAGAGCTCGATTGCGATTGCATTCATGCTGTGACCCATGTCGCGCAAACACCTTTCCTGAGGCTTTCACATTGGAATAACAACGGGGAGATTTTGCAAAACCCGGCCCCGGATATTTGCAAAATCGATTAAAACCCGCCTGGTTATCAGGGCTTATCGAACAGCAGCCATTCACGCCCCGGATTTTCACTGCGGAAAGTTTCAATAGCACCGCGATCTTGCAGGGTTACAAACACTGTTTTGCCATCCGCACCACCAAAGGCAACATTCGTAGGCTTTTGGCCTTTTAATTGAATACGTTGTAGCAAGGTGCCGTGCGGAGAAACTACCGCTATTTCACCCGCCGCGTAACGCGCAATATATAAATTACCATCAGCATCACAGCGCATACCGTCCAAACCGTGATCACTAAATTCGATCAGTAACCGTTTGTTTTTTACATCACCGGTCGTTGTGTCGATATCGTATTTCCAGACTTTGCGTTGCACACTTTCGTTCACGTATAAATGTTTTTCATCGGTACTGACTTCAACACCGTTAGTGGTACCCATGTTCGCCTCCAACAGGCTTACCTGGCCGGTGTGATCAATTTTCCATAAGTTACCGGTGCTGTCTTTCCAGTTTGGGTCACTGGCGTAAATGATTCCGGATTTGGCAATAGCGATATCATTCGGCTGATTCATCTTATCGCTGTGCGCATGCACGCTTATCGCTTTGGTTTTGGAGTCGATTTTCAATACGTTATGTGCTGAATAATCGGCTACGTACAGGGTGCCGCTACGGTCAAACCGGATACCGTTCCCGGTGCTGCCTTTCGGAAGCGTAAGAAATAATTGTGCGTTATCTTTTTTATCGACAATTCCAATAGTGCCTTCTTCAGCAAAATTTACTGCATAAAGATTGCCTTGCGCATCTACTGCCGGGCCTTCCACACCCTGGGTAAATACATTGTCAGTAACATAATCACTGGTTTGCGCATAACCCAAGGGCGCTATCGTCAAGCAAGCAGCAAATGACAGGGTTGGGATTGTTTTCATAATAGCCTCGTGTGCATTTCATTGAGATTCAAAGCATGACACCCCGAGCTGAGTGGGTATAACGAGCGCAGTCTTTACGGATGCTGCGCTTCTTATGTGAGGGCAGATACTACACCAATGCCTGGCGCCGACCAACACATGAGTGCCGGCTACAGGGATTGAACAGCGGGAACGGAGAGCGCTAGAAATATAACGCTACACAAAAGGCTACAAACAAACCACCGGAAAGATACTGCCAGAAACGTACCGGATCTTTTTCCAGTAACAGGGTACGGTAATGTTGTTTGTACTTGGGATTGGGATGTTGCAGTTCGTGCAGGAACTCCGATACATCGCCATGGCGACGTTCCGGGTCATAACGCAGGCCCTTGCGAATTGCACCATCGATCCAGAAAGGCACTAACGGATTAATTTCGTAGGTGGTGGTGTAACGGGTATTTAAATAGGCACGCTCACTGCGGCAGTTGCCAAGCTTGCCTTCAAACGGCGCAGTGCCGGTTAGCATTTCAAACACCACCACGGCGAGCGAAAACAAATCCGATTTTTCATCGCTTTTTCCATGCAGGATGGTTTCAGGAGGAGAGTATTCAGCCGTACCCAGAATACGCTCGCGCGCAATCGGTGAACTGATTTCTACGATTCCTTTTACCAGGCAAGAACCAAAATCGATAATTTTTATTTCGCCATTGCGATCCACCATGATATTGGCGGGGCGCAAATCCTGGTGCAGGGTTTCGCGACGATGAAAAGCACGCAGGCCTTTGCAGATTTGCTCGACTTTATAGATAACATCCTGCACAGATGGTTGCGGGTTTTCTTTTATCCATTGATTCAACGTAATTCCATCAACATATTCCATTAAATAATAAAGACAGCTTTTGGTTTTGTTGGGTGCGATCACTTTCACAACCTGTGAGCTGTGAATGCGGCTACCAATCCAGGCCTCCAGAATAAAACGCTCAATGTACGCAGGATCATCCACAAAATTTATGGATGGCGTTTTCATACACAGTTGCTGGTTGGTTTCCGTATCAGTTACCAAATACACCTGGCTACGACTACTCGCGTGCAGTTCTTTTTCAATACGATAACCATCAATAACCATGCCCGGATTCAAATGCGGCGGAAACGGCAAAGCACTGAGTTTTTGGCAGGCATCATCGACGTTTTGTGAGGGCAGTGAATCAACACGCAAAATCTGACAACTGATGTTGTCATCGCTATTGTTGGCCGTGGCTATGCTAACCAGTTGTTGCGCAAGCACTTCATAATCATTGCCGCCGTTTTGTAATTTGTCGGCAAGCGTTTCATCGCTCACAAAATCGTGCAGGCCATCTGTAGTGAGCAAAAAAATATCGTTTTCTTCGAGATCGATTGTTTTGCAATCCACATCCAATGAAACATCCAGCCCCATCGCCCTCACTAAATACGATTGGTCTTCACTGATGATGGTGCGATGATCACGGGTAAGCTGTTCCAGCTTGCCTTGTCGCAAGCGATAAATGCGGGAATCACCCACATGGAAAATATGGGCACTTTGTGATTTGAAAATAATGCAGCTAAGGGTACTGACAAAACCTTTTTGCGCTTCACGAAAATGCTGGCCGCGCGAATACAGCCAGCGATTCAATGCAACCAATACTTGCGTGGTGGATTTTTTTACCGTCCAGGTGTCCGGTGTCGAAAAATAATCGGCGAGGAAATTGCGCACGCAGGTTTCACTCGCTTCTTTGCCTGCTTCCGCGGCACTTACGCCATCAGCGATTACAGCAACCACACCTTTGGTATCCAGCAACATGCCTTCCGGAATGCGTATACCAATAGCATCTTCGTTTTGTTCTTTAACACCGGCGGATGAAAATTGCCCGACGGTGAAACCCAGATTGCTGTTAAGGTGCCAGTCGCTCATCAGTGCATTTCCACCATTTGCACACGGCCGTCAGGCATCACTTCAAACATGGTGCTTTTGGGTTCTTCCAACAGCATGGCTGCAACGGCAGTCACTGCGATGCTCGCTGCGATGGTGAGGAAAAAAACTGGCGTGCTCACAAACGAAAATACCGTCAGGAAAACTACCGCACCGATATTTCCATACGCGCCGACTATGCCGGCAATCTGACCCGTGAGGCTGCGACGAATCAGTGGTACAACGGCAAACACACAACCGGCAGCGGAACCTAAAAAGAATGAGCACAACATCATGGCGGCAACCGCTAACGCAATCGGCCAATCGCTACTGATAGTGGACATCACAAAAAAACCTATCGCCGCTCCGACCAATAAAATCACCAGCGATTTTTTGCGGCCAAATTTATCGCTAATCCAGCCACCGGACGGACAAGAGGCAATATCAACGGCGGCAAAACAAGCGCCGAAAACGCCAGCCAGTGCCACAGGAACAGCAAATGTATTTTGGAAGAACATCGGCAACATGGACACTACTGCTAACTCGGAACCAAATGTCACCGCGTAAGCGAGGCTTAAAATGGCAACTTGTTTAAATTTATATTGTTGTAATTTATCAACCGGCCTGGAAAATATTTGACGATTCAAGCTGTAGATTTTCCGGCTTTGCAACAGGAAAAGCGCCACCAGTAACGCATCTATCGCATACAGGGTGGTAGCAGTGATCAATCCGAGGGAATTCACCTTCCACGCGAGCAAACCCAATGCGCCATACATGGGAATGTTAACTAATAAATACAACACGAAATCTTTTTTGCTGGTGACTTCAAGGCCGCCGGATTTATTCGGTTTGAAATAGGTAGAACCTGCTGGCGTATCGGTAACGGAAAAGTAATAAATAAAGGCGTAGACGAAAGCAATTAAACCCGTGATCGCGGTCGCGTAACGCCAGCCATCATCGCCACCTATGAGCAAGGCAATCGTGGGCAAACTGATCGCTGCCGCTGCAGAACCAATATTGCCCAGGCCTTTATAAATTCCCTCGGCTAATCCCATTTGCCGCGCCGGAAACCATTCGCTGATCATGCGAATGCCGATAACAAAACCAGCGCCCACAAAACCCAACAGAAAACGCGCCAGGGCCAGCATTTCAAAACTCGTGGCCAACGAAAAGAACAGACATAAGAAACCGGTGATTACCAATAACAACGAATAAATGTTGCGCGGACCAAAGGAGTCCACCAGCATCCCGATAACAATCCGTGCAGGAATAGTGAGCGCCACATTAAGGATCAACAGGGTTTTTATTTGTTGTTCAGTCAAACCAAACGTCGTTTGTATTGCCAGCAGTAAGGGCGCATGGTTAAACCACACAATAAACGTTATAAAAAACGCGATCCAGGTCAGGTGCAGGATCCTTGTCTTACCCACAAACGATAACAAACTCAGTTTTGCACTATTTTCACTCATCACCCGCGCCTCAAGGTTATCTAATGAGGCGCAACCAGCAATAACCAAGCCATAAAAATGAACACCACTGTTTTAACGGAAATTATTATGCACCAGTTTAAAACTCCAGCAATTTCTCATTAAAAAAGCACAGATAGTGAGCACGATGCACCCTTTGTTTATCCCAAAATTGTGCAAAACTGGATTTCATCAATGTTCTATTTTGGCGATGACGCCTGCGGAAAACCGAGAGGAAACCACGAGCCATAAAGCTCACACCTACAGCTGATACCCAGTGGAGCCTCAGAATTACGCATTCCTTTCTTCTCACCCCGTTTACTTTTTCAATCGCGCGCCCAAAAAAGTGCACGCCGCGCAAACAGCCTGCAATTGCACCATTCAGAATCAAATTAATTATTTTTGGCTTTTATTTGGCGCACGGAAATGATCTACAAACGCACTCAAATTAAACGTTTTATTGGAAAGTTATTATTTCGGCGCACCAATCGTGGTTTGGCATAGCCGTTGCAAAATCGGCCTTAGAAGTTCTCTTACTTCCTGAGGCAGAGCATTCACTGGCCCCATCGCAGTGCAACTCTTCCGACCATGAATAATTGTCTGCCGGAATATCAGCCATGAGCACACATCGTTTAAACCTGCTGGATTTTTCCAACAAATCCGTTGCGACCTTGCACTTCACCTGGTTTGCATTTTTCCTTACGTTCGTGATGTGGTTTAGCTTGCCGCCGTTAAAGCCGCTGATCACTGCGTCCTTTAATATGACGCCACAACAATGGGCAGCACTGCTGACATTGAACGTTGCACTCACTATTCCTGCACGTATCGTTGTGGGTAGCCTGGTGGATAAATTTGGTCCGCGCGCGATTTATTCGGTATTGCTGATTCTCTCCGGTGTGGTTCTGATTGCTTTTGCTTCTGCACAAACCTACGAACAACTCGCGCTGTTTCGCTTTTTACTCGGTTTTGTTGGTGCCGGTTTTGTCATTGGTATTCGTTTGGTGAGTGAATGGTTCCCTGCTCGCCAGGTTGGCCTTGCAGAAGGCATTTACGGCGGCTGGGGTAACTTTGGTGCAGCAGCTGCAGGTTTCACTTTGCCCTTTTTAGCAATCCACGTATTTGGCGGTATCGATGGCTGGCGATATGCGATGGGCACCGCGGCTATCATCGCCATGGTTTACGGCGTCGCCTTCTATTTGACTGTGCGTAATACGCCTAAAGGCTCAACGTATTTCAAACCAAAAAAATCCGGTGGACTGGAAGTATCCAGCAAAAAAGATTTTGTGTTCTACGTAATGATGAACGTGCCCATGTATTTAATCCTCGCGGTGCTTGCATGGAAAATGTCGCCCACCAATTTAAATCTACTGAGCCAGGCAACCACTTATGTATTGTATGTAGTGCTGATTGCTTTATTCATTTTCCAATTTTCACAAATTTATCGCGTTAACAAAGACATGCTGAAAAATGGCGCAGCGGAACATGACAAATATGAATTCAAACAAGTAGCGATTTTAAGCTGGGCTTACCTCGCGACGTTCGGTTCTGAAATTGCAGTGGTATCCGTATTGCCCGCTTTCTTTATGACAACCTTTGCCGGCTTGAGCGTCACCCAGGCTGCCATGCTCGGTGGCTCATTTGCTTTCATGAATTTGGTCGCGCGTCCGGGTGGCGGTTGGGTGAGCGATAAGTTTGGTCGCCGTTTCAGTATGAGTTTGATTTTGGCGGGCGTCACGGCGGGCTATTTATTACTGTCGCAAATCAATGCCAGCTGGCCGTTATACCTCGCATTTTTGGCAGTGTTTGTTTGCTCGCTGTTTGTGCAGGCCGGTTGCGGGGCTGTATTCGCTGTAGTGCCATTAATTAAACGCCGTATGACCGGCCAAATCGCCGGTCTTGCCGGTGCTTACGGCAACACCGGTGCATTATTTTTCCTGACCATGAATACCTTTATTGAAATCCAGTATTTCTTCTACATGCTGGCTGGCGCCGCAGCGATTGGGTTGGTGTTCGTGCAATTCCTGAAAGAACCGAAAGGCCATACAGTCGAAGTGAATGAAGATGGCACTTTACACAGAATTGAAGTGAGTTAAATGCTTAAGCATAATTAGGGAAATCGTCAGGGCGTGATTTATCACGCCCTGTTTTTTTCAGGTATGACTTTTACGATGTGCATTTTTTTGGACACAATAAATTGCACACTCCACTCTGATAGAGCCTAACGTTCATGGATCACCTGCAATCCGTTCTGCATATTTCATTCGCACAAAAAAGTGAGGCTGGTCGCAAGCCGGAAAATCAGGACACTGTAGGGGCTCGTATCCCGGAAGGTAATTTGCTCACAACGAAAGGGATCGCGGTTGCCATTGCTGATGGGGTTAGTAGCAGTAAAGCCGCACGCGATGCCAGCCAAACCGCCATCGCCGGATTCCTCAGCGATTATTACGCAACACCCGACACCTGGCGCACACAACAATCCGCCGTCCGTGTAATCCAAAGTTTAAATTCCAGCCTTTGGGGGCGTAGCCAAAACTCTATTTACGGTGAGGGCTATCTCACCACGTTTTCAGCCTTGATTTTAAAAGGTGACAGCGGATTTATTTTTCATGTGGGCGACACGCGGGTCTATCGCCTGCGCGATAACCATTTCGAATTACTTACTCGCGATCACACTCAGCGTATTGATAAACACACCACCCATTTAAGTCGCGCCATGGGCGCCGACCCTTATCTGGAAGTGGATATGCACAGCCTGGAATTGCAACGCGGCGATATTTTTATTTTAACCAGTGATGGAATTCATGAGGCCATTCCCACACAGGAATTCAAAGCATTTATTCTGGAGCATCGCAATAACCTTGATGATTTGGTAAACAAGGCACTACCGCTCGCGCTACACAATAACAGTGCCGATAACTTAAGCATCCAGGCCTTGCGCGTTGAAAACCTCGGTACCGCAGGGCAGGACGATGCAGTGCAAGTGCTATCGCGTTTGCCATTTCCACCAGTGCTATCGCCGGGGCAAAGCATCGACGGTTTGCGCATTAAAAAAATCATGCACGAATCGACACGCAGCCAGGTTTACCTGGTTGAAGATGAAAAAAATAATTTGCTGGTGATGAAAACCCCATCCGAACTCTACCAGGACGATAAAGCGTTTATTGAACGCTTTGTGATGGAAGCCTGGATTGGTGCGCGCATCCACAGCCCCGCTGTAGTTCGGGTCATTCCCGCGTCGGAAGCGCGCTCCTGTTTGTATTACCTCACCGAATATATTCCCGGCCCCACCCTCACCCAATTGTTAAAAGAGCGCGGCATTTTATCGATACTGGATGCAGTGGAATTGACTGAAGGTTTGATTCGCGGCATACGTGCCTTCCATCGTAAGGAAACACTGCATCAGGACATCAAACCAGACAATATTGTGATCAGCGGCAAAGGCCCGATGATCGTCGATTTCGGTTCTTGCTGGGTTGCCGGCGTACAGGAAGCGGGCGTACCGTTTACGCGCGATAATATTCTCGGCACGCTGGACTATTCCGCACCTGAATACCGTTACGGTGCCGCCGCCACGGAAGCCTCTGACCAATTTTCGTTAGCCGTGCTGCTCTATGAAATGCTGACCGGAAAATTGCCTTACGGTAGCGCTTATAGCAAAGCCATGGATTTAAAAAGTTTCCAGAAGCTAACTTACATTTCAGCCATGAAGCACAACCCGCTCGTACCCTATTGGCTGGACAGGGCATTGGAAAAAGCGTTGAGTATCAATCCTGCCCATCGCTATGAAGCATTGAGTGAATGGCAACAGGATTTAAAACGGCCCAACCCTAATTGGCTCAGCCAACGCGCCCAACCATTGATCGAAAGTCATCCGGATAAGGTGTGGAAACTCCTCGCGATCACCGGCTGGATTGCGGCAGCAATCGCATTTTTCTCAAGAGGCTAGATTTTTTGGCTATAAGCCTGCTCAGGTTGTGAATCAGGTTGTCCACTGGCATCTCATTCTTTGGTAATCTGCACAAATAATAATCGCTTTAAATAATTCAAATGCGGGATTACTGCCATGGCCAACAAGCGCGCCCTGATTGTTGACGATTCAACAACTGCCCAATACCGTTTGAAAAAGATGCTGCGGCGTTATCCGCTGGATATAGACGTCGCCGATTCCGGTGAGGCCGCCCTGCGCTATTTAGCCCATCATGTGCCGGATGTGATTTTTATGGATCACACCATGCCGGGCATGGACGGTTTCCGTGCGCTGCAAATTATTAAATCCCATCCTGAAACTGCGATGGTGCCGGTCATTATGTACACCGCACAAAGTGGCGATGTGTACACCGGCCAGGCCCGCGCATTGGGTGCACTGGATGTGGTGAGCAAAGACACCATCAATGCCACCGATTTATCCAAGGTGATGGAAGCCATTCATATTTACCAGGAAGAGCAGCTGGGTGCTGCTGAACCCGAAGTCGAAAGTGCAGAATTAATAGCGGCCGCGAATAAAGTGACCGATATCAACACGCACCGCCTTGAGCGCCGGGCATCCAATATTGCTGCACAAGAACAAGCGCGCAACCTTGAGCTGCGGCTAAGCCATATGGAACATACGCTGGAAGATAATCGTCGTTTTATTACGTCGCGTGTTGTGCGCGAGCTGCAAGCGCTGCGTAAAAATATGCGCGACGAGCTCAGCGATATCATGCAACACCAGCAACCTGCCGCTACGCCGGCACTGCCATCGCCGGTTATACAACCGGAAGAAAAACCAGTATCCAGTTGGTCGATTACCGGCAAAGTATTGTCAGTAATCGCGCTACTTGTTATCGCCTATTTGCTCGTGCAAATTAGCTTGCAGTTGCGCCAGAACACCCAAATCCAGGAGCAGTTAGGCAAACAATTGCAAGAGGTTTCTACCCTGGCAAGTAAAGAGCAACCTGTTGCCGTAGCACCCGTTTTGCAAAATGCCAGCCTCGAGCCTCAACCTGCCATTGCAACGACGGCAGGTACTGACTTCATCAATGACCTCGCCTGGACTTTCAACCAAAATGGCGCGCTCGCGTTTAACCAAAACACCATCGACCCAAAACCGGTGTTGCGTTTGCACGAGTTATTACATCGCATCGCCAGCAATGGATTTAAAGGCACAGCACAAATCACCATTTTTGTGGGTAATTTTTGTGTCTCTATCGATAACATGGGTATGGCTCAACTTGCCAAACCGGATGCAACATTGAGTGATTGCATGCTCTCCAGCGAGATTTATATGCTGGAGCGTGTGATGGATGAATACGTGCGTGAAACCAATATGATTCTCAGCAATTTAACCCGCGCACCCAACTCTACTATTCAGGTGCAAATTGGCGCTACCGAAGGGCCGGATACTTACCCCGAGCGAATCCCCACGGTAAGCGCACGCGACTGGAATATCATTGCGCAAAATAATAATCGTATTGAGTTAACACTGGTTCCAGACGAGCCTAACTAACGCTCAAAGCATGAAAATACAAGGCAGCACTCGCTGCCTTGTTAATCCAATCACTGTCCGTAGTCTACACTTGCTGCATCCCTGTTTTTCGGATCCGGCAATGTCCCATTCATTAGCTCAAAATGCTTCGTTAATTCCTTTATACCGGTTATTAGTCATTTCTACGCTACTAGCATTGGCTGGTGTGTTTTCCTATTTTTTATTACCCGAACGCAAAGAGCGCATCCTGCCGGATCTCGCCAACGATCATTACCTGTTTTTTGACGGCAATAGCACTATGGCCGAATGGATCGACGAACGCGCATTCTCATTTCAATGTATTCATCCAAAAATCATAGAGGGTTGGCCTTATTGCGGGTTGCGTTTCAAAGTCGGCTCAATGCCGGAGGGAAAAGATTTTTCGATGTATCAGCGCGCTGAAATCAAATTACATTACGAAGGCGATAACCAACGATTGCGTGTAACCCTGCGCAATTTTAATCCTGCTTACTCACGTATTGATGATTGGGATTCCTTAAAAGGACTTGATGTTTTTTTCACGAAAGAAGAAACCCAAAACGTTATTGTCATTCACAGCTACGAATGGCAAGTCTCTGAATATTGGGTAAGGATGAATATAATTCCCCGTCGATTGAGCTACGCAGAATTTAACCATATCGTCGACGTGAGTATAGATCTCATGCCTCCCTTTGCTGCTGGCAAACATCATATCCGCATCGAATATATTGATTTTTATGGGGAGCTCTTGCCCGCTGAGAACTGGTATTTTGCAGTCGCTGTTTTATGGTTACTCACCAATTTGCTCTTTATTGCACGCCATTTATTTCAAATGCAGATGCGAATTAAAGATGACTCCAATCGACTGTCATCGTTAGCAAGTTATTCCGATAATTTGAAACAGCAATCACAACACTACAAAGAGTTATCTACAATCGATCCGCTAACAGGCGCACTTAACCGAAATGGATTGAACGAAGTAATGAGTCTGGAATTTTCAGAGGGGAAATTGGATATAAATACTGCACTTATTTTAGTGGATATTGATTACTTTAAAAAAATCAACGACACCTGGGGGCATGATGTGGGGGACATGGTGCTTAGAGAAGTGGCCAGGGCCATTCGGCTCTGTGTATTGGGGAGTGATAAATTAATTCGTTGGGGTGGAGAAGAGTTTATTTTATTTTGTACAAAAACCAATAAATCACACGCCCTGTTGGTCGCCGAAAAAGTTAGGGATGCCATTGAAAAACTCCCTATAACTCATAATAAGTATACCATTCCGGTAACCGTCAGCCTTGGTGTGAGCATAGCATCAGAGAATGAAAGTTTTGACGAAATCTTCCATCGCGCCGACCAAGCCCTCTATCAGGCCAAGCACAATGGACGTAATTGTGTCGTTCTCGCCCAGTAAGACTTATCAACTTTCATCAATATCATATACATGGTCGATAACAAAACGGGCTTTGGGCAATAACCCATTCTCCTGGGTTTTGCTGTAATAATCCTGCCAGTGTTTTACCCCGCTCCAAAACATTTCCGGTGTTGATAAATAACTATTGACCCCCGGCGCCAAATCAAATCCGCGCGCACTGAATACCTGGTTCAGCATTACCGCTGATGGAAATCCTATTTGTTTCATTAACGGATTGGTGGCATCGCCAGAGCCCCACACGTAAGCAAGCCAAGGCAGTATATTTTCTACCGCGTCGTAACTGACACGCGCCTTTTTATATTCCTCCAGTGATTGCAAGATCAATTCCTGGGGAACAGGAATCGCCAGTAAAGCAAGATTGGGATAATCTTTTTGTGTGGGCAATTTATTGAGAGGTAACTCAACCAAACCGTTACGAGTCGGCGCATAACTTAAATTGGCAGGTTGGAACAGCGGTAAATTGCAAAACACCGACGATGAAAAATCTTCGTGCGAAATTTTAAATAACGCGCATTCCGACCAAAACGAAGGCAACATGTCGCCACGCAAACGGGATTGCGCTACCCGCAAGCGAAATGCAGCAACATCCTTGCCGCCTGCCAACACAATAAAACTCCACTGGCTGACATCTTCAATCGCAAAACTGTTATAGGCACGCTTGAGCCAATCCAGATTGGCTTCACGTTTAATACGAATCAGTTTTTGTACATCGCTTTGGCTAACACTTTCAGTTGATAAGGTTTGCTTGATCATTATCCTTTCCTCAATACATAAAATTCTTTACTGGCTCAATAACTTGAACGGGCCTTGGGTAGATGAATGAACACGCTGCTTTTTTTCATCCGGATCTGTGCATACATAATCCACATAAAATTCCAAACCGCCGGGAACAGCATTAAAGCGTAATAAAGCCACATGATCGCCCTGTTGGCGATGCAGCGTTTGCAATTCCAGGTTGGCGAGTTTAAACACCGGCAATTCCGCCGGCGCTTCAGGGTGTTTGGGAAATGGCAACGGCTCACCCAATACATAGCGAAACTTATTTTTAATGATATTTTTCTGATCACTGCCGAGGGTGTCAATCAAGCGTGAGGGCGATGCAATGACCTCATAAAACAAGCATTTGCCGCGATGGTTTTTTCCTTCCAGAATTCGGCCCCAATGCACATCACCCGTGATGTAGATCACCGGAATTTCTGCCGCAAACAATTCCTTGAGTGCATGTTGAATGAGTGAAAAATCACAATAATTCACCATTTCCATATCAGCAATATGCCTGTCCCACATACCAGGCTTCTCAACAACCAATGCTTGCCCTGAACTTAATAATCCTACCGCCGGTTGATTATTTTTCTTGCGCAACAAAAGGTCGTCTTTCCATTGCTTGATCGCCGCGTGGGTTGCGCGATTGAACATTGAGCTTCCCCCGCTATCACGACAGGTACGACCATCGAGGAATAACATGCTCAGCGGGGCAAGATCCCAGCGATAAAAACCCTGGCTTTGTGCTGGAGACATTTGATAGCGCTCGTATAAACGCAACGCTGCATCGCGCCAATTATCACGATCACATACACGATGAGTGTTAATTAATTGCACCTGGAATAATGGAAAGTTATTCCAGAACTCATGATCATCCGGAATACAAAGTACCGGCCCATGTCCCAGTACTTTGGCAAGGCCAGGTTGACTCAGCTCATCACAAAACCAGTTGTACTGGTATTTTTTCCCTAACGCCCGAGCCAGCGAATTTTTTTCACGCGGCAAATTTTGCTGCGACGGTAAATCCAGATAAACCTGGTCACCCGCCAACAACGTGAAATCCGGTGCTGGTTTAATGGCGTTGGTTAGTTGTGCAAGCGACCGGGCACGATCATTGGGCTGGTAATAACATGAGGTTAATAACACATTAAAACTGTTTTCATTTTTTGTCGGTAAAGTGGTTGGCGGGCGTTTACTGGTGAGCATCACCGTACGTGCGCCCATAGTCACCGTTATCGCGAAACGCTCTGCTGTATCGGGCCATTGAAATGAAAAAATCGCACGATGGTTCAACGGCCGACCACAATCATTCAGCACCTCATCACCCAGGGGTTCGAACGGATAGTTGATCGCGACCGGTTGCACGACTTGGCCATCGATTTGAAAACAGGGAAGTGACGGTGCTTCTACACCGAGTACACCGACCCAAAGCAACAATTCGTCCGGCTGACCAATGGGGTTGTATGCAAATAACTGCACCGAGCTTCTCCGTTAATCGAGTGAAATGTTCAGTACACTGGAAATATGTGGCCAATAGAAACATTTAGCAAAAGGTACCATATAAACAAAACAGCACTATAAATAAAAGACTCCTGCCATTAGGTTATTTACAGTAGCTGCTGTAATAACAAAACCGGCAAACGCATTGTTATGGTCTACACTGGTTACAGCAAGGATCAGGAGACCCAAATGCAAATAACGACAACGCAACCACTGGTGCCGCTTTACCGCATGTTGATTATCTCCACAGTGCTGGCTTTAGTGGCAGTGCTGGCCTATTTCGCTTTGCCTGAGCAAAAGCTCCGGATTATTCCAAAACTGGGTAACGACTCCCATTTATTTTTTGATGGCCAAAAGGGCGGGCCAAACCAGGCCGAATGGATTAATCAGAAAGAATTCCATTTCAAATGCATCGCAGTGGCCACGCCGGCAGATACTGTTTATTGCGGGTTAAGCATCAACTTTCATCAACTGGATAATGGCCGTAATTATTCAAAATTCCAGCACATGGAAATCAAGCTCAATTACCAGGGTGACAATCATCGCCTGCGCTTGAAAATGCACAACTTCAAACCCGCACAATCCGAAGGTGACACTCGCGAAACATTGCAAGGGCTGGAAATCAGTTTCCTGGCAGCAGACACACAGGACGTATTGAAAATTGATAACTATGGCTGGGCTGAATTTGAAAATGGCAGTACCGTAGATATTGGTGTAGACCTTGTCCCACCTATCGCACCCGGGTCACATGAGATACGTTTGGAGTATGTCGATATCAGCGGAAAATTACTGAAGGCTGAAACCTGGTATTTAGGGGTGGCCATCTTATGGTTGATGTCGAATCTATTTTTTATCACCCGCCATTTAATGTTGCAGGCAAGGCGCATCCGCAATGATTCACAGCGGTTATCCACGCTGATGCATTATTCCGATGACCTGCAGCAAGAGTCTGAGCATTACAAAATTCTCTCTACAATCGACCCGCTCACCGGAGCGCTCAATCGCAATGGTTTTGCCCAGGAGATGAGCCAACGCTCACCCACTGGCAAATTAAAAGCCAATACCACTCTGATGATTATTGATCTGGATCATTTCAAACAGGTTAATGATGGTCACGGCCATGATGCCGGTGATGATGTGTTGCGCGAAACCGCACAAACTATTCATAAAAACACTCGTTCCAGTGACCGCTTTATTCGTTGGGGTGGCGAAGAATTTATATTGTTTTGCGAAAACACCAACACCCAACAGGCGTTATTGATTTCAGAAAAAGTGCGTGCAGCGATTGAAGCGATGGTAGTTAATTATCAGGATCATCCAATACCCGTAACCGCCAGCATCGGAATTGCTGTTTCAAAACACGATGAAAATTTTGACGATTTGTTCAAGCGCTCTGACGACGCACTGTATAAAGCAAAACACATGGGCAGGAATTGTGTCGTGCTTGCAGAATAAAAAACCCCGGCATCCAGCCGGGGAAAACTACGTACTACCTTTGGACCAAATACTTTCCAACCTCAAAAACCTTTGCGCTGTACAGCCCAAGCTGATGCATTGCAATAACCGCAATTGGCACCGGTAAATTGATTAGCTGCCGTAGCATCACCATTCAATTGATACAAAAACCATGCGGTAGTCATTCCGCGGAAACCGCCACCATTATTGGTGGGTTCGAAATGGCTCGCGCCGGCCAGTGTTGCCCAAAACACTGGCACGTTCGCACGACTGAATAAAGGTGCATGATTTGCGCGTGGTGATACCAGGGTATCTGCTCCACCGGAAAGCAACAGCATGGGGCCGCTCTGGCGAGTATGCGATGAAGAATTGTGGCCAAGCCCAAGTGTGTAACCTTCAATGGGTGCAGTAGCTGTTATACGCGAATCCACGCCGGCCATAATCGCACCACCGCCGCCTTGCGAGTGCCCTGATGTTCCCACCTTATTTAAATTCACGCGGCTTGCCAGTGAAGAACGGGAGAGCCAATCCAGGCATGCACGCATTTCTGTTCCTGTACCGGCATTTTGTGTATTGGCCGCCACTACCACAAATCCCCAGGATGCCCAGTGCCGTAACAGCGCTCCATAACTGGAGGGCGATGCACCAGTACCATTGCCCCACAAAATAACGGCATTGCTACCATTTAACGAAGTGGGTCTATACACCGTGCAGCTGGTTCCACCTGCTTCCGTTGTCGTTGCTTGACCACCACCACTTGCATAATTTCCCGGTTCTCCGCCCGAGCCACCACCTGTGGAGCCGCCACCATATGCATTAACCTGAATTGCCCAAAGACTTACCAATAACGAAAATAATCGCACACAAAACCGAAACAATAATGGTCGTTTCATCTTTTATCCCTCAAACTTTATTTTTAACCTGACGTCATCAAAAAAATACATCAACGTTTACCCAACATTGCTTTCATCAACAAGCGAGCACATGTTAAAAATAAAATCCTGCTGGTGTTAATCACACCAAATACGTTTTTTCAGGAATAGTGGCAGCTCGGGTTTTGCGACAACGTTTTTGTTACACAGGTCAAATCGTTTTATCCAACCAGCTTTACTTTTTCTGGTACCTTTTCTTCATCCATCCAGGTTCTTATGTTCAAAATCGTTAACCTAAAGCAATGCGTAATAAAACAGGTGTTAAATATCTGCTGCTCGCGCTGGCATGTCTCTGTGCGTCGATAGGTGTTGCCCTTCCGTTTCATTATCCCTCTTTATTTTTATTGAGCTGGTGCGGCATGGTTCCCTGGTTGTGGGTGATTCACCACAGCACAGTGAAACAGGCTTACTGGTTCGGATTATTGTTTGGTGCAGTTTTGTTTTTTTTGACCACTTATTGGGTAAACGGCTTTTTAACGCAAATAAACCCAGATGCACCATTCAGGAATGGATTACTTTCTACGGGCTATTGGCTTTACGTTGCACACATACCGGCGCTACTGGCGATGTGCACACGCTGGTTATCATTGACCAGAAGCATAAACAGTTGTGTAAGTTTTCCTCTGCTAGGAACATTGCTATTCTTTTTTGCACCAACAGTATTTCCTATAGAATTTTCAAGCAGCCAGATAAATTTCACAATCGCATTACAAGCCACTAATTTAACCGGGAGCATTGGTTTGCACTGGTTGATATTGTTATGTAACAGTTTGCTTTATCAGTGGCTCATATCCGGGAACAATCGCCAACGCTCTACCGAATACCAAGGCTGGCTCTTAATGACATGTTGGTTTTTATACGGTTATATCCAGTTAAACTCCTCGCAATCACTGGACACACGTTTACGCATTGGGCTGGTACAGCCGAATTATCCTCCCAGCATCGCCGTAGCAAAACCAGAGCAAGGTTATAGCAATGAATTCTCACCTGAACTTGAAATTTCGCAGCTGCTTGCGCGTCAGGGAGCAGAAATAATTATTTGGCCGGAATTGCGCCATACCGGTTTTTATCAATTGCCGGAGGTAAAAAATAGTATTCAGCAATTCCTGGAAAATAATGATGTGGCGCTATGGATTCAGGATTTAAAAGAAAATGACGGGAAGATTTACAATGTAAGCTTGCTACTGGAAAACTCTGGTATCCGTAGCGAATATTACAAACAACTACGGATACCCTTTGGCGAAACATTGCCGTTTTCCGATGTGCCGATGGTGGGTACTTTTTTAATAAATATTTTTTCCGGCTTCCATACCCCTATTGCCACACAACCGCAACACAATGCTTTTTGGTTTAAAGGTATTAGCATGCAAGCATTTATTTGTTATGAAGTGAGCAATGCGCGTTTTATCAATGCCTATTTGCGAAAAAAGCAAAAGCGCCCTGCATTATTAATCTTCCAATCTAATAACAGTTGGTTTGGCAATAGCATACAACCCGCCTTGCATCGGGCAACCGGCATTCTGCGTAGCGTTGAACAAGGGTTACCCGGTATTCATGTTATTAATAATGGGCCATCCACTATTACCTCGCCGCATGGGAAAATCTTATTCACCAGCGCCCGCGATGTGCGGCGCGGCTATTTGATTGACGTTGCTTTTACACAACAACCATCGGCAACCTTTTTCAGTCGTTACCCTCACGTTTTCATCAGTTTTATTATGTTGATGACGTTGATGTATAGCATGAAATATTTCCGCCCTGCCGGTTATGGCTCAGCTCCCACGCCTACTGATGGATAAGCCACCTGTAATTTGGCCATGCGTTGCTCTCGCTCGTTCACACTGAGTGTTGAATCCTGGTCCAATGCCATTACCGCCATTGTATATTCCATATATGTCTCCTCCTGGGAAAATAATTGAGTGGCTACACCATCACCCAGATAGCTTTTTCGCATAGCGCGAAGCGCTGAATAATTATTTTCCGAATCCTCAATAGAAGTAGCTTCCCGTGCTTGCAGAAAATCATACTCTGCCACTTTGTACTGAAAATACCTTGTTAACAAATTGTTCACTTGCTGCCCCTTCACGTCTGGCAAATAGGCATTGATTGCATTATTCAGCTGTGACAATTCATACGCACCACGCTCAAAACCAATCAGCGCAACGGCGGTATCCAATTGCAGACGCGTTTCATCGGTCAGTAATAAGTGGTTATGTTCATCAAATTTAATTTCATTCAGCAACGCCTGCAGCAATGAATAATCAAGCCCAACGTCAACCAGTTTTTCATGTTGGCTGATTATTTCGACCGGTGCACTATGTGGCAATGATTGACCATTGTTCATTGATGTAGTTGTACGCACCAATTCCAGTTTGGCCGCAGACGATGCCAGGTTTACTGGCGGTTGCTGGTTAATGTGATTTGTTAGGGTAATCAGCGTTAACAAAATAATAAATATCACTATCAACATGTAAAGCCGTTCGCCACGTCCATTTTTATTAAATACATTCATGATTAAAGCTTCCTAAAATAAAACTGTTGTAAAGCGTTATAGTTACTCGAGCGTAATACCTTGTGCGCCACACGCCCTGGCAGCGCGACGTAAACTCGCCGCACAGGAAAAACCCAGCAGGATGGCGATATCCTCTTGCGGCAAGCGCGAATACTTTAAATGGCAACGTACACGTTTCGCGCGTATCTGGTTCTGGATTAAACGAAAAGACGAATTTTCGCAGGCCAGGCGACGCGCAAGTGCGCGCGGGGAAATTCGCAATAAATCTGCAGCATCTTGCAAGGACAAATCAGAGGCGTAATTTTTATAGATCAACCATTCCAATTGTTCACTAACACTCACATTTGAATGAGACTGAAACTCCTCTTCGCACTGGTCTATCAATGTTTCAAACAAAGGTCTGCGCAAGCCTCGCCAGGGTAAAAGGAAAAAATCACGATGCACTGCGATATAAGAGTAGGGACAATTAAACTTCACCTGTGCAACGGGCAAATCAAGCAATAGCTCTGTATAACCCTCGGGAAAATAGCTAACGCCAATCTCAATTTGAGTATCTGCAACACCTGGATTACCACAGGCCCGATAAAGCCGCGTCAATACTGCAAGGCGAAATTCAAGTTCAAATCTTGCCAGCGCGGGAGATAAAACAGGGTCTACCAGCGTATGAAGCCGACTGACAAGAAAACTGCCGCGATCAAAATAATAATCGGGAGTTGAAAAAAATAATTTATAAATCGGCTGGGCGATTTGTAAATAACGACGAAAGGCCAAGTAGGCGTCAATCAGGCTTGGGCTGGAGTAAACCACACTACCCACCGTGCCATGAGCATGCCAGGCAATTGATTTGCCGACCAAAAGCCCGAGGGATGGTAAGGAAGAGAGTGCAATCGCATTTTCAATAATGCGCATTAATTGAAGGTAAGAAATCTTCAATTGCTTTTGAGTGATTTGATCGGGACTGATTCCTGTTTGCTGCAATAAATCCGGAACGGCAAAACCCAGCTCGACAAATACATCAAGCATGCCCAAGGGATGTAGTGCAAAAGGAATCACCCGCTCATTAAAGTCAGGTGTCAGCATCGTTTTATTAAATGTTAAGGTTGATTAAAGAATTATTTTTATTTAACGATGGTTGTGTTTTTTTGCAGGGTAATTTGTTTTTTTTTACCTGTGCAACTGCTTTGCATTAAATAATACAAATTTAAGCACCCCATCAAGAAGATTTTGATGACAGGTTCACTAAGGGGCTTCGTAATCATAGCTATCCGTGAACACACCTGCGCATAGCACGGCTAGTATCAACAATGTAGGTGGTGGTTACACCACTTTCTGTTTTTGCAGCACGAAGGGTCTGCGGCGCTGTAGCGGTAAGTTGTGGTATTACCGCCTTCAGTGAGGGAGGTGAAATTGTTCTTGCCATCCCACACACAGGTTTTGGTATTCGCATCCAGTGTTTCACTGAGCGTGTTGCCATTGTTGTCGTATTGATAGGTTGTTCCACCGGTTTGGGTAAGGCGATCATTGTTATCGTAGGTATACGCGGTTTGCACACCATTTACCGTTTCGTAGGTGCGGTTGCCTGCCCGGTCGTATTCGTAGCTGGCTGCGTAATTACCGTTAACGGCATCGGTGATGGTTTCGCGCCGGCCAGTCGCATCCAGCCCGTAGGTGTAACTGCTGACAATCTCATTCCCGGCATTGCGTGTAGTGAGGTTGGTGAGCTGGTTGATGCTGTTGTAGGTGTAAGTCGTCACCAATCCATTCGGATAGCGGAGCGTTTCCAGATTGCCTACGGCATCGTAACCATAAGTCGTTGTGCCATTCGCATCAATGACG
>DATJLF010000067.1:0-11056 GCA_035490715.1 Cellvibrio sp.
GGGTGGGTGGGCCGGATGGTCTGGTGGATGAATGGCCGATCCGCCAAGGTGACGCGCACGAACATTGCCCACTGTTTTCCGGAATTATCGCCGGCCGAGCAAGTCCACCTGAGCAAACAAAGCCTGCAGGAAACGGCAAAAACAGCAATGGAAGCTGGCGCGATCTGGCGCAACTCCTGGGCGTGGCTGGATAGCAAAATCGTCGCCAAAGAGGGTGATGAACTCCTGCGGGCGAAATTGGCTGAAGGCAAGGGCGTGCTGGTGCTGGCTCCGCACCATGGTAATTGGGAAGTCGTTGCACCTTACCTTGCCAGCGTGGCGAACCTTACGGCGATGTACCAGCCGTTGGATAATCCGAAAATGGATCAACTGGTGTTGGCTGGACGTAGCAAGTTGAACATCACTATGGCCCCTACCAATCGCAAGGGGGTGATGATGTTGTTCAAAGCCCTGCAAGGCGGAACTATCGTGGGTATCCTCCCCGACCAGGTGCCCGCCCGCGACGCGGGAGGTGAAGTAGCACCGTTTATGGGGCAGCCAGCCTTGACCATGACGCTGGTTCAGGGGTTGATCCAGCGCACCGGTTGCGCCGTGTGTTCCTGCTATGCCGAGCGGGTAACCGGGGGGTTCAAGATTGTGGTGATGGACGCTGATCCGGCGATATATAGCGAGGATCAACACACCTCGGTAACAGGATTGAACGCCAGTGTGGAGGCCTGTGTACGCCGTGCACCGGCCCAATACCAGTGGGAATACAAGCGTTTCCGCCGGTTGCCACCGGAATACCCGAGGGTTTACCAAGCCAAATAAAAATCATGTTAATGAGCCGTGTGGGTGGGTTTACCGCAGCCCAGCGGCTACAATTAGCCCACTTAATTTTTTATAACGATTTCACCGGTTGTTGTGATGAAACAGACTATTTTTTCTCCAAAACGAGCGACGTTCCCCATTAATACCCTGCGTCACTTGAGTGTGATGGCATTAGTGGCGGGAGCACTCAGCGCCTGCACTACCGCCCAATCCCCGATGCAGCAACCGACGCAAGCTGAGCTGGCGGCGGCCCAACAATGAATTGCCCAGCACCAGGCACATTCCGAGCAGATTAACCAGCAGCAAGGGCAGATCCTTGCCCAACTCCAGCAAATGCAAACCCAGCTGGCTGCCCAACAAAAAGCGCTCGACGCCAAACCGCAAGTGATACAGCGTCCGGCAGCCAAGGTAAATTGCCCGGCAGCGCCAGCAGTGGCAACCGTTAAAAAGCCCAATACGGGTGAACAATTGCAGACGGACAAGCAGATCGTCGGTTTGCGTGAGCAGGCGCTGATTGCGGGTTTGAACGTGGTGATGAATGCCCGTATCAGTACCAATGTTGCCAACTCGGTAATCGATGCCCGCAACATCCAGATGTTTGAGCGCAACGGCGAAGAGTGGGTGCGTTTTACGATCTACAACCCGGATACCAAAGAACCCCATGTGTTGGAGCGTAAACGCTTGCGTTTCCAATCGGTGCAAACAGCCAGCCCGACACCAGATCGCCGCCCGGTCGTGGAGATTCGCTTTACTATCGGCAAACTTAGCCAGAAAGGTGAGTTCATCCTGGCGGATCGCAGTGATTCTGAATATCCGGTGTTGATTGGTCGCAACCTGTTACGCGATGTCATGCTGGTGGATGTCAGCGGCAATAATCTGGCGCCATTACAGCGCAATGACACCGCCAACGGCACCAATGCTACCAATGGCGCTGCGGCTAAAAATTAACTCCGGTTCCTCCTAATTTTCCAGTAAAACCACCAGAGCTGGCCATTGCGCCGGCTTTGCCAGGAAGAAATCCATGAAAAAACCCTCCCGTGCACCCTTTTACTCCATCATCGGTTTGCTGGCATTGGCCGGCCTGGTAACCGCCTGGATGCGCCATGCGCAGATGGAAATTCCCTTTACTCCCGGCGTGCAAAAGCCGGTCTGGTTGATTGAAGCGCGCATCGACTTTGATTCCACCGGCGAAGCGGTAACTGCCCGTCTCGGATTGCCGGACAATCCACCCGGATACCGCAGTTTCAGTGAGCAGGCCGCCGCGCCAGGTTACGGGTATTCGGTAGTCAGTGAGAATGGTGTGCGTCGCGGTGAATGGTCCAAGCGCGAAGCGGTGGGGCCGCAAACTATCTATTACAAAACCCAGTTTATCGATGTAAAAGACGAAACCACGGGCATCGCAGTAATGGACGCGCCGGCGGTAAACCATGTGGATTGGGACGGTCCCTCCCAGGAGACAGCAGCACAACAGGTGTTGGATACCGCCTGGAGTAAATCCAGTAGCCCGCAAAGCCTGACGCGTGAATTGATCAAACTGTTGAACACTGAAAACCTGGACCAAAACGCTGCACTCTTGTTGTCAGCCCAAACGGATCGCTCCGCGTTAGTGGAGAAGCTCGTTAATCAGGCAGGCATTCCGGCACGTCCTGCATTGGGTTTATATTTGGAAGATGCTCGTCGCCACCAGAACCTGACTCGCCTAGTGCAGGTGTATGACGGCAATGATTGGGTGCTGTTTAACCCCAATACCGGTGAGCAAGGTGTGCCGGAAAACCTGTTGTTGTGGCACACCGGCGGTGAATCCATCCTGGATGTCGCAGGCGGTAATCGTTCCCGCGTAAGCTTTTCGATGATCCACCAAACCGTGCCGGCGCTGGATTTGATCAAGGCGCAATACAAAGAGAGCGCCTTCAGCGTATTGAGCATCCAGCATTTACCGATTGAAGAACAGAGCATGTTCAAACTGCTCCTGTTGTTGCCGATGGGCGCCCTGGTGGTGGTGTTTATGCGCATCATCATTGGCCTGAAAACGTCGGGCACGTTTATGCCGATCCTGATTGCCATGGCCTTTTTGCAAACGTCATTGGTGTTGGGCGTGGTGAGTTTTGTAACCGTGGTTGCGATGGGGTTGGTGCTTCGTACTTATCTTTCGCGGCTCAATCTCCTGCTGATTTCGCGGATTGCCACGCTGGTAGTGCTGGTGATTTTCATCATCTCTGCCCTGAGCCTGATCGGCTACCAGATGGGCTTTAACACGGGTATGACGATTACCTTCTTCCCTATGATCATCATCGCCTGGACAATCGAGCGCATGTCCATCCTCTGGGAAGAAGAAGGTCCCAAGGAGGTCATGGTGCAGGGCGGCGGTAGTTTGCTGGTTGCCGTACTGGCTTATGCGCTAATGCAATTGCCGTTGGTGGGTCACCTGACGTTCAATTTCCCCGAGCTGAATCTGGTGGCGCTGGCGCTGATTATGCTGATGGGTCAATACACCGGCTACAAACTCTCCGAATTGCGCCGCTTCCGTGCCATGGTGGATAACGCCGAAGTGGGTAAATTGAATGATCCAACCAAAGGAGCGGGTGCATGAGTGAGGCTCCAGCCAACCCTGTTCCGGTAGCCATTCCAACCGTGACTCCAGCAGCGCCTTCTGCAACGCCGGTACCTGTTCCGGCGCCGGCCAATGGTTTACAGCGCTGGTGGAATTCCTGGGTTAGCCCCTGGCGTTTGAAGCGCATGGGTATTTTGGGAATGAATTGCCGCAATCACGATTTTATTGCGGCCTATAACCCGCGCAGTTTGTTTCCACTGGTGGATAACAAGCTGAAAACCAAATTGCTGGCCGAAGAATACGAAGTGGCAACGCCGAAGTTATTCTTTGTGGTGAACGTGCAGCACGAAATCGCCCACATCGAAGACAAGCTGATGGCGCTGGAAGCCTTCGCCGTAAAGCCGGCGAAAGGGTCAGGCGGTAAGGGAATTCTGGTCATCATCGGTCGTCGTGGTGATAAATTCATCAAGTCATCCGGGGCGGAAATCACCATTGAAGATATCCGTCGCCACATGACGAACGCGCTGGCGGGCCTTTACTCGCTGGGTGGTAAGCCTGATGTGGTGATTGTGGAAGACCTGATCCAGTTTGATGATTACTTCAAGGATTACTCCTACGAAGGCGTCCCGGATATCCGCATCATTATTTTCAAAGGCTACCCGGTAATGGCGATGTTGCGACTTGCGACCCACAAGTCCGACGGCAAAGCCAACCTGCACCAGGGCGCCGTGGGGGTGGGGTTGGACATTGCGACTGGCTGTGCCCTCAAAGCGGTACAACATTCCAAGCCGGTTACCCATCACCCGGACACCAAGCGCGCGCTTAATGAAATCCGGATTGCCGATTGGCGCAACTGGTTGTTACTCGCTTCCAAGTGTTATGAAATGACCGGCTTGGGTTACATAGGTACCGACCTCGTACTGGATAAGGTGCGCGGCGCACAACTGCTGGAATTAAATGCACGCCCCGGTTTGGCAATCCAGGTGGCGAATGGTCGTGGGCTCTTGCCACGTTTGCGCCATATCGAATCGCTTAAGGAGCGTATGCACCGCACAGCCGAACAGCGTGTGGATTACGTGATGAAAACGTTTAGCGCGGATGGTTTGTAATCTGTCGTTACCCAATCTGTAAAACTAACTGGAGCAATATTTATGTCGACCTCAGCTATTGTTGGACCTGGCCTGCTAATCGGTGTATTCGCCCTCATCATCCTGATCGGCTTTACGCTCTCGATGATTGAAAAACGCTTGGCACCAACACGCGAGCACTAAGCTTTTCCCCCAGTAATCAATAAAACCTGATAAAGAGAAAACCGGGCCAAGTGCCCGGTTTTTTTTCTGCGTATTCCTGCCAGCAGACCCTCTTCTTCACAGCACTGATATCCATAAGTTATTTCCACCACCAGCATATCGCTAACAGAATATAAACGTCGCGACATCGCGGGTGTCCTAAGTATGTATAGAAAAACCCAGGTGTTTGATTAAATAAGGGGGTAATACCATGGCCGTTTCCGGGATTGTGGTCAGTACATTATTGATTGGTGCTTACACGGTATTTCTGTTGATGGGCTTGTTAATGATGTTGGTTGATCAACGACTTGAAAAAGATCGACCTGATCATTAGGGGCAGCGCATTTTGGGTAGCTTAAGTTCGATTCTATAAATCCGCATGGCAGGGTGAGTAAGTGAGTGATTTTGGGTGTCTGCATTAAGGATGCAAAATGCAAAGGTGAAGGATGTTTAAGTATTTAAGTGATGTTGCCCCAAAAGTTATTGCACTGTCTGATCGCTTTCCCTGGGCGGTTCCCTTATTTGGATTTTCATCCGGTTTGGCGAGTTTTTTCCTGGTCGAACGCAAGCAAGAGTTGGCGCAAGTCATCGCGGTAATGATTCTGGCGAGCTGGTGCTGGCTGTTGATGGAAAAAAGCGTTAGTCACTGGGTTAAACAGTGGTTTGGTTTTCGTTTACCGAAACCGTTGTTTACTTATGCAGCGCAATTGGTGCACCAGGAAAGTTTGTTTTTTATCATCCCGTTTTTTTTCATCACCACGACGTGGGATAGTGGGCAGGCAATCTACTCCGGGTTGTTGTTAATCGCTGCCATCATTTCGCTCATTGATCCGATTTATTTTCGCTGGCTTGCCCCGCGTCGCATCCTTTACTTCACTTTTCATGGCCTCACGTTATTTGCAGTATTGCTGACGGCATTACCCCTGATTTTTTACCTGCCGACTGCCCAGGCTTATTTTTGGTCATTAGGCATCGCGCTGTTGGTGGCGGTGTCGGGGGTAGTGGCAGAAACCGGATTTTCGTGGTGGCAAAAATTATTGTCAGTGTTTGTTCTTGGCGGCGCGTTGGGGTTAGCAGGTTTATTCGTTCGCCCCTGGGTTCCGCCAGCAACGTTATGGTTAACGCAAGTAGCTATTACCCAGGCGATTGATGAAAGTCGCGAGCCGGAAAATAATTTGAAAACACTCAGTGAGGCAGATATCCACAACGGTCTTTATGCATTCACCTCGATTCATGCGCCGCGCGGATTGCGCGAGCGGATTTACCATATCTGGCAATTAAACGGAAAAGAGGTGGATCGGGTAGCGCTGGATATCAATGGCGGCCGCGAAGCTGGCTATCGCGCCTGGACCCATAAAATGAATTTTCCTGACCAAGCGGTGGGGCGCTGGCAAATAAGGGTGGTTACGGAAACCAATCAGCTTATTGGTATTTTGCGCTTCAACGTCGTTGCGGGTCCGGTCACTGAGCAAACGGGGTCCTCAGCAGCGACTGAAACATCCGATGTGCCGGTCTCACCCGACGCAGCAATCAAGGCACCGTTGATGAATCTGGTTAAAGACGCGGGTACCGAATAAGTCAGGGCTTTTGCGCTACATCAAATTTTGCAAAAAATTGTTTGATTAAAGTCAAAAGTGCCTCCCGCCAGGAAGCGCAGACTATCTCCTGAAGGCACTGGATTCAGTGCATAACCCAAGTGAGATACCCTTATGTTTGTTTCAGGCATCGTCGGCACTGTATCGCTAGTTACCGTTTTGCTCCTTTTGCTCGTAGTTGGTTTGGTGTTGGCGGCCATTGATAAAAAAGTAGATGCTACCCGCGAACATTAATTTTGTCCCTCGGTATACCTCCTCACTCATCGCTATAAATTGGCCAGGGAAAATGGATTGGTGCTCGTGAGCGGTTACCCCTCGCCGCGCTTTTAATGGAGCTGATTACCTGCTGTGCCTATAATGCGCAGAAATTTTCAGGTAATTCCGCTCCATGTCCTATTCACCACTAGCCTATGACGCGCACAACAACGCAGCGAGCACCAACGCCGTCGGCGATCCCTGCGCTCAACAACCGGTTGTATCTGCCGTAACAACGCGTTCTTTACGCATCGCCCTGTTGGGATATCGCAGTCATCCCCATGTTGGCGGGCAAGGCATCTACTTACATTATTTGAGCAAAGCGTTGGTTGAGTTGGGGCATCAGGTTGATGTGATTTCCGGGCCACCCTATCCCGAATTGGATGCCCGCGTAACATTGATAAAAATTCCCAGCCTGGATCTGTACGCCCATCCCAACCCAACCTGCGCCTTACGTGCGAAACATTTATTGTCGTTGAGTGATTTTTACGAATGGTGGAGTAAATTAAGTGGCGCGTTTGGCGAGCCCTATTGCTTCGGTCGTCGGTTGGTAAAACATTTTAAACAACACAAACCGCATTACGATATTGTCCACGATAACCAGAGCCTGGGTTATGGGTTATTGCATTTGCAAAAGCGCGGTGTAAAAGTCGTTGCCACCGTCCATCATCCCATCACGCGGGATCGCGATCTGGCATTGGCGGCCGCCACGAAAAAAGGCCAGCGTTGGTTAATTAAACGCTGGTACAGTTTTTTATCCATGCAAAAAAAAGTTGTGCAACATTTGAATCATGTTATTACCGTTTCTGCACAGTCACAGTGCGATATTGAACAAGCTTTTGCTCGCGCGGCGAACACCATTGCGGTGATTCCGAACGGCGTGGATACGAATATTTTTAAACCTTTGTCGGTTATTACTCGCCAGAATTTTTCACTCATCACCACAGCATCGTCTGATCAACCATTAAAAGGATTAAGTATTCTGCTGCGCGCCCTCGCTGAACTGCGCGCTGAGTTTCCGCTGCTAAAGCTC
The DNA here is from genome assembly GCA_035490715.1 of Cellvibrio sp. Taxonomy (GTDB): domain Bacteria; phylum Pseudomonadota; class Gammaproteobacteria; order Pseudomonadales; family Cellvibrionaceae; genus Cellvibrio. The sequence continues at coordinate 7,534 of DATJLF010000067.1, forward strand.
ACAGTGGTTGGAAAATTAAAGGAAGAGGGCGATACGCAAAAAGAATTGGAAGCATTGCAATTGCTGGATGTGGTGCAGTTTAAATCGGGAATTAGCAATCAGGAGTTGGTGGAAGAATATGCGCGGGCACATCTCGCGGTGGTGCCCTCGCTTTATGAGGGGTTCGGTTTGCCAGCGGCAGAAGCCATGGCTTGTGGTGTGCCATTAATTTGCAGCAACGGTGGTGCGTTGCCGGAAGTCGTCGGTGATGGTGCGCGTTTGGTTGAAGCGGGTAGTGTGAGTGCATTGGTGAATGCGTTGCACGAGTTGCTGCTCAATCCACCCTGGTGTGCTGAATTGGGTGAGCGCGGGCGCAACCATATTTTGCAGCAATTAAGTTGGGACTGCGTGGGGAAAAAAATGCAGGATTATTATTATCAGCTGCTCAATGCGCAACGTGGAAAATAATAATGCTCACCATTAATTTTACCGATTTTCCCCTCGCTACCGGTGATCATGTTCTTGATCTGGGATGCGGTGAAGGTCGCCATGCAATCAATGTCTATCTCCACGCGGATGTGAATGCCATTGCAGTCGATTTAAATTTCAATGATTTGCAAACAGCGCGCGCGCGGTTTATGCCTTTTGCTCAGCCCAATGCGCGCAAAGAATTTTATTTACAACAAGCCGATGCCACACGCTTGCCCTTTGCGGATGCGAGTATCGACAAAATCATTTGCAGTGAAGTGCTCGAACATATCCCGGATTACCAATCAGTGCTCGCAGAAATAAAACGCATTTTAAAACCAGGGGGTTTACTGGCAGTCACCGTGCCGCGTGCCTGGCCAGAAAAAATTTGTTGGTGGTTGAGTGAGGAATATCACCAGGTGGAAGGCGGGCATATCCGCATTTTTAATGGCCAACAATTGCGCCGTGAAATCGAGCAACAGGATTTTACTTTTTATCGCCGTCATTGGGCCCATGCATTGCATTCGCCGTTTTGGTGGTTGAAATGCTTATGGTGGAAAACACAAAACACCAATCCAATTATCAACGCCTATCATCGGTTATTAGTGTGGGATTTAATGCAAAAGCCATGGCTCACACAAACGCTGGAAAAAATATTGAATCCAATAATGGGAAAAAGCCTGGTGATGTATTTTAAAAAAGCTGACCTGAATAAAAATGCTGATGACAATCCTTATTCAAGAATAGGAGGTTACACGGCCAAAGGAGGGGATTCCAGTTTATGAAAAACCTATTACTCAGCAAAGGATTTTTTCCGGAAAGCTTATTGCGCCCGACAGTAAACTATATTTTGCGTACGCAATTACCCAATGGTTGCATTCCCTGGTTTACTGGCGGCAAAGCGGACCCGTGGGATCATATTGAAGCCGCGATGGGCTTGGCTATTGGTGGTGAATATGTGGCGGCACAACGCGCGTATGAGTGGCTCGTGCAAGAACAACTGGATGACGGGAGTTGGTGGGCGAATTATCTGGATGACCAGCCGGTCGATAAAAATCACCGCGAGACTAATTTTATTGCCTATATCGCCACGGGTATCTGGCATTATTTTTTAATTACGAATGACGCAAATTTTTTGCACCGTTTTTTCCCCGCCGTAAAAAAAGCTATCGATTTTGTATTGCACTATCAATCACCCACGGGCGAAGTCTACTGGGCCGTTGCACAAGATGGAAGCGCTAAAAAAGATGCGCTGGTTACAGCGTCCAGTTCCATTTACAAAAGCCTTGAATGTGCGATTTTATGTGCAGAACAATTGGGGCTTAATGCCAACACATGGCGTATCGCCCATAAAAAACTGGGCCAAACCTTGCGTTATCACCCCGAGTGTTTTGATCGCACCTGGGAACCCAAAACACGTTTCTCTATGGATTGGTTCTATCCCATTCTAACCGGGGTAATTGACGGAAAAGCCGCACAGCAGCGTATCGAAAATAAATGGCACACCTTTGTGGAAAATGATGTGGGTTGCCGTTGTGTGAGTGACGAACCCTGGGTTACGGTGGCAGAGTCCTGTGAATTGACACTCGCATTATTGGCAGCGGGTGAACACGCAAAAGCGGTTAATTTATTCAGTTGGCTATTCCAGTTTATGGATGAAGATGGTGGCTACTGGACCGGTTTTAATTTTCGTGACCAGGTAATCTGGCCGCGCGAAAAAACTACCTGGACGACGGGTGCCATTTTGTTAGCGGCTGATGCGCTCACGGAACACACGGGTGCAGCGCGTTTATTTATTTCGTCATCACTGGTTACTGAAAACAATGATGCACAACTTCATAGCGAACACTAATCACATGCGCATTCCACGAATTTTTACTGAGCAAGCATTAATAACCGGTGAACTGGTGCAGTTGGAAGAAGCAGCGTCGCATCACCTTAGCAAAGTGCTGCGCATGCAAGCGGGCCGCGAATTCATTTTATTTAATGGTGCGGGCGGTGAATTTGCGGCCGTTATTAACGAAGTCAATAAAAAATATGTGACAGCCATGATTGCAGAGCATACGGAAGAGGATCGCGAATCTCCGCTGCAATTGGAATTGGCGATTGGTATCTCACGCGGTGAACGGTTTGAGTGGGTATTGCAAAAAGCCACTGAGCTGGGTGTAACCCACATTACACCGCTCATCACCGAGCGCACAGAAGTAAAAGTGGGTGGCGATCGGCAAGAAAAAATCATGGAGCGCTGGCAACACATTGTCATCAGTGCCTGTGAGCAATGTCAGCGCAATCGGTTGCCGGCATTATCCATTCCTCTTCAATTTAGCGATTGGCTAAACACAGTCAATTCCGATCTGCGTTTTGTCCTCCATCACCGCGACAGCAAAACCCTGCCAGCCGAACAACAACCGAAAACGGTAACCTTGTTAATCGGCCCGGAAGGTGGATTAAGTGAAACGGAAATTGCACAAGCGCAAACAAAAAACTTCAACGCCCTTACCCTCGGCCCAAGGGTGCTGCGTACCGAAACAGCACCGGTGGCAGCGATTAGTCTGGTGCAATATTTATGGGGGGATTTTTAAACTGCCAGGAATTTAAACAGGGAAATCCGACTCTTTCAAAATACTAGTATCAATCATAAAATCATGGAGGCTCATATGATTATTCGACTGTTTACTTTCATGGCTTTTGTTTTTATTGCCTGCGGATGTCATGCTGAAAAAAGGGAAACTTCTGCAACAAAATCTGACAATCTTGCATCTAATAACGAGGTGCAGGTTGCGGTTGAATTGTTTTCAAAATCAGTTTCCGAAAAAGATGTTCAATTGTTTATTAAATTGGCAGATCCCAATGGGATTCATCTGGTTCGGAAATTCACTTCAGGAAATCTTGGTGGTCGTGGGTCTGAATTAAGCGCACTCACCGATCCACAGAAAATGGACAATAAATTTCAATTTCCTGTAGATAACCAGACTTCCTATAACATCCATATTCAATTCCAGGGACTGCCCATAACATCATTCACCGCATTGCCTCATCGCCAATTATTACCGGACGCCGACACAACCGATTTCGA
>DATJLF010000068.1:0-22817 GCA_035490715.1 Cellvibrio sp.
GAATGGTATTTACCCTACCAGCATTTCTTTTGATGGTATTTCGGTAAACCTGTTGAGCGGTACCTTTCAGGGGGGTGACAAATTTACATTGCAGCCCACCAAAAACGGCGCACGTGATATTCACTCTGAAATTGAAAGACCGGAAGATTTGGCTTTTGCTGCACCTATCCGTACAGCGTCCAATACCGGTAATTCCGGTAGTGGTTTAATCAGTGCCGGTGAGGTGCTTAGTCTGGTCGATGTTCATGGCAATCGCTTGCCCGCATTTTCGACGGACAAACAATTATCGCCACCGATTTTAATTCGCTTTACCTCGGAGACTACTTACGAAGTTCTTGATAACAGTAACCCTGGTGATCCGAAACCGTTAGTGCCTGCTATGCGCGAACAAATTTTTATTCCGGGTAGCAGCAATAATATTTTTACGGGCGATGTTGGTGAAACCGTAGTGATTGGAAAGGGCACGCAAGTGGGGTTACCTGAAGGGCGTTTGCCGCAAACGGTAGCCTCAGTGACAGATCCTTTACCCAGAAACGGTTATTTGGCTGAGCAATTGCATTTTTCGGTAACTGATCCGGTAACCGGTGGTGTGAGTAGCAAAACCATTACAACGGTACCTGGTGCATCGGCTTTGGAAACGGCGGCGCAAATCAGCGCGATCAGCGGTGTGTCTGCGCGGGCGCACACATCGGCCAATATCACCCATTTAAAACTGGACGCCGCTGATACTGCGCCACCAACCCAATTATTTATTAACGGCAAGGCGTTGATCCAATACGCGCCTTCCGGAACTGATTTCCATATGGATGTGCCGGATATTAACGTGCAGGGTGAGGCGGCATTTAACGATTATCTGGCGAAACGCATTAATGAAAATCCTGATTTAAAAACCCTGGGTATTCGTGCGCAAAGCAGCACCAACCCGACTACCGGTGCACCGGAATTAAAATTGGTAGCGTCATCCGGTGTGGATTTGGATATACGTCTCCAGGCTTCTAATGCGAGCACTATTGATGTGAACGACGGTAATGGAAACCCGAATGTCCGAATTATCGGCGCGGATACCGGCGCAGGGGAATTACAAGGTATTGTAGTGGGCGGAAAAATTGACATCACCATGGCGAATGGAATTAGTTTGTCTACGTCACCGGCGAACAGTCCGCTATTCGGCGACAGCTCCGCCACGGATTTTGCAGCGCCTTCTTTTATTGGTTATCAAGTGGCTATTAGTGGGCAACCAAAAGCAGGCGATACCTTCACCATTGGTTTTAATACCGATGGCTCAAATGACAACCGTAATGCGTTAGCGCTGGTCGCGCTTGAATCCAAAAAGCTAATGCAAGACGGAACGCTGACGCTGGACGACGGTTATGGAAAATTGGTGGAAGAAGTAGGGACCAAAAGTAGTTTGTCCCGAATTAATACCGAAGCCAGTAAAAGTCTATTGGAACAGACCCAAAGCATGCGCGATGGAATTTCTGGCGTGAATCTGGATGAAGAAGCCAGTGATTTGATTAAATTCCAGCAGCTTTATCAGGCGAATGCGCAGGTTATTTCTGTTGCACGAGAACTGTTTGATACATTGTTAAGTTCGCTATAAACGTTTTTCATTTCATCGCGCACTTTGGATCGGTTTATGCATTGTTAGTATTATGAGCCTGGTAAGGGCAATTTTTTGCCGCCCTTGCCGCATTCAGGAGAACTGACATGCGTGTGTCCACATCGCAAATTTATACCATTGCATCGCTTGGCATGGGACAAGCCCAATCTGCCGTGACTAAAACCCAGGAGCAAATTGCAACCGGGAAAAAAGTATTGTCACCGGCAGATGACCCTGTTGCGGCTACCGCTATTCTTCGCTTGAACCAGGAATTGGCTCGCACGGAGCAATACGGAAAAAATATCAACATGGCGGAGTCCTCGCTCAATCTCGAAGAATCAACTATTCAAACTGTCGTTGACCTTGTGCAACGTATGCGCGAGCAAGCCGTTAAAGCAGGTAACACGGCTGTATTCACCGCTGCGGATTACAAAGCGATTGCGGCTGAAGTAGATACGCGCATCGCCGAGCTCGTGAATTTGCAAAATACTCGCAATGCGTCCGGCCAATATATTTTTGCGGGCTATCAAGGTGATACCAAACCCTTTGTGGGCGATATTGGCGGTAATTATTCGTATAAAGGCGATGAAGGCCAATTACGTTTGCAAGCATCCACATCTGTCACTGTTGCGGTAAGTGATTCCGGAAAAAAATTATTTGTCGATATTCCCAGCGGCCACCAAACATTTAATACAACGGCCAGCGCGAGTAATAAATCCACACCGCCTGCGGTAATTTCGGTGGGGGAGGTTATTGATCAGGATGAATTTAATCGCCTTTATCCGGAAGATTTGCAAATTACCTTTAGTAAAAATGGTTCAGCAGTTAATTTCACCGTCACTGAACGTTCAACCGGCAAAATATTATTGCCCACCCAATTGTTTGTTGCGGGTGAGGACATAGAAGTAGCGGGAGCCAGGTTTAAAATTATGGGCAATCCGCATCCCGGTGAACCCGCAATTCCCGCGACTATTCCCTTTACTAGCGCACCGGCGGTTGCGTTGGCGGCCGGCGATCAATTTGGAATTCGCGTGGGCGGTAAGACAGAATATTTCACAATGGCCGGACCGGTGAACAACGCCACCGATCTGGCAAATGAATTAAACCTGGGCTCAGCAGTTCCACCTGCTCTCCCGACAGGCAATGCTGCAAAACTTGCTGGTTTGGGCATTAGCGTCACAGCGGCGGGAATTGTTAGTGCCAGCGGTTTGAATGTTGAAGTTGTCACCGGAACGAATGGTACAAGCCCCAGTGCGGCAGCCATTATGGGAAGTGATGGTACCCGTTCGGTTAATTTACCTTTTACGTTTGCTCCGACGGATTTTTCTGCCAATCCAACGACCTTCCAATTGGAAGCCAACGGAAAAACAGAATCATTTACTTTCAACCAAAATATTACCGGGGTTTCTCCCAATACTTTGCGTGAAATCTTTAATGATCCCACTAATTTGCCCAAGTTAATTCGTTTGGGGTTAACCGTTACTGATCAGGGAATTATTGCCAATAATAATTCCAGGGTAACGATTAAAGGCGGCAATATTGACCTGAATAATGTTACCGGTTTGAGCACGCGTGGTGTCGGCACTTCATCAACGCGCGGTGCATTGATCGAAAATGGCGATAGTTTTTTTGTTGAATCCACTGATAAACAAGGTTTACTTACAACGCTGACGCGCTTCAGTGAAGCCATGAAAACGGTAAGCGATACGCCGGAAAGTAAAGCGGAGCTAGCCAAGATAATTGAAAAAACACTTACCAATTTGCAGAACGTCATTACCAAGTTAACGTCTGTGCAAGGTGAAGTGGGTTCACGTTTGAATACATTGGAGAGCAGTAAGGATCTTAATCTGGATATTACATTATCAACCAAGACCTCCTTGTCTGACCTGCAAAGTGTTGACATCGGGGAAGCTTCGATTCAGCTTTCCATGCAGTCATTGATATTGAGTGCATCGCAGCAGAGTTTTGCCAAAGTCAGTCAGTTAACGTTGTTCACTTATTTGTAAGTTGCGTTGGTAATAAGTAACTTGTCTTTCAAAATGGATTTGATAATAGGGGCATGCCGGGCAAATTACCGCGCCAGCCCCTTAATCTTTTGCTAATCTTCTTCAATAGCGCTAGTCTGCATTTATTCCGTTACGAAGAGTAAATCTATGGATACCAATCCGCTGTTAGACCCATTGGTTCGCGCCCTCAGTCAATCAGAAGCGTTACTGTCACTTGCCCAGGCCGGTGATTGGGAGTCATTTGAAACTCTTGTGCAGCAACGTCAACAAGGTTTGCTTTCTATTCACGATACCGAGTACCTCGAATCCCTCACGCAAGCCAATCTGGAAACAGAAGCCGCCAGGCTGATCCAGAATATCCAAGGCATAAACCGGCATTTAAAAGATTTGGCGGAAGTGAGCCGTGAGAGCAGGGCGTCGGAATTGCGTCAGAATGCCATGGCTAATAAAGCGCTGGATGCATACAGCCGATAAGTTGACGCTTTTAGATTTTATATAACTAATTGAAATCATTTTTGTTAAATTCCGCGATAAATAATTGAATCCTGCCATAAAAAATTTCTAAAGCTCCTCCCGGATGTGTCGATAACCTGATTAGAAGTGCTGATTAAGCTGTTGGCGTCAGACTTCATCAACCGACACTAGCAGCACGGTCTTAACAAACCACTGCACTGAAAATTTAAATCCAGGAGATTCATCATGGCTTTAGTAATTAACACCAACGTCGCCTCTCTGAATGCTCAACGTCAGTTGATGAATTCAGGCAGCGCCCTTGATCGTGCTACCGAACGTTTGTCATCAGGTCAACGTATTAACTCTGCAAAAGATGACGCTGCAGGTTTGGCAATTGCAAACCGCATGACCTCGCAAGTTCGTGGTCTGGATCAAGCGATCCGTAACGCGAACGACGGTGTTTCTATGATTCAAACCGCTGAAGGTGCGTTGTCCGAGTCAACCAACATCCTTCAACGTATGCGTGAACTGTCCGTTCAATCGGCGAACGGTATTTACTCTTCAGGCGACCGCAAAACGCTGGATGCCGAGGTAAAACAACTGGTATCAGAATTGGACCGTATCGCCAAAACCACTTCATTCAACGGTCAAAACCTGTTGGACGGCAAGTTAGGTAAAGTTGAGTTGCAAGTAGGTTCAAGTGCAAACCAAACTATCACGTTGAAGGTTCCAGCGATGGATGCCAAAACCCTGGGTATGGGTTCTACCAGTGTGGATCTGATGGGTGCGGAAACCGCATTGAACTCTTTCGCCACCACTAAAACTATCAGTGAAGGCGATATTCTGATTAATGGTCAGTCAATTGCCAAAGGAACAGAAACTTTTGATGGTACCAGCGATAGTGACCAAGAGTTGCTGGATTTAATTAACAAAAACGTTAATGGCGTTACTGCCTCAACTTATGCTGTTGCATCTGCGACTGCTGCCGGTGACGGTATTTTACTTTCATCGGAAAGTGTGAGTGTTGCGTTAGCTAATTTGGATGGCACCACAACGACTGTTACCGTTGGTGGCGGCACCAGTGGTACCAGTAGCTTGACCGAGTTGGTTGAGAAAATGAACGCTGAAGCGGGTGGAAAGTTCACTGCTTCGATTGGTGAAGACGGCAAAGTCTCAATATCAGCTGAGAACGTTTCAACTATCACTGTAACTGACGCAGGTGCAGCATTAGGTACTGGTATTACTACCGCCGCGCAAGCCCGTATTTCACTGAAAGCGGACAATGGTGATCCGATAACTGTTACTCGTGGTTCTACCGGAACCTTGGAGCAGCTTGGTTTCCTGGGCTTTAAAGAAAATGATAAAGCCGGCACCATCGAGGGTACTCAAATAACTTCAGCAGCACCGGCAGATGCGTTGGCTGTAGGAGATTTGAAGATTAATGGTGTATCAGTAGGCGCCAGCGACTCGGAAGGTTTGGCTGACAAGGTCAAGGCAATTAACGCTGTGTCCGATCAGACTGGTGTTACAGCCACGGCCTTCACAACTGGAACTCTCGATTTCAGCGGCGTAGACATGGGGGATATAGGTACTGCTGCCAGCCTCATTTTCAACGGTGTTGAAATTGACGTTTCAGGTCTCGCTACCGGTGATTCAGTTCAAGAAGTTGTGGATGCATTTAACGCCGAGAAAAACAATACCGGAGTAACCGCGTCTCTTTTGGGAACCAGAGTGGTACTTGAAGGCAATGTAGCAAGCTTCTCATTCGGAGTGGGCGGTGCGGCATTCGATACGGCGGGTGTTAGTTTGGTAATGGGTAATGATGCAGCTGCAACACCATTGACTGATACCTTGGTTGAAGGTGGTGGCATCAAGTTGACCAGCAACAACGGCAACCCGATTTCTGTTGATGTTAAAGATACAACGGCAGGCGCTAAAGTTGGTTTGATTGATTCAAATGCGGGTGCTGGTGGTGCTTTCGGATCTGCGATTTCTTCAATCAGCATCGACACCCAGGCTAATGCCCAAAAAGCGATTAAAGTGATCGACAATGCACTGACCACCATCAACGATGTGCGTTCAGACCTCGGTGCGGTAAACAACCGTTTGGACTTTACCGTATCTAACCTGGCGAACATCTCTGAGAAAACTTCAGCGGCGCGTTCACGTATCACTGACGCTGACTTCGCTGCTGAAACTGCTGCCCTGAGCCGTTCACAAGTGTTGCAACAAGCTGCTTCGGCGATGTTGGCCCAGTCAAATGCTCGTCCACAACAAGTATTGTCTCTCTTGAGATAATTAACTGGCTCCCTCCGGGCGCGGTTAATCCGTAAGCCCGGAGGAATTTTAGTGAGGAAACGATTATGAACGATATCACTAAAGTTGCTTCGAACCCGGTTCCGGCGAAAGCCGTGCCGGTTTCGTCGTTGGCTGGTCTTTCTCACGGTCAAAAAACCGGCAATGATTTGCCGCCTGCCGCTGAAGCGGCAAGATCTTTACCCCAGGATCCTGTCAATTCACAGGCGGTACAAGAGCGAGTTCAAGCTGCTGTGGCACAAATGAATGAATATATTCAGTCCACACAACGCGATTTAAATTTCACTTATGACCCGGACTCCGGTGAGACAGTGGTGAAAGTTTTGGATCGCGCAACGCAAGAAGTTATTCGTCAAATTCCCGATGAAATATTTCTGCGTTTGGCCCAGCAACACGATCCAAATGAGCCAGTCCAGCTGTTTAGTGCGCAAGCGTAAAACGCTTTAAAAACAGGGTTTTATTGATTTTTTAAAGTGTTGGCAATTGCCTGTTTTGAAGAAGAGAGTCGCGTAAGCGGCTCTCTTTTTTTTGTTTGTTTTTTCCGCGATTTTTATTTTTATTTTTCCTGAAGATTGATTCTATTTTTAAACGCTTTTGCGTTTTCCCCTGACCGGTTTTGTTAGCGCAATTCCCGCGGTATTCACTCTCCTCAAAACCTCCTGAAATTTTCTTGGCATAGTCTGTGCAAAAGTCGGATTAGGCGACCCGTATAGAAATCCTGTTTGTAGCAACCTGTCTCCAACAACCTGAATGGTTAAAGAATTGGTAGCGAAATTTCTTACAAGTCTTGCCACGAAGTTCTGACGGTCCATGCAAGTCGATTAGTCGATGGCTATGAACTTCATTAGTCGACTTGTCACAGCAATAGCAACTGTGAACAGGAACAATCATTAGGAGATTTATTATGCCTTTAGTCATTAACACCAATGTCGCTTCCTTGAATTCACAACGCCAATTGCTGAATTCAGGCAATGCGCTTGATCGTGCTACCGAACGTTTGTCATCCGGCCAACGTATTAACTCTGCGAAAGATGATGCTGCCGGTTTGGCAATTTCCAACCGCATGACCTCGCAAATTCGCGGCCTGGATCAAGCGATCCGCAACGCGAACGACGGTGTGTCATTAATTCAAACTGCAGAAGGTGCGTTGTCGGAAACTACCAATATTCTGCAGCGTATGCGTGAACTTTCTATCCAATCTGCAAACGGAATTTATTCCGATGCCGATAGAAAAACGCTGGATGCCGAAGTACAGCAACTGATTCAGGAAATGGATCGCATTGCGTCTTCTACTTCATTCAACGGACAAAAATTGCTGGATGGCTCATTGGGTGAAGTGGATTTGCAAGTGGGTTCTGATGCAGGCCAAACCATTACCATGAAGATCCCCGCCATGGATGCAAAAACCCTGGGTATGGGATTCGTAGGCGTGGATATGTTGGGCGGTGAGATGGACTTGGTTGGTCCACCAGCACTCGTGTTGGATGAAAACGATGTATTGATTAATGGACAATCGATTGTTCGTGCGCTGGAAACATTTGACGGTGCAACCGATACCTGGGATCAATTGATTGGTTATATCGATAAAAACGTGTTGGGTGTTAACGCTTCGACCTATGCACAAGCAACCGGTACCGGTGTGGGCGATGGTGTGTTGGAAAATGGCGATGTGTTTAGCGTAACCATTACCAAACTGGATGGCTCTACCAGCGTCATCGAAGTGACCAACACTCAAAATTTGCAAGAACTTGCCGATAAACTGAATGAAGAAAGTGGTGGCTTGTTAAATGCCAGCGTTACTGATGATTCCAAATTAAGTTTGTCAGCGTTGAATGTTCAGGGGCTGACCATCGCTGACCTTAGCAATGCTGGTGGCACTATTGCTGGTGCCTACAACGGAAGGTTGGTATTGGAATCAGAACACGGTGATCCAATTACCATCACTCGTGGCTCGACCGGTACATTAGGGCAATTGGATCAATTGGGATTCCGTGAAAACACCAATGCTGGCCAAATTGAAGGGGTAAGTATCACGACGCCTGCTGCTCCATGGAATGTGGGTGATTTAACGATTAACGGTATCGTTATCTCGAATAAAGACACCGATTCGCTTGCAGGAAAAGTAGCGGCGATTAATGCGGCATCTGAAGACACCGGTGTATCTGCGGAATCGTTTGTTTCAACCACCCTGGATTTTAGTGGCGTTGACTTAACGCAAATTACCAGTGATTTGTTAGTAAATGGTCAGGTCGTTGATTTAACACCTGCACCGACAACAATCTCTGCTGTAGTGGATGCATTTAATGCGGCACAAGACCGCACCGGTGTTTCAGCAACGTTACTTGGAACAAGGGTTGTGTTGGAAGGAAACGCGGCGGCAATTAACTTTACGGTAGATGCGACCAACACCGCGTTGGCGACTTTTGCAACGGAAGGTGTATTGATTGAAAAAGGCACTGCCGCACCGATTGCGATTGTTGGTACTGGTGATAACTCACCCGGTGGTATTAAGTTAACCAGTAGTAACGGTTCACCCATTAGCGTTAAATTGGGACCAAATGCTGTACCAGCAACCTTGGGTCTGCTCGAATCCAACGTAACTGCGGAAGGTGCATTCGGTACTGCAATTGCCTCCATCAGCATTGATACAGTACAAGGCGCGCAAAAAGCGTTAGGCGTCATTGATAATGCATTAACAACAATCAACGACGCCCGTTCGCAACTTGGTGCGATCAACAACCGTCTGGACTTCACGATGTCCAATCTGGCGAACGTATCGGAAAAAACCTCAGCGTCTCGTTCACGGATTGTGGATGCTGACTTCGCCGCGGAAACGGCAGCCTTGAGTCGTGCACAAGTTCTGCAACAAGCGGCGCAGGCGATGCTGGCCCAATCCAACGCTCGTCCTGAACAGGTGTTGCAACTGTTGAGATAATGTTTGAGATAATGTCGCGTGTAATGATGATGAAAACGCCGCAGCTAACACTGCGGCGTTTTTTTATTAAGGACATACATAAGGTGGAATAGCAAACATCAGCTAGGCTTAAAGGCATATAACACCAAACCTACAAGGGTTTATTTCCACGGTACCGGTTTCACTGAATGACGGATCTTACTCGCTCACCAGCAACCATTTGGTTTATGCGCATTGTTATCCTGACTTTGGCTTATGTCATTGCCGGGCGACTTTCTTTACTACTGGCTATCCCACCCGGATTTGTTACCGGTTTATTTTTACCACTGGGTATTGCGTTAGGGGCAGTTTTGATTTGGGGAATGCCCATGCTATGGGGCGTATTCCTCGGGTCAACATTATTGAATGTCTCTATTTCCCTCGGTGGAGAGCAGCCCTGGTCATTTCATGCATTGTTAGTCGCTGCGGAAATTGCAGCGGGCAGTGTCATTGCAAGTGCTGCGGGGGCCTTGTTAATTCGTCATTACATTGGCTTTCCCGATAAGTTAACGGATGAACGAAAAATATTTGCATTCTTTATTTTGGGCGGGCCTGTCGCAACCAGTTTGAGTGCCAGCTGTGGCGCGATGGTGTTGTACTTTAACGGGATTATCCATTTTAAACAGTTGTTGTTTACCTGGTGGACCTGGTGGATTGGCGATGCGATAGGTGTGTTAATCGCTACACCAATCATGTGTGTGCTCTTTGCATCGCCACGTCATTTCTGGCGAACCCGCATGACAACGGTTGCAGTTCCGATGATCGTCAGCAGTGTTGTCGTTGTGCTGGTATTTGTATTGGCGAGTAATAACGAACAAAAAAAACTGGAAGATCATTTTGAACAACAAGCCGAGCTTGTTGGCAAATCCGTGGAATCCAGCTTTTCATCCCTTGCATATAGCCTTGCTACATTGCGCGGTTTATTTATCGCATCCAACGAAGTTACGCGTGAAGAGTTTACCGCTTATGTAAAAAACGTTATTCCCGGCATAAAAGGTGTCAGCGGTTTTTCATGGAATCAATATTTACCGCATGACCAGCGAGAGAATTTTGAAAAACTAATGCAAGCGCAGGGATATGAAAATTTTCACATCAAGGAAAAAAATACTGATGATAAATTTGTACCGGCACCCGTCCGGGACAGCTATACCGTTATCGGTTTTATTGAACCCTGGCCGGAAAACCTGGCACTGGTTGGTATTAATGTGAATGCTGAACCTGCTCGGGCTGCGGCCCAGGTGCGGGCGAGGGATACCAGCGAATTGGCGATGACTGCACCCCTGCATCTTTATCGCGATCTCAAACATACTTCGGGTGTTATTGTTTACCTTCCTGTCTATAAAGATATGGAGAACCTGGGCACTGCATTGAATCGCCAGCAATCGTTAATAGGTTTTGCAACCGCGATAGTCCGGATAAACGATTTAATCCCGCCGGTGCTTGCTGCATTTAATACAGAAAATTTTGAAATACAAATTACTGATAATACTGATAGCGCATCCCCGTTATTATTTTACTCGTCCGAACCCGAATCAATATCGGCCTATGCATGGTCACTGGAAGTCAATCGGCAGCTTTATTTTGGTGGGCGATATTTATCGCTAAACATTGTCCCGTCAGAAACTTTTTTATTGGATAACCGAAGTCTGCAATCCTGGTTTGTATTGGCTGGTGGATTATTATTTTGTAGCTTTCTCGGCGGCTTTTTATTGTTGATTACCGGTCGGACCCAATATGTTCGTGATTTAGTGGAGCAGAGAACAAAAGAGTTGACCGCAATTTTAGAGCAAGCGGTAGAAGCTATTCTCGTTGTGGATGAATACGGGCACATCCTGCGCGCAAACCCGGCGGCAAATCATTTATTTGGTCATAATTTTACGTTGGCGCACAATCTGCTTTTGGGCAATTTGGTCCCATCATTACGGGATTTTTTTGTACACGAAGGAAAATCACTGGAGACAATTAGTTGGCGAGAGACCAATGGCATTCATAGTGATGGTCGTGAAATGCCAATTGATTTGAGCTTAAGTCCGGTCGCATTAAAGGAACGAAAGTTTTTTACGGTTATCGTTCATGATGCCACTGCTAAACGCAACGTAGACCGATTAAAAAATGAATTTATTTCAACCGTCAGCCACGAATTGCGCACGCCATTAACGTCTATAAAAGGGGCATTGGGCATAGTACTGAGCGGAGACCTGGGATCGCTGGAAGGTAAAAATAAAGATCTGCTGGTTATTGCCAATAACAACGCTGATCGCCTGGCACGTTTGGTAAATGATATTTTGGATATCGACAAATTGGAGTTCGGCAATATCCAGCTCAATATCCAGCACCTGGAAATCTATCCGTTACTGAATCAATCCATTACACAGAATCAAGGCTATGGGGCACGGTATGGTGTGGAAGTGGCGTTGGATTCGGTTGATATTCACACCGGCCATTTACATGCGAATGTAGATGCTGACCGGTTTTTGCAAGTGATGTCCAATCTTCTGTCAAACGCGATTAAATATTCGCATCTGGGAAGCCGTGTGCGGGTAAACCTGAAACGCATTGATAACGAGATGAGGATTTCTGTGATAGACGAAGGGCAGGGTATTCCTGAAAGTTTCCGCCAACGAATTTTTCGAAAATTTGCCCAGGCGGACTCGTCAGATACGAGAAAGCGCGATGGTACTGGTTTGGGGCTAAGTATTACTAAAGCAATTGTCGAACGTCTGGGCGGAAGGATTGACTACCACTCCATAGAAGGCCATGGAACTACTTTCTTTTTTACCCTGCCTATTGCGGAATAAGCCAGATCTTTGATTTTAATCACTAATTTCTTTTAATTGGCTCGCTTTATGCTCAAGTGGGTTATAGCAAGGTTTTTTTCTTTTAAAGCGGCAAAAGCGGTTAAAGTTTACCCATGGGTTGCCGCTAACCTTGGGTAAGCGGTAATACGGTGGCGTGGAGGTATACATGGTGAGCAGCACATCGAGCACTACCAACAACAATGGCGCGACGGGTTCCAGCATTATCAGTGCATTGGGAACCGGTTCAGGCATTGATACCAACAAATTGGCTGATCAGTTAACTGAAGCTAACAAGAAGATTCAATCTGATCGTTTAACGACGAAAAAAACGTTGTTGGAGACCCAGATCTCTGATTTCGGCTTATTGCGCAGTTCCCTTTCCAAATTGGAAACTGCGGCGGCAGCGTTGGGTGGAGCAGATACTTTTAATGCCAAATCCCTATCTATCCCTGATACCAAATTGCTGAGTATCACCAAGCTGGATGCGAAAGCGTCTGCCGGCGCTTATCAATTAAAAGTCGAGCAGATTGCCCAATCCCAGTCACTGGGGTCGGGTACGTTTACTTCCATGACTGATCCTATCGGCAAAGGTACTCTGACCATTCGTTTGGGTGAGTGGAATGCGGCATTGAATGATTTCGAAGTCGATCCGGGCAAAACGGGTGCGACCATCACGATTGATGACACTAATAATTCGCTAACCGGTTTACGCGATGCAATTAACAAAGCCAATATTGGTGTGGCCGCGAGTATTGTGGGTGATGGTGGCACTTATCGCTTATTGCTTACATCAAAATCCGGTGCCAAGAACGAGATCGAAATCACTGCTACTGAGGATGTCGGTTCAACCGGTCTTGCGCGGTTAAACTTCAACGAAACCACACGCAATTTGACCCAACAGCAGGAAGGGTTGGATGCGAAAGTGCGCATCAATGGTTTGCTGGTAAATCGGGAATCCAATCAGATTAAAGACGTTATTGAAGGATTGGAATTTGATTTATTCGGTGCATCGCTCACTGAAACAGTGAGCATTACAATCAATGAAGATAAATCCATCGCAGAAAAATCCATTCGCGATTTTGTCACTGCGTATAACACTTTTAAAACTGAAGCTGAAAATCTGGTGGGTTTTGATGCGGAGCTGAAAGACTTCGGCAGTTTGAAAACGGACCCTTTAGCAAAAAATTTAATGCAAGGTATTCGTAATTTGCTTTCCAGCTCAGTGCCTGGGTTAAAAGACGGTTTCAGTAGTCTTTCAAGCCTGGGGATTCGTACCGAGCTGGATGGATCATTAAAAATTATCGAAAACGAAGGTAACACTGGTTTCCGTGCAGCTATTGATAATAACTTCGCATTGGTGCGTGATTTGTTTGTACCGAAAACGTCATCGTCAGTCGGTAATATCGAACTCACAAAATACACAGCAAAAAGCCAACCCGGCACCTATGACGTAGTCATTACCCAACAACCCTCCAAAGGGAAATTAACCGGTGCGGCAATGGGTGTGACTTTTCCATTAGACACCACCGGTAAGGACTACAACTTCAAAGTTAAACTGGATGGAACAGAATCAGCGTTAATCACGTTGCCCGCAGGTAAAACTTATGCGTCTGAAAGTGAGCTTGCGACTGAAATACAAAGTTTGATTAATTTGGATACCAATATCAAAGCCGCTAAGACAACCGTTGCCGTTAGCGTTGATGCTGGCAAATTGGTATTCACTTCAGATACCTACGGCAGCACCAGCAAAGTCGAATTCACGGCAATTTCAACTGACATGGGTGATCTTGGAATTAGTTTGGGTGCCGGCACTTCTGGTACTGATGTTGCCGGCACTGTTGCCGGTCAAGCCGCATTTGGTTATGGGAATGTGTTGTTGCCTGCATTGAACAGCAAAGCGGAAGGTTTGAGTATGACCGTCCAGCCTGGCGCTACCAGTGGAACAATTACTTTTTCTCGCGGTTTTTCCGGTGGCTTAACCAATTTGGTGAACGATTACCTTAAATCGTCCGGTTTGATTAAAGAGCGCGAAGCCAATATCAACAAAGACATTAAAAATATCGAGACAGATGAAGAAGATTTAAATCGCCGTAGCGAAGCATACCGCGCGCGCTTGATGGCTCAATTCCAGGCAATGGAATCGATTGTGCGGTCACTTAATTCAACCGGGGACTTTTTAGACGGCATTTTAGATCGCTTGCCATTCACCGCAAAAAGTAGTTAATTTTTTCTCTGTCGCAGCATCGGGTTATAAGCCCGCTGCTGCTATTCTTGTTTTGCTATTACGCCTGATTATTTCGTGACCTTTCACGGCAGCTTTGCTATACACCCACATGAATTAATCTTATTGGCAGGTGTTGTTATGTCCAAGGTGTATGCATTAGTTCCCGCACGTGGCGGCTCAAAAACAATTCCGCAAAAATGTATCGCGCCGCTGATGGATCAGCCATTGATAGCCTACACATTACAGGCGATCAAGGCGTCAGAAGTTATCGATGAAGCTTATGTTTCATCCGATGATGACCAAATCCTTTCTGTTGCAAATTATTATGGCGCTGAAAAATTCAAGCGTGACCCTCATCTGGGGTCCAATGAAGCCACACTGGATTCCGTTGTTTTTGAATTTATTCATCGCAGTAAACTGGAGCTGAAGGATATTGTTGTGCTCTTATTGCCGACATCGCCGTTACGTACCTCACAGCATATTCGTGATGCCCTTGCCGAGTTCCTTGATTTTCCGACTTGCCGTTGTTTGTTGAGTGTTTATGAAATTGATAATAAATATTTCAACGCGTATGTAGGGGGAGGGGAGTTTTTGCATCCGTTATCCGGTGAACATGTTTCTTACATGACTCGCCATGATTTACCGTCCCTGTATTTACCTAATCGCGCGATATATATTTTTCGAGTCAGTGAATTTTTGCGGGAAGAAAAAATTCCAAAAACACATTTAATTCCATTCTTAATGACTGAAGCCGATAGTCTGGAAGTCGCTTGCGAAAATGATTTTTCAGAAGCAGAAGTTGGATTGCAGCAAAAAATCAGTTCCTGATTTATTCCGCTCCTGGTTTGTACAAACAGAAATAAAAATGCCCGCTAAAAAGCGGGCATTTTTATTCACACAGATTTTGCTGAATTACACAGCAACAGTCTGGATTTCTACCGCTGCAATACGCTTGCCTTCATTGGCGGCGTTTTGGTAACTCTCAATTTCGTTGAAGTTGAGGTAGCGATAAATATCGGCAGACATGCTGTCGATTTTCTGTGCGTAGCTCAGGTATTCCTCTGGTGTTGGCAGTTTGCCGAGTACCGCAGCAATTGCCGCCAATTCAGCAGAAGCCAGATACACATCCGCGCCTTCACCCAAACGGTTAGGGAAGTTACGGGTGGAGGTAGATACTACAGTAGAGTTTTTCGCAACGCGCGCCTGGTTACCCATGCACAATGAACAACCTGGCATCTCGGTACGAGCACCTTTTACACCGTAGATGCTGTAGTAACCTTCTTCCATCAACTGGTGCGCGTCCATTTTGGTTGGTGGCGCAATCCACAGGCGAGTGGTCAATGCATCTTTGGTTGCTGCCAACAATTTGCCGGCAGCACGGAAGTGGCCGATGTTGGTCATGCAAGAGCCGATGAATACTTCATCAATCTTCGCACCTTGTACGTCAGACAATACTTTCACATCGTCCGGGTCATTCGGGCAGGCAAGGATTGGCTCTTTAATATCAGCCAGATCGATATCAATAATCGCTGCGTATTCGGCGTCAGCGTCCGCTTCCATCAATACCGGGTTGGCCAGCCACTCTTCCATTTTGCGTGCGCGACGTTCAATGGTGCGGACATCGCCGTAACCTTGTTCGATCATCCAGCGCAGCATGGTGATGTTGGATTTCAGGTATTCAATGATGGGTTCTTTATCCAGCTTGATAGTACAACCGGCAGCAGAACGTTCAGCAGAGGCGTCAGAAATTTCAAACGCTTGTTCTACTTTCAGGTTTGGCAAACCTTCTACTTCGAGGATGCGGCCAGAAAAAATGTTCTTCTTGCCTTTCTTCTCTACTGTCAGCAAGCCTTGCTTGATGGCGTACAGCGGAATAGCGTTAACCAAATCGCGTAGCGTGATGCCGGGTTGCAATTCGCCTTTGAAGCGAACCAAAACAGACTCGGGCATATCCAATGGCATAACGCCAGTCGCCGCCGCAAACGCTACGAGACCAGAACCTGCAGGGAAAGAAATACCGATCGGGAAACGGGTATGCGAGTCGCCACCGGTACCTACGGTGTCAGGCAGCAACATACGATTCAACCAGCTGTGGATGATACCGTCGCCTGGGCGCAGGGAAACGCCGCCGCGGGTCATGATGAAGTCGGGCAGGGTGTGTTGGGTTTCGATATCCACCGGCTTTGGATAGGCAGCGGTGTGACAGAAAGACTGCATGGTCAAGTCAGCAGAGAAGCCAAGGCACGCCAGGTCTTTCAGTTCGTCGCGGGTCATTGGACCAGTGGTGTCTTGTGAACCCACGGTAGTCATCTTTGGTTCGCAGTAGGTGCCAGGGCGAATACCGGCGGTACCGCAAGCTTTACCTACCATCTTCTGTGCGAGTGTATAACCTTTGCCGGTATCCGCTGGCGCTTGTGGCAAGCGGAACAGGGTACTTGCTGGCAAGCCCAGTGATTCACGCGCTTTACTAGTCAAGCCACGGCCAACGATCAGCGGAATACGGCCGCCGGCTTGAACTTCGTCCAGCAATACGTCGGATTTCAATTCAAACTCGGAGATTACCGCGCCGGTTTCACCGTTAAGGATCTTGCCTTCGTACGGACGAATTTCGATGACGTCGCCCATGTTCAGATTGTCAACCGGTGCTTCGAATACCAATGCGCCCGCGTCTTCCATAGTGTTGTAGAAAATCGGAGCCACTTTGCCGCCGATGCACACACCGCCGGTACGCTTGTTCGGTACGCCGGGAATATCGTCACCGATAAACCACAATACCGAGTTGGTAGCGGATTTACGTGAAGAGCCGGTGCCCACAACGTCGCCCACAAATACCAGTGGGAAACCTTTGGTTTTCAGGGCTTCGATTTGTTTGATCGGGCCGATTGAGCCTTGTTGATCCGGAGTAATGCCATCGCGCGCCATTTTGAACATGGCCAACGAGTGCAATGGGATATCAGGGC
Source organism: Cellvibrio sp. (assembly GCA_035490715.1). Lineage (GTDB taxonomy): Bacteria > Pseudomonadota > Gammaproteobacteria > Pseudomonadales > Cellvibrionaceae > Cellvibrio. The sequence continues at coordinate 17,311 of DATJLF010000068.1, forward strand.
GTGACCAGGCATCAGGTGCTGGTGACAGGTCATCGGTATTGGTTTCACCGGTGACTTTGAATACGGTGAGCTTGGTGCTTTCGGCAACTTTTGGTTTGCTGGTAAACCACTCGCCATCGGCCCAGGATTGCATCAACGCTTTAGCGTGGGTGTTGCCCGCTTTAACTTTTTCTTCCACATCGTGGAACGCATCAAACATCAACAGGGTGTGCTTGAGCTCTTCGGCAGCCAGTGGCGCCAGGGTTGCATCGTCGAGCAGATTCACTAAAGGTTCGATGTTGTAACCACCGAGCATCATGCCGAGCAGTTTAATCGCGAGAGGTTTATCAATGAGGGGAGAACTTGCTTCGTCTTTTAGAATCGCGCTTAGGAAAGCGGCTTTAACATAGGCGGCTTCATCAACGCCAGGCGGAACGCGGTTGGTGATCAAATCCAGGAGTACTTCGTTTTCACCAGCGGGGGGATTCTTCAGTAACTCAACCAATCCTGCAACTTGTTCAGCGTTTAATGGTTTTGGTGGAATACCTTCTGCGGCGCGTTCTGCGACCTGTTTACGATAGGCTTCAAGCACGGTTTTATCCTCATTAGTGTAGGGGTTACTCCATCAACAGGATCTCTGTTTCAGGAGACTATCCATGGCCATCATGGATGCTAAAGGACGCTTAAAAAACAGGCGCACTTTGGGATGCTCGCGAGAGAGCGGTAAATCGGGCGCAAAGTATACCTGAAGCAAGCAGGCCTGTTAATCGCTCACTTGAACCATGAACTAAACGGAATCGGTATTTATAGAAGATTGTGATAATGTGGCGCACCTGTCTGGTCGCAATAAATGTAAGTAAAGGTGAGAGATTGTTTGGATACCCAAACAAAATAATTAAAGACTAAGCAGCGGTAAATCTGACAACCCCAACCTTGAAGACCAATCCGGATGAGGAATTTATGAATACAAGACAGCGTCACCTCATGATTTCCGGCCTTATGGCCAGCTTACTGACCTTGGCTGGCTGCAGCCAAAAAAATGAAGACTCCACATTGCCTGTTGGTGACTCACAAGTAGCAGTTAATTCGCAAACTGAACCTGTAACTTCAGTGGCGACAACGTCAGCCTCTACGAGTTGCGATGGTGTTGCGCCGAGTGGCGAGTTAACGCCAATAAGAATTGAAGCCGCCAATACAACACGTACCGAAGACGGTTTATATGAAGGGCCCGTCTGGAGTAATGGAGCACTTTATTTTTCTGATTTCACATTCAGTGAAGGTTTTCCTTCCCGAATTCAAAAGCTTGATGTTGCAGGGTTGATGACCACTGTTATTGAAGACTCCGGAAGCAATGGCCTTGCAGTAGATAAAGAGGGTTTTCTGATTGCCGGAACGCATAAATACAAAAGCCTTTCGCGTTTCAATCCAGCAACGGGAGAACGCAGCTCTGTTGTCGAACAATACAACAATAATGTTTTTAACTCGCCAAACGATATCGCCATTGCTAATGACGGGACTATCTACTTCACAGATCCGGCATTTCAGCGCGATGCAGCACCCGGTGGCCAGGAAAAAACCGGCGTATATCGTGTGGCGGTGGATGGTTCTGTAACATTGGTTGATGACACCATCTCCAACCCAAATGGAATCGCATTATCACCAGCGGGTGACGTGCTTTACGTGAATGGTGGCGGTGAAAGCGGGTTGCTGCGCGCTTATCCTATTGTGGATGGCGTTCCGCAAACAGGAAAGGATTTGGTTACCGGCTTACATATTCCCGATGGCATGGCGGTGGATTGTAAAGGCAATATTTATTTAACCGAGCACATACAACGACGTTTACGTGTATACACTCCAGGCGGCGAACAAATAGCACACGCAGTTACCGACGCGAATTTAACCAATGTTGCTTTTGGTGGCCCTGATGGAAAAACACTATTCCTCACCGGTGCCGGTTCGGTGTGGAAAATTGACCTGGCAATTACAGGCACACCTTATTAGTTTTATTAATGGCTTTAAAAGTCGTCACTTCATTGAGTTGTAAATTAAAGCGGGCCGAGCAATCGGCCCGTTGCATTAAAAAATTATGCTTGTATTAAAACCCGTAAAAACACCTTGTGTAGGAATTTGTTCCACCGGCATTGGTGACAGTGTCTGTCGTGGTTGTAAACGTTTTGCCCACGAAGTTATCGATTGGAATTCTTACAGCCATGATCAAAAATTATTGATTGCACAGCGTCTGGAAAGTTTTCTCGCGAAAATCGTGCAGAACATGATTCAGATCGATGATGAAAAACTGTTGCTTACCCAAATTAAACATCAACAAATACAATTCAAGCCGGAGCAAAATCCCTATTGCTGGGTATTTGATTTGCTGCGTGCAGGCGCACGCCAGATTCAGGATCTATCTGCCTATGGATTGTCACTGCAGCCTGCATGGCAGGGTGTTTCTCTTGGCATCATTCGTGAAAATATTGATAAGGATTTTTACGCACTCAGCTGTGCCCATTATGAACGCTACATTTCCCCGTGTTTTGTCACTGCCGAAACATTTGAACTCCACAAATAGCTATTGTTAAATTTATATGAATGCACTCGCCCGAATCCACGAATTCCTTCATTGCGAAACACCAGATGCCTGGATAAAAAATGCGTTGGATAATCAAGCATTGTTATTACTTGACCACGCCAACTGTGAAAAGAAAGCAGCATCAACTGCATTAAACTTAATGTTTCGCTACGTAGGTGATTTCGACATGATGCAAAAAATGTCGCGGCTTGCACGTGAGGAACTTCGTCATTACGAGCAGGTGATGGATATTATGGAAGCACGGGGCGTTAGTTACGATCAAATCACTCCGGGACGTTATGCTGGCGAGTTGCGCAAACTGGTGCGAACTTCTGAACCGGGACGCTACATTGATACTTTAATTGTTGGTGCAATTATTGAGGCTCGTTCTTGCGAACGTTTTGCGAAACTGGCCCCACATCTGGATGATGAACTGCAAAAATTTTATTTATCGCTGCTTAAATCTGAAGCTCGTCATTACGAAGATTATTTAGCACTTGCCAAGCGCGCCGCAGAAGGCGCAGATATTTCTGCTCGTGTCCAGGAGTTTTTAGCATTGGAAAAAACATTAATTGAAGGTTTCGACGAAGAGTTCCGGTTTCATTCCGGGGTTATGAATTAATGCTGGATTGGGGTTAAACATTAACCCCAATTTTTTGCAAGTAGAACAGTTATTGCTTCCTGCAGAAAAATTTACGGTTTCGAAAAAGAACACCACTTAATCCCAGTATAAAAAGACCCGCTAACGAAGGTTCTGGCACGCTCTCTTTTGCGTAATAAAAGATTAAATCGTCAACAAAAGGCGACGTTTGGCTTGATACACCAATGGATGAAATTCCGAATTCCGAACGAAACACTATCTGTTGATTAGGAATGTAAGGCGTATTTCTTTCATCATCGGGAAGAGTTCCCCGATACGATCCTTCTGTGATGATCATTTCCTCATAGCCATTTGGCCCTTTAGCCTCAGCAGAATTTTTGTACTCATCAAGATTGTTGGTTATAAAACTGACGTAGGTTGGCAGTTCGCCGACAAATGTAAAATAAATGCCAGGCCCAGTGACGGCGCCACTACCGGGCATGAGGTATCCAGCCTGAAAAATTACGCCGAGCGCTGCATATTCGTTCCTTAATTGGAAATCCTCTGAATCCCATTGCTTGGGATCATCGAAGTTAATCGTAATGGCTCCTGCGAAGCGACTTGAAAATAGAAAGACAAAGATAATGAAAAAATATAAACCAATATTTTTGTTATGCATAAAAACCTCCCGGTAAATGGATTGGGTAGATATGGACAATCAGAAGAAAGCTACGAGCATTGCGCAGATAAGCAGTCTGCCTAATTAAGTTCAATATATTTAGGCGCCAATCGCGGTTATCCGATGAACGGTGAAAATTGCCTTAACCGCACCTAACCAAAAAGAAGTTACTTTCCAATTCAAATTATATCTCCCAACGAATTGCTGGCTGCTCATGAATTTGTGATGCAGTTGAAAAAACATTCAGATCATTATCATAATTTTTCGGTGTGTGAAAAATTACTGGTAAAAATTCGACAGAGCATAATTTAAATTTTTGATAAAAGTTAATAGTTATTTTTTACTTGGCCCATAAATAAATTTGCAACCGTTGCAGTTTTAACTTGTTCTTATAATTCTTATCGCAACTCCCGGTTTTAAAATTATTCATTTCGTTTAAATGGTTTTAAGCGACAAATATAAAAACGTTGTTACAGAGTCATTTCGTGCAATACCAATAATTAAAGTTTTTTCGCGCATTTACTGCGCAGATTAACTCAGCCCATCACACCTACAGAGGACATTCTAATGTTAAGAAAATCCATCCCTATGGTCTCCGCACTTGCTATTGCGGTTTCTATCGCAATGCAATCCAGTTCGGCCCTGGCGCAGGGCACTACAGTCACCAGCACCGTTACTACCAACAGCTTTTGGTGGCCTGAACAATTGGATCTCAGTCCATTGCGACAGCACGGGCAAGCGTCAAATCCGATGGGTGAAAATTTTAATTATGCTGAAGAATTCAAAAAGCTTGATTTGAATGCGGTTAAAGCGGATATCAAATCGTTGATGACAACGTCGCAAGATTGGTGGCCTGCTGACTATGGACATTACGGTCCTTTTTTTATTCGCATGGCCTGGCATAGCGCTGGCACCTATCGCATTTATGATGGACGTGGCGGTGCGGCGGGTGGACAACAACGTTTTGAACCGTTGAATTCCTGGCCTGATAACGCAAACCTCGATAAAGCGCGCCGCTTGCTGTGGCCGATCAAACAAAAATACGGCAGTAAAATTTCCTGGGCCGATTTGATGGTGCTCACAGGAAATGTTGCATTGGAATCAATGGGCTTCAAAACATTTGGTTTTGGCGGAGGTCGGCTGGACGATTGGGAGGTCGAACATGTTAATTGGGGCTCTGAAAAAAAATGGCTGGCCGATGAACGTCATACCGGCAAACGCGAGTTAAAAAAACCATTGGCTGCTGTTCAGATGGGTTTGATTTACGTAAATCCCGAGGGCCCCAATGGCGTGCCTGACCCATTGCTAGCAGCGAAAGATATTCGCCAGGCATTTGGTGGCATGGCGATGAACGATGAGGAAACCGTCGCTCTAATTGCCGGTGGCCATACTTTCGGTAAAGCCCATGGCGCTCACAAACCTGAAGATTGCACAGGGAAAGAACCTGCCGCTGCGGGCATTGAAGAGCAGGGTATGGGGTGGACGAATAAATGCGGTAAAGGTAATGTGGGTGATACGGTAACCAGCGGCCTTGAAGGTGCATGGTCAGTCGATCCTATCAAATGGACAACGCAATATCTGGACAACCTCTTTGGGTTCGAATGGGTTCAAACCAAAAGCCCGGCAGGTGCGATCCAATGGATTCCCAAAAATGGCCAGGCAGCTAATCTGGTTCCCGATGCCCACGATAAAAACAAGCG
>DATJLF010000069.1:0-140097 GCA_035490715.1 Cellvibrio sp.
TGTCATGCGCTGGACCAAAGAGCGCTATCAACCATTGTTGATCGCTGCATTAAATTATAAAGCGGCGATTCTCGGTGCAGCCGTTTTGTTGGTGATTGGCTGTTTGTGGCTCTCCACACGTTTAGGTTCAGAATTTATTCCGCAACTGGATGAAGGTGATATCGCCCTGCATGCGCTGCGTATTCCCGGTACCGGCCTTGAGCAAGCGGTGACTATGCAAAGTTTGCTGGAAGAACGCATCAAACAATTTCCGGAAGTGGAAAAGGTGTTTGCAAAAATCGGCACCGCCGATGTAGCAACCGATCCAATGCCGCCTTCGGTTGCCGATAATTTTGTAATCCTGAAACCGCGCGACCAATGGCCCGATCCCGGTCGAAGCAAACAGGATCTCGTCGACGCCATTGAAGATGCAGTGCGCGAATTGCCCGGCAACAATTACGAATTCACGCAACCGATCCAGATGCGTTTTAACGAATTGATTTCCGGTGTGCGTTCCGATTTGGGAATTAAAGTGGTAGGCGATGATCTCAATCAGTTACAAAAATCCGCCGCAGAAATCCTCGAAGTACTGGAAAAAATTCCCGGTGCTGCCGATGCGCGCATGGAACAGGTAACAGGCTTGCCGGTATTGACCATTACACCGAATCGCAGGCAACTCGCTGCTTATGGTTTAACGGTCAATCAAGTGCAGGATTTTATTGCCGCCGCCGTTGCCGGTGAAAGTGCGGGCTTGATGTATGAAGGTGATCGTCGCTTTGAAATTATCGTGCGCTTGCCAGAAAAATTGCGCACAGATTTACTCGCACTCGAACGCCTGCCCGTTCCTATCGATGGTGAACCCAACTTCGTTCCTCTCAACGAAGTGGCCACTATCGCATTGGCACCCGCGCCGAATCAAATCAGCCGCGAAAATGGCAAACGACAGATCATTGTTACCGCCAATGTGCGCGACCGCGATTTGGGTTCATTTGTGCGCGATGTACAAACGCAAATCGATGCGCAAGTAAAATTGCCCAGCGGTTATTGGCTGGATTACGGCGGCACTTTTGAGCAACTCGAATCCGCGAGCAAACGTTTGGCGTTAGTGGTGCCACTCACATTATTAATGGTCATCGCATTATTGGTAATGGCTTTTGGTTCGTTAAAAGATGCGCTCATTATTTTCACCGGCGTCCCCCTCGCACTCACCGGCGGTGTACTCGCACTCTGGTTGCGCGATATGCCGCTATCCATGAGCGCGGGCGTCGGCTTTATTGCACTCTCGGGAATCGCGGTATTAAATGGCTTGGTCATGCTCGCGTTTATTCGCCAGCTCTATCACGAAACCGGCGATTTAATTAACGCCATTATCGACGGCGCACTAACGCGATTACGCCCGGTATTAATGACCGCACTCGTCGCAAGCTTGGGATTTGTACCCATGGCATTTAACGTAGGCATAGGCGCAGAAGTACAACGGCCATTAGCAACGGTGGTGATCGGCGGAATTATTTCTTCGACGCTGCTAACGCTGTTGGTGCTGCCGATTTTGTATGCATTGGTTCACAGGAACAAGAAAATCAATTTGGAAGTTCAGTAGATAATTTATTCTTGATTCAGAAGCTAGTAAGCTACCGTGCACATGTTTAAATAACATGTGCACGCTTAAAATTGAAATCGAGCTCGTCTCTGATTCTGATCAAAAACTATTGATAAGGAAGCCATATGACCACTACCCTTAGGACAGGCAGTAAAGGGCCTGATGTTAAAAAACTGCAAGAAATTCTCAATACCACCCTTCGTCTAAATCCTGCTCTTAAAATTGACGGTGACTTCGGTCGAGCGACCAATGAAGCTGTAAAGCGTTTCCAAGCCGAAAATGGTTTAGGTATAGACGGTATTGTTGGCCCTAAGACGTTGAAAGCTCTGGGTTATAATGAAGGCAATAAAAATTTTGGTATTAAAAAGCCATCACCGTCGCCTATCAACCCAGTTATTATTATGAATAGCAACTGGATGAAAATTGCCACCAAAGAAATTGGACAAAAAGAGGTTGTGGGGAAAGGTAGTAACCCTCGCATTATCAAGTATCATGCATCAACAACATTAAAAGCCAAATCTGACGAAATACCCTGGTGCTCATCGTTTGTTAACTGGGTAATAAAGGAAGCTGGTATGCAAGGCACTAACTCGGCGGCAGCCGCCAGTTGGTTAACATGGGGTGAAAAATCTTCGGCAAAAACTGGCGCCATTACAGTAATCCGCAACGCGAATGCAGCTAACTCAAGCCTAACAAGCTCTGGAAATCACGTTGGATTTCTCATCCAGGAAACGGCAACTCATTACGAGCTGCTAGGCGGAAATCAAAGTAACCGGGTGAGAACGACATACTATCCAAAAAGCAGTTGGACATTGAGAGGTTATCGGTGGCCAAAGAAATCAGAGGTATCTGTATGAATTCATTTTTAAGAGCAATTTCATTTTTTATTTTAATTATTTCTTCCGGATGTGTCGTTGGAAAATCTGATAGTTCATTTCAAGTATTTTGGACGGAATTCAGAACTGCGGCCCTCCAAAATGATTATAAAAGTCTTGAACATTTTACGAAATTTCCTCTATCAATAAGCGGGCCTGATGATTCTATGCCCACTGAACATATTAAAAAAGATGATTTCAAAGATGTGTTTGACCGACTCATGCAGCAAAGGACCTATTTACCAAATGATGATGATAATTTAGTCGAAACCAACATGAGGGAAATTGTTGAAAATACTCGGCTTATATCGGACGCAAAGGAAGGTGAAGAATATCAGCTAGAACAATTAGTTTTTGAGTACGTAGATGGCCAATGGTTTTTCACTAAAGCCTACCTTGATGAATAAGTAATTTTTTAACAGGCCCTTCGGGGCCTTTTTTAATGATCACTTATGGATTGAATTAAAGAAAATGGCAATACTCGCGTCACCAAATGTGTATAAAAATTACGCAGGATATCAAGCAGTTAAAAATATGAGTCTACTTTCAATTATAACTATTGTTCTGGTATCTATGACAAATGCTTATGCAAAGCCAATAGCATTAGAACCTGGTGTCTATGAAAATGTATTACTGGCCATTAATCCTAACGGGGCTGTGACAGGACACTATCGAGAAGCGCAAGGTGAGGGAATTGTTAAAACCTGTGCTTTTACGTTTAAAGGCAAAGGCACATGCCGGCAAGGCAAATATTATAGTTGGTGAAGAAAATGCTTTTCCTGGAGATTCACGCGGAAACTGAAGGCATAAAATTAAAAATTATAAAAGGTCGTGAGCTTCCTGGTTGTGGCCTCGTATTGATGCCTGAAATAGCTGAAGGATTAAGTTATGAGCTGACTACCAAAGCGTCATGGAACGAGTTGCGAATAATAACAAGTGAAAAATCTTATTTTTATTCTGCGTCGAAAGCTGATAAGAAACTAAAATCATATCTCGTTAAAGGCGATGTCGTAGGTGTTGCCACGAAAGAAGGTGACTGGCTACAAATTGATTATTATTCAGGTAATGGAAAAATGCGTCGTCACTGGATCAATAGCAAAGAAACCGCAAGCCTTCTTTCGACTCAATAGTCCAAGCTGCATTGTTGGAACTCTCTTTTCACATAGGTTTAAAACCAAATGAAACTATTTTTTAAAATAACGTTATTGTTAACCTTGATTTTTTCACCGTGGTGTAAGGCAGATGAAAGAGACGATTCCTTCCAATTATTTTGGACGGAATTCAGGGCTGCGGTTATGCAGAATGACTACGAACAGCTTAAAAGATTTACTAAATTCCCTCTAGCTGTAAATGGAGTCGCTGACTTTATTCCTGTTGAGTATATTGAAAGAAAGGCATTTAAAGATATTTTCCATAAGCTTATGGACCAAAAGATTCATTTGATACACGGAGATGATTACACCCTAACCGATATGATGGATGTCGTTTCTAAAACTGAAGCTCCACTAGATGCTAAAAATGGTGATGAGTATCGAGTAGAGCAATTGGTTTTTGAATACATCGACGGGCGGTGGTTGTTTACGAGAGCTTATCTTGATGAACAATAAAGTTACAACATAACCTAACAGCCAGCCCCGCCCTAAAAAAGCGGGGTTTTGTTTTTAGTACTACGACTTTCAATAACCCTGTGCTAGGGTAAAAATTCAAAGGTGTAGTCTTTTTCTGCAACGCATTATTGGAGAGCATCATGGGCGTTCAGTGCTGCAACCACGACCACGAATCACCCGCTCAACCCAATCCCAATTACCGTCGGATTTTGTGGATCGCGTTAATTATTAATGCGGCGATGTTTGTAGTCGAACTGTATTACGGTTTTGCCGCCGGTTCTGTTTCACTGCTCGCCGACTCGCTGGATTTTTTTGGTGATGCCGCCAATTATGGAATCAGCTTGTGGGTGTTGGCGATGAGTTTGCAGGTGCGCGCGAAAGCATCGCTGATTAAAGCGGCGAGTATGGCGTTGTTTGGAATCTGGGTGATCGGGCATGCGCTGTGGAATTTAATGAGTGGTGTGATTCCCGATCCGCAAGTGATGAGTGTTATTGGTGCGCTCGCATTGGTTGCCAATCTGATCGTTGCGTTTTTGCTTTACGCTTACCGCGATGGCGATAGCAATATGCGGAGTGTTTGGTTGTGCACACGCAATGATGCGTTGGGAAATATCGCAGTAATGCTCGCAGCCCTCGGCGTATTTGGTACTGGTAGTAATTGGCCGGATTTAATTGTGGCAGCGATTATGGCTACACTGGCGTTAACCGCAGCAATGCAAGTATCCCGGCAAGCTATTTCAGAATTAAAAACCTTTGATAAACATTGAAGAAAAAGTGACATGCATTTAGTGAAATTTCGCTTTTCGCTACAACTATACTTGCGTTCATTTAAAATGCATAACCCCAATACAGTTCATCTCATGGACACATGGAATTTACACGGAGATATTCACCTATGAAAAAAATTATACTTTTTGCTTTATTATCATTCATCTACAGCAGCGGTAGTTTTGGTCAAAAACTTCCCGTTGAAGCATTTTCCCAATTGCCGGATGTTTCCAATTTAGTCCTATCACCAGATGGCACTCGGGTTGCAAGCGCGGTGCGTATCGATTTACCTGATAGAAAGGGTACCGCCGTTCAAACCATTAATCTCAAAACTAAAGAAAGCAAATTCTTAATGTTCTTTGAGAATACCAGTTTTATTCTCAATGGTATTAGTTGGAAGGATAACAAAACGTTATTAGTTTACAGTTTTGCTGCAACCAAGCAAAAAAACTGGGGTTACTGGCAAAGAAATTACGATAAGGTTCGAATAACTCGCTTGGCATTTGTTAATACACAAAACGGCCAAATCACTACACCATTTACTTCTATGTTTTTGTCACAATTCGATGAAGCTCCCGAAGATCTGGATACCGTTATTGATAGCCTACCTAATGACCCTAATCATGTGCTTATGGCTGTTTATGGCAGAGTCTATAAAGTAAATATCCATAAAGGTTCCACCGATTTAATTCCGAATCAACCCAAAACTTTCTATGCTAATGTTACAGATACAAATCATCGCCTACGGGCTGGATACCATTACGACGACGGGGGCAAGGTTACAGTCAAATACTTTGACCTTGAACAAGAAAAATGGTTTGACTTGGCAAAATACCAAGGTGGATTTTCAAGCGATGAAATTACCGTATTGGGGTTTTCTCATGACCCAAACGAACTATTTTTAAATGCTTATCATAATGATCGCTGGGCTGTGTTTAAAGTGAATTTAAAAGATAACAATTTAAAACGCGAGCTGGTATTAGCCGATGATAAATATGATGTTAGTGGATATTTAGTTTATTCGGAGGATCAGAAAAAAATAATCGGTGTCTCTGGAAGAGAAGATGGTGGAACGCATTTTTTTGATAAAGAGTTAAACCAATTACAAGAAAAAATTAATAAGGCGATGCCACAAACAGCAAATTATATTTATTCATTTAGCGAAGATCTTAATCAATTTATCGTGTTTAGCATCAGCGCGAAAGAATCAGGAACCTATTATCTTGGTCAAAGATCACCACTTAAATTGAATGCTATTGCTTATCGCTATAAAAACCTTCCACCCAATATGTTGGCGGATGTAAAAAGAATCGAATATAAGGCGCGCGATGGCTTAGTTATTGAGGCGTTTCTTACTCTACCCAAGAACAAACCGGAAAAAAATTTGCCTACCTTGATGTTCCCACATGGCGGGCCCCATGCAAGAGATAATAGTAACTTTGATTACTGGGCACAATTTTTTGCCAATAAAGGTTACGCCGTACTACAAATGAATTTTCGCGGTTCCTATGGCCAAGGACTGACCCATATGACTGCTGGCTTAAAACAGTGGGGCAAAGAAATGCAAACCGATATAGAAGATGGTGCCCGCTATTTGATAGCTAAAGGTATTGCAGACCCAAATGCTGTAGCTATTGTTGGTGCCAGTTATGGTGGTTACGCTGCGCTCATGGGTACAGTGAGAACGCCTGATTTATATCGTTGTGCCATCAGCTTCGCAGGTGTGAGCGATGTTTATAAAAAAGTTGTTAATACAAGAGACGGAACCGATTCTTACAATGTAGTGGATGAGCAGATTGGAACGGGTGCGAAATTTTTGAAGGATATTTCACCAATTAATCACGCAGAAGCCATTAAAAAACCAATTTTGTTAATTCATGGTGAAAATGATCGCCAAGTTGAAATCGAACATAGCGAAAAGATGCATAAAGCATTGTTAAAAGCAGGTAAAGATGTCGAGTTTTTAACCTTGCCCCTCGAGGATCATTATTTGACAAACGAATCTAATCGTATCGCTACTTTTAAAGCAATGGATAAGTTTTTAGATAAATGTATTCCTGCACATTGATGTGATAGAGCTTCTGACATAACGAAATTTCCAATGATTGCGCTTTTTGATTTTTCGTTATGTGATTATTAGATTTCTTAATAGCAATTTCCAATACTATCTAAAATGCATATCGTCGGGCAGATTTAACATGACACTAACCACCGGCCTTTCGCTATTTATCGCGATGTTAATACTGGCAGTAATTCCTGGCCCGGGAATATTTGCCGTTGTTGCGCGCTCCATCTCATCAGGGTTCACGCAAGGTTTAGTAACTGTCGCAGGTATTGTGTGTGGTGATTATGTATTTATTTTATTGTCGCTGTACGGACTTTCTACACTTGCGCAATCCCTGGGCGATTTATTTCTTGTTATTAAATATGCCGGTGCCGCTTATTTATGTTGGTTAGGTTGGCAGATGTTAAAAGCAAAACCTGTTAATGCAGAAATTCCTGTTGCATCTTCGCTATCCATGGTGGGTAATTTTATGGCCGGCTTGTTAACAACGTTGAGCAATCCGAAAGCGATTCTATTTTATGTCAGTTTCTTTCCTGCTTTTATTGATATGCAATCCGTATCGTTAGTAGATGCAGGAATTATTATGCTTATTGCGACCCTAGCCGTAGGTGGTGTTATGGCCGCTTATGCGTATACCGCAAATAAAGCACGAAAACTATTGGGTAATGTTGCAGCAACTCGCGCATTAAATATAACTGCCGGAGGGATGATGTTTGGCAGTGGCGCCTTGCTAGCTGTAAAAAACTGATTGGCGACGGATATGATTCAACTTGGGCTTTCCGTGATTTGGTTTAAATATTTTTCCTTCGTAAAAGTTACTACTGAATGAATCTCACAAAAAAGCGTCTCGCATTGCGAGGCGCTTTTTTATTTACACAATAAAATTATTGCGCTTTGCGACGACGAACGAGACCCAGTCCGAGCAGGCCCAAGCCTAACAATGCCAGAGAAGAACTTTCCGGGACACTTACACTTTCGTTAAAAGTGAAATCGTCCAATGCCCAGTGGGAACCATTGTTGAACACCTGGATAGAATCAATACCAGACCAGTTCAAGTTGATCCATTGGGGAGTGGTGGTGTTGATGCTGTATTGGCTGCTGGTGAAAACCTGCACACCGTTATTGAAACCAGCAAAAGAAACCAGTTGATCACCCCAGGCGGCGGTCAGGTAAGCACCATTGAAAGTGATGGTGTCAGTACCCAACCAATCAATTTTAGCGCCTGAAGTCCCGTAGTAATTGAAAATTGAGTTAGATGCTGAAACCACGCCATGGTCATAGCCTGAGCCTGGAGAATAGCTTTCACTGATTGAGCCCAAGTTGGTAGACCCTGCCTGCCAGTTAAAACCACCGTAACCGTAAGGTACCAAAGCGGTGTTGCCATTCAGATCGTCGAAATTCAATACAGCAGCAGATGCGCCGGAGGCAGCCAAAGCCAGAGCAGCGGTCAATAAAACGCGTTTCATAATTTTTATCCTGAAAGTTGATGAAATAACAGGGATTTCTTTTGATCCCATTTGAAATAAGCAAAAAGTGAACCGCGTCACAAATTATTAATCATATCAATGATTTACGCGCCAATCTATTAATCGATCTGTAATATTTATCGACACTTGACCATGAAAACCAGGCAATTACAGGATTCGAATTTGAAAGTTGGATATTGGAAGAACAGAAAATCCCATAAGCTCCATCGAATATGACCTTGGCAGAAGTGACCGACTTAGCAAAGCCAGTTTGTATTTAAAAAATTAAGTGATTTCGTTTGCAAGTATGAAAAGGATTTGAATTCCATGACAGGGGGTCGGATAGACTCATCGGAACACATCGGAGAACGCTATGACAGAGCTATTTTCTTGCCTGCGAACAAACTTATTAGTTATTTCACCTGGTCACCAAGCTTCAATGTATAAAATTGCCCTGTGCAGATTTATTATTTTATTTTTTGCTAGCGCTTTATTTGCCTGCGGTGGCGCTAGCGGTTCATCGGGAAATACATCCACATCGACCAGTTCAATGCAACAAGTGGCATCCAGTAATTTTTCGTCAGCAGTGCCATCACAATCCAGTGTTATTTCCGATTTAAACTCATCCACTCTGCGGATTAGTTCAAGTACAGCATCTTCGTTACTGAATAAAAGTTCAACCTCAGCTGTGATAAATTCATCGTTAATAGATGCGGGTTCATCGTTATCTAGTAAAAGTACATCTTCAACCAATAAAAGTGTTTCGCAAAATAGTGTCAGCTCAGTAAGCAATGCGTTAGTTGATATTCCGCTGCAAAAACAAATCACCAAAGTTCAACCGATGACCGGTATTGTCCTTTGGGCTGATTCACACAATAACTCCGTATTAAAAACAGATGATCAGTACATCCAACTTGAATACGCTTATGTACGCCCGAGCGATATCGTAATCGCGGATAACACTTACGATTGGACACCGCTGGAAAATTTATTGAATGAGATTAGCGAGCGCCGAAAGCAAGCTATTTTGCGTTGGTATTACGTATACCCGGGGCAACCAACCGCCGTGCCTGCCTATATAAAAAATTTATCGGATTACCATGAAACAACCGAAAAAAGTGAAGGATTGAACACCGGCTTCCCGGATTGGTCCCATACTGAATTACAGCAAGCAACATTGGATTTTTACACCGCGTTTGCAAATCGCTACGACAATGATCCGCGCATTGCGTTTGTTCAGGCTGGTTTTGGTTTGTGGGGTGAATACCATATTTATGATCCGGAAGTTCGGTTAGGAGAAAATTTTCCCTCCAAGGCTTACCAGAAAACATTTTTGCAACACCTTGATGCAAAATTTAATAAATTGCATTGGAGTATTTCGATTGATGCCGGTGATAGCAAAAATACGCCCATCGCAAACGATGCTTCATTGCGAGCCTTACAGTTTGGTAATTTCGATGATTCATTCATGCACGAGAAGCATGCGGAATATAACAAGGACATGTGGACTATTTTTAACTACACCAATCGCTACCAGCATTCACCACACGGCGGTGAACTCAGTTACTACAGTGATTTCGACCAGCAAAATGCGTTGAATCCTAACGGCATGTACGGCAGAACCTACGAAGCATTAAGCGCTGGGTTTCATATTACTTACATGATTGGTAATGACCAACCGGAATACCGGAGTGCGCAACGCATTAAAGAAGCGGGCATGGCGAATGGTTATAAATTTCACATCACAGAATTTAAAGCATCATCGACAACATCGCGTGTGACGATTACCAATCGCGGTGTCGCACCAATTTATTATGATGCCTATGTTGCTGTAGATGGAGTGCGTTCAACACAATCCTTAAAGGGTTTATTACCCAATACCAGCCTTACACTCGACATCGGTACCGGTGGTCTGAATCCACTATTGACGATTGAATGTGACCATTTGGTGGAAGGTCAGGAAATCCAATTTAACGCTGATTTATAACACGCCAATTCTTTCGCCGTGTTGCTGATTAACTAATTCGCAACATTTGCTCTACATACTCATCACTCCAATAAAGGAGTGATGAGTATGAATAAATATTTGATCGGCTTGGGTGTTGTGTGCTTTTGTGCGAATGCATTTGGCATCACCATCAATAATAATGAAACGCGCACTAATTTAAGTGGCGCGAGTAATTCTGAAACGCGATTTGAGTTGGCTGTTCCCGCTAACGCTTCTGCTTTATCCATTAACACCAGCAGTGGTAGCGGCGATTTGGATTTGTATGTGCGATTTGGGCAAGCACCGACATCTTCAATATACGATTGTCGCCCCTATGCCAGCGGAAATAATGAAAATTGTAATTTTTCAACGCCGGCAGCAGGTACCTGGCATATTTTGCTGCGCGGCTACGCAAGTTATAGCGGAGCAACATTGAGCGTCAGCTACACGGTAAATGGAAATTCAACCAGCGGTGCGACATGGGCTGGATTTGAATCCTACTATGCAAACGCCATTGGTTTATCAGGCACTGCATTAAAAAATTCCCTTGGCTCTATCGCCGCGCGCGGGCACACGCGCATGAGTTATTCGCAAGTATGGGACGCATTGAAATACACCGATGAAGATCCGAATAACAGCAGTAATGTTATTTTGATTTACACCGGTCGTTCACAAGCAAAAACATTTAATTCCAGCGGTAACAGTGATCCGGATGCATGGAATCGCGAACATACCTGGCCAAAAAGCCACGGTTTTCCCGATGAAAGCGATTGGGCCTATACCGATATCCATCATTTGCGCCCCGCTGATGCGTCTGTCAATTCAACACGTGGCAATAAAGATTTTGACAACGGTGGTTCAAGCATCGGCGAGGCCCCGGGCAATTACACCGACTCGGATAGTTTTGAACCTCGCAATGCCATCAAAGGCGATGTCGCACGCATGATGTTTTATATGGACGTGCGTTACAACAGCAACGACAGTACCGGTACTGAGAACCTGGTGTTGGTAAATACCACTGGCACCAGCGGTGCGCAACTCGGAAAAATTTGCACCCTGCTGGCATGGCATAATCAGGATCCGGTTAGCCAGGCAGAAATTAATCGACATGCGCGAATAGTTTCGCGGCAGGGAAATCGCAATCCATTTGTGGATTATCCGGCGTGGGCCAATCAGTTGTGGGGTAGTGCATGCAATTAATATACGGCTGCTATCACCGGCAACGAATAGAATAAAAAAGATTACAAAGCGGCCACTGCGAGCCGCTTTGTTTTTATTTATACTGCATAACAATAATTCACACTTTTCCTACCGATCATGACAGACATTTTCCAAGCGGTTGCGCAACAAGAATACCAGCGTTCTGCGGCGCAATTAAAAGGCGCTAAAGATGCAAACACAGCATTAAGAAAATCCTATGAACGCTATAACAATTTGATTGCTACGGCGTTTGATGAGTCTGCCCTAAAACCGGCGTGCAAAGCAGGTTGCGCTTTTTGTTGTTATTACAAAGTGGAAGCACGGGCGCATGAAATGTTATTAATCAAGGAATACATGCTTAAGCATTTTTCTATGGAAGCCATTGCCGCCGTTCTACAACGTGCTGAAGAAAATAGCCGTGTTATCCGTACTATCACCCCCGAACAACACCTCACCACTAACTTGCGCTGCGCACTATTGGAAAATAACCAATGTACCATTTATCCCGTACGTCCATTTCGTTGCCGCAATTTTCATTCAACAGATGCGCAAGCCTGCGAGCATTCTTTTAATAATCCGGCAGATATAGAAATGGCGACGGGTATGGTTGAAGACGCCGCAATTTTAGCGGATGCACATACCCAAGGGTTCGAAGCTGCAACAGAACAATCCGGGCGCGACAACCGGGTTTATGATTTTAATACCGCGTTGGTAGAAGTGTTTGGTGATGACCAAACACTCAAACGTTATCAGCGTGGAAAGAAAACGTTTCAACACGCATTGGAAATAAAGTAATTGTTGATGCGCACTAATTTATTTCAATGCTGATATGCACTAATTCTTCGTGGATTTGCAATTGCTGGCGATAAAAATCGGCGTTGGGATAACTGGCATTCTTTAATGCTAATACGCATGCATAATGATTTTGTCCAATACGCCACACATGAAGATCCGTAATGAGCGCGTTTGCATCCACCTGCGAAATCACTTCGCGAATTTCATCCACCACCGGGGCATCCATTTCAGCATCTAATAACGCGCGGCCGGTATCGCGTAGCAACCCTGTTGCCCACACCGCCACAAGAATTGAACCGGCAATTCCCATCACTGGATCAAGCCAATCAGCACCCAAAAATTTACCGCCCAATAACGCAAAAATTGCCAGCACTGATGTCAGCGCATCGGCAATAACATGCACATAGGCTGCGCGTAAATTCAAATCTTCGTGAGCGTGATGATGTTCGTGTGCATGGCTATGATGATCGTGATGATGATGTTCATGATTGTGCCCGTGATGATGGTGATGGCCATCCTTCAACCACCAGGCACACACCAGATTCACCACCAGTCCCAACGCGGCCAACATAATTGCCTGATCATAAATAATTGCAACCGGCACGAGCAGTCGTTCCACCGAGTGATAGAACATGGTAACAGCGACCAATACCAATAAAATGGCGCTGGTATAACCACCCAGAACTTCCAATTTCCAGGTGCCAAAACTGAAGCGTCCATCCTGTGCAAAACGCCGGGCTAACACATACGCACCCAATGCCAACCCCAATGCAACAACGTGGGAACTCATATGCCACCCATCAGCCAGCAGTGCCATGGAGTTGTAATACCAACCGCCCAGAATTTCCAACACCATCATTACCGCGGTTAATATCACTGCGCGCAGCGTATTTTTTTCCGCGAGTGGATTGGTTTGGGTATTGATGGGATGGCGGCAGGTTTTTGCGATCATTAGCATTACTCCAGCTCTACGAAATCACTAGCAATAGTGTCGATACATTGATTGGTTAGAATTGTACGCAATTCTTTAATGTATTTTTGCCGGTATCAAAAAAACAAAACCCCACCGGTTAGGGTGGGGTTTTGTTTTGTGAGAAAAAGTTTGGGTTATTGGATACGGATGTTGTCGATCCAAACGGTGTCTGAGCCACCAACACCGCTCCAATCTTTTTGATAGACGAACTGGACGGTGTGGAAGCCGGCGCTGATAGCTATGCTTTTTGTATACCATTGCTCGCCGGCTGTCGTCACAGATTCAAGTACACCATCAACGTACACCAACAGATTATCGTAACTACTTTCCGAGGAGACCCAGGCATCAAAAGTCAGGGTGGATTGGTTGAAATTGGCAAACATCTCCACCGCGGCTTTTTGGCGATGACCGATAGGACCAGAGCGCAGACTTTTGCTGCCGCTTGATGCTTTATCGTCAACGACAGTCCAGCCAGCGTTGGCATCCACTGATGTAACCCAACGCGTGACGGAGCCTTCAAAGGAGTCTGTAAAATTCACCAGTACCGGAGCATGCTCCCGATAATCGTCAATACCGTCTGCATCGGTATCGGCTAATAATGGATTAGTAGAGTACTGGTTAATTTCTTCTGCATCGGTCAAATGATCACCATCGGTATCCACATTTAATGGATTGGTGCGGTGGTTGGCTACCTCATCACCATCCTTCAACAGATCACCGTCGGTATCATCCATTGAAGGATCCGTATGCGCCATAAATTCTTCACGCGCCGTCAGGCCGTCACTATCACCGTCGACGCTGGCATCAGCACTGTCGGCAATATCGAAACCACGGGCCATTTCCCACCAATCGGGCAAACCATCGCCATCTGAATCAGGAACTGTGAGACTAGCAATTTCCATTACAGGCACCGCCCACGGGGTCATTTCTTTCCAATCGGCGGTGTAACGGGCCAATTGTGGGCCAAGTCCGATAAAAAGCTGATCTTGCGCATCAAGCGCTACAGCATGAATAACGTAATCAGTTTTAATTTGCGCATCGATTGCTCGCTGGGCGTTATAACGCGCCACTTCGTTGTGGCTAACGACAATTAAACGATCTTTACTGTCGAATAAAAGCTGCTGCGCATTGATAGTTGCCACCTTGCTGACAAAAGCCAGGGTTGAAGGATCATATTTGTAAACCACCCCATTGCTATGAGCATAAATAAACCCCGCGCTATCCACCGCTAAAGCTGAGTAATGATGCGAGCCAAACCGCGTGGTCGCACCAGTGCTTAAATTAACTCGCGATATATGCCCACTGCCGGTGTGACTGTCGTAGGTAGGCAAATAGGCAAAATTATCGCGGGTCGCCACTGCAGAGGTCGAGCTGGCAATCGAATCAATGTTGGTAAAATCACGCCAGTTGAACGTGGTTAAATCTAACAATCTGAGGAAACTATTTCTGTTGTTGCCTTGGTAGGCGAGCGCCAATTTATTGTTGCCTGCAGAAACAATACTCACTAGCTGCTGGGTTTGCAGCGGAGCTTTAATAGCGAGGGTGCGCACCACCTTGCCATCAACAGATACAAATTTTAGAAAATTGCCGTCAAAGCCAACAAGCTGCACCGCTAACTGGGTATTGCTGATGGCTGGAGCGATTACCACATTATCCACATAAATCTCGCAGCCATAACTATTGCTGAGGATACTAATTTTATGGTTCCCCAGCGGGATAGTTGTTTTCAAAGTAGTCCATTGGCTGGTAGTAGAATAACTACTGAGGGCTGGCTGGTCATCAATGTAGATTTGTACCTGGTAGCCAACATCACAATCATTTTTAACATCCAAACTCAGATCGCTTGCCATAAAGTAACCTTCAAAGCTGATACCCGCTTGATAGCGCAATTCCAGCGCGCGGCTGCCATGACTTGCAGTACCCGTTGTTACTTGCACACTGGTAGTCTCAGCTGACAGTTCCCAGCCGGCAGGTAGGAGTCCATCTTCAAACGAATAGTGGCCCGGTACAAAAATAGGGGGCAAGGAAAGCGCATTGGTTGGGTCAGTATCTGCCAAATATTCCATATAGTTAGAAATTCCGTCCCCATCCAGATCCTGATCACGATTATCAGGATCACGCGGATCCAGGCTGTTGTTTATCTCCCAATAATCAACCAAATCATCCATGTCCGTGTCTGCACTCACCGGATTAGTATGATGTGTGTGGACTTCTTCCTCATCGCTCAAGCCATCCGCATCTGAATCCGGATTATTGGCATAGCTGCCAGCAGTGAATTCTTGCAAATTGGTCAGGCCATCGCCATCCAGATCGCGTGAAGCATCATCGGCATTCTCACGATCTAAACCGTAACGGCGCTCATACCAGTCCGGGATTTCGTCTCCATCACGATCACCCTCGAGGTTAATCGCAACCAACTTATTGCCCGATTGAATGTACAGCGCGCCATCCGCGCCCAAGGCAAGGTTTCCGCCTACATCGTAACTCCACAACTGCTCGCCAGTGGTCGCGGAAAGGGCATAGGTTTTCGCATCACTTGCAACAAATACATGTGTGAGTGTTGCCAACAGGTTGGTATTACCGTATGCGCCAACGCCCTGTTTCCAGCTCAACTCACCGGTCATTTCATTGATGCTATATACATTTCCTGATTCGCGGATGTAGAGCTGACCGTTAGCAAGAGCGTAATCTTCATATCCGGCTTGAACCGGAGCGGATCGGGACCAGATTTGTTTTCGGGTAGTGAGGTTAAAACTGGCAATGCCTTGACCGTTGAGATCCAGAATATTATTACGTGTGCCTAACACCAGCACGCCATAGCTTGTTGACGAAGTGTCTATGGTGGAAACCAATGCTCCCGTCACCCGGTCATGCACCCGGATTTGTCCTCCTTGTTTAAAGAACAGGTATTGGTCATTAAGGACAACCCTATTGGTACCATAGCCTAAATCACCAATATTCCAGAGCGCCTGGCCGCTTCCAAGGTTAAGCGCCTGGATTTGATTACTAGTCCGGCTGTAGGCTGATTCCCCCAGAACGACCGGGCTAAGGCTAAGAGGACCGACAAAAGAGGGCAGATGACTAGCGGCTGCTCCGGTTGCTGCATCAAACAGCTGCAAGCCTTGCGGGTAATTAGTGGCCACAGCCACTTGATTGGTCGAAGGGATATATCCAGGGACACCAGCATACGCCGTTGATGCCTGCCATTGCTGCTCTCCCGTCGCAAAATCCAGCGCGGCTACCTTTCTCGATCCATTTTCACCATGCGTAATAAAGACTTGTTTATTTCCGGTGACGACAGGTTCGATGATCGTGTCAAACGTTTTTGACCAGCGCAGACTAAAGTTTGCCTCGTCCAACTTATAGGGCTGGAAGCCGGTGCGCCCCACATTAGCCTGTTCTACTGTCCAATGGCCTGCCACCGGCTTGCTGCTTGCATCATTTAAATCAGTATCGCCAAACACTTCATCGCGGTTGCTATAACCGTCACTGTCACTATCAAGCGCCGCGTCGTTCGGATTACTACCGTTTAAACCGGCGGCGTACTCGCGGCTATCCTCCAATCCGTCGGCGTCAGTATCGAGCATGCCTGGATTGGTATTAGTGGTGTTAAGCTCAACTCCATCGCTCAAGCCATCCTTATCCATATCCGCATCAAGAGGATCCGTGAGCGAACTATTAATTTCATGGCTGTCAGTCAATCCATCACTGTCCGTGTCAGCATTCAGAGGATTCGTCTTGGCGGCAAACTCTTGAAGGTTGGTCAGCCCATCCTGGTCGAGGTCGGCAGCCGGATCCAGATTTCCGCCATAGCGCCGCTCCCACCATTCCAGCAAGCCATCCGCATCGGTATCCCCTTCCGTATCAATAGCAGTGACTTGGGAATCACCTACCAGATACAACGTTCCATCGGCGGCTAACGCTAAAGCCGAAACGCCTCTGTTTAACTGCCAAGTGACTTTTTTGCGCGCCAGGTCAACCGCATAGGTGTTTGAATATGTTGAGTAAAACAGGTGGCTGGCTGTCAGCACTATGTTTGAACTCAATGACTGGATAGATACTTTCATCTCCCATGCCAAAGCCCCGGTTTTTTCATCAATCACACACAACTCACCGCGCGAACTGAGTGCGTAGATCTTTCCGTTGCCCACTGCTAGGTCCACGTAGTCACAGTCACTGCTCGTCCAACTGCGATTGCCGGTGGTTAAATCAACACTAGTCAAAGCACCCGTACTCGACACATTAAGGATGAGATTATTATTTGACCCCAGTACACCGCGCTGGGCGTTAAGGCCGGTGATATCGATAGTCTTCAGCAACGCACCTGTGCTGGTTGAGAAAACCTTTAGATCGCGATCAATAAACACAAGTTGATCATTACCAATTAACGGTAAATATCCGGAGCCGGAATATTGATTGCCTAATGACGAACTCCACAACAGGTTGCCATCCGCCAGACCGTAAGCCCTTATCTGGCGCGAACTCGCGTCGATACTAAAAATGCGACCATTACTCACCAAAGGCCCGGCGTAATCAAAGTTATGTGTAACGCTGATTGATTTGTTAAGTACGGAATTGCCTGTCGCGGCATCTGTTACGACCAGATTTTGACTTCCTTTACCAGAATTGTAATAAAACTGAATCGCTTGACCTGCTTCAATACTGGGGTAAGCATCACTGTTACTATCATTGTTGCGTTTCCATATTTCCACTCCGGTACCTGAATCCCATGCCCGTAAGCGATTCACAGATTGCATGGTTAGTAGTAATCGCCCCGCACTAGTGACAGGTGATCGAAGATAACCTGATCCGCTCACGCTCCAACGTTCGCTGAATTTAGCGTCGCTCAACAGCAGCGGGTTGTAGCTATTACGTAGAGAATTGCCATAGCGCGTTGTCCATTCACCAATTTGAGGCCGCGAATTGATGTCATTCAATCCAGTGTTAGCGCGGAATTCATGCATATTTGAGAAACCATCGCCATCGCTATCGGCGAAGGTATCCTGGCCATCCAACGGATTAAAACCGACCGCTAATTCTTCTGCGTCACCGAAACCATCACCATCAGTATCTACCTTGGATGGCTCTGTCTTGTGAGTATTCACTTCCTGGCCATCGTCCAAGCCATCGCCATCGGTATCTTTTTGCAAAGGAGAAGACTTGCCAGCGACTTCCGCACCATCAAGCAAAGCATCACCATCGGTATCGGCAGTGAGCGGATGAGTACCTAAGGTAAACTCCTGCAACGCAGAAAGACCATCGGCATCATCATCTAAAGCGGGGTCAAAATTTTTGCCAAAACGTTTTTCCCACCAGTCAGGCAGGCCATCGACATCCAGTTCGCCTTGTACATCAATTGCCACAATCCCGTTAGCGGCGACTACCAATAGCGCCCCTTCCGCCAGTAAAAGGGCACCAACTTTCTTGTTAAGAGTCCATGCCAAACTCGCGTCTTCCAGGTTATAGGCATAGGTATTGGTTTCATCGCCTACAAATATAAGATTGTTAGTAACGAATAACTGGTAGGCAAATGGCTTACTACCTCTTATAGAGGCAACCAGCTCACCGGTTACTAAAGAGCGGACTTCAATGACTCCTTTATTGATGATGTACCAGCGATCTCCTTTAATAACTGGCTGGCTATCAAATTCAGCGTCGGAAACTTCCCATGAATACTGCCTCGTAGACAAGTTGTAGGCAGATAACCTGGACCAGTGGTTTACGAGAACATAATCGCCATGGACTACGGGCAGCGCGCCCCAGGTAATCCAATTTGAAACTGGGTCAGGTATTGCAAACGCGACATTTCCCGTCGTTCTGTCTCTGGCTATCAAACTGACAGGCGTTTCCCCGTGCTCCAACGTATAAGCGCCCGATATGGCAGGTACAGAGAAGCCGTTATTATTGTGAAGTTGCTGCCATTTAAATTGGCCAGTCTTAGCGTCAACTGCGTACGTAAAGCTTGCGCCAGTGTGAAAATTTGGTTGGCCACCTCCGATATAAACCGTTCCATCGGAGACGATGGGTGCTTTGTGATAGCTAACGTATTGTTCCAATCGAGTCTGGAATACTAATTTTCCATCTGCAGCGTCAAACGCCCAAAGGATACTGTCAGAAAAATCTGAAGTTATTACATAAACGATACCAGCAGCATACGCGGGCGAAGAATATATGAGTGCGTCATCACCCAAGGTCTGGGTCCAGCGTATCGCACCGTTTCTCGCATCCAACGTTTTGAGTGAATCTCCGGTATTAACGAAAACATAGCCATCTGCGGCAGCAGCAAATGACGAGGAGCTTATATCAGCAACACTCCAACGCTGCTTGAAATTACTAACGTCAAGCGTCACATCGACCCAACCGGAATGCTGTGGGTTTGCCCGGAAATTAGCCCAGGCTGGAATAACAGGCCCTAAGGGCGTGCTATCCGAATTATCACCCACCCCGTCCTTGTCCGCATCGACGGTTTCAGTTGCATCGTTCGGAAAAAGATCTTTATTATCGCCTACACCATCTTTATCCGAATCTTTCGTTTCCGTCGCGTCATTCGGGAAGGCATCGCTGTTATCCCCCACACCGTCTTTATCAGTATCTTTTGTTTCCGATGCATCATTCGGAAAGGCATCGGAAGAATCCGGCACGCCGTCTTTATCGGAATCAAGCGGTGCAGATGAGCTGGCAGGCGGGTTTGAAGATCCACCTCCACCACCTCCACCACCACAGGCGACCATAGCAAAAAGGAAACACAGCCCAAGAACAGTGCGTTGGAGAAATTTGGACATCGAGAGAGCCCCTTCCATAAGGAAACGATATTTAAACAGCGGTGGAGTTGTTGTGTAACGCGGCAAGCCCATTGCAATACTGGGTTATTTTTAGCGGCGGCGATGCTAGCACATAAATCATCCACCGCGTTGTTTTGCGGCCTGCTTCACAAAAATATTATAAGAATCGACGTAGGGCGAAGGGCTGGTTATCGGCGGGTTAATCAGGAGAAAAGTCCTTGATCGGCATGGGACGGCCAAAATAGTAGCCCTGGTATTTATTGCAACCTTCCTGTTCCAGCCAGTCGCGCTGGGCTTTGGTTTCTACCCCTTCGGCGATCACGATCAGATCCATACTTTGTGCCAGGCGAATCACCATGCGGGCGATAGCCGCGTCGTTGGGGTCGGTGAGGATATCGTTGACGAAAGATTTATCGATTTTCAATTCATTAATCGGCAAGCGTTTCAAGTAGGCGAGGGATGAATAGCCCGTGCCGAAATCATCCAACGAGAATTTAATTCCATGAGCCCTCAATGCATCCATTTTAGTGATGATGTCTTCCGGGTTATCGACCAGCATGCTCTCTGTCAGCTCGAGCTTGAGCCGATACGGATTTGCACCGGTTTTTTGCAAGGTTGCGAGGAGTTGATCAACAAAATTAATTTGTTTGAATTGTCGGGCGCTAACATTAATAGCCAAATTTAATTCGGCGGTAGCAGGGTCGCGTGACCACTCCACCAGTTGTTGGCAAGCGGCCTCAACAATCCAATGGCCGAGGGGAATAATCAAGCCTGAATCTTCCGCAACCGGGATAAATTCCATCGGTGATACCATACCGCGCTGCGGGTGAAACCATCGGATCAATGCTTCCGCACCCTTAACTTTGCCCTTCGTATCAATTTGCGGCTGGTAGTACAACTGGAACTGATTATGTTGCAAGGCTTCACGAATTTCATGCTGCAAGGCAAAGCGTTGTGCGGTAAGTGTCTGCATTTCCGGATCAAAAAAGCGCAAGGTATTTCGACCGGCAGCCTTAGCATGGTACATGGCTTGATCTGCTTGCTTTAATAATTCGTCGATGGCGACAGCACTATCACCAAACAAACAAATACCAATACTGGGGGTGTTGAAATACTCCTGCTGCTCCAACTTGTAAACCTGGTTTAAATTAACCAAAATCTTTTCAGCTACCCGCTGTGCATAGGTTGCCGCATCATCGCGGTTATCTCCCAAACCTTCCAATACCACCACAAATTCATCACCGCCCAAACGCGCTACTGTGTCTTGTTCACGTACCGAGTGGCGCAAACGTTCCGCCACAGCAACCAGCAATAAGTCACCAATGTGGTGGCCACGGTTATCGTTAAGCGTTTTGAAATCATCCAGATCAATAAACAACAGCGCACCGTGTTTCTTTTGTCGCAAACCGGTTGCAATCGCGTGGGTTAAACGATCATGTAATAAACGACGATTCGGTAAATAAGTGAGTGGATCAAAAAAAGCAAGGTGATGAATTCGTTCCTCATTTTGTTTTAATTCAGTGATATCGGTCAGTGTAGAAACATAGTGCGTAATTTCATTGTGTTTATTGCGCACGGCGGTAATCGTTAACCATTCGGGAAAGATGTCGCCACTTTTACGCCGGTTCCAAATTTCACCACGCCAGCTACCTTCGACAAGAATCGATTCCCACATGTGTTGATAAAACGCCGGATCATGGCGACCGGAACGGAGGAGCTTTGGATTTTTTCCGATGACTTCTTCAGCACTGTACTGGGTAATATCAGTAAACGCCTTGTTAACCCGCATAATATTGCCATCGGGATCAGTGATCATCATTCCCTCGCTGGCTTCAAAGGCTGTAGCAGCAACACGCAATTCCGCTTCTGCAAGGCGACGCTCGGTAACATTACGCGCTAATACAACAAAACGCTGATTCTGTTCTGCATCCGATAATTTTCGCGAGACAGACAATTCAAAAATTAGCGGCCCATTATCAAGTTGTACTTTGTAGGATTTACCCGTCGAAACGCCCTTTTCACTCGCTTCTTCCAATGCGCTTTCAACCGCGCTAATCGCCGGCGGCGGCAAAAACTGCCGGAAATTCTGGCCAAGAAATCGTTCCGGTGAAACGGTTAATAAGTCTGGCTGGTTGGTATGGTAACCATGGATAATTCCTTCAGCATCCACATCAAAAAGTAAATCCGGAATTGCATCCAGCGTCGCTTGCAATTCCGCACGCGCTTTTAATAATTCGCTGGTTTGTTCCATCACGGCTGCCTGTAAACTGATTCGACGGCGCTGCAATTTCACCGATAAAAATGTAAGCCACGCGAGCATAATACTTAGTAAACTCGCGATAAAAATTTCACCCGCAATTTGAAAAAAATTTGTCCAGCCCGCAATCGGCTGGATGCTGATAGTCCAACTGCCGCTAGGCACTTCAATGGATTTAGTCACCGGCTCGTGCAGAAATTCACTGGCATTGGTGACGATCATATTGCGCGAACCGGTGTGAGGATCGTTGCTCCACAATTCGTAGGCCATCTCCCTCGTATCCAACTGATGGAAATTGGCTTCATCCAAGAGTTTATTAATACGAATAATAACGCTGCTAAATCCCCAAAATTGGCGTCCACCCTGGTCTTCTAAATAAATAGGCAAACGTGCAACCGCGCCCAGACCGCCTTGAACCAGATTCACCGGCGCCGCGAGCGTCAATTCACCGGTTTCTACCGCGCGGCGTGCTGCCTCGCCTTGTGCCGGGTCTACCAGTGGATTAAACCCCAGCGATTTTTCATTACCCTCCAGTGGATACACATGGGTGATCACCCCTTTGGGGGACAAGGCAATATGGGAAACAGAACCAAAATACGGCAGGAGTTCACGCGCAGCTTCTTCAAACCGGCGCGGCGCACCCTGGCTTAAACGCACAAGGGCCGCCATGGAATAATTGATAGCCAATGCCTGGTCCAGCCGGTTATCAATCAGTAATGCATGGTTAGTTGCAGTGTGTAATGCCGCGGCGCGCTTGGCTTCGCGACGCCCCTGTTCCAACTTCCATATTATCGATAGGCCAATTAACAGGCTAAAGACCAACACCGCCACCCCGAGTAGCAAAGGTCGTCGAATCAGGAAAGGAATTCCCTCAGACATAGGCGCGATGAGTCCAAATAGGTGTAAAGGTTGCGTTTACTATAGCAGAGGGGGAATAAACGTCAGGATTTCGCTGTTTTTGCTACTCTCGCGTAAAACAGCAATGGTAAATCGTATTAACGAACATAAACTCATGAGGGTTGAGCGACATTGATCGCCGGCGACAATAAAATTCGTCAGATGTATAGGATGTTTAATCGTTCAGGCGTGTGTTTAGCCGACAAGCATTTTATTATTTAAATTCAACCAGTTAGATAAATAAAATATTTGCACAGCTTTTAACAATTTAGTGCGGCACGAACGCTAACATTCCTAAACTTCCAGTGATATTCTTGGGCCGTACCTATTGATAAACCAAGGAATTGTTTAATGGGTGCAACGAGGTTTTTTTAACCAGGAACTGGAAAATTTTCATCCACGCGGGAATGCGATTTAAATTTTTCCACATCCATTTTTTAAATTAATACCACTGTTAGCCAGCATATAACTATATGGTTAGGGCATAACTTAACAATCAAGGAATTTTGATATGAGCAATGCTTCTTTAAATTTACAGCAGTTTTCCGAGCGCCACCGTCAGGCTTCCTCAATGGAAGAAGTGAAATCCCTGTGCGATAGCTTCAGTGAGCTGGTGGGTTTTGAACATTATCTCTTCGGCATTTGCCGGCCAACATCACTGAGTGCACCGGAAATTTCCACTACCACAAATTACCCCGAATCCTGGACCAAACTGTATTTTGAATCTTCATTCCAAAGCCAGGATCCCGTAGTACGTTACTGTTTTGAAAACGTTACCCCGATCCGTTGGGATCATCTTTTGCAACTGGATGATTACTTAACCCCTGCTGCAGAACAAATTCTTGCACAAGCAGCGCAAGCTGGCCTCGCCCATGGCCTTTCAATTCCACTGCGTTCACACAATGGCGATTTCGCTATCTTCAGCCTTGCAACCGCCTCTGGTGAAGATATAGATGCGCGCTATGAAAAAGTATTGCCATTGGCTCATGCGTTTTCCATTGAGCTATTCGGCACGGTTATGCGCATCAACATCAATAATAAATCCAAAGAAAAAGATAACCTCACCCCGCGCGAAGTGGAGTGTTTGTTTTGGGCCTGTGAAGGTAAAACAACGTGGGAAATTTCCAAGATTATTGATGTCACCGAACGCACTGTGATTTTTCACTTAACCAGTGCGACCAAGAAATTGGGCGCGGTCAATCGCCAGCATGCCGTTGCCAAGGCGATGTCCTCGGGCTTAATTAAGCCCAAGGTGTAAGCGGGTTAATTCGGTGGTTGATTTGCGGCGCAATACCAGGCGGCAACCATCTCCTGCTTTAGAGCAAGAGGTGGTTTCCCAACCTTTAAAATTAATCGCCGACGAATGGGTTACCGCAAGGCTCTCCGGGTTGTCTCCGGCAAAGTCCGCCAGATAATAAACCACTTCATCCACCAATTCCTCAGCAAGCAGGTAGCGCAAAATATCCGTGTTGGTATACACCACACAATTGCACCGATATTCAGTGGCCAAATAATTCAGTAGCGATTGAATGCTGCTACTTTCATAAATCTCAAACGGCGTTATAGGTTCATTCGCGCTGTTGGTGTCTGGCAAGTTTTCCATTAACGCCACCTGGTCACTTGCATACAGCACCGCACGACTCTGGCTCGCGTAACCAAATAATTGTTCGCGAATGGCAAACCCCTCGCACAAATCATTCAACACCACACTACGACCCGACCAATCAGCAGCGCACACTGCCATCACCCAGGGCCTACGTCTTACTTTCACGGATTCAATACCTGCTGCCAATTGGCTCGCCGTATAAGTGTGTGCCAAATAATTAAATTTACCCGACCAACTTTCTTTCCAATCCAGCCAATCGCGGTCGATAAATTGGCGATCCATTTGGTACGCGACATTGATGTGCTGGCAGAAAGAACTATCGAGTATACGAATTAATTCTTCACCATTCACAAACCCCTGTACCGGCTCAAGTGTTAGTAACAATTGATGGCAACGTTCAGAATGTTGCTGAAGCGTCCGTATTAACTTTGTCGATGCCGTGCCTGCCATCACGGCATCGCAGGCAATAACTTGTTGGGCAGTATCCAGCAAACACCAACCGATCGCGCCCCTCGGAGCCAAATGGCTGGTTGCATTAAGCATAAGGCAAAGCGCGTCGTTAAATGCTTTATCGTCATGGGTCAATTGATTCAAGATGTAACCTGCGATTCCATAAAATTAATAAGCTTTCATTGCCGGCATTTTATTGTTGTTGAAATCTGGCCGACTACTGCCTCATTGGACAGGGTAGTGAAAGTAGTGTGTATCCCCTAACGCGGTTTGCCGTTTACCAAGGCGTATTTTGGTGAATTTGTCACAAGCTTCCAGTGAAAGATGTTACAGGTAGATTTTTACAAATTTAGTAGGAACATTGAGTAATGCATTTGTTTTCAATTTTTTAAATAATTTCATACGCCACAATATTTATATTGTCGGCTGGATAGCTTTTTGTCCGTCGCTCCCACCCCGGCTTGCCGCAAACAAGCTGTCATTTTTGACAGTCAGCACAGCAGGCTCGTTAACTTATTGTTTTTAAAAAGTAAATTTGGTCATCACTGAGTGCTGTCAAATGCTACAGCTAATCGTTGCACACCAAGCACAATAACGTTGCTTCTCCAATCACATTTACGGAGAAGTCTAAGGATGAACACTATCGTTATTGCACAGGAAAATAATGCAGCAGAACCCGCACGTTTCTTTGAAGAGATTTTTAAATTGCGTCACGAAATTTTTTTAGAGCGCTTGCAATGGGATATCGAAACCCGAGATGGATTAGAACGTGATAATTTTGATGACCTCCAGCCTTACCACATCGCTGTACAAAATGCAGAAGGTGGCGTTGATGGTTGTTGGCGTGCATTGCCCACATTAGGTAGCTACATGTTGAAAGATGTTTTTCCTGAACTATTACAAGGTGAAGAAGCCCCCACAGAAGCGAATGTGTGGGAAATAAGCCGCTTCGCCGTACGCAAAGGCTCTGCTGGTCCCCAGAAGGGTTATATGTCAGGCATTACCATTCAAATGGTGCGTTCGTTTTATGAGTTTGCGCGCAAACAAGGCATTAAATACTATGTGACTGTCACCACCGTGGCCTGTGAAAGAATGTTGCGTCAATTAGGTGTTGAATGCTGGCGCATGGGTGATGGGAAGGCATTGCAAATCGGTGTTGAGCGTTCAGTTGCGTTGTGGATCAAAGTAGATGAGTCGCTGAATATCAACACCCATTAATTTTATTGGCTACCTGCAAAACGTTAGAGATTTTTTTATTTATGGATTTTTTTAAATACCACGCACTCGGAAACAGTTATATCGTCCTGCGCGCTACTGACGTTAGCGAACCTGTTAGCAGCGATTTAATCCAGCGCTTGTGCAACCAGAATTTTGGTATAGGTTCAGACGGCGTATTACTGGATTGCACGCAAACCGATGACGCATATCCGCGCCTGCGTATTTTTAATCCGGATGGCAGCGAAGCGGAAAAAAGCGGTAACGGTATTCGCATTTTTTGTCGCTATCTATGGGATAGGAAAATAGTGGGCGACGATGCGTTTTATCTGGATACCAAAGGCGGTCGTGTTAACGCGCAAGTATTTTCCAGCGGCAATCGTGTGCGTGTTGAAATGGGACAAATCAGTTTTAACAGCGGGGATATTCCAGTGAGTGGCCCGGCGCGGGATGTGTTGCAAGAATCCATTGATATCAACGGTCAATCCCTTGTGTTTTCAGCAGCCACGATTGGTAATCCGCACTGCGTTATTTTTACCGATCACCCGGACGAAAACATGGCACGCACGCTGGGTCCTTTATTGGAAAATCATACACGTTTCCCCAACCGCACCAATGTGCAATTTGTGCGTGTATTGAATCGCCGTGAAATTCAGGTGGAAATTTGGGAGCGGGGTGCCGGCTACACATTAGCATCTGGCAGCAGTAGCTGTGCCGCCGCGGCTGTTGCACATAAACTCGGTTACTGCGGATCGGAAATCCTTGTTCATTTGGCAGGCGGCGACATCAGCATTTCGATATCACCCGATTTCCAGATTACGATGACAGGTTCCGTTTCGCACATTGCCAACGGTGAACTGTCGCGAGAGTGGCTAGCCGATAAACCAGGCCGTTAATTGCAGAGGAAATATGTGATGGACCTGAATCACATCGACATCCATCCAATGCCGGCGTTTTGGAAATTTGCCGGTGCAGAAGAATTACGTACGCAAATTAACGACGCATTTGCCGACATTTTATTACCTGCTGCACACGCAACGTCGCAATGCAATTATCAAAAAATTATCACTGCGTTGCACGCAAAAAAAATCAGCGGTTTGCGTTACAGCCGTGAAAAAGGTGGCA
Source organism: Cellvibrio sp. (assembly GCA_035490715.1). Taxonomy (GTDB): domain Bacteria; phylum Pseudomonadota; class Gammaproteobacteria; order Pseudomonadales; family Cellvibrionaceae; genus Cellvibrio. The sequence goes on from DATJLF010000069.1 coordinate 27,648, forward strand.
CCGGTGCTGGCCTCGCCGCACAAGCGATGTTTGCTGAAAGCCTTGGCCGCATTCCCTCTGGCAGTATCGGTATGGCACTGACCATCCACCTGGATATGGTCGCGCCTTTTATTGATCAATACGGCTCACCGGAACAGATTGAAACATTCCTGATGCCCGCATTACGCGGCGATATTTTATTAAGTCACGCCGTCAGCGAACCCGGCGCCGGTTCTGATGTAACCAATCTTGTAACCACAGCAGTTAAAGATGGCAATGGCTGGCGTATCAGTGGCCAAAAAACCATGATCTCACTGGCGACGTTGGCCGACGTCCATTTTGTTATTGCACGTCTGCCGGAATATCGCGCACCGTTCAACATGGTAAATTTTTTAATTCCAAAAAATACACCGGACCTTCGCTTGGGCCCGATAAAACCTGCGCTGGGAAATCATCACTGTCCGGTCGCAGATATTTTCTTTGACAACCTCTGGATTAGCGATGACCACCGCCTGGGAATGCCCGGTATGGGGATGATCAACCAGCTGCAACAATTTTCCCAGGAACGCATTCTCTCCTCACTGCGCGCCAATCAAGTCACCTATCAATGTTTGCAACGCGCCATGCAATGGGCAACCCCATCCGATCATCAATGGCAATTATTAAATGCAGAATGGCAAGCAAGCCGCGCCTTGACTTATAAAGCCATGCAACGCTGGTTGGATAACGGTGAATACCTCAGCCTCTCGTGCAGCAGCAAATTATTATCCTCACGTTTAGCACGTCGCACTGCTGCTTATACATTGGAGCTTGCGCATAAATTGGAGCTTGCGCAAAAAAATGACACTCGTGATTTAACACTGTTGAAATCCTGCCTTAATGATGCACGCCTTTTTTCCATCTCCACCGGCTCAGATGAGATGATGCTAAAAAGCATCGCCGCTGCTGAAAAATATTAATGGCGGAATCCACGATGAACACACCCGCAGAAAATATGCAAAATGAAATACAAGGCGAAATCCAAACCTGGTTAAACAACTGTTGGCCAAACCAACATGAAAAATGGCTTCAAGGCGAGGAGATACCACACGCTGACGTAGTGCAATCTTTTATCAACTATTTTGTAGCTGACAGACCAGCCAATCATTTACCAGAATACTTGCTCCATTTAAGCCATTGGCCGTTCCTGCAACTCAGCCGCACAATCGCCAAGGCCACCTGCGAACAAACAACGATAAAAAATATCTCCATCCAATCACAAACGCTATCGACCTTAATTCATGCGGCGGTTGATTTGGGTTTTGCACGCTATGTCTTTAACGCAACGCTCGCAGAAGTACGACAACGCCAAACATTCGGAATGGCATTAATCCGCAACCAACACGTAGAATTTAACCTCGCCGAATTACAAGCCACCATTTTCGCATTTGAAGCCTGGTGGGAATTAACAAACGAAAACCGCGACCAACTCTGTACACATGAATCCTTCACCCAACTCAGCAATCCCCTCCTGAAAAAACTCGCCGACCAATACCTGCAATTCTCCGGCGGACGCGGCTACATGCAAGGCCATCCCGCTGAACGGGTTTTTCGGGAAGTGTTTCTCGAAGATTAAATTTTCGTTAATGAAAATCTGAAACCAAGGCGGCAGATAAGCCGCTTTTTTCTTGTTTGGATCTTGGGCCTGAGTATTAGCGGTAATGTGGTGTAATTCAATTGGCACTATATTGAACGATAGTCTTTGTTTGGTTAGTAGCGGACGATTTTGTGCCAATAACCGAGTTAATTATCAGAAGGAGTTAAATATTATGAAAAGTTTCGTGTTACTCGCAGTTGTCTTGTTTATTCAGGGTTGCTCCATTTTTACGCCACCCATGGAAACACCTGTTATCGAAGAAAAACTAAATTCGCAATTTATGAAAAAGGCTGCGGTAGGGACACTCTCTTTAACGCCAGACCGTCGTGTTGTGCTTGTCAATTTTGATTCGAACCGGTTTTGCGCTGAGGCTCCAACCGAAGTGGGAAACGATCTTTCACGAGTTCTGCAAGCAACTGCAGATGCGGATATTCCAAGCGAGGTAAAAGCAAAGATAGGGGTGGCTACAGCAGTAGCCAGCTCAAATTCTGTTTTAAATAAGAGAACACAGGGAATGCAGCTATTCCTTGCAAACTCATACTTTGTATGCCAAATGTACATGAATAAAGCAATCAATGAGGAGCAGCTTTTGAAATATCAAATGGCGGTGTTTAATTCAGCTGCCACCCTAATAGAGAAAGAGCTACCCCTTATGTATCAAGGCGATGATAAAGCAACTAAAGCTGAATCAAAATTTAAACCTTTTAATGCAGATAAATTGTTAAAAGAAATTCTAGAGCTTCAGGATGATGATGAAAATACGTCTTCTTCAGAAGCTCAGCCAACCCCAGATCCAGCCGCACAAAAAGTTGCTCCGCCGTCAGACAAACAATAACCTTAACAAGGTGTTCTAGCACCATTATGGCACTTCGTGACCCCACTCAACAGTTTGTAAGTAGCGCATTTGGCGAGTTGCTGTACAAATTTTATCGCAATTCGCTACTTACAAACTTCAATTGAACACAATGTTAGCTTAAGTCATGAAGAATCTTATATATCTCGACCATAATATACTTAACGCTCTTTTGAAGGGACGAATATCCATCTGTGAGCCGTATCTGGACTACATAAATAATACTATCGTGTACTCAAATGAGACGTTAATGGAAATTCGAAAGTCGGCGAGGTACGAGCATAAATTTCTTGAGATTCTGAAAGATCTAAAGGCTTGTTTTCTATTCGTCGAGAGCGACCCATCTGGCTATATAACTGGAAAGTGGGAAATAAGAGAGACTAATCCATTCGTAGAGTTTGATGGTTTAAATGATGCACTATGTAGCACCACGAATTCGAATTTTGGTTTTGATGAGATCGTTCAAAAGCTTTATGGTGGGGCTTCCGAAAAATCATTTTCAGAAATAGCCACCCAAAGTTTGGGTGATTTAAAAGATATGCTGGAGACAACGCTGAAGGAAGCGCGAACCGAATTTTCGGAGGAGGAATATCAAACCTTAGCGTTACATTTCGCAGATCGTAAGCGTCAAATGAGCGCGTCTTTTTATGAAATGGGTGAGCTATTAGATAAATCAACCAAGGAAAATAACTTCACTACGTGGGATGACACTATCCAGATTGGTCCAACCGAACTAAATAATATAGCGCCTCCAAAAGTTATTGAGCAAGTATGGCAAATGATTTCTCCTAAGTTACCAGAAGAGGCAACATTCAAAAAAATGTTTGGCTTGGCTGCGCAATATGAAGGCGCCTACGTACCAAAGACCAATATCGAGCGCTGTAATGCCATTTATCATGCGTTAAATTTTTTCGGTTACTATAGAGATAGCGGAATGAAGAAGTTGAAAAGACTTCATGCATCAAGTGCCGATATGAGTCATGCGGGCTACGCATCTCTTTGTAATATTTTGGTATCTGATGATGAATATTTCTGTGTAAAGACAATGGCTGTGTACGAATATTTGAAAATAGATACGCAGGTTTTTTATACCAATTTAAATAAAAAATAGAAGAAACTATACAAAAAATACATCATGCATTTGCGCGAAGATTTTCCATCCTACGAGCGCACAATCCCTATTTTGAGAAAGGATTCTCATTAGTAAAATCTGTTATTAACTGACCGGCTTTTCTGCATGATATACAGATGCACTTTTTATCACGGAGGAAACCTATGGAATACGTTAACGGCATAAGACTTACGCCAAACTTGCATGAACTCTCCCCCTTTGGATGCAGCCATTCATAATTTCGAGCGCCTGGCTAAACAATACCATCGAAAATGCAAAGCTCCCTCCGGTCAAAATGAAACACCTGAACAACGCAAACAGCGTGAAGATGAACTCAAAAAAGCGTTAACCCATTTGCAGCAGGAAAAGCGCCTCGCATCAGTAATGGTTGCGGTGCAGAGTAAACTCCAGGAGTACCGCACTGAATATCACAGCAACAACGCAAAAAGCCGAAAGGATGAGACGCGCTACTTACAAGCAATGAAAGATGAACGCTATCATCCAACGTATGCGTTAGCGATATTTCTTCGCGCCGATGGTCGCCCTCAACCCTCTCCCATACATGTAGCCCACCACATCATTCCTGGCCTTGGCAAAACAGATTTTGCAGCAAGAGCGCGATTAAACCTGCATATGTTTGACATCAGGATTAACGACCCTATCAATGGGATGTGGCTTGTCCGCAGGCGTTGAGACAAGGGCCATTGGAGCACGCCAGATGCGGTATCCCATTCTCAAATACATACTTACAACTATGAACGTTGGATTTTCTTCAATACACTTTCATCCCAAAGTGAACAGGCATTCCGTGCTAGCTTGTTGAAAGTACGATTATTGCTTGAGTCGGGTAAGCAGCCAGCAAAAGTCACTATGCCACCAGATAACTATTGGAATAGTAATGAGTAATATTTATCGAATAGAAAATGATGGTAATGCATTCAAATGGCTTGGACTGGAAGTCCATGACATTATTGATTTGATGCCAGAAGAATACAGCCTAAAACAAATCCATCGGTTCTCATTTCACAACCTAAGCCTTGGCGAAAATTGGAAAGATGTGAACGCGACTTTCAAACCAAACTTTGACAGGATAGATGACCCCATTCCGGATATTTCCCTATGGCTTGGTCATGCTTCCCTGGTATTGAGCGAGAAAGCTTTCGCTACACTCGGTGACTTACTCAAAGATTTCGGCGAATTTTTGCCAATAACTTGCAACGGCAATACCTTTCATATTTTTAATTGCAGGGTATTAGCAGCAGCCGATGAATCAAAAAGTGAACAGATTATTTTTGACGGTGAAGTGGTTGGCATTGAAAAAATTGTGTTCGATGACAGCGAAACCATGGGAAAATTAATTTTTAAATCAAAATACAATTCGTGCGTCGATTTATTCTGCGATGATGTATTTAAGAACGCTGTCGAAAAATATGCACTAAAAGGCATTGAGTTTTCTAAGAATTTAGTTCCGTCTTTTGAATAATCTGTAAATACATTGCGACTGCAATAACTGCTATTACAATCGCAAGTGCGTTATCTTGCTACTCCCATAAATCAGAATCACAACAGGGTTAATACCAATGAAAATATTTTTTCTCCTGGGTTTATTGAGCGCAATCAATGTCGCCGTTGCAAAAGAGCTACCGAAATTAAAAATCGAAGCGCTTGAGAAAGGTGTTTATTTACATACTTCTTTTGAAAAATCTGAAAGTTTTGGTGTTTTTGAAAAAAAGGGTTTGGTGGTTATAGATAAACGCAACGCCTATATCATCGATACTCCGGTTTCCGCCAGTGATACAGAGGCGTTGGTAAATTGGTTTAAGAAAAAGGGTTTTACTATCGCCGGAAGTGTTTCAACGCATTTTCATGATGATAGTTCTGCGGGTATAGGCTGGCTTAACGAGCAATCCATTCCTACCTATGCATCTACCTTAACCAACGAGTTACGCGCTCACGAAGGAAAAGCGCAAGCAACGAAAACGTTTAGCGAGCCAAGTTTTTGGCTGGTTAAGGATAAGATTGAGGTGTTTTACCCTGGTGCAGGCCACACAAAGGATAATGTAGTGGTATGGTTGCCCGAACAGAAAATATTGTTTGGTGGTTGTTTTGTTAAGCCGGAAGGGCTTGGTTATTTGGGTGATGCCGTAGTGGAAGCCTGGCCGGAATCTGCCCAGCAGCTGATTTCGAAATATGGCGATGCAAAAATAGTAGTGCCGAGCCACAGTAAAATGGGTGACGCGTCATTATTGATGTTAACGAAGGAACAAGCTGTTAAGGGATTGAGCAAAAGCAAACCAAGCCGTTATAAATAACGTGTTGCTTAATTGTTGTTTTAGTTTTTGCCATGGAATAAGTTCTCCCCGCTGTGCCAGAAATTTTTCAGGACGGAGCGTGCGTTTTTTTGGCACATTCTGCGTCAGCAACGGTCAATTGGCTCATGAAATTCATCGAATTGTTGCGATGGCATTATGTTGCCAAACTTTAAGGGATTTTTCACAGATTGCCTAATTACAATCTGAATAGTTTTTTCGTTTGAATTGATCAGCTTGAGGATTCTTTAAATTGCTACGAAAATTTAAAGAATCCTCATCGCTCCAAGCAATAACATCCATCATGCCCGTTGGCTTTTTTTCAATATTTCCCGTAACTAAATTTTTCGCTTGCCATTCATACATATAGGCAACGATAGTAATTCTGTCACCTTCCTTTAAACTGTCAATTTCATTAGGATCAGGTAAATCATCAGGAACATTAGGATAGATCGCACTGCCGTCATCTACCCGATATAATTTTGTACAAAGAACATCACCGGTCATTAGTTTATATTCAGCAACAACTTTCTGAGGTGTCCCAGCTTTTCGGAGACTCTGATAATCCATATAGGGTTTTGTCAACCAAATAAAAAACAATGCAGTTATCACTGAAATAAAAACTAAAATTTTTACTAATATCTTCATTTTTTTATTACTCAGGCGTCGATGAATTAGCAAATTTTAATTTTCGTCTATCAACTTGGTCATTGACTAATTTTCCACCTTTATAGGATCTCACTAAACCATGGCGATAATCAGATTGTTTTCCATTCGGGTTTTTATTCGGATTTGAATTTAAAATGTGACCCACAACTATTGCATCAGATCCTAAATTGTCAGCGAACTGTTTAGCAAAATTATCTTTGAAAACAGTATTCAAACCAGGGATCATTTCCGCCGTACGACATCCATGAAATTCTACGAAAGCGTTTTTGGAAAAAGATGAAAAGGTGATATCAGCCAGATACGCTATATCTGACGACTCATCGAAGCTTTGATTGTAGTAATATGAAACACCTTTTTTTGCTGCCCAATCTGTATAAAGACCATGCATGCTTTCTTCGATGAATTCAGCCTGAGATTCATCCTGTGGTCTATCGCTACTCGCTCTCCAATTTACATGCGCGCGACGTTGAACAATTCCAGCCTTAACAGATTTAGCAAGTTTTCTCGCAATATGGATTCCGCCTTGGTTCCCATGCGAAACTATATCTAAAGAGGCCAACTGACCATTCGAGTATTTATTAATAGCACCAACGATTTCCTTTCCTGACTTTACAAATAAAATTTTTACAGAGTCTTTAGGTGATTTAGTTTGATAATCCTTTTTTAAACGTTCTGCTGCAGCTTCAAAAGTATTGACATCAGCAGACAAAATCGAATCGGTATAAATAATTAGTCTATTATTCACAATAGATTAACTCCATTTAATAGTAAAAAAATCCACTTTTTAAAGATAAAGTGGTAATAGAAGATAGCCAAGTATATAAAAATATTTAGCTTTTTTGATGTGATTCACTGTGCACTTTTAATACAAGTAAATATTTTTAGGAAGAATTGATAAGTATAAAAATAAGAGTAGTGGTCACCCTCTGCTAGCATAAATCAGCAGAGGGACGATATTTCAAATAATTTTACTGCGAGAAAATTTCCGCCAATTTCTTCGGCGATTCCAGGAAGGTTGCATACATTGTCTTGGAAAAATCATCCGGGAATACTTCTTCCACCCGTTCGCGGTATAAATCCAGGACCGTGCTGGCAATTGCTTCAGGGCTTTGTTTCGGGCCGTTAAAACCGGCAGCGAGGCGCGTGTCGAATGGGCCAGGATAGACACCTTGTACAAAAATATTGGTGTCCGAAAGTTCGGCACGCAAGCCCTGGGTCATAAAATGCAGCGCCGCTTTGGAAGCAGAATAGGTTCCCATGGCTTTGAAATTGCTAATTGCAGCAATGGACGCAATGTTAATAATCCCACCTTGCTCCGCCTGTTTCAGCAACGGTAAAAATGTATTTACCAATTTGAGCGGGCCGTAGTAATGCGTATTCATTTCGGCTGTTGCGATTTCCAATACATCGTCATTGGTAAAGCCACAAGCCGATGCAATACCTGCATTGTTAACAATAATATCCAGTGTTTTAATTTCCTGCGCCAGCGCATTGATTTGGCCTGCATCGGTCACATCTAAAAATAGTGGCGTGACGTTGGGGATATCCAAACCGGAAACATAGGCGACACCTTCACGGGTTTTGCAGCCCGCGTAAATTTTTGCAGCGCCGCGCTCAGCGAACGCTTTCAGGAACGCCAGGCCCAGGCCACGCGATGCGCCGGTAACCAATACGCTGGTTCCTTTTATGGTTTGAGTGCTCATAGTTACTCCAGAGAATTGTGGAAGAGAGCGGCGCAGCATTGCCGACCGCTAAGTATTTCCAGCATTCTAGGCCGGGCGGGAAAATTACCCAGCTGTAACTTATAACAGCTACCACTTTGCCGGCTTGGGCGAGATTATAACGGGTGCAATACCCTGGCATTTATTTCTACCAATGCCTTTTTATTTTTTCCCCTTTCTTGTTATGGACATCCCTATGTTTGAAAAAATAAATCCGCCCACTCGCCATAATCCGAGTGGCTACACCCATGGTGTTATTGTTCCCGAAGGAAAACGCATGATGTTTATTTCCGGTCAATTGTCCGGAAATATTCAGGGCGTGCTGGAGAGCGATGATCTGGTTACCCAGTTTGGCGCTTGCCTGGATAATGTTTTAAAAGTGGTGCGCGCTGCTGGTGGCGATGCAAAGAATATTGCAAAGATGAATGTGTTTATTACCGACTTTCCGCTGTACCACGCCAAGAAGCGCGAAATCGCAGTGGCCTGGTATTCACGTTTTGGTGAAGGTTTCCCGGCGATGACCATTATTGAAGTCAATGAAATTTTTGACTCCAAAGGTAAAGTGGAAATCGAGGCTACAGCGTTTGTAGATTAAGACTATTTCTTCCGGTTATTGCCCGCCCGTGTATTCGCGAGCAATAACCGGAAAATACTTCAAGCAAAAATAGAAATTAGCGAGTGAAAGAGCAACTAGCCACAACAATAGCTAGCTGTTTCGTCAGGTAATAGTGTGTTGTGTATGAAGAAAGGGGAACAGGGATGATTTTTACATCACAATTCATTGCCAATAATCGCGAGCATAATTTCTTCACTGCCACCCGCCAATGAGAGGCCCATCGCTTCACGATGATAAATTTCTGTGTACTCGTTATTAAGGTAAGCCGTTACACCGTCGAGTTCACAGAGTTTATCGGTGAGATTTTTTAACAGACGGCAGCCCAGGTATTTCAAGCTGGCTGATTCTTTGGCAGGAAATTCCTGGCGAATATAATTTTCCACACATTGCTCAAAATAGGCATTGAAGGCTTCGCATTGGATAATTAAATCCGCAACCAGCGCAGGGTGCGAGGCAGAATGACGGCGGATTTTTTCCAACAATAATTCACTGATGCCGCGCATACGCGCGCTTACAAATAATCGCTCCGTAGCTAAATGTTGCATTAACAAAATCAAACCGGCACCGGGTGACCCCAGTACATTTTCTTCCGGGACAATCGCATTTTCCACCTGCATTCCACCCAGGCAACCGATATAGCCGAGTGTAGGTAATGCATTTTCGCGCACAACACCGCGCGTATTCATAGGCAATAAAAACAATGAATAACTGAAGGGTGAGCGGCCCGGTGCGGTGCGTGCAAGCACTATGACTGCATCGGCAAAGGGCAGATTGGTGATGCCGCGTTTTATACCGGATAGCGACCAGCCGTGCTCCGCCTTTTCTGCACGAAATTCAATACCCTGTAAATCACTACCCGCTTGCGGTTCTGTCATCGCCAACGCTAACAGGGCATCACCGCGCAGCGCCGGGCGCAGCCATTGCTCAGCAAGTTGCGGATTGGCTTTTTCCAATAAGCAGCGTGCACCAATATCCAGATGCGAGGTAATACATAAACCGATACTGCCCGGCGCTTCACGTGCGAGGGCATAATGCAAATACAATTGTTTGTGTAAATCGCTATCGCCATGCGGCGCTGGCCAACCGGCAACTGCCAGGTTTGAACTCGCGAGGGATTTTACCCATTCACGTATCGGCCACTGGGACTCACGTTGCCAATTAAGTGAATGCGGAGTAACGCGCTGATTAATCCATTGATCAACCCGTTGGGAAAATTGGTGATCCATTAATTGCATAGAATAAATTCCTTTATCTCGCCAACACAGTTGCCGGTGAAAATTCACTGAAAAAATTCATCCAGCGTGATTGTTGGTAAGAATTTGCCACCTCACTGTCGGTGCGATAATGATTAATGCCCCCCAGATGCAGGCATTCGGCCGTGATAGTTTGGTGTAACTTGCGCGCCGCTTCATAACTCGCATTCGCCAGCCGCGAAAATGTTTCCGTACGCTGCGCATACAACGTGGAGTATGCCAGGGCCTGGCTCATGGATAACTCCGCTTGCAACGCGGCTAGGCGTTGTTGCAACACATCGAGTTTTAACAAGGGTGTTCCGTTCACCAAACGGTTGCGTAAAAATTCAATGGTAGCGGTTAATGTCATTTTGCTGGATTGGTTGTTGGTAATCGCGCTAAGTGCCTGGTGAATACTTAATGAGTGTTGATAGGATTCACGTGCAATACTCCCTAAATGGCATTCCGGATTCAGTTGCACATTCGCTAAATTGATACGCGCCAGCGCGTAATTTTCATCACCACTCACCGGTGCACGCGATACGATCTGTACAGCATCCGCATTACAAGGTAATAAAAAAATATCCAGCTTGCCCGTATAAGCACTTGCAACAGGCAGCAGGATAAATTGGGTATCCGGACCTATGAGACACACAGGCAGCTCACCCTGGATGAGCCAACCATCGCCATTTTTACGTGCGCTTATTGTCGCCGCCAGATCCAGTGAATGAATAATGCGTGCAACCAATGTTTCGCCACGTAACAGTTGGATGGAAAGCGAATTGGCCAGCGATGATTGCGCGCCCAATTGCTCCAGTAAGGGAAATGCCGTGTGTAATTGGTGCAGCACCAATTCGACGGCTGCCGCCGCTTTGCGCGTTGCCAGCCAATGCGCTGCATGAACGTTCAATAACATCCAGCTGGTGGGTGGATCGCGCAATACGAGGTCGCAAATTAATGCACGCTCGCCCAATAAGCGCATCAACGATGTGGCAGAATCAGTTTGCACGCCTGCTAATACTTCGCTGTGATTTAACGTTGCGACGCGTGCCTCCAGGCCAGCCGATATTTCGCTTTGCAACAATGAGTGCAAACTATTTTCCATTAGCATTCGCGCTCCTTGACGATGTCATTTATTTTGCTGATTTCTGTTTCAACAGCGGTGAAATGTTCACTGGCAAGCGCGCGTAATTTCCTCACATTGACTTTACCGCTGGCGCTCAGTGGCAGTGAGTCAACTTGCGCAACAAAAGCGGTGCGCATATAAGCGGGCAAGGAATCGTTGCAACGATTCTTCAATGCCTGCAAATCCATATCCGTTTTTAATTTAACAACCACACCCAGGCATTCACCACGATGCGGATGTTTTAACGGAACAGCGATAGCATCATCCACTCCCGCTGTGCTGCGGAACGGCGTAACCACTTCACCCAGGTCAATCCGGTAGCCATTAATTTTTACCTGGTCATCAATACGGCCAAGAAAAATCAAATCACCGCGCTGGTTATAACGAACCTTATCTCCGGTGCGATAAAACAACACACCATCCCGTTCAAACAAGCGCGCTTCATTAAGTGCGGGGCGATTCAAATACCCGCTCATCACTTGTGCACCGCTAATGCACAATTCACCAAACTCTGCATCATCGGTTGCCTGGGTATCAACAAACACACCAATGCCCGGCAGTGGTTTGCCAATTGGAAAGGTGGAATAACCTTGCAACCGTTCCTGATCAATTTCAAACAGGGTACATACACAAGTGGCTTCCGTCGGACCATAGCCATTCAATACCACTGCATTGGGTGCATTATCGAGCCAATGTGAAATGGTGTTTGGGTTTAATACTTCTGCCCCGGTCATAATGCATTGCAAATGCGGCCATTGGTTCTGCGCGAAACCCGGCATACTTGTCAGCATCGTCAGCGTCGAGCCCACCGCGCAAAAATGGGTGATGCGATTCGTGTTGATAATGTCGATAAAACGAAACGGTAATGGAATGCTCGGCCCTAACCACACTGATGCACCTTGATATAACGGCAACAACAAATCGGCGATGGAGACATCGAAATACAGTGCGGAGGTATTCATACAGCGCGAACGATGGTCAATACCCATAAAACAATTCACGGCATGAAAAAATGCATGCATTGCGCGCTGGCTGATCTTCACACCATTAGGCACACCGGTAGAACCGGAGGTATAAAGCACGTAAGCATCCGCATCCATATCCGGTGCAGGAAACTCTGCGTCCACCAGCGCCGCACTGAGCGACGTAGCAATATTTAATTGCGTATATTCACCAAACCAATCGACCGTTTGCGGGTTAACAATAATCGCTGCTGCTTTACTATCATCCAGAATGGATTGCAAACGTGTTTTGGGTGAGCCGGTATCTACCGGAATGTAGGTTGCCCCCGTTAATAAAACGGCGAGGATGGCTATCACCGCATCCGTTGACTTGGGTAACAAAATCACCACGCGGTCACCCGGTTTTATCCCCAGGATCTGCAATTGCCAGGCGATTTGCCGGGCCTTCGCACCCAGTTCCCCAAACGTTAGTGATTGGTTGCCATCGTTGACGGCAAGGGCATCCGCCTTGGTGTGTGCCCAATGCAATAATCTGTGGGTGAAGGCTTGCATTTAGGCTGCTCTTTTTTGCACGAGGTTAGTCAACGCACCAAAGGAAGCCAGACCATCAATATCTTCGGCAACCTGACCAAAACCAAAACCAAATTGCTGGCTGATCTTCACACTCAGTGACACCGCATCCATGCTGCTCAGGCTGTACTTGCTAATAAAATCGTCCGCAGGGGCCAGTTCGATATCGGTCAGTGGAATGCGTTTTACTTCCGCAATAATGGCACTGATTTGCTGTTCAATTTGGGTAACGTTTAACGATGTCATAGGAGTTCCTTTTTTAATCAACACAATTTATTTATTAACACTATTCATGTAGCAAAATAATTTTTTCTACAGCCCGCGCGCTTACTGGTGGCTGTAGGCATGCAAGCGTTGCTGTAAATCGGCAGCAACATTTGCAACAACATCATCGGCAAGGCAAGGGCGGGGATACACCAGCCCAATATATTGTTTGCCGCGAAAATCGTAACAATGCGCCACGATGGAAAAATTGGCGGACACACGATTCGCCAACATCAGGTAATCCGTGATTTCAATTCCGATATAACGTTCGGCGATGCCTACATGCCCCATATTGGTAATGCCGGCACCTTGTGAAAAATGATCCAGTGCGGCAATTTTGTGGGTCGCGGTTTCAAAATCGGTGAAATGGGTTTCTACCTTGCTCAAACAACCCGTGAAAATTTTCTGCATCAATTCACGATCATATTTGCGTGCAAAACTCGCCAGGTCGGCGTCCACCTGTAATGGATTAAATGCAATAGACATATAGCAGCCGAGCGGGTTTTGGTATTCGGGATTTGAATCCTGCAAAAAGCGCAGCGATACCGCCGTACCAAAATTGAAATTATCTGCTACCACTCCCTGTGCATGCATGGCCTGGCACAGTGCAGCACTAATCAGTGAATGCAGTTTTATATTGTCGCGTTGCAGCGCAACGTTAAGCGCGGCGAATTGTTTCGCTTCCAGCGTAATAAATTGCCAACCAGTGCAGCGGAAATCGATAGGACACTGTTCGTCATACCCACGCGTGGTTAATGCTGGCGGTGTGATTGCTACCGGTGCAGCCTGCAATAAATCATCAACCGCGTGCGGAAATTCAACAGCTGCCAACGCAGGAATTGGTGCCCTGGCCAGTAGCGCCGACAATATCCGGAAGAAATTATTGGCTACATCGTGCATGCCATTCGCATCGATAATCGCGTGGTGTGCACTGAACAAAAACACGTGGTTGTCGCTATCGCCAAGGGTTACCAATTGCGCGCGCCAGAGTGCACGCTCTGCATCAATCGTGTGATCCAGGCATTCACTAATAATGGCATTTACGTTGGCCGTGCTTTCCACGTGTAAATGGCGCACAGCGACATCGTCAAATTTGGCACTGCGATGGAACCATAACGCATCGCCATTTTTTTTAATCACACATTGCAATGCAACGTAATGGTCAAAAAGCGTTTTCAACGCATGAATAAATTGCGCACCGGTCACCGTTGCCTGAAAGGAAATTACCTGGGTGCCCTGGGTAGCGCCATTAAGGTTGGTATGAAACAACGCCATGCGTGTTTCAATGGCGCCCAATTTCCGCACCACTTGCGCAGCGGTGAGCATTGCACTGTTTACTGCTGTATTCATAACCTGAACCACCAATCCTGTTTGATGTGTTCATGTTATAGAGGCGGCCCGCTGAAAGTAAACGCGCGGGCTGTGTAACATCTGACAGGTATTTAAATCCCCTCCCGGCGCTAGCATAGCCACATTGCATCATTGTCTTTGCCGATGGTGTGCCTGTTTGCCATGCACTTGAGTGCACTGCTTACAACCTATTTTTTGCTAAACGTTTTTCCGTACATTCAATTTATTTTTTATCTTTCAATTTATTTTTTGTACCTTCAACTCAAAGGGGACGATGGATTTCCGTGGATACAACACAAAGAAAATGGCTCATCGCGTTATCGGTATCCATGGGGGGCGTAATGTCTTCGCTGGATACATTTATTCTTTATGTTGCCACGCCCAACTTGCGCGGTATTTTTTCAGCAACGATTGCAGAAATCAGTTGGATTAGTACCAGCTATGCCATCGCTTCGATGATTTGTATGTTTCTTTCTGCCTGGTCCGTTGAGCGATTCGGCAGTAAAAATGTTTACCAAACCGGTTTGGGTTTATTTGTGGTGGGTTCTGCCTGCTGCGCACTATCGCATTCACTTGAACAACTGATTATGGCGCGCATCATTCAAGGTCTGGGCGCAGGTTTGCTCTTGCCAGTAGAAGGGATGATTTTGCGCCGTACATTTCCGCCCGCACAACACGGTTTAATTATGGGGTTGTACGGAACCTCAATTATGTTAGGCCCGGCGCTGGGGCCTATGCTGGGCGGCATCATGATTGACCAGTTCAGTTGGCAATTTGTTTTTATTATCAATATTCCTATCGGCATTATCAGTTTCATTATGGTTCAGGAATTTATGAGCAATAAGGAAGCTGAATCCACCCAAAGGAATTTAACGCTGGATGTAACCGGCCTGTTATTGCTTGCGGCGTCGGTAATTAGCCTGGTGTGGTTACTGGAACGCGGTGATCGCACACTTTGGCTGGAAGATGATTTCAACTTGCTATTGATGGTAGTTGCGGCAGCAAGCTGGGCGATGTTGTTTGCGCATTCGCTTGCTGCAAAAAAACCATTACTGGACTTCAGTATTTTTTCCCACCGCACATTTGCAGCCGCCAATATGTTGAATTTTTTTGCGGCGTTTATGATTACCGGAACACTGTTTGTTTTACCCATTTACATGCAAGAGCTCCTGCGCTTCTCACCCACACAGGCTGGCACCACCATGGCACCGCGCGCACTGGTAATGATGCTGGCATTCCCGCTGGTAGGTTGGTTATTCAACCGCGTGCCAACCAAAATGTTAATTTCCTTTGGCTTGGCGATGGGTATTCTGAGTGGAATCATGATGGCTGATTTCACGTTTGAATCCGGTTGGCACGACATGATCTTGCCGCAAATTGTGCAGGGGATCGGCGCTGCATTTATTCTCGGCCCGGTCACGACCGCCGCGTTAATCAGTATTCCCAAAGATCGTGTACCCGCTGCTGCCGCGTTGGAATCCACCACGCGCTTGTTAGGTAGCACGATTGGTATCGCGGTATTCGCGAGTTTGATTACGCAATTTGAAATGCATAACTGGGAAAATTTGCGGCATCACGTTACCTGGTTCAACACGGTGCTCTACAAACGTTTTTCCGATGTGATGGAATTTTATCTGGCACACACGGCGAGTGTGGCCCACGCACGTGAGATGGGGTACCACGCATTGCGTGGCCGTGTGAATGAGCAAGTGTTGTCGCTCACCTATATGCAGGTGTTCCAACTCGTTGTTGCCGGGTTTGTCGTTATGGCGATTATCTCTTTATTTATTTCTTCGAAAAAACTTAACCACCACGTTAAATAGCGAACAGGAATTTTGTAAATGTCTGAATCAGAAAACACTCCGGCAACCACGGCAAAGCATCCGGCCCTGGAAAGATTTTCACAATGGGATTACCGCTATAAAGTGGGTTTGGTGATTGCACTGGTAGTGTGTGGGATGGGTGCACGCAGTTTTGCCACGCGCGACGTACAAACCACTGACAACGCCACTGTGCAGTGCGACATTATTGATGTGGTTTCCGAAGTGCGTGGCGTTATTGAAACCGTGAAGTTTAAAGACGACCAACCAGTCGGCGCTGACGATGTGGTGATTAAATTGGAAAGCAGCCAATACGCCGCAGAGGCAAATAAAGCCAAAGCCGCACTGGAATTGGAAACGTCAAATTATACCCAGGCCAGTAACCAGGTCAGCCTCACGCAAATTGATATCGATAAGCAATTGCTCAGTGCAAAAACAGAACATGATTCTGCCGGGGCTATCCTGACATCCACCGAGGCTTCTATCGAGCAAGCGATTCAGGAACTGGAATCCACCAAAGCCGACTTGAATTATCTAAAAGACAATTACGAAAACGTTAGCAAACTATTTAAACAACAAATGACATCGCGTAACGAATACACCAACGCCAAGCGATTATACGAATCCAAGGAGGCGATGCGTGCATCACTGGTATCCAAAATTGAGCAACAGCGCAGTTTGCGTAAATCCCAGGAATCCAAAGTAGAAGATGCTGGCAAGACACTTTCTGCATTGCAGGAATCGCAACAAAAATTGCTGGAAAATATCCAGGCCAAAGCGAATGCAGCCAAAGCAGCCATGTCAGTAGCGCAAGCGGAATATGATCTGGCAAAAATTAATCTGGAGCGCACGGAAATTAAAGCAAAACGCGCGGGTTACATTTCCAACCGGCGCACATCCAGCGGCGATTACGTGGAAATTGGCCAACCCATTGCGAGCATAGTGTCCTGCCAGCAAGAGCCCTGGATACAAGCCAATTTCAAGGAAACACAAATTACCCGTATGAAAGAAGGGCAAAAAGTAGAATTCACTATCGACACTTATCCCGATGTTACTTTTGAAGGGGTAGTAGAAAGTATTTCCAGTGGCAGCGGTGCGATATTCAGCGTATTGCCGCCGGAGAATGCGTCCGGCAATTTCACCAAGGTGGTAAAGCGAATGCCGGTAAAAATCCAGGTTGCCAATACCCATGACGCTATTTTTCGGATTGGTGCTTCTGCAAACGTTACCGTGTATACCAATTAATGTTTTACTTCGATCAACCGCTGTGTCCAATACATCTTAGCTGCTGGATAATTTTATATTTATCCGCTTGCTTTTAATGCTTTCCGCTAACTTTCGGCCACTTATGTGGCCGTTTTTTTTATTTTTTAAATCCAGTTTTTAATTATATTAATAAATGAATTTAAAACGTCATGGAAATTTTTAATGGGAAATTTGGCAGCATGACATTTTTAACGTTTTAATTCCTGCCTGACAACCTGTAGGTTCTTGCAACTTATGGTGAAGGTATTTTTTTTATAGCATGAATCCGTTAATTCTTTTAATCCCAATAACGGATGTACTGCGTATGTTAAGAAAAATAGGAAACACCAACCTGCCAGCCGTGGGCCTGGGTTGCATGGGCATGAGCGAGTTCTACGGTGAGACAAATGATGCAGAATCATTACTCACATTGCAGGAAGCTTATGAACTGGGCTACCGCCATTTCGATACCGCCGACATGTACGGCATTGGTCATAATGAAACGCTGCTGGGGAAATTCATCAGCGGCAAATTAATCAACCGCGACAACATTTTTTTGGCCACCAAAGGCGGTATTGTTCGCGATAAAACTGACAAATTCAGCATTTCGGTTAACACGCGCCCTGACTATATCCGTGCCGCTTGTGAAGCGTCATTACAACGCCTCCAGACAGACTATATCGACCTTTATTATTTGCATCGCCTTGATCCCAATATTCCTTTGAATGAAACCCTGGGCGTATTGGCTGACCTGGTTGCTGAAGGAAAAATTCGCAACATTGGTTTGTGCGAAGTTTCTGCCGAGCAATTGCAAGCTGCGCACAACATCCATCCGATTGCAGCATTGCAAAGTGAATTGTCACTGTGGACGCGCGACGCGGAAGGAAAAATCCTGCCGCTGTGTGAAGAGTTGGGCATCGCATTTGTTGCATTCAGTCCCTTGGGTCGCGGCTTCCTCACCGGCGGCATTGATAAAAGCTTTATGGATAGCGCCAGCAATGAACTGGATTTCCGCAAAAAAATTCCCCGCTTCAGCGCTGAAAATATTGGTGCCAACCTCGATCTGGTGAAACGCGTAGAAACTATTGCGCAGTCACTTGACCTGACCACGTCCAAGCTGGCATTGGCCTGGGTGCTGGCGCGCTCACCCAACGTGCACATTATTCCCGGTTCCAAAACTCGCAAATATTTGGCGGCAAATTTCAATGCGCAACATGCGCATTTGGAGCAATCCGTGTTGCAGGAATTGGACAAGATTTTCTCGCCAGAAGCAGTGATGGGTTCGCGTTACCCGCAAAAAATTCTGGCCCACTCAAACGCTTAACCAAAAAACACCTGAATAACCCTTGGTGCCTTTTTTGGTTAGGCAATGGTAGTAACAAGCCATACCAAGGATATTTTTTAACTGATAGGAGAGTAACAATGAGCTTCGATACATTATCACCGGAACTGGTCAATAAGATTGAAAATGTTTTTGACCTGCCAGTAACCCTGGAAGACAGCCAAACACTTTCACACGCGGTTGTGCAATTGTTGAAGCGCTCGTCCCCTTACAAATCCATGCGCAGCAACCCGGACGAGTTACGCCACCTGCGCCAATTGATTGAAGTGGTGAAAAACCATTTTGATGGCCCTAACAACGAGAACATTGCGTTTGAATTGCATAAAACGCTTAACACCATTTACGACTACCACATTAATTCTGCGCTGGCTTCTTCGCAATACGATCCCATCGTGATGGAAATTATGCTGGAGCTGGAAGAAACCTGGATTAATTACGAAAAATCGCGTGTGCCCAATGTGGATGTTCCGCGCGAACCAAAAGCGTTTGCGCGCTGGTTGAAAACCTTTGTGATCGAGCATCCTTCTTCCAGCCATGCCATTTTCAAATATTTATCTGCGGATTCATCGCACGAGGATATGTCATTCTTCTTTTCGCAAGAAGTGACTATTGACCCACGCTTTGATGATTTGATTGCGTTGATGCAAGTGGGCATTAAAGATCCGGCGGTGAAAATGGAATTGGCCAGCAATTTTTGGGACGAAATGGGCAACGGTAATGAAGAGGAAGTTCACACCCGTTTATTTTCGCACCTGTACAAAGAACTGAGCATTTTCAAAGAAGGTGAAACATTTACGGAAGTATTGGAACGTGCTTCATGGCAGGCATTGGCTTGCGGTAACACCTTGCTGTACTCCGTATTGCATCGCAAACATTTCAACGTTGGCCTGGGTGCATTAGGCACCGTTGAATTAATTTCACCACAACGCTTTTCATTACTGACCAAAGGTTTCAAACGCCTGGGACTGTCGGATACCGCATCGCAATACCACATTGCACACATCTCTATTGATGCGCGCCACGGCAATGGCTGGTTGACTAACGCCATTATTCCGATTGTGGCAGAAGACAAAAACGCAGCGGAAGAAATTTTCTTCGGGGCCATGTTGCGCCTTAACACCTCCATGGATTACTGCCGCTTTATGGCGAAGCAATTCAACATTTAAACGTTGCGGTCATTCATTGTGTTTAAAGCACATTACCAAAGGGAATATTTCCATGAGTAGCACCAACTACATTATTGTCGGCGATGATTACAAACATTTTGCGCAGCAAGCGGGTGTGTTTACCGTCTCTGCGTTTTATCAAACCATGTTGGACAACCAGCAATGGCCGGAACGCGATGCCCAAATCATTATGGGCCAGGGCATCGGATACAACGACCGCGATTTCATTGCCAGCGCGTTAAGCAAACGCGGCGTGGAAAATTATTTTCCCATTGCACCACTGGCAGATTTGCGCGATACGCATAAATGCACTAACGAAAACATCATGATTACCCAACCGCGTAAACGGGATCGGTTGTGCTATGAATTTGATTTAACCATCACCGATAAAGTGGATCGCCTGTCTGACCATGTGACTGGCAAACACGTGGGCGCGATGTTGTTAATGGAAGCGGCGCGCCAGGCCACTATCGTGGTGCTGGAAGAAGCCTATTGCAAAGCCGCTGCCGAAAAATTCAGCCTGGTACTGGATAAATTTGAAAGCAAATTCGACGCGTATTTATTTCCGTTACCTACCACACTCACGACCAGCATTTATGAAATCAAAGTATCACCCAAAAATATTTGTGTGATCGTCACTTCGGTGGTGAAGCAAGGTGAAGCAGAAATTGCGACCATCAGTTTGGATGTAACGCTTTGTTCTGCATCAACGCTCGACAAAATTGAAGATCGAAAATCCCAGGCAGCGGTGAAGGAATTGCATAAATTTTTTGCGGCGGCCAACGAACCTCAATTGGACAAGGTGTAACAAAACCATGACCCATCACGACGCGATATTGATTGTGGGCGCAGGCCCTACCGGATTGACGCTGGCCAATGACCTCGCGCGCCGCAAGGTGCCATTTAAAATCATTGATAGCAAACCCGGCCCCAGCCGCGATAGCAAAGGGCTGGCAATCAATATCAGCAGTCAGTATGGATTGCGATTGGCAGGTGTTAACCCTGCACCCGGTGGCAATGGAATGCCGGTCTCACGCCTTAACCTTTATTGGCAGGGCCGGCGTTTTTCATCCATTAATTTTGCGCATTTACCTATCGCCATCAATTCATTAATTACCCAACCCCAGGCAATTACGGAAACGGAATTACTGCGCGCGTTGGAGGCCACTGGCAATTACGTGCAGTGGAATTGCAAGTTAACCCATATCAAAGAAACCAATAATGCTGTTGAAGTTCGCTACGCAACAGCAGGTGAACAGAACATCAATGAACACATTGTTGAAGAACGCTACAGCTTCCTCGCCGGTTGCGATGGCAAACACAGTGTGGTGCGTGCACAGTTAAATACCAGTTTCGCGGGTGTGGATTACCCGATGCATTTTGTGTTGGGCGATTTCCGCTTTGATCCGGGCATGGCGGCGAACCAGGTTCATTACTACGTATATGAAGATACGTTTTTTATCCTTGTTCCAATCGCTGAAGGGACCTGGCGTGTGGTCGTGAAATACGATGGCGCCATTCCGCAAGAACCCGTCTCCGTACAACATATTGCACCGATTATTGCGCGGCATTTTGGCGCAAATGTTGAGTTGGGAGAACCGTTATGGATTTCACGCGCACCGTTTTACAACCGCGTAGCGGGGCAACTCAACAGCCAGCGTTTATTTATCGCTGGTGATGCGGCCCATTTATTCAGCCCCATTGGTGGCACCGGTATGAATACCGGTATTCAGGATGCACTTAATTTAGGTTGGAAATTGGCGGCTGTTTATCGCGGCATCAGCCATCGCAGTTTGCTGGACACTTATGCGGAAGAACGTTTGCCTGCGATTCGTGAAGCGGCGCATTTATCCAATCTTTCTACGCAATTAATCACTCGCCAGATCGTTGACCATCCAGTGTTGGATAAGCTCGCAGCAACCCTCAGTAACCGCAGTTTTTTAAAACAGATCGCCCCGGCGCTCCATTCTGGAATTGCACAAAAAATTGCTGTGCCTGCGCCTTATATTGATGACATTCCGGCTCACTCGCGCATGGGTCAATTCCCGCGCGAATTATTTTATTGGCTCGACCATTTACAAAGAAACCATCAAACACCGCAGACGATAGTGGATTCCGGTTCACCTGTTTCTTTTTGGTGTTTTATTGCTGCGCGTTGCATTGCGCCCGCCGGTATTGACGCAAAGGCATTGCAAACACTGCGCAAGAATCTGCTCGCTTATCCCGAGTGCCGCATTATTTATATCGCCAATGAATTTACACAACACGCCGGTGTTGCGCTGTCCTCACGTGAACATATTGTTGCGTTGGATATGCCCGAGGCTGATGTGCGTATGCAAAAAGACGTTGTGTTGGTGCGACCCGATGGATTGGTTTTTTACGAATCCGGTTTAGACAAAACGGCCAACTTGCATACCGCTATCAGCAGCAATTTCCATTTCACAACGAACAAAGCCACCGCCAAGGAAACCTTATATGAAGAAGCTATTTAAAAATATCGACGGCTTGAATATCGAATGCCTGGTGTCTGCCGGCAAAAGCAATCCCGTTTTTATTTTTCACGGCAATTCCAGTTGCGCGGCGGCCTATGCAGAGTTGCTTGATTCCCCGCTGGGGGAGCAATACCAAATTATCGCCGTCAGTTTTCCGGGCCATGGGGAGAGCAATTATTATCAGCAAGAGCGCGACAGCTTATCTATCGCCACTTTGGGCGAATTTACTGCCAAGGTGGTTAACGCATTTGCTGCAAAGCACTATTTATTGATTGGCCAAAGCCTGGGCGGACACGCCTTGCTGGAAGCCTTACACCTGCATACCAATGCAACCGGGCTTTGTTTGATTTCGGCTCCGCCCTTTTCCTTAACAACTATCAGTAAATTATTCCGTGAGGACCCCACTGGCGGACTTTTATTTGCTAATCAGCTGGATGATGCCGCTGTTGAAAATTTTGCGCGCGCATTCATTCACAACGATAATCCGGTTGCTAAAAAACAATTGCAATCACATATACGAAAAACCCACGGAAAATTCCGCGAGGATCTTGGCAAAAGCCTTGCGCAAGGTTTATTGGAAGACGAAATCGCTTCACTGGCTAACGCCA
The DNA here is from genome assembly GCA_035490715.1 of Cellvibrio sp. Taxonomy (GTDB): domain Bacteria; phylum Pseudomonadota; class Gammaproteobacteria; order Pseudomonadales; family Cellvibrionaceae; genus Cellvibrio. The sequence goes on from DATJLF010000069.1 coordinate 50,719, forward strand.
ATATTCCAACCTGGTTGTTGCAGGGAAAAGAAGATCAATTCCTGAATAATGATTATTACACTGCATTATTACAGCAACAGTTACCGATCAAATTAATCAGCTTTGAACAATGCGGCCACGCCATCCAGTGGGATGCTACCGAACGATTCCGACAAACCATTGCAAGTTTTATCCTGCAATACATTCCGCGCGAACAAAACGCTAATCCATTATCAGCAATAAATGGAAATACAGAAGAGGAGTTACAACATGCCTGATAAATTGCGCGCCGCATTTTTTGATGTTGATGGAACACTTATTTCTACCAAAAGCCTGGTGAGCTTTGTGCAATTTATGCAACAGCAACAGCTTGCCGAAATCCATCAACCAACGCTTGCATTGTTTATGCAACACATTCGCGAACAACTGCAAACCAATGCACCGCGCGATGCATTGAATCGCGAATATTTTTCGATTTACAAGGGCATGCCGCAAGCGTTAATCAACCAGCTCGCCCAGCACTGGTTTAATGAAATGGAAGCCAACGACGAATTTTATATTCGGACAACCCTGAACCAATTGCGAGACTTGCAAGCACAAGGTTACCGGATCGTTCTGGTCACCGGTTCATTTCAACCGTTGTTACAAGGTTTGAAGGAAAAATTACGTATTGATGATTTGTTGTGTACGCTTCCCGAAGTAGTGAACGGTGTCTATACTGGCGAGCTTATTGGATACCCCTGCATTGGCGAGCAAAAACGCAAGGCGGTTATCCAGTACGCACTTGAGCACCAGCTGGATTTGGCGGACAGTTACGCATTTGGCGATGATGTTACCGACAATTATATGTTGGATATTGTTGGCACCGGCATACGTGTCGATGCAGCAGCATGACTCACGCTTTACTACAACACTGCCTGGCGCTGGCCTTCTTTTATAAAATCATTCGTGATTTATTTTTCTGGACAGGATTAAAAAATGGGACAGCAATATTCAGAAATGTTGGAGAAACATCAGGAATTTATCGCCCGGCAAAAAATTTTTTTTGTCGGCACCGCCACGGCTGACAGCCGCATCAATGTATCACCCAAAGGGATGGATAGTTTGCGCGTGCTGGATGGTAATCGCGTAATCTGGCTCAACGTCACTGGCAGCGGCAATGAAACTGCCGCCCATGTGCAAATCTCACCGCGTATGACCATTATGTTTGCTGCCTTTGAAGGCAACCCGATGATTTTGCGTTTATACGGCACTGCCAGGGTGATTCACAAAGGTGACGCCGAATGGGAAACATTATTCGCCCAATTCGAGCCCATTCCCGGTGCGCGCCAGATTTTCGATATGACGGTAGAACTGGTACAAAGCTCCTGTGGTATGTCCATTCCTTTTTTTGATTATCGTTGCGAGCGCACAGAATTATCCGAATGGGCAGAGAAAAAAGGCGAACAGGGTATTGAAGAATACTGGGTCAAGAAAAACCAGAAAACCATTGATGGAATCGAAACCCATATCCTCGAAAAAAGTGCGGTCAGCATTGATCAACCGGCGTAATTTATTACGCCTTACGTACCAGTGTAAAACTGCTGCCTGATAATTTTCGAAAAATCGCTATGAAAGAACCGCTGGTTTTATTGTTTATATTAATGGTTTCGATGTTTGTAGTGGCATTCATATGCCGCATGTGGGCGGTGAAATTTAGTTCAACAAAATTGTCCCATTACGAAATATTCAAGGCCAGCACCGAACCCGCCTACGTTACCAAAACAACCAACAACCTGAATAACCTGTTTCAACTCCCGCCTGTTTTTATTGCAGCTTGCATCCTTTCTTTTAATTTGGATTACACCAGTGAAGCACTGGTGTTTAATGCCTGGGGCTTCGTAATTTCCAGATATATTCACACATTAGTACACATCACTATTAACACCGTATTGGTGCGATCTGCTGTGATGGGTATTGGTTTGTATTTTTTGATTGTTATCTGGATTGAGTTGTTGGCGAGGGTTTAGTGTTTTCAACTAAATGTTTTACGAGCCCGCCCAATGGATTTTTAAATACCTGATTACCTGAGGTAGATCTTGTGAATTACATACTTATTGGTGCGCTATTCTTTTTCACCGCAATCGCTGAAATTATTGGTTGTTATTTGCCTTATTTGGTTCTCCGAAAAAATGCCAGCCTTTGGTTACTCGCCCCCGCTGCAATCAGCCTGATGGTTTTTGTTTGGTTATTAACGTTGCATCCCGCCGCGAGCGGAAGAGTATACGCCGCATACGGTGGGGCTTACGTCATTGTCGCATTGATGTGGCTGAGATTTGTTGACGGTGTGAAACTTTCCAATAGCGATCTTTTAGGCGCGAGCATCACATTTATCGGGATGGGAGTTATTATCTGGGGTTGGAAATCCAGTTAATCGATCACCCTCGCATAAGTCATTTCTGAATTTTTCATATTCGCGAACAAAATTTAATTTGGTGAAAAAAGAGGCAGAAAAAACTCTGCCTCTTTTTCACTTCGCGAATTAAACGAAATTAATTACACACTACACCGCCACCGCCTGAACCCTGGCTGTTACAGGTGCTGGTGGTAATACAACTTTTGTTGTTCTCCCAGCCCCAGCCACTCGCAGTGGATGTGCAGATTGGATAACGGGTACCCCACCAGTTGCATTGGCACGCGCCCCCAGTGGCAACACTGCTGCTACTGCTGGTGGTGACGACTGGCGTACTGCTGCGACTGCTACTGGTAGTAGTGCCGCCGTTGTTACCGCCCGATGGTGCCACCGCGCGACCGGTTGATGGATCAATACGGCCCGCACACAAACCTTTCGCACGCAGGTTAGCGGCAATTTGTGGAATAGCTGCATTGGTGTTGTTGTAGTTGGCGTCGTGCATCAGGATTACCTGGCCGTTTTGCAATTGGTTAGCTGCATTGGCGATAGCTGCTGCACTGGCGCCGTTCCAATCCTGCGAATCCACGTTCCAGGTGATAACACGCAAGCTGAGGTTTTGCGCTGCCTGGTTTATGTTGGAATTGGTCTCGCCATAGGGTGGGCGGAACAGCGTTGGCTTTGGAGCACCGGCACTTTGGATCGCCTGGTTGGTGCGGTTCAGCTCGTCATAGATTTGCTGATAGCTCATGGTGTTCAGGTGTGGGTGGGTGTAGCTGTGGTTTTGCACCTCTCCTACGCTCAACAACGTAGACATGAGGTTAGCATTGGAAGCCACATAGTTACCCTGCACGAACCAGGTCACTGGAGTGAGGTTGTTTTGCTTGAGCAGGTTCACCAGAGTGTTGGTGTTAGCGCCGGGGCCATCGTCGAAGGTGATGCCGACATAGCCGGAACAGTTGGTATTGCCACCACCGGTGTTACCGCCGCCAGAACTGCTGCTGGAGCCAGTGCCGCCGCCGGTATTGCCACTGCAGTTACCGCTGAAGCAATCGTAGGTGTAGCCGAAACCGATCACACCATTACAGTGGAGGAATTCGGAATTACCGCCACCGCCACACGAACCATTCGCGTAAGCACCGTTGTTGTATTCCATATCTTCCGCCTGACGGGTTTCACCATTCACACGGATGTAATCCACCACCACATCACGACTACCGCTGTCATTGTCGTATTGCACCTGGATATCGCCCGACGCAGTACCGGTGTAGCTCAAGTCCTGGAAGCTGGTAGTCAGGTTCCAGCTAGCCACCGTGCTGCCGCCGATACGCAAATTAATGTGCTCACCCCCAGCCACGCCACGTGCGCGAACCACAACACCACTACCGGTATTACCGCCACCGTTGTTCACTGAACTGGCGCTGCTGGTACTGGTTGTTGGAGTGCTGCTGGTGGGATTCGGGCCAGGACCTTCGCTCACAGTGATGTCGGAGCTACCCATGCTTTGGTAACCTTCGGTCGCCATGACCTGATAGTTGTGATTTCCCAGATTCAAACCCTTGCTGGCCCAGAAAGCAGCATGGTTAGCGAAGGTGATAGTGCCGGAAATATTCCCGAACCCTTTTTTGGGGTTGCGCACGCTGAAGTATTGGTAGAACGTTTGGGTTCCATCAATAGAGGGTTGTTGTACACGTTGGCAGCGGCGCACATTGTAGGTCGCACCGTCACTCTGGAAACTGCCGTAGTCGGTACCACCCGAACAGCTGGCCGGGTTGTAAGAGCCGTAACTCTCGATGACGTAGTATTCGATTAGCGGGCTGCGGGTCCAACCGTACAGGGCCAAATACGAGTTTTGGCTACTGCTCACACCATAATTACCGGAATAACTGATGGTGCGCATGCTGTTGCCGGGATTCCAGCCTTTGCCGCCGACCCAGTTATTGGTGTTATTGGTCCATTGGGATGTATAGCGGCCGCCGGAGCCAAGGGTCATGGTTGCACCGCCGGAATCTTTCCAGAAGGTGTAGTAAAACCCGTTATTGGTACCCGTTGAGTTGCTACTCAGGGTTTGGGCGCCGGCGTTGGTTACGCCGAACGCTGCTGTGCAAACCAGCGCTGTCAGGACGCGTTTGCCGATAGTGGGGAATTTCATTATTTATCTCCAGGATTTAGGCCTCTCAACCAATACCACCTTTAGAGGAGGAGGGCTCTTGAGGACTCACCCTGTTCATTGCGAACAGGCATTCAATCGAGTGCTTTACTTCGTCGCTGTTATTGTTAAAAAAACGGCATAGCGCTTCGATGGACACTTGTATACTGGCTAACGAGACTTATTGTCAAATAAACCATATAAATATGGTCGCATTAACCATATGCTTATGGTCTTTATAACAATAAAGCATTGTAAAAGCGGAATTGGTTAGCAGCTTTTGATGATAAAACCCTTTAGGAAAATACCGCATTTGGTGCCAAACAAGCAGGGAATGAGCTTTAAATTCGGCGATATTTTTATTAATAAATACCCGGTTTTACTGGAAACATCAAGGAGCTCATTCCAAGGGTATGGGCGGCAATTCTGCGACAATATCTGCCACTAAAACATGTGTACGCGCTTTTTTACTCAGTAGTTCAAGGTTATTAAGCGCATCCCCAGCCAGCCAGCTGACAGATGGATCCGGGTGTTTGGCCAGGAATATTACTGCTGAACTATGGCTTTCATTGCCTGTTGACCGCAAAGCGAGCAGGGCATCCAACAACACAGTAGTGTCCCGATCATTCAACACCGGAAGGATCATGGTCGCGGCACCGACATACCGGGTTTTGGCCAACTCACCCAACGCGGCGCGCCGTTCCACCGGATTTGCGCTGTCCAAACCGGATCGATACCCGGCGATATAACTGTCCATTGCCTGATTATTGCCCCGTGCGGAGAGTATCTGCGCCGCTACCCGTTTAATCACCGGGCTCACCGGCTGCTGGAATAGCCAATCCAATTCCTCATTCGTCAAGGCATCCGGGTTATCAGCCATATCAGCAATTACTTTACTCGCAATGGCGAAGTCTTTTTCGTGCCGATGTTCAGCGAGGAAATCGCGCAATTTTTTGGCGATTGAGCGGCTATCACCCACAAATCGGGTGCTTAAATCTTTAACTAGCTGGTCAACTGGCGATGTCGCTACACCGGGCCCCGCCATTTGGACTGCTTGCATGTGCTGCCGATCTTGCTCAGCACGCTGCGCCTTCAATTCTTGCACTTGCTGTTCCAATGCGTCCATACGGTGGTAGGAGACTATAAGTACACCCCCAAGACCAAGGCTCAGGGCAGCGCTGATGAGCGCCGTTAACAACAGGTATTTGTGCGTGATATTCATGGGAATCAGGATTCAATCTTGTCGTTATTGTTGTTAAAACCGGAACACGAGAAGGGGGTGGAAATCCAACCCCCTTGTCACATCACTAACGTCTATCGCAATTAAAGGTTGCCATAACCAATGGCGCCATTGCAGTGCAGCCACTCGCTACCGCCGTTACCTCCACCACAAGCGCCGTTTTGGTAAACGCCGGTATTGTAGGTTTGGTTTTCCGATTGACGAACCGAGCCGTTAACACTGATGTAATCCACCTGCACATCACGGCCGGAGGCATCGTTGGTGTATTCCACCAGGCTACCGCCCGACAGGGATGTCGTTGCTGTGTAGTTTGCCATGCTGGTTGAGAGCGTCCAGGTTTGCACTACCGTATTGTTCACCTTAAGGCGGATGCTTTCCTGGCCGGAAGTGCCACGCGCGCGTACGACTATTGTCTTGCTGCCACCCGTTGACGGCGTAGAACTTGAACTGCCACCACCACTGCTTCCTCCCTGGCTGACGGTGATGTCTGAGCTACCGGTGCTTTGGTAACCCTCGGTCGCTAATACCTGGTAATTGTGATTACCCAGGTTCAGCCCTTTGCTGGCCCAGAAATTAGCATGGTTGGCAAACGTGATAGTGCCCGAAATATTGCCAAAACCCTTCTTGGGATTACGCACACTGAAGTATTGATAAAAGGTCTGGGTACCATCTATCGACGGCTGGTTCACCCGCTGGCAGCGGCGAACATTGTAAGTGGCGCCATCGCTCTGGAAGCTGCCGTAGTCGGTACCACCAGAACAGGACGCCGGATTATAGGAACCGTAACTTTCAATAACGTAATACTCGATCAGCGGGCTGCGAGTCCAACCGTAAAGTGCCAGATAAGAGTTTTGGCTGTTACTCACCCCGTAATTCCCCGAATAACTAATAACACGGGAGCTATTACCGGGGTTCCAGCCTTTACCGCCCACCCAGTTATTGGTACCGCTGTTCCACTGCGAGGTATAACGGCCGGCAGATTGCAAGGTCATGGATGCATTACCCGAGTCTTTCCAGAAGGTGTAATAAAAACCGTTGTTGGTACCGGTGGAATTACTGGTCAGGGTTTGGGCACCCGCCGTTGATGCGCTAATGGCCAAGGCCAGTACGAGCGGAGAAAACAGGTAACTGCTGTTGATACGTTTCATTATTAGACTCCAGGATTGAGCCTCCCAACCAATACCGCCCATAGAGGAGGGGGCGTTGAGAATATCCTGCTCTTTGCGAACAGGCGTTTTCGAGCGCCATACAACCTTGCTGTTATTATTTCTGAACGGCTTGATCGCTCGATGCACACTTGTATACAACTTAAGCTTCTTATTGTCAAAGAAACCATATCAGTGGCTGTCAGGGCGCACTGACTACCGGCAATTCGGCGACAATATCGGCACTGGCAATCCGCGTGCGGGCGCGTTCGCTCAGGTTCTGCAAGTTATCAATCACATCCTTCGCCAACCAACTCACCGCCGGGTCGGGATCCGTGGCCAATGCTTCCACTAGATGGATATGACTCTGGTTACCCGTTACCCGCAATGCGAGTAGTGCATCCAGTTTTACTCCCGTATCCGTATCCCCCAGTAAGGGTGCGATCAGGTTGGCCGCACCGGCATAGCGGGTTTTGGCCAATTCCACGAGGGTTTTCTGCCGTTGCGCCGGGTCATCACTACGCAGCCCCGGCTGGGCTTCGTTGATTTGTTTATCCAGTAGACTGTTATCGCCACGCAAGGATAACGCCTGAGCCGCAACGCGCTTTAGCTCCGGATCAGTCTGGTTGTAATAAATGGTTTCCAATTCCTGGCTGGGCAGGCTCTCGCGGTTGTCCACCATATCCACAATCCCTTTACTGGCAATCGCAATATTCTCCTGGCTGGCATCGGCCGCCAGCAAATCCTGCACTTTCTGGGAAAAAGGCCGTGGATCACGGTCAGAATTGGAGCTTAAATCCCTGATTTTTTGCTCGGCACTCACCAGCGCAACCGGTGTTTGCGCGACGGTATCGGCAAGGCGGATTGGCTCATCTTTCGCTGGCACTGCATCCACCTTCAGGTCTTCCAATACGCCGGGAAGTTGTTGTTCAAAGCGGGCGAAGGCGCGGGCGCGGTTTAATGCTTCATCTTTTTGCGCCAGCGACAACTCCAGCTCCAAAACCCGGTTTTCAAGTGCGCTAATTTGCGTGCGCACTTGCGTATCATCCTCCTGCAGCTTCAGCGTTCCATAGGTGACCAGGGCACCAGCCAGTGCCGGTAACAGAAAATGTCGAGTGATATTCATCGTGCCAACGCTCATTATTGTTATTGAAGTGTTGATAAAAACCTGACGCGAGAAAGGCAGAAACTATCACACGATTTTTTCTGCCTTTCTCCGTTTACTAGCGATTAACCGCTCATTACAGATTGCCGTACCCAATAGCACCGTTGCAATGCAGCCACTCGCTCATGCCGTTGCCACCGCCACAAGCACCGTTTTGGTATACGCCAGTGTTGTAGCTTTGCGCTTCCGATTGGCGAACCGTGCCGTTGACACTGATGTAATCCACTTGCACATCACGGCCAGTCGCATCGTTGGCATATTCCACCGTCGCACCACCGGACAAGCTGGTCGTCGTCGTGTAGTTCGCCATGCTGGTGGTCAATGTCCATGATCGTACTGCTGTGCCATTCACTTTCAGGGTTACTGTCTCCTGTCCGGTCACACCACGGGCACGCACCACCACAGTCTTGCTACCCGATCCAGCTGAACTGGAACTGCCACCGCCACCACTGGTGCCTGCACTTACGGTGATATCAGAACTACCCGTACTTTGATAACCCTCGGTCGCCAACACCTGATAATTGTGGCTGCCCAGGTTCAAACCCTTGCTAGCCCAAAAGTTAACGTGATTAGCAAAGGTGATGGTACCGGAAATATTCCCAAACCCCTTTTTGGGATTCCTCACACTGAAATATTGGTAAAAGGTCTGGGTGCCATCAATCGACGGTTGTTGCACGCGTTGGCAACGGCGAACGTTATAAGTCGCACCGTCACTTTGGAAACTGCCGTAGTCAGTACCGCCGGAACAGCTGGCCGGATTGTATGAACCGTAGCTTTCAATGATGTAATACTCAATCAGCGGGCTTCGCGTCCAACCATAAAACGCCAGATAGGAGTTTTGACTGCTGGTTACGCCGTAATTACCCGAATAACTCACCACTCTTGAGCTACTTCCAGGATTCCAACCCTTGCCGCCCACCCAGTTGTTGGTGTTGCTGGTCCACTGGGAGGTATAGCGCCCGGCTGCACCCAACGTCATAGACGCACTGCCGGAATCTTTCCAGAAAGAGTAATAAAACCCGTTGTTGGTGCCAGTTGAATTACTTGTGAGGGTCTGCGCGCCAGCTCCCGATACACCCAACGCTGCTGCACAAGCCAATGAAGCAAACACATTCTTCTTATTGATGGACATTCTCATTATTAGACTCCAGGTATAGCCACTCAACCAATACCACCTATAGAGGAGGAGGACCATTGACGGTTGATTTACCCATTGCGGGCAGGTTTGCATCGAAGGCCTGATAGGGGCTGCTGTTATATTTGTTCAATCCGGCGCCATCGATGAGTACTTGTATACATTCAGAATCTTATATTGTCAAATAAACCATAAGCTTATGGTCAATTAAACTATTAAATGGGCATTTTCAGATAAATAGATAGCTATCTGAACCCGGGTGTCCCAACACCACTACAATTTTTTACTCACACTGTTTCTCCAAAACCCATCAATAAAGAATTTCATCAAGCTTAAAATCCTTAACCACTTTAAATCTTTCCCCTAGGGGGAGAGTCAATCGTCAATAAAAAAGCCGAAGGTTTTACCCTTCGGCTTTTTCACGCAAAAAATCATCCTTGAAAAATTTTAAATAATTATTTTTTTGAATTACCGGCATCCTTCAATGGAGCACCGGTGTATTGGTTAAAGCGTGTTGTTTGTGTGGATGATTTCAGTAATTTGGGATTCACCTGAGCACCACCACTGGTTGCCTTGTACCACAGCGGTAACGACTTAAAGGAAAACACCTCATCAAAATCCATTGCTACTGAACCTGCATCCATCGGCTCTGTACCGGGGCGGTTCTGGAACCATTTCATCCACTCAGGGGAAGCAGGTGCAGGCGAACAAATATTCTGGCCGTTGGGATCACGCTTGCCCTGGTCATTACACAATTGAAAACCGGGTGGCGCGTCTTGTGAAAATGAAGGTAATAGAAACGAATCCATTCGATGTTTTGCAACATTCCATTGCGCCGTGCTGTGGCAGCTCATACAGGACGAATCAGGTGCGTTGATTTCCACTTTGCCATTCACTGCAATATTGTTGCGCGCTCCGTCATTCGGGCCGGAGAGACGGCCACCCCAACCCAGGGTTTGGGTAGAGTATTTCGGTGCTTTGGGGTTGATCCAGTTTTCTACCAATGGTTGACCCGGTTGAGTTGCCTGCGGATCGTTACCCCATTGGGCGCCGAGTGGAATCATTTTGTCCCAGGCATCACCCGGTGCAGAAGCGTCATACACCAGCGTAGTAAATACCCAGCCTGTAATAGGTGATGACTTGGTATCTTTCACAATAATGTCGAACTGGGCCACGTATCCGGGCCAGACTTGTGGTGGCTGATTGTTTCCGGATTGATCAATAAACAATGACCATACCGATGCACCTTTCATCGCGTCCCACCAATCCGTTTTTTGTTTGGGATCGGTTGAAGCGAATACTGCCGCTTTAACAATAACGGCACCTTCTTCGAATTGTCCGTTTGCAGTTTTTATATCAGGCGTCATTGCCGATGCGCCCCACATTTTGAACAATGTGTACGCAGCGCGCTCATCGTAATAAGTAAGCACATGGGTATTAAACGTTGCGCGCAAACCGGTATCCGGAAAAATTGCCGGACCAAATTCACCAGCTGCATAAGTTCCGCGAATGGCTTCCCGCTCACTGCCCAACCAGGGTTCGTTAAACCAACCGGCTTTAGCTGCATTCCAATTGGGGTAATCCAGAATTAATGTCTTCGCATTTTTACTCACGTATTCACGCAATGCATAGGCATAGGCGCTGGCATTTTCGGTGGTAATTTGTTGGCCTTTGATAGCCGTTTGCCATGGAGGGTTAGCCAGTGGCGGCAACGCTTTTTGCGGCCATGCGTGACTTACCGAAAACAAAGGCCCCGAATATTGTTGTGGGGTTGGTACCTGGCCATTGTTATTTTGGAATGGCGTTGCGACGGCAGGAGCCGCAGCTGCCAATTGCGGACGATGCGTAGTTTGGGCACACGCTATGTTACTGATCGCCAGACCAAGGCAAAGCGAAATACCCAAAGCAGTTTTGCTATTTTTTTTCATGTAATTTTCCTTCAACACGGTTGTTGTGACTAACACGTTTTTTGTGCTGTTAGAATCCAACAGCACAAGGTTAAATCGTCCTTAACGATTTAATTTTTCTGCCAAGTCTTGCGCAAAACCACACATCGTAAGCGTTGGGTTCCATGAACCGGATGTGGGAAATAAAGAACCGCCGGTGACATACACATTTTTTACACCGTGCGGACGATAATCCAAACCGACAACAGACGTTGCCGGATCGGTGCCAATCCACAAAGGCGATGCTTCGTGCACAATAATAGGTAAACGAATATCGGTTGCGGTGGGTCGTGCTGTTTGCCATCCATTTGCATCAGTCCAATATTCAACATCGACCGCCTGATTTTTTTCCGTCATTGCCGAAATAGTTTGATAGGTTGCTTCATCAAGCACATTCCACAATTCCTGATCCGTTTCACTCAGGCCCAGTTGTATTGAAAGGTTGGTGGTGGGGTCACTGCCATCAGTTAACCTGAGCCAATTGTCAGGATTTTTTTCACTTACCTCACCCAAGGTTGCACACACAAACACCACGTAATCCTCTGAACCTTGTAATTGTTCAGGCGTGGCGACAGCGGCGGCATCCGGTGCTTCGAGTGCAATAGTGTTTGCATCCGCAACCGGATTTTTTGATGCAAATGCACTGGTCTGTACGTGATATTGCAACCCCGTTTTTTTATCCGTTCCTGCGAGATAAGTCGCACCAATTTCCAGTTGCGCCAACGACGTAAATTCAGACCGTTTTATCCGCGCAATAACATGAGACATGAAATGGCCGGTGTAGCGTTTTCCCGCATTTACCAACAAACCTGTACCTGCAAACGAGTTCATTAATAAGGTTGCAGGGGGAATTGTGCCCATTCCCAATACAATTTGGGCAGTGCCAACATTTATTGCTCCACGACTGGTATGAATTTTTGTCACTACGCCTTTACCATCGTGTTCGAGTTTATCTACCACACAACGATCCACAATCGTCAATGCTGCACCTGTTCCGGCGTTTTCCAACTGCTGTTGTTTTTGTTGCAAGCCCAGTAAGGTTCCTACTGTAGAAAATTTATAGAATTTAACGCCCTGCCAATCAGTTTTACCCACCGCAATCGGTGCGGCGAATGCTTCAGTTGCCGAAGGCACTGCTGCTAAATTGTGTTTGAGATTTTGGGTTATTTGAGCCTGCAGTTTTCCATACACTGCATCCTGTATTTCATCGGTCGATGTCACATGCAAAAAATCGCGCGCACGTTGCCAGAAATTTTCCTGTTGCGTTACTGCAATCAGTTGTTGCGGCCAATCACGCAACTGCATTGCATCTGGAGAAGGGCACCAGGCACTCCAGTAAGTTGAACGGCCACCCAGTTGGGGAATGTATCCAGCCTGAGAAAATTTATTGCCTTCCGTTGCCATTTTTTTTGTCCGCGACCATGGGTAGGTTGTAGTCGGTGTCCCTGTAGTTGCCTGCAATGCCATCGGTAACATTTGGTAATGACTCGGCAACCAATAACCACCGCGCTCCAAAACCAGAATTTTTGCGCGGCCATTTATCGCTAATGTTTGTTCAATAAATGCCAATGCTGTGGGGCCGGTACCCACAACAATAAAATCAAAATGTTCATTCTGTACACGCGACCAATCTTGTTCTTTCATAAAAAATGCGCTGCGCGCAATTTCCTCGGCCGTTGCGTTTTGCGGTCCAGGGCATGGATAACCATTATTATTGGGTTGTGTGTCAACAACATTTTTTGCAGCCTCCGAATTGCCGGCATTGGCGGAAAAAAAACTACGGTAATTAGTCATAGTGAATTCTCAAAAAGAAATAGAAACGACCCATCAACGGTCGATGATCAACCAACTTGTCAGATCAAGAAATACGGGGATTTTTCTTTCTAATCAGGTGTGCGCTAAGCAGCAAGGGAAGAGAGATAACGTAAACACATAAAGTCGTCATGATGTGGATATCCTTTCAGGCAATAATTCATTAGGTAGCGATCTTTCTCGCTGCAGTCCCTGATCGCATATCTCCGTAGAAGGCTGGATAAAATGTCAATAACCGAGCCATCCACACATTCATGGCACTTAAATTATTAATCAAAAAGAAAAATTTAAGAAATGAAGGTGCGATGATGATTTTTCACCACCCCCCAATAAGAGGCAATTACATCGCATTACACCCTGTTAAATAATAATGAGCGTAGATAACAGGCAGCGACGATAATTTTTGATTAAAAAACCAGCGCGACCAAGCATCGCGCTGGTGGTATTGCAATTATTTTTTTTCAAACGCACCTAAATCCGGCGCAGATCCCAAATAAGGCAACCCGACATTCACACCTTTATCAATCAGCGCGCTGTTGCTGTTCAAGCGGAACAAATTATTAACCGGTAATGATCCATCTGAATTTCGTGCCGCTGTAGCCAATGATAAATCCAGGCTCACAAAATCTGCTGCTATTGCGAGTGGCCCCGTATCCCACGAATTATTTTTACTATCGGCATTGGATACATTCACCGTGCCTGACAATGAAATATTATTTCGCAGGTAATGTTTTTCACCGGAGTTAACTGCATTACCCAAGCCGTAATTAATACCATTGCGATACGCTGTGTTATTCAACACCGTCAGACCACCCGCATTATTATTTTGATCAAACCCTTTCAGCGGATTATCAAATGCAATCGAGTTAGTAATCCGGTTGCGCGCGACGACTTTATTGCCGCCCAACTTAAATCCATTGCCATTGCCAGCAAAACTCCCGTAATTCCACACATCAACGCCATTCCGGAATGCCCAGCTATTTTCTACAGTAACAATTTCGGGGCTGTCAAACATATCAAAACCATCATCGGAATTTTCCCATGCGCGACAGCCAACAAATTTATTGCCCGGGCCTTGCGTTTGTTTTGGCCCAAAACCATCCGCCATGCTGCCATTCTTTTTGGGATCATAATTGCGATAAGCATCGGAATTAATCACCGTGGTGTAGGCTCCCCCTTTATTAATTTCCAAACCGGTATTGCGATTATTATGGAACGCACAATTTTCGAAGGTGTTGTATTTTCCGGTGACGTATACACCCTGATACCCGGCACGAGTAATTTCAATACCTTTGAAATACCAATAGCTGCCCGTTAAATAAACCCCATAAGAATCTTGCACCCATGCTTGTTCCGGAAACGAAAAATCAATCACCGCGCGACCACAATTTGCAGCCACTATTCGAATCGGTGCCGAAGCAGTTCCCGATTTGGACAGCGTGATCGTATTCGCTTTACCAGCCGAGTAAGGCACTGAATAAGTACCTGGTTCCAACAACAACATTTCGCCGGCTTTCACTGCCGCCAATGCGCTGGTTAAATCCATCGCTGCACCGAAGCTGCTGCCATTGGCATTCGCTGAACCATTACGCGATACATAATAGGTTTTGCTCGCGTTGATATTGCCCAGGCAATTTGCAGCTGATGATGAACTGGCGATGCTGGATTTTATTGACGAAGCAATTTGTGAAGACACGCTGGATTTACTACTGGATACCGCTGAACTTACTGCAGGTTTACTGGACGCAGTTTGCGAGCTGCTGGATGCTGTACCTGAAGGAATAGAACATTCATTAACGCCACCTGATACTTTGGTTCCTGTACCAAAAGTCACTTCGCCACACACAAATGTGCCGCTTAATACTTTGTAAGTAAATTTATCATTTCGACCAAATGCCACGTTGGTCGCTGACGCCACAGAACAGGTCTGATCATTTTTACAAATCGTGGTGTAACCAGAGGGGCGATTGGCTGCAAAAACCTGGCTCGCAACCGAAGCCGCTAACAGCGATAAAAGGAAAGGGGAAAAACGCATGGTGATCTCCAGAACTGTCGTTATTGGTATATATCCCTGATCAATATCGAATTGATCAGAATAAAATTACAAAGGTGTTCATTATTGTTATGACGAAGCATTAAACGCTCCGTTCTTATGACCGATGCAACCCAAAACAACAGGGAGTGCTTGTGCCTGAGGCGTTATCATACGGTGAATTTATTATCAATTCCACGAATTAACGATAGAGAGATTCATTAACTTAATAATTAATTTTACGCGTCATACGTAACGCCAGCGAGTAGGGAAGCCAGCGCAATAGCTTGAGGAACAGGGTAAATTTTTTAGGGAAATGGATTTCAAAACGACGCGACAACAAACCATCCGCGATTTCCTTTGCGGCTTGTTCCGGTTCAATGATGGCAGGCATTGAAAAATTATTTTTGTCGGTCAATGGTGTACGCACAAACCCCGGGCTGATTAATTTAATGTCGAGCGCATCTTTGCATTCTGCGTGCAAACTCTCGGCAAGGTTAATAATCGCCGCTTTGGTTGCACTGTAAGGTTGTCCACCGGGAAGGCCAATATAACCGGCTACGCTGCCACACAGTGCGAGCTGCCCTTTTTCCGATTGGGTTTTAAGAATGGGTAGTACCGCATGCACAAGGTTAAATGCACCGGTTAAATTGATATCGACGATGCCTTTGGTTGCAGTGATGTCGAGCGCATCTATTTTCATGGGAGCGTAGGCCGCCGCTAAAAAAATAACGCGATCAATTCGTCCAAAGGCCACGCGAATCGCTTTCGCAGTACGAATGGTTGTCTCTGCATCGGTGGTATCCAACACGAAAACCTTATTCTTATCGCCAAGTTCGCTATTTAATTTTTCAAGTTCATCTTTGCGCCGCGCAGAGAGTGCAAGAATGGCGCCGCGCGCGGAAAGTTCGCGCGCTAGCGCACACCCGATTCCGCTGCTTGCGCCAATAATCCAGACGATCTGATGATTGTAGTCAGTACTCATTGTTGTTTTTGCATGAAAATAGTCAATTCGGAAACCGTGATACCAAATTTTTTAAGGTAAGAACGATTAATCAACACACCATCGTTCATTAACCACATCCAGTCGTCGAAACGAATGTGATATGTCGTGTCTTTTACTGGCAGATCCATCACATAATTCCAGCGCACCGCACTACCTTCTGCTTTACCGGTAGCTTTGTCGATAATATCGGATGCTGTTCCCTCGAAGGTACCATCAGCCATTTTTTTTATCGTCCACACCCGTTTTTGTTTTTCACCATCGTAATAATCAAAATGTTCCGTTAACGTCCCGACATCGCCATTCCACTCGCCAACCAGTTCAATATCAAACCGACGCACCACGCGGCCACGCCAATCCTGCACTATGCCCCAGGCTTTGATGGGGCCATTAAAATATTCCTTGATGTCAGCGCGAGGCGTAGTGTCTTTGTAATAGTCGATATTATTCGCGGCGCAACTGCTAAGCATGATGAGAACTCCCATTGTTGCCATGATTTTGAATATTGTCATGTTTTCCTCCTGATCCGGATCGAATAAAAAAACCGTACAGCAAACCCGCGGCGCCCAATTTCAACACGCAGGGGATGAGCGCGTAGGCAGTGGACAGCGTTACAAGCGCGACCGCTGAATTCATGGCCCGGGATTTGAAGCCAGCCACATCGAGAATCGGTAATGCAATGGCGGAAGCGAGTGCAAGGCTGGCTTTACCGATAAACGCGAGAAATGCGTAATGCGATCCTGAGCAGGCGCGATTACTGCGCGCATGGATGTGATCTGCAAGAATGGAGGGCGGTAGCGTTAGATCCGCACCCAGCGCAAGGCCGGAAACTACGCAGACGGCGGCGTAGGGCCAAACATCACCGGCACTCAAAAAAAATGCGCAGATGAATCCGGCTACGGCGAGGATATTTGCAAAACACCAGGCTTTATATTTTCCAAAACGAACACTGATTTTTTTCCACAGCGGCATGGCAGCAGCGCCGGACAGGAAATAAAGCAGTAAAAATAAACCCGTTAAATGTTCTGCACCAATAAGGTCGCGCACGAAAAAAATAACCAATACGGCAGGAATACTGGAAGCCAGCATACTCAAACCGTAGACCGCAAAAAGTCGTACGCTCTCCGCCGGTAATGCACGTATCGCTGCCAGCGGCGACGGTGCAGAAATACGCGCGTGATTTGCAGTGCTGATTGCTACGGAAGGGCGCCAGTGCAATCTGGAAAAACTGATAACTCCAATAACCATCAAGCTAAAAAGAATTCCCGCATACCAACGATAAACTTCATCTGCATTAACCCATTGCGTCAGCAAAGTCGGTGTAGAAACAGCAATGACAAGCCCGATAATGCCGAACGCTTCGCGCGCGCCCGCAATTCTCGTTTGCGCGGTTGAATCCTCTGTCCATAAGGTCGCCTGTGTGCCGAGCACTATGGTTAACACACTGTAAGCACTGATCGCGAACAGCATACAAAAGCAAAACCAGATAGCAGGCGAAAAAATAACGCCGTTAAAAAGTCCAAAAATCGATAAACATAAAACTGCACCAGCAATTGTTAATAATCCTGAAAATTGTCCTTGCAACCTGTCGGTAAACCAACCAATGAGCGGATCTTGCACGGCATCAAATACGCGAATGATCAATAACAATGTACCGAGCAACGTCAGTGAAAGCCCGTGCTGCGTAGCAAAAAAATCCGGCGCGAGTACGTAGAGTGGAAAACCGGCAAAAGCGATCGGCACTGCAATAAAACCATACTGCAGCAGCGATTTGCCGGTGATGGTTTGTGCGTTCATTGCAAACCCAGAAGTGCGCGACGCAATTGCGGTTCGGATGTTTTTTCCGCAAGCCAGATACCAAAAAATAACGTGCCGAATTCGTCGCCTTTGATAGCACCGATGGAGTCAGTACCCTGGTAAAAAGTGGTTTGTTTACCCGGCAGATAAATCGCGGTTAATACCGTGCCGTTTTTTACATCGGGAAAAATCGCTTTCATCTGCGAATTCCATGCAGCCAAAGCCACCTCGTTGGTGAAACCTTGCTGGCGTATTTCCTGCACGGAACGGTCAGCGATGTCTTTGCCTTTTATCGTCCGGTAGTATTCGAGAGACAGCGCGAAGGGTTTGTTTTGCATCCATACGCCATCAGCAGCAAATAAGGTTGCCTTATAAACATCCCAGAATGCATAGGACAAAACGCCCTGCCCAACAATCTCTGCACCGGGAACATCAGTCATTAATGTTTCGGGGATAGTCAAATTAATGGACGCCGTATTTTTTTCAAGCGCGGATACCTGGAGCGAATAAAGAAAAAAAACGCCAACAAATAAAAATAATTTAGACCGCATGTTCGAGTCCCCATTGCATGACGTTGGTTCTTCCATGCTTGAAGGATGCTATGCAGCAGGTCAGGTAAAAACGCCACATGCGAATGAACTTTTCATCAAAACCCATGGCTTTTACGTCGTTGATTCGCGCATCAAAATTGCCCAACCAATGCGAAAGGGTCAACGCATAATCCTGCCCAAACGCAAATTCATCGGTGACACGCAGCCCTACTTTCGTACTTTCTTCGCGAAAGCGGGATGGCGATGGCAACATGCCACCCGGAAAAATAAATGTGCGGATTGCATCACCGCTGGTGCGGTAACGTGCAAACGATTCTTCGGCAATGGTGATGCTTTGTACCATCACTTTGCCTTTGGCGGCGAGTAAGGATTTGAGTTTTCCAAAATAAACCGGCCAGAATTTTTCCCCCACTGCTTCAAACATTTCGATGGATACAATCTGGTCGTACAAGCCGCTTTGGCGACGATAATCTTCCAGCGCGATAACCGCATTATTACCCACACGTCGGGACGCAAATTGATGTTGTGCCTCGGAAATCGTCAACCCCTTGATGCCGTAATCGCCGCGTTGCAGCGCACGCTCCGCAAATCCGCCCCAACCACAACCGATTTCCAACAGGCTGCCGGACGAATTAATCCGATCAATCATCCGGTCATATTTTCTGGTTTGTGCACTTTGGAGCGATTCATTTTCGCTAGCAAAGATTCCCGCCGAGTAGGTCATGGATGGATCAAGCCACAGCGAATAAAAATCGTTGCCGAGATCATAATGCGCGTGGATATTTTTTTTGCTACCGCGCTCAGTATTACGAGTGAAAAAATAGGCGATGCGCGAAGCAAGCCTACCAAATGCGTTGCCGCAAATATAATTATCCAATGCAACCTGATTTTGCAGGCCGAAAAGAAATAATTGTGTTGGATCTGGAGAATCCCACCAACCATCGCGATACGCCTCCGCCAGCGCAATATCACCATGGCGAATTAACGCACTCACCAGCCGCCAGTCATGAATACTAAATTCAACATCGGGCCCGGCATTGGAGCTGTTGAATTTATATACCCTGCCATCCGGTGTTGTAACACTGATTGCCCCGACCTCAATACGCTCCAGTGCGGCGAGAAAACGGTTGGTAATCTGGCGATCAAACATGTCGGTAACCTCCCAATACTTTATTCGGCATTTCGTCCGCTACTTTTTCCGTTTCACATTTTGTTAGCTGTCGGGTCGCAGTGGTTCGCTGTGCAAGTTGTGCTGGTTTGGTCACAAAGCGAATTCCTTTCATGACGAGCTTTAAGGCTTGCCAATGAATTAATGTCATCGCTTTTAAGGCAACCAGCGGATGCTGCCAAAAAGCTTGCCTAAGTGACTGTTCAGTCAATGGTGCAAAGGAACCCGTTAATGATGTGATCAATTGTTTTTGCTGATCGGCATCGTAATAATCGATCCAGATACCGAGCGCTTCTGCGGAAAAATCAAACCGAAATTGGTAAGCACCACTGCGATCCAGAAACGGTGATACATGAAATACTTTTTCTGCTTCCAACCATTGGTCAGCGGCAATGGGTGCGTGATCCGGATTCGCACATAAATAATTATGTTGCTCGCCAAAGGTGTTATGGACTTCGCATAACACCGCTCGCACAGCGTTATGCTCATCCAGGCAAAAATAAAAGCTGACCGGATTAAATACGTAACCAAGAATGCGCGGCATGGTGACGAGAATAATTTTTTTTGTTTTTTCATCGAGATCGTAATCTGCCAGAATTTCCCGGACCCAGGGTGTAGGATCACTGCCATCGCGTCGGCCAACATCTTTCGTGTGAAAGCTGGCCAGACGACCTGGAACAGGCGTAGCAGGCAGCGGTAATGCAAGGTAGTAGACACCGTAATGAAAGCTATTTTCTTTCGGAAAAAGCCGCTTGTGTGCCACGCGGGCAGTGTAAAGTTTCGGTGCGATTACCATGGTGGTGAAATTCCCATGCGCTCGGCCAATTTAACCGCGCTGCCAAGGCCATCCTCATGAAAACCGTAGCGTTGATACGCACCGCAAAACCACAGGCGATTGTGCCCCTGGATGCCGTCAATTTTTTCCTGGTTTTCAATGGCCGCTGCATCAAACACCGGATGTTCAAACATAACATCATCGTGAACCAAAGAAGGCTGGGGTTCACGGGCAGGGTTGAGTGTCACAATCAACGTTTTCCCTGTTTGCAATGGCTGGAGATTGTTCATCCAATAGCTGAGGGAAACACCTGAGTTGTTATCGCGTCCCGTTTGGGAATTCTTTGCGGTTTCGGAAAGATAAACCCAACTCGCCCAGGCATTGGGTCGCCTGGGCATAAAACTGGTATCACTGTGTAATACAGCGCGATTGGGTTGATAGGTAAATGCGGACAGTATTTTTTGTTCGTGAATACTCGCATCGGAAATCATGTTAAGTGCCTGGTCAGCATGGCAGGCAAAAACAACATCATCAAAAGTTTGTGCATGGCCGTACACATCTTCAACAACTACACGGGTTTCAGTGCGCGTTACTTTTTTAGCGCCGCATGATAATTGAATGCGCGTTTTAAACGGCTCAATAAGACGACGCACATATTCACGACTGCCGCCGCGCACCGTATACCATTGCGGATGATCATTAATCGTTAGCAACCCATGGTTTTCAAAAAAACGTATAAAGGTGCTGGCTGGAAATTTAAGCATTTCCGCAAGCGGCATGCTCCAGATAGCTCCACCCATCGCTAGCAAATAATAATCGCGAAACCAGCTGCGCAATTGAAGATCATCAAGGCAATCGCCGAGCGTGAATGAGGGATCTTTATGGAGGTAAGCACCGGCCGATTTATTAAATTTTAAAATATCCGCGATCATGCCCCAGAACGCCGGACGCAACAGGTTTCTTTTTTGCGCGAATAAATCAGCAGGTTTTTTTGTGCCGTATTCAAGCCAGCCGTTATTAATGCTGGTGCCAAAGGACATATCGCTCTCAGTAATTGGCACCTGCAAATGCGCTAACAATCGTGTGAGGAGGGGATAATTTCGTTTGTTGAACACAATAAAACCGGTATCAACGGGAACCGTACCATCCGCCGTTTGAACGTCAACAGTGCGGCTATGACCACCAATATAATTATTCTTCTCATATACGGTGATGTCATGATGCGGATGCAACAGCGATGCTGCACCGAGGCCGGATATGCCTGTGCCAATAATGGCGATTTTTTTCCCGGATGTCTGTGTCACAAATAGTTCCTCTCCAAGGCTATTGCCAACTTACGGCATTTGCCTTTGACACAAACTTACCCAATTCTAAATTATTGGTAAGGTTGGAAAACAATCCGCACACGTAAACCGGGCCCACCATTTTCCAGAATAACACGTGCCTGATGCTGCTCCGCCACGGCACGCACCAGGCTTAACCCCAAGCCATTTCCCGGCGTGCTACGGCTGGCATCACCGCGATAAAAATGTTTGAAAACCTTTTCCTTTTCGCCCTCCGGGATACCGGGCCCCTGGTCTTCGACCAGCGCCACTACCTGATGAACTTCCTTACTTACCGATAAAAGAATGGTGGATTTTTTGGGTGAGAATTTAATTGCGTTATCGACAAGGTTCGCAAAAAGTTGAAACAGGAGATCAGCGTCGCCTTTCACTATTAAATTCTCAGCTGTTTTTAAATCAAAGCGAATATCGCTCTCTTCTGCGACCGGCTCATAAAGTTCAGCGATATCGTTAATAATCCTGCTTAGGTTAACCTCGCCCATGTGGTGGCTGCGTTTTCCTTTTTCGATATTGGCGATGCGCAGCAGTGCATGGAATATCGCGAGGATATGATCAATATCGGCAAGTACCGTATCGATTTGTTCTTCGCTGGCAGGGTGTTTTTTCAGTGCTTCAATATCGCTGCGAAGCCCGCTCAACGGAGTACGTAAATCGTGGGCAATATTGTTGCTCACTTCGCGCGCGCTATTCATTAAATCTTCGATCTTTGCAAGGAATCCATTCAACACTAGCGAAAGGTTACTCAAATCATCCCATCGACTGTCGATAGCAAGACGCTGGGATAAATCACCCGTTTCAACAATATTTTGTGCTGTCGCCGCTATGCGGTTGATACGGCTCACCACAAAATGGCTAATCCCGAAGCTTACCAACACAACAATCAACATTAACAACATAATGAGCCAACTCAGATATTTGAGCTGTTCATAACTCGCAATAAGTTCGTGGACATCACGCGCAACAACAATGCGTGTCCCATTGTCAAACGTATGAATTTTTGCAGCAAATGATTGCCTGCCCTGGGCAGTATCAAGCTCAAAACCTAACACACCTTCGGTAATTTTTTGCACGTTTTCCGGTATCGGATCAATAGCGCCCGCGAGCCACTTTCCCGATTCATCTTCATACCGAAAACGCACTACCTGATCATCTTGCGTTCGCCGTTGAATGTACGGCAGCAACTGGCCTTCCACGTTTTCCAGGCTCGACAGCATATTAATTTCAATATCAATTGCCGCTTCTGTTTCGCGCAAGAAATCGCGTTTGCCCAAATCAATCAGGAAGTAACCCAGGATAGCGGCTGATACGGCAAGCAACACCGTAAACAGCAATGCCATTTTAAAGCTGGAGCTATCGATATAGCGTCTAGAAACTGTCTTCAATGATGTATCCTGCACCGCGCACCGTTTTAATAAATGTATTTCCGGTATCGCCCAATTTTTTTCGCAGGCGACTGATATGCACATCGATAACACTGGTCTGCGGATCAAAATGATAATCCCACACTCCTTCAAGCAGCATAGTGCGGGTAACGAGCTGGCCCTTGAACTTGACGAGGTACTCCAGCAATTTAAATTCGCGTGTTTGCAATTCAATAATTTTACCGTTGCGTCGCACTTTATGGGCCAGCAAATCCATTTCCAAATCACCCACTTTTAACAAGGTAGATTGTGCTGACAATGGTGAAGAAGCACGTTTTCCCAACGCTTCTACTCGTGCAAGCAGCTCAATAAAAGCAAACGGTTTTACCAGATAATCGTCGCCGCCAGAGCGCAAACCCGTTACGCGATCATCGACATCACCCAACGAACTTAATATTAAAACACCCGTAAGGTTTCCACTGCCGCGAAGTGTTTTGATAATCGAAATACCATCCAGTTTGGGCAACATACGGTCCACAATAAGAACATCGTATTTTTCCGTAGACGCAAGATGAAGGCCTGTTTCCCCGTCCTCAGCAAGATCGACTGTGTGGCCAGCTTCTTTGAGGCCTTTGCCCACATAGGTACGTATTTTTGCATCATCCTCGATAATCAGGATTTTCATAATTTACCGTTCACACTCGTTGCTCGCCCATGAATTCGCGACATTTTGCGGACATTAAAAAACCCGACCTTGGCCTAATCCTGTCAAATATAGGCCAGTGTCGGGTTAATATCACCAATTATTTTAAATTGACAACCGTTATCTAAAATCGATTTTTTTAATTATTCTACCGTTACGCTCTTCGCTAAATTTCTTGGTTGATCGACATCTGTGCCTTTAATAATTGCCACATAATAACTTAGTAATTGCAGCGGCAATGTGTAAAGGATTGGTGCTAACCAGCTGTGGATATGCGGAACATTTATTACGCGCATGGTTGCGTCGGATTCAAAATGTGCATCTTCATCGGCAAATACATACAAAATACCACCGCGTGCGCGCACTTCTTCTACGTTGGATTTTAATTTTTCCAATAGATCGTTATTGGGTGCGACAACGATAATTGGCATGTGAGCATCAATTAACGCGAGCGGACCATGTTTCAATTCACCTGCGGCGTAAGCTTCCGCGTGGATGTAGGAAATTTCTTTTAATTTCAGCGCACCTTCCATTGCAATCGGGTATTGATCGCCACGACCTAAAAACAAAGAGTGGTGTTTATCCGCAAATTCTTCAGCCAACTCTTCAATTTGTGGTGCGAGCGCTAAAGACTCTTCCAATTTTGCCGGAAGATTTTTTAACGCACTTACCATGTCTTTTTGTTGCTCTACCGTGAGTCCGTTATATTTACCCACCGCTAAAACCAGCATCGCCAAACCAACCAATTGCGTCGTAAATGCTTTGGTGGAAGCCACACCGATTTCCGCACCGGCACGCGTCATAAATGCGAGGTCAGATTCACGCACCAGCGATGATCCAGCGACGTTACAAATAGTGAGGCTACCTAAATAACCCAGTTCTTTTGCAAGACGAAGCGCTGCTAATGTATCGGCAGTTTCACCCGACTGGCTGATGGAAACCAGCAGGCTGTTTGGTTGCACAAATGATTTGCGATAGCGAAATTCGCTGGCGATTTCTACATTACAGGAAATGCCGCCCAGTGATTCAATCCAGTAACGTGCCACTAAACCTGAGTGATAACTGGTACCACACGCAACGATCTGGATGTGTTTTACTTTTTTAAATAATTCAGCCGCACCGTTACCAAACGTTTCATCCAATACCGATTCGCTACTCAGGCGACCTTCGAGGGTATTCAATACGGCGTTGGGTTGTTCGTAGATTTCCTTCAACATGAAGTGACGGAATTTACCTTTATCGCCAGCATCATAACTCGCGGTAGATTCATGAATCTGGCGTTCAACTGCAACGCCATCTTTATCAAAAATTTTGATAGTTTGACGAGTAATTTCTGCTACATCGCCTTCTTCCAAAAAAATAAAGCGGCGGGTAACCGGCAATAAAGCCAGTTGGTCAGATGCAATAAAATTTTCGCCGATTCCCAAACCAATTACTAAAGGGCTGCCAGAGCGCGCAACTACCAAACGGCTGGCGTCGTCTTTGTCCATCAATACCGTGCCGTAGGCGCCGTGTAATTGCTTTACTGTTTTTTGTACTGCCGTTAATAAATCATCAGAATTTTTTAATTCTTTTTGTACCAGATGCGCAATGACTTCCGTATCGGTATCGGAGGTAAATACATAACCTTCTTCTTGCAACAAGCGACGCAAGTTTGCGTGGTTTTCGATAATGCCGTTATGCACAACAGCAATATGTTCTTTGGAAATGTGCGGGTGCGCGTTGCGTTCACTCGGCTCGCCATGCGTAGCCCAACGGGTATGTGCAATGCCGGTTCCACCGGGAATTGGTTCTGCATGGACTGCATCGGATAATTCTTTTACTTTGCCTAAACGACGCACGCGTTGCAGCTCTCCATTACTGACCACCGCCACACCAGCAGAGTCATAACCGCGGTATTCAAGGCGACGCAATCCTTCCACCAGAATATCCACCACATCGCGTTGCGCTACAGCGCCAACAATTCCACACATGATTAACTCCTTGAGCTGTTTAGTAGTAATAAAAAATGAATGTTTGGTGATCTGTTTGTATTTTTTAATTGGATGCGCGGATTACGCGCACACCGTGTTGTTCGATGGTTTGTTTATCTTGTTCAGTGAGGCCGTCGTCGGTAACCAATACCTTGATTGCTGACCATGGCAATTCAAGGTTATGGATTTTTCGACCGATTTTGTCGGATTCAGCCATCACGATCACTTCGCGCGCTACTTCAGCCATTACACGACTGAGGCTATACAGTTCGTTAAAGGTGGTCGTACCGCGTTGCAAATCCAAACCGTCGGCACCGATAAAGAATTGATCGAAGTTATAAGAGCGCAAAATCTGTTCGGCGAGCTGGCCCTGGAAACCTTCGGACTTTGGATCCCAGGTTCCGCCGGTCATTAAAATCGTCGGTTCGTTTTCCAATTCACGCAGGGCGTTGGCGATGCTGAGGGAGTTGGTCATGACCACTAGCCCTTGTTTGCTCGACAATTCAGGCAGCAGGGCAGCAGTGGTAGAGCTGCCGCTATCGAGAATAATGCGATTATGGTCGCGAATCAGCTGGGCCGCCGCTTTGGCAATAGTTTGCTTATGAAGTGAAACTTTTTCGACAGGATTATTCATTAATTCCTGTGGCATAAGTACAGCGCCACCATAACGGCGCAAGAGCAGTCCGTTAGACTCCAGTGCGGCGAGATCCTTACGAATAGTGACTTCCGAGGTGGAAAACTGCGCGGCCAAGTCCTCCACACTCACTTCACCACTTTCGTTTAGCAGATCAATTATGGCCCGTCGGCGCTGCTGCGTATTACGCTTTGTCATTAAAAACGACCAATAAGTTTCGATTTGAAAGATATTCTAGCTTATCGAAACTTTTTGGCAAGATTATTTACTGAACAATGAAAGATTAACTTTTACCGGGTTGCAAAAAACAAGCGTGCCAAAGGCATACTTACCTGGCCGAAATCCCAAAAGTTTTCGACGTTCGAGTTAATCATTACCGCCACGACCATCCGCCGGTCGGGAATTACCATCAACCAGCTTTGGGAGCCGCGCGAAACACCGCCATGGTTCGCATTATGGATTTTGCCTTGTGCATCTTCGTAATTAGCCCAACGCCACCCCAAGGCATAGTTGGATTCATTGATACTGCCGTCAGCAAGGGTTTGGGGTGTCCAGAAAAGCTGGCGGGTTTCCGGGGTAATGAAGTTATTATCCAACCAGGCAGAACCAAGTTTTACCATGTCGGACGGTGTAGAGGTAAACCCGCCTCCGGCGAGCCGATGACTTAAATCCACAGGCTGCCAGATACGGTAAGCCGGGTGATTGCCATCCTGGTTCCAGTAAAAAATTGCCAGTGGTGCATGTTCATCCAATTCGTATTCCGCTGCTGTTGCTTCCATTTTCAACGGTATAAACACCTGATGTTGCAGCGCGTTAAGAAACGCTTCGCCGGCTGCTGCTTCTAATACTCGACTTTGCAATACGGTATTAAAGCTACTGTAGTGATAGCGGGTACCGGGTTTAAACAACAAGGATGTCCCATCGAATACTTCCAGTGATTCGCTTACCGAGGTGTAACGCTTATCCAATTTAAACAGGTAATAAAGGCCCGGAAGGTCACCATAGTTATCGACATAATCAGGTATCCCGCTGGTGTGGGAAGCCAGTTGTCGTGGCGTTAGCGTAGCCCATTCCGGATTGGGTAATAGTTCCAGATAAATGGATATTGGTTTATCCAGCTCGATTTTTCCTTCTTGCACCATTCGCGCAAGCAACGTGGCAGTCACTGCTTTTGAGGTGCTGCCAATGCGGAAGCGTGTATCGGCTGTAGCCGGTTGTCGGGTTTCTATATTTGCCCAACCAACAGCGCCAGCCCAGGTAATTTTTCCATCAATCGCAACCGCAGCAGATATTGCCGGTGCGTGAATTGTTGCCCGGTGCTGCGCAAGTAATGCCAACGCTGCCGCAGACTGCTGATGTGTTGGAAACGCAGTGGTTTGTGGATAGTAACCAGGGGCTTTTATATCCGTCGGAAACCACATAGGCACTTTGCCTTCATAGGCAAGGAATTGGTAAATCGGCCATACAAACCAGATAAAACCTGCAACGAAAATAACCAGGCTTATTTTTTTATAAGGGATTGAGCGCATTACTTTTCACCATCATGTTAAAAAAATCCACTCTGATGCAAGAAATGAAATCTGGCTTAGCAAAATCTAAAAAAGCTGATCAATTTTGAAATTGATTAATACATTCAGGATTGTTCAGACTCGTTGTTGCTTTGCTTCGCTGTCCGGTAAGCCGTCGGTGTAATACCAACTATTTCCTTAAACGCGCGATTGAAAGAAGCAATGGATCCGTAACCCAGATCCAGTGCAATGGAGAGCACAGGTAACGAAGATTCAACCAATCGTTTCCGTGCAGCACCTATACGATGGTGATTCAGAAAGGTGTTGAAGTTGGTATGACCGAGCGATTGGTTAATCAACTTACGCAAATGATGCTCCGGGCATTCCAATTGACTGGCCAATTTGTTGATAGTGAGATCAGATTGCAAATACCCTGCATCATCAATAAATGTTTGTAGTTTTTTGGCGAGCGCATTTTCTTGTGGTATCAAGCGTGAATAACGCGTAGCCTCTGACGGTATATCCGGCCTGATTACCGAGCGTGTTGAAAATTCATGAAAGAACAGCAGCGCCGCGGTAATACTGGTACCAATCAAACAAATGGATGCGTTCACCAACATAAAAACCTCGTGCCGGTTTACATCGGTATTACTAAGTTCGACTACATCCAGCATCAGGAAAAATAGCCCCACTAACAACACAAACCAGAAACGGGCAATGCGCCGTTGTTCCACCAGATCATGGCGCCAGGTCGATATCACACTTACCAATAAATGTACGATAAAAAGAAAAGCAATGACGTGACTCGCCATTTGTAACTGACCGCCACCACCTCTGACCAAAAAAACGTAAATATAAAAAACTCCCAACAGCACTAATGCCAATTTTGCCCACCACGGCCAACGCTCCAGATCAAACCCGTCATCAAATAATTGTTTGCCGTACAACCATAAAAATAACGGCATGGCATGCGTGAACATCAACAGGACACTGCGAATAAAACCTTGCGGGCGAGGTGAATAAGGGGCAGTGAGTAACAAATAGGCAACAACACCAACCGTTAACATCAGTGGAATGAGTTGCGCGCGCAATGTGGATTGTTTGATGTATGGCTTATGCAGTAAATACGCAATCAATAAAAATAATTGCCCAATACAGGCGTAGCGGATAAAGAAATCAATATTTGAAATAACGCTGGTTTCTGTCACATCGACCTTGATAAAAATGAAGATGGGGATGGATGTGATTATGCGAAGAATTGGAGGGCATTAATATGCCCTCCATAACAGAACAGTTTCTACTAATCGACGAACTTGGAAAGCAATCGCAAGTAGGCGACCTGGTAGTCATTGTGGTTTTCAGTGATTTGCCAGGAGTTGAGTGGCCAGCTGGTGTTGAAATCCAGATAGGCTTTCATCGGTGGCTGACCTTTTGGTGGATTAGGTGCAGCAGTTCCGCAACCCGGGTTTGGACTGTTGGAAGTGCAATTGCCATCCCAGTCATATGTTGGGTTAGGGCCGCCCACCAAAAAGCCCGGAGCCGGACCAAAAGTCGATGTTCCCACTCTATCCCACAGCGCGCTGCCATTGGTAAACCAGGTGTGATAGAACTCATTTACCGAACTGTGCACACCAAGACTGTACATATTAGATAGATAAACCATACCTTGCGGGTTGGTGCCGTGCAGGTAATTTAAATAAGCAAGCGATGCATTTTTAACCGTAGTGGCATTGGCATTACCGGCACCATAACTAATCAGATTGTAAAAACTGGTGCCTTTACGAGACATCGAGCGATTACTGCCCCATGTGAAATTGTTATCACCCCCGATATGTACACGATAAGCATCTGTTTTGTTTGTAATGGAACCCAAGTTGGAAGATCCATTCATTGCATTGGCATACTGGGTCTTAATGGTATTTGCCAGAGTTGTATCCGCCCCAGTCAAATTGGCGTAATAGAGCCAGGACATCAGCTCATTTTCGTTCCAGATATCCACCCAGTTTGCACGATTGCCGTAATTGGTCGTAACGTGATTTTGATAGGTCGCATTATCTGTAGCAGCAAAGAGATAAATGGCGGCACGTGTTTTTTTCGTGGCTCGGCCATTGTCATCCACTTCCTGATTCCCTGCCCCTAATCCCGCGTAGATGCCAGTGTTGTTATTAACGATTACGTTGGAATTGGTATTAGCCCAAGTCCAGGCATTTTCAGCGCGGGTTTTTAAATCAGCGGCGTAAGTGTCGTAATCACCAACATCTAGATCACCCAATACTTTTGCTCCTAACGCAAAAGCGGCGGCGGTACTGAGCGTAGCGGAGGTGCTGGCAGGTCCATAAAAGCTACGACCTGTAGCTGCCGATGGTGGACTGGCATGACTTAAGCCTTGAATAGATAAAACCGAACCATCACTATTTTGCATCCGCTTGAGCCATTCAAAACCCCATCTAATTTCATCAATCATGTCGGACACACCATTGCCCGATTCAGGAATGTTGAAATCGTCGCTCCAGGCAGAAGGGTTTTCCAAATAGGCGTGCAGCAAGTTAATCAAATAATCCGCATGCCAATTGGTGTATTTGTTGTAATCGCCTGCATCAAACCAACCGCCTGATAAGTCTTTTTCGGTTCCCGCCACGCCGCTGGTTCTGTTATTAACGTCATACAGGCGAGATTCACTATCCTGCCCGGACTTAAGATGGCTAGCGCTGTCCGTCCAGCCCGTTTCTGCAAAAGGTTGTTGCTTTGCAAAACCAGCTCGTTGATAAAAGAACGTGCGGAAAGCGTGTCGCAACACTGGTTTATAAATATCTTCTCCAATTGTGAAGCCAGGTGAACGCACATTTTGTGAACTGTCCACGACGGCATAGGTGCCGGGCGTAGTGACACTGGAAAAATCAAACCACCATACTCTGTCACCGGAGGTTGAATGGGTGGCTCCGGCATTCCAGGTTGTAGGAGTTGCAGTGAGAACCACTGTGCCAGTGCTCAAGTCAACAAGACTCAGACTGGCACCCGGGGTGAAATTAACGTTAGCGTCATAACCATTTTGAGGATCGCGAATAACTGCAATTTTTTGCGCGTCCGGCAAATAGCCAAATTGATCAACCACAATCGAAGAAGTGATAGTAGCCGTGATTGGCGCTATAGATGAGTTGGCGCTTGCCGATGTTGTCACGGCCGCACTGGAGGCATTCGCGGCAGCACTTGATGGTGACGACATGCTTGTCGCAACCGAAGATGATACCGTGGCCAAAGAAGACGCTTTACTCGAATTTAATGATGGTGTCGAGCTGGTTACAGTAGCAGCCGAAGATACGGGGTTCGAACTGGCCGCAGGCACAGAACTGGGCTTTACATTACTGGACCCACCACCGCCGCCACCGCAAGCCGTCACTAAACCGGAGATGGCAACTGCCAGGAAAAGTTTGGATGGGAATTTACCGATTGATCTCATACGCGTTCTCTTCGTTATTGTGAATTTTCGACATACTAAACCTTGATCAATCAATATGAAATCGGTTCCATTGTATCGGCTTAGATCTTTACATCATGATGTTGACCCTTTGCCGCTTCTTTTAGCGAAAGTTGTCCGGTGATATTTTCAGGCCAAACCCGACTGCATTATTTTTATGCGCAAGCAACCGTTTTCCACAGTGACTCCTTTCCGTCATTTTTTATTCAACATTCGCCACAATAAATTCGAGGATATGTTTAGCGGTGGTGATCTTATCGAGTTCGGTATAGAGCGAACCATCCCGGCCAGAATGATGACCATGGCCGACTAAGGTAAATAAATGCTGCCCCGGTTTTTGTGAATCAATAATAGATTCATAAATTAACGAGGGTTGCCCCGATGAACCTGAACCCGAATAAATTGCATCATCAGGAAAACGGGCCTTGCTGTAGTAATCATTGAAATCATACGTGCGATTGATTTCAATCATGAGTTTGTAGCGCCCCATGCGCGGGGCAGACAGGGTGACTTGATAATCCACTTTGGGTGTTGCCGCCGCAATTCCATCCAAATCGGAATTGTGCTGGTCAGGGCTATAGAATCCATCTACTGATTTAATTCCGCGTTTATGACTCCAATAAGGTAAAGCTTCCGGGCGACGCACCACATCAATCGCCGGATCTTTTGAGCGATAACTGGAATCAGAAGTTTTGCCGGTGATGTAAAGCGTATCGATGTATTTTCCCTCCAGTGTTTCCATCCACACCACAATTTGCGGCGTACTGGTGTAAGTCAAACCCAAAAATAAATTTTGCGGTGCCGAGTGGTACTCGCGGCCAGCTTTGAAAAACACGTGCAATTTGGGCGAGCCTGGATCTGCACTTAAATCAATCAGGGTGTATTCACGTTTATCCGGCTCTGCCGATTTTTTCAGGTGGTAGCCAAAAGTGGCGACTGACGAGATCGGAGGCAAATCAAAAGTCAAACCCATCACCAGCGGGACTACGCCAACAATTGCCAATCCCATCGACCATTTACCGGGTCGTTTTTGCATATGGTTTTTATAGGTTTTGACGTTGTGTTTGATGTGCAACACAATACAGGCCAGAAATAAAATCGCGCCCCAAATATGCAGTGAGCCAACAAAATAATTGTAAGGTGTTGCATACAAAAGCACGCCCGTAATGAGCAATACAGCAAACGCAACCGATAAGGTGATCGTAGAAATAGTGCGCAGGTTCATAATGTTTTCCAGCTAATGGGTGACTGGTTTTTGCGTAGGATTTATGAATCAGGATTGGAAACGCTTAACCAAAAAACCAATCATGCTGATTAACAATCCGGCAATCGCCCAAAGGTAAGCTAGAATAAAAATGGTAAATTTGATCACCGCAAAACTGGAGTAGGGGTACACCAACCAATCGGCAAAACCCTGCGGATTTGCAATAAAGAAAAAAGAAACCAGATTTTCCACTGCATCAAACAGGGCCGAAGTCGGTGCGATCAACACCATCACCCAGGCCAAATCTTTCAACCATTTCGCGTTGGGTAAACTACGGTAAACCGCGGTCATCAGCGCAAAAAACGAAACGAATACCGTCACCATAAACAGGTAATCCGCCATCTGTACCCAAAAATATTTGTCTAGCGTTCCCTTGCTGACTAGCACGGCGTAATAGCCTTTAAGTTCTTCGGCATTAAAGGTAGTTTGGCCGATATAAAAGGGGACGGGAAATTGGCTATCCACATACAATCCGTCTAACCAGATTTGGGTGAACTGACGAATAGTAAGTAGCGCTATGGCAATGCCCCACCATTGCAATGGGGTCAGACGTTGAGCGAGTTTTGTAGCGACGTTGGCCAGATTGTTTAACATGATCAATACCCTTTGATTTTTTATTGGATGGCAAGTTGAGCCGGGAGGCGATCTCCCGGCGTTTGGCGATCTTGGTTAGGCATTTAACGTTTGCTCATCCAATTGCTTGCGTAATTGCATCAATTCATTATCAAAGGTCTGTCTGATTTCTTTGCGCAAGGTTTCAGGCAGCGGAGATGCAGGCATTTGCTGGAGTGATTGTGGTTCGCTGTATGAAAACTTCATAAAACCAAAATTTTTCGTTTTAGCCCATTCAGCGAATGACTGTTTGAATTGCGCCAGCTCTTCGGGGCTCAACAACGCCGCCAATTCAGTTTCTTTTTGCGCAAGGAATTCAGGGATCTTCTCGCTTTGGTTGGTGAAGTAGAGTTTGGGTACTTCGCGATAAGAATCGAGGATGGCAGACATCTTACCGGCGCGCTCAGCATCCAGATTTAATTCAGTAACAAAACGCTGGTGGCCGGCGGCCCAATCACCTTTGGTATTCCAATCGGATTGGCTCCAATCTTTGGCAAGAACGAAAGATGCGCACGTGATATTGCCAACCATTAAACTGGTGATAATTAACTTTTTCATAACATGTTTCCTCTGTTGTTGTGGTCTACAGTTGCCAATGTAGGCCTCAAATGAGGAAGCAAAATGTTTGAATTATGAATGAATTGTGTCTTTTCAGCGGGGAGGTGAGTGCTCTATAAAAACTTCGATTCTAGTGAATTTTCGCGGTGGCTTTGTTTTAACCGCGAAGTCAAGGTGACTCGTACTTATATCCGGCACCATACACCGAACGGATCAATTCAACCTGGTCGTTTGCTTCGTTGAGTTTTTTGCGTAATTTTTTGATGTGACCGTCCACAGTTCTATCACCAACCACACGATAGTCTTGATAAATATTATCGAGAATATATTGGCGGGAAAAAATTCTGCCCGGCTGGGAATGGAGCAAGGAAAATAGTTGAAATTCCACACTGGTTAATTCAACCACCTGATCAAAAATACGCAGGCTCATGCTCTGCTCATCAATTGTCACAGGCGCCGCTACTGCAGGAATTTGCGGGGTACCCAGGCTACGGCGCAAAACCGCTTTGACCCGTGCAACTACTTCGCGCGCGCTGAACGGTTTGCAAACATAATCATCTGCTCCCAATTCAAGGCCCAGGAGCCGATCTATTTCTTCGACTTTCGCAGTCATCATAATAATAGGCACCGCCGAATGCTGCCGTTGGTGTTTGCAGATTTGCAAACCATCCATGCCGGGCAACATTAAATCCAGCAAAATTAATGCAGGCTCATTTTGTTGCAGCCAGCGATGCGCTTCATCGCCACGATTGAATATAATCGTTTGGAAATTACTGGCGTTAAGGTAATCCGCCATTAACTTCGCCAAATCAATTTCATCTTCAATCAAACAAATCAGTGGTGATGTTTGCATTTCAATGTCCCTAATTATTTTTACAAGGCTCTTGGTAACTCGATATAAATCTGCAATCCACCTAACGGCGAAGTTCTCGCTGTGATCTTGCCTTGATGCGCGCTGACAATATTTTTACAAATCGCTAAACCCAAGCCAGCACCGCCGGTTGCGCGACTGCGCGAGTTTTCCAGACGATAGAGTCGCTCAAAAATTTTGTCCTGCTGCTCAGGTGCAATACCCGGTGGACTGTCATCGATTGTGATCATAACCCGGGTATCAACCACGTTTATTCCCACTTCAATTACACCACCTGCATCTGTGTAACGAATCGAATTTTCAATCAGGTTGCTAAATAGCTGCTGTAACCGATTGGTATCAGCTACTACCGAACAATTCAGGTTTGCGTCAATATTATCCTTCAAGGTTAGTCCTGCTGTTTGCGCTTTAACCTGAAAATGTTCAATACAGGTTTTAACCAAGGGTGCGATCAAAATAGTGTGCTTGTTATAGGTGAGCGCACCCACATCCGACAATGACAACTCAAACAAATCGTCAATTAAATTACTAAGCCCCAGGGTTTTGTCATATAACAGCGCCAGATTTTCATGGTTGGCAGGTCTGATACCATCCTGCATTGCTTCTATTTGTACTTTCAATACCGAAAGTGGTGTGCGCATTTCATGGGAGATATCAGCCACCCATAACGCACGCGATTGTTGATTGGCCGCAAGTGCCTCACTGAGTTGATTAAAACTATTGCAGAGCTGCCCAATTTCATCGTTATTGGACACCGGTATTTTTTGCGAATAATCGCCAGATGCCAGAGCATGAGCTTTTTCAGCGAGACTAGTGAGCGGCCTACTGATACGTCGTGCCAATAATGTTGCAACAATGGTCGCAATCACCAATACAAACAAACTAATCGTGCTAAAAATTTTGAATTGATGCTGGATAAAATTTTGATCTTGTTGCCGGCTCACTACTGTGGGTTTTACAAAACTGATAAATCCCAGTAAACGATTGGCATCGGTCACCGGTATCCAATCTAATGTTTGATTGGGTTTGGTGACTCCCAGCAGTAATTTTTTGTTCGCATCATGCAAACTTATACTGCTAACAAATTCACGATAATAGGTACGCGGCGCTTCGGTTTCTTGCGTAAGAGGGAGGCCTTCAAATAACGTATCACTTTCAGCAAAAATAATATCTTTCAAATTGAGCCAGCGCGATGGATTGGATTCAAACACAGTGAAAGAACCCTCTTCGCGATAAATATTAGCAAGTGCACTGCGCAATATTTCCAACCGTTGCACGGATTGTTGCGAGGTGTAATCCAGAAAACCTTGCCGCAAACTGTTGTGCAGTAAAAGGTATAACGTGAGCACGCAAAGCGCGATTGTGCCCACAAAAGCAAGCCAGAGTTTTGTACCTACGTTAATTCGCATGGAAAACCTTTTTTATTATTCTACAAAAATAAAAAACGAGGCATCATGCCTCGTTTTATCAACTTACATTACTTTTTAACGGGCCGCTTCCAACCCTGGATATTGCGCTGCTGGCCTCGTGCTATCGCCAACTCGGTATCGTTTACATTCTTCGTAATTACCGACCCGGCAGCCACCGTTGCACTTGCACCAATTATTACTGGTGCAACCAGCGACGAATTGGAGCCGATGAATGAATTGTCACCAATTTCAGTTTTAAATTTGTTCACACCATCGTAATTACAGGTGATGGTTCCCGCACCTATATTCACTTTGCTGCCTACTTTGGCATCGCCCACATAGCTCAAGTGATTAACCTTGCTGCCGTTCGCAATAACTGCCTTTTTAGTTTCGACAAAGTTGCCAATCTTTACATCATCCGCCAAATCGGTTCCGGGACGCAAACGTGCGTAAGGTCCAATATCGCAACTTTCCGCCATTACAGACTCTTCAATATGACTGAATGCTTTAATGTGCGAATTGTTACCAATTTTGCTATTGATAATTACACAATTTGGTTCAATGACTACGCCATCACCCAATACAACATCCCCTTCGAAGACGCAATTTACATCGATAACGACATCGCGGCCTGCGGTTAAATTTCCGCGAATATCAATGCGCGATGGATCGAGTAATGTCACACCTGCGACCATCAATTCATTAGCTTTTTGTTTTTGATAGAAGCGTTCCAATGCAGCTTGTTGCTGGCGATTATTAATTCCTTCCACCTCTTCAACGGCATTGGGTTGCTCGACATGAATTGCTATTCCATCTACCTTCGCCATCGCAATAATATCGGTGAGATAAAATTCACCTTGCGCGTTGTTATTTTTTAATTGCGGCAACCATTTTTGTAAATGCGCTGCTTTTACAGCCATGATGCCGGTATTGATTTCGCGAATTTTTTTCTGTTCGTCATTGGCATCTTTGTGTTCAACAATTGCAACAACCGCACCTTTCTCATCGCGCACTATACGACCGTAACCGGTTGGGTCGGGAAGGTCTACTGTGAGTAAACCCATTTGCTTTTCATTCACACCGGCGATTAATTTTTGCAGGGTTTCAGCGCGAGTCAGTGGTACATCACCATAAAGAATCAATACCGTGGCGTCATTGCGCAACTGCGGAAGCGCTTGTTGCACTGCGTGACCAGTTCCCAATTGTTCCGCCTGCAATACAAATTTCACATCGGGTGCGGCCATTTTTTCCTGCACTTTTTCAGCGCCGTGGCCAACGATAATTAAAATTTGTTCTCCGCCGACCGTGCGCGCGGTATCTACCACATGTTGTACCAGCGCTTTACCACCAACGGGATGCAATACTTTCGGTAAGTCGGAGCGCATGCGAGTGCCCTTACCAGCAGCGAGAACGAGAATATCGAGCATGTTGAGATCCTTGGGAATTGATTAGTACGAGCAGATTGAGAGCGTTAGCATTTTAGCGATTCAGCGAGTTAATAACACGACCAAATCCTTGCGGGCTTGATTTTTTACGCAATAAAAAAGGCGACTCGAAAGTCGCCTTTTTGTCCAACAACAACCGCTTACTTGCCTGCTTTTTTCTTAATGGCTTGCAAGGTACGCAATTGGGCAGAAGCTTCTGCCAATTGAATAGCAGCGCGCTGGAAATCGATCTCGCTGGATTGATCTGCCAGTTGTTGTTGCGCTAATTGCTGTGCTTCCAAAGCTGCAGCTTCATCCATATCGTCAGCGCGCAAAGCGGTATCCGCCAGCACGGTCACATGGTAAGGCTGAACTTCAAGATAGCCACCGGAAACGAAGAAAATTTCCTCAGCACCACCTTGTTTGATAAGACGCACAGGACCAGGCTTGATACCTGTCAGCAATGGGGCGTGACCGTAGGCAACCCCTACTTCACCCAGACTACCGGTAGTGATTACCATCTCTACCAGGCCGGAGAAAATCTCACGCTCAGCGCTGACGATATCGCATTGAACTGTCATGGCCATTTTTGTCTCTCGGTTATCTAGCGTTCGTTACATTTCAAGATGAAAAATCGAAGAGCTAATCAGCTGTGGCCCTGCGTTGGCAGGGCCAACTCAATTACTTGAGTTTGCTGGCTTTTTCGATAGCTTCGTCGATTGAACCTACCATGTAGAAAGCTTGCTCTGGCAGGTGATCGTAATCACCGGCTAACAAACCTTTGAAACCACGGATGGTTTCTTTCAGTGGAACGTATTTGCCCGGAGAACCGGTGAATACTTCCGCTACGTGGAAAGGTTGTGACAGGAAACGCTCAATCTTACGCGCACGGGATACGGTTTGTTTGTCTTCTTCTGACAATTCGTCCATACCCAGGATCGCAATGATGTCTTTCAGTTCTTTGTAACGTTGCAGTACGGTTTGTACACCGCGCGCCGTTGCATAGTGCTCGTTACCGATAACCATTGGATCCAACTGACGTGAGGTTGAGTCCAGTGGATCGATCGCCGGGTAAATACCCTTAGCGGCGATATCACGGCTCAATACTACAGTTGAGTCCAAGTGCGCAAAGGTGGTCGCAGGAGACGGGTCAGTCAAGTCGTCCGCTGGTACGTATACCGCTTGTACAGAGGTGATCGAACCGATCTTGGTAGAAGTAATACGCTCTTGCAGAACGCCCATTTCTTCCGCCAATGTTGGCTGATAACCTACCGCTGAAGGCATACGACCCAAGAGTGCAGATACTTCAGTACCAGCCAGGGTGTAACGGTAAATGTTGTCAACGAACAACAGAACGTCTTTACCTTCGTCACGGAATTTTTCTGCCATGGTCAGACCAGTCAGAGCTACGCGGAGACGGTTCCCCGGCGGTTCGTTCATTTGGCCGTACACCATCGCTACTTTGTCGACAACGTTGGATTCTTTCATCTCGTGGTAGAAGTCGTTACCTTCACGAGTACGCTCACCTACACCGGCGAATACAGACAGACCGCTGTGCTCTTTTGCGATGTTGTTGATGAGTTCCATCATGTTTACGGTTTTACCTACACCCGCACCACCGAACAAACCAACTTTACCGCCTTTGGCAAATGGGCAAACCAGGTCGATAACTTTAATACCGGTTTCGAGCAGTTCTTCAGAAGCTGCCAGCTCTTCGTACTTGGGCGCCGCGCGGTGAATCTGCATACGCTCTTTTTCGCCGATTGGACCCGCTTCATCAATTGGGTTGCCCAATACGTCCATGATACGACCGAGGGTTTCGGTACCCACTGGCACTTTGATTGGCTCGTTAGTGTTGGTCACGGTTAAACCACGACGCAAACCTTCAGAAGAACCCAGAGCAATAGTGCGGACTACGCCGTCGCCTAATTGCTGTTGCACTTCGAGGGTCAGGTTGCCATCGGTGATAACCAGTGCGTCATACACTTTAGGCACTGCATCGCGTGGGAATTCCACATCGATAACGGCGCCGATAATCTGAACGATACGTCCGCTACTCATTTCCGGTTCCTCTTTGTTCCAGAAATTCCAGATCCCGTTTTAAAACTCAGGGTCTGAAGGATTAAATAGAAAAATCGTTAGCCTGCTTATTCAGAGGGCAGGGCAGCTTATTGGATCGCTGCCGCACCACCCACAATTTCAGACAGTTCCTGGGTAATCGCGGCTTGACGTGCTTTGTTGTAAATCAGCTTCAAGCTATCAATCAATTCACCGGCGTTGTCCGTTGCGCTCTTCATCGCAATCATCCGCGCCGCTTGTTCAGAGGCCGCGTTTTCAACTACCGCTTGATAGACTTGTGATTCGATAAAGCGAGTCAGCAACCCTTTCAACAGGAACTCTGCATCCGGCTCGTAGATATAATCCCAGTGATGTTTCAACTTGGTATTTTCTTCGGCAACCAAAGGCAGCAATTGGCGAACTTTTGGAGTCTGGGTCATGGTGTTAACAAAATCGTTGCTCACCAGGAACAGCTTGTCGATAGTGCCGGCTTCAAACGCATCCAGCATTACCTTCACACTGCCGATCAGGTCAGCCACTTGCGGCGCTTCACCGATATCGCGGGTAGAGGCAACAACATTGCCACCAAAGCTTTTGAAAAACTGGCCAGCTTTGGCACCAATCAAACCCAAATCAATCGCTACACCTTTGTCAGCCCAGACCTTCATATCCCGGATAGCGGCTTTGAACAGGTTAGTGTTCAAGCCACCGCACAGGCCGCGGTCACTGGAAACAATGATGTAGCCAACGCGTTTAACATCGCGCTCTTTCATAAAACGGTGTTTGTACTCGGGGCTGGAGTTGGCCAGGTGCCCGACTACTTCACGGATACGTTGGGCATAAGGTTTGCCCAATTGCATCCGCTCTTGTGCACGGCGCATTTTACTCGCGGCGACCATTTCCATCGCGCTGGTAATTTTCTGCGTGCTTTTGACGCTCGCTATCTGCGTCCGAATTTCTTTTGTGCTTGCCATCTCTCGAACCCCGGTTAAGGCCTCGCAGCCTAAAAGGTTAGAGACCGCCGCGAGTTAACGCAGCGATCGCCAGATTACCAGGTGCGGCTCGCTTTCAGCTTGGTCACCAGCTCTTTGAACTTGCCTTCCAATTCGCCATTCCAGTCACCGGTGGCATCGATGTGAGCCATAGTGTCAGCGTATTCGGATTTGGCGAAAGACAGCAGAGCCGCTTCGAAGTCCAGCACTTTGCTTACTTCGATATCTTTCAGGTGACCTTCGTTCGCAGCGAACAGTACCAATGCCATTTGCGCAACGCTCAATGGAGCAAATTGTTTTTGCTTCATCAGCTCAGTAACACGTTGACCGTGTTCCAATTGTGATTTGGTTGCTTCGTCCAGATCAGATGCGAACTGGGAGAAGGCCGCCAACTCACGGTATTGCGCCAATGCGGTACGGATACCACCGGAGAGTTTCTTGATCACTTTGGTCTGTGCAGCACCACCTACGCGCGAAACCGAAATACCGGCGTTCATCGCAGGGCGGATGCCTGAGTTGAACATGGACGATTCAAGGAAGATCTGTCCGTCGGTAATAGAGATCACGTTGGTTGGAACGAATGCAGAAACGTCACCCGCCTGGGTTTCAATGATTGGTAACGCGGTCAAAGAACCGGTTTTGCCTTTCACTTCACCCTTGGTGAATTTCTCTACGTATTCTTCGCTCACACGAGAAGCACGCTCAAGCAGACGGGAGTGCAGATAGAACACGTCGCCAGGGTAAGCTTCGCGACCTGGTGGACGACGCAACAACAGGGAGATTTGACGGTAAGCCCACGCTTGCTTGGTCAGGTCGTCATAAATAATCAGGGCATCTTGACCGCGATCACGGAAGTATTCGCCCATGGTACAACCGGTGAATGCTGCCAGGAATTGCATCGCTGCAGGATCAGACGCGGTCGCTGCGATCACAACGGTGTGATCCATCGCGCCGTGCTCTTCCAGCTTGCGCACAACGCTCGCCACAGAAGATGCTTTTTGACCGATCGCTACATAAATACACTTAATGCCAGAACCTTTCTGGTTGATGATGGCATCAACGGCGATCGCGGTTTTACCGATTTGACGGTCACCGATGATCAGCTCACGCTGGCCACGGCCGATTGGTACCATCGCATCGATTGCTTTCAAACCGATTTGTACTGGCTGGGCTACCGACTTACGCCAAATTACGCCGGGAGCAATTTTTTCAACTGCGTCGGTTTGTTTGGTGTTCAGCGGACCTTTACCGTCGATCGGGTTACCCAGTGCGTCAACAACGCGACCCAGCAATTCCGGACCAACAGGTACTTCAAGGATACGGCCAGTACACTTACATTTTTGGCCTTCGGCCACACCACGGTAATCACCGAGGATTACAGCACCAACGGAGTCGCGCTCCAGGTTCAGTGCCATACCGAAGATACCGCCTTCAAATTCAATCATCTCACCGTACATAACTTCGGCAAGACCATGGATACGAATAATACCGTCGGTTACGGAAACCACAGTACCTTCGTTTTGCGCTTCTGTTGAAAACTCAAGGCCAGCAATGCGCTGCTTGATGATTTCACTGATTTCAGAAGGATTCAGTTGCTGCATGCTCTGTTCCTCAACCCTAAAATTAGGATTTCATTGCTTCGGCGAGCTTCGCCAAGCGACCACGAACTGAACCGTCGATAACCAGGTCACCGGTGGAGATAACAACACCACCCAACAAACCCTTATCTACGGAGCCTTGAACACTGACTTTACGATCCAGTTTGGCGCTCAGTGCCTGAGCCAATTTGTTAATCAAGTCAACGGGCAACTCGTAAGCTGCTGTTACCTCGACATCAATAGTTTTTTCTTGCTGGGCTTTCAGTCGGGCAAAAATTT
Source organism: Cellvibrio sp. (assembly GCA_035490715.1). Taxonomy (GTDB): domain Bacteria; phylum Pseudomonadota; class Gammaproteobacteria; order Pseudomonadales; family Cellvibrionaceae; genus Cellvibrio. Next base: position 93,067 of record DATJLF010000069.1, read on the forward strand.
CTTTCACATAAGGAAGAAGTGCCAGACGTTTATTGCTTGCAAGGGTGTGGATGAAATTCTTTTGATTTTCATCCAGTTGTTCACCACAAACCTGTACAAACACGGAAGCTTTCTGCTGTGCCGACAAGCCAGATGCGCTTAACGCTTTTTTCACCTGATCTTGTTCGGCAACAGCGGCTGAAACTTCCAGAGCTTCAAACCATGACTGCAATTTGTTGGCAGCCAGGGCGAACTCGAATGCTGCTTTGGCGTAAGGTCTAGCCAGGGTAGTGAGTTCGGCCATATCTACCTCTCTTACAACTGCGCAGCGAGTTTGTTTACCAACTCGTTGTGAGCGTTTTGATCGATAGAAGATTCCAGAATCTTTTCTGCACCCGCCAATGCCAGGGTAACCACTTTCGCACGCAGTTCTTCACGCGCGCGGCTGGTAGCCTGATCAATTTCAGCTTGCGCAGCGGCTTTCACACGATCCGCCTCAACACGTGCTTTCTCTTTTGCTTCTTCAACAATTTCGATAGCGCGCTTGTTTGCCTGATCAATGATTGCGGCAGCTTCTTTCTTCGCAGAAGTGAGTTGCTCAACCACTTTTTGTTTAGCCAGTTCGAGATCTTTTTCAGCTTTATCGGCAGCCTGAAGACCATCAGCGATACGCTTGGTACGCTCTGCCAATGCCGCAACAATGGGTGGCCATACAAAGCGGTGTGTCAGATAGATGAAGATGACAAATGCCACCATCTGACCGATAAGAGTTGCGTTAAGATTCACGATTAAATGCCTTTGTTAAAGGGATGTAAATCGCAACAAGACCGCTAAAAAAATTAAGCGCCAGTTGCGAACAGGATGTACATACCGATACCAACACCGATCATTGGTACCGCGTCAACCAGACCCATAACAACGAAGAATTGAGTACGCAGCATCGGGATCAATTCTGGTTGACGAGCGCCGCCTTCCAGGAATTTACCACCGAGAATACCTACACCAATCGCGGCGCCAACAGCACCCAAACCAATTACCAGTGCACCTGCCAAATAAATCAAAGCTTGAGCTTCAGTCACAGTGTTTTCTCCTACTAAGTTGATAAATGAAAAAATAAAACAAACTAAAAAAACAAATTACAAAACGGGTTGGATGAGCACTTAGTGCTGCTCATCCGTCTGGTAAGCCATGCTCATATACACAATGGTCAAAGACATGAAGATCAGTGCTTGCAAGAAAATAATCAGGATATGGAACAACGCCCAGATTACCTGGATAACACCAGCAACACCGGCAAATACAATGCCCGCACCGTAGAGGATGGCCACAAGGATAAAGATAATTTCGCCGGCATAGAGGTTACCGAATAGACGCAGACCAAGAGATACGGGCTTGGCAATTAAACCGGGCAATTCAAGTACAAGGTTCACCGGAATAAACAGGGTTTGCACAATGGGGTTGCTGCTGCTGAAAGGATGCAGGGTTAATTCTTTCAAGAAACCCAGCAGGCCTTTTTGGGTGATGCTGAACCAAAGAATTAAAATAAATACGCAGAACGCCATACCCAAGGTGATATTTGGATCGGTAGACGGAACAACTTTGAAGAAGACCGCGTGAGGGTCAGCCCCTAGAGAAACACCTACCAATTTGGCTATTTCCGGAAGCAGGTCGATGGCAATCAAGTCCATCGCGTTCATGAAAAATACCCATACAAAAACGGTGAGAGCCATAGGTGCAATCATGGAGTTTTTGTAAGGGAACATACTTTTAACATTGCCCTCAACAAACTCTACTGCTGCTTCAACGGCATTTTGCATACCGGTGGGAACATCACTGGTAGCTTTTTTAGCCACACTGCGGAAGATCAGGAAAAACACTGTCGCCAACAATACAGACCAGCCCAAGGTATCCACATGGAAAGCCCAAAAACCCATCTGCGCAGCTTCAGCTGAATTGTGCGCAAAGCCCCATGTACCATCGGGTAGTTGCCCATAAGTGAGGTTGGTAAGGTGGTGTTTAATGTACTCGGAAGATGTTATTGCTTCATGCTCGGCGGCTGACATCGTTAAGTTCCAAATTAAAGTTGAAAAAACTTCCGGCCGGATCGCACTATCGTCAGGTTATTTCTAACTCGATAGCTAATGGCGACGCACCAGCGGGTTAATCCAGGCAACAACCTGGATCATCACATAAGCCAAAATCATCGTTGCGGCGTAAGCGGCTTCTTTTAGAAACCCAATCTGCTTAAAGGCCAGCAAAAACATCAAGGCTGTGATTACAAATTTTCCAAGCTCACCGGTATAAAACGCCGCGAGCATCTTTTGGGGTGGCGCGCCCAATTGAGGACGAAACGCCACTAGCGCCAGCCATAAGTTGGCTGCCACACCAATAATTCCACCAATAAATATTGAAACTGCAATCGGATAGCTGATTGCCAGAGCAGTAGCGGCAGCGACCAAAGTTATAACCAACTGGGCGGCTACTGTTTGGAGAGCAAAATCACGCCCCTTGAGATAACGAGACAAGTGCTTAAGACCCCCATTTTTTTGCGGCGGCATTCTGTCACATATGGCAGCTTATTACCATTGGTAACATTCTTATGCCTGACACGCTCAAATGTGGCGCATTATAGAGATTAACCCCAACAGCAGCAACCACTCGGCTACCATCAAACTTAAAAACTGACTAGTAAATTTGTTGTAAATTTACTAACCAATTTTTTACTTACAGCAATTAGTGTTAAGAGAGGAGATTGATCACTACATGTAGGATAGTGACCATGAAATCCGGTGGTTATCTGTAATGAAAAAAGAAAATTTTATTTAATGTGGCCAAGGATTCCATCGAGTTCATCCAATGAATTATAGCTAATCACTAACTTTCCCTTTCCCTTTGCACCATGTTGAATTTCGACTCCTGCGCCCAGTGTTTCAGAGAGCCGATCCTGAAGACGACGAATGTCAGCGGAAACCTGTACTTCCGGTTTCAATTTTTCCTGCCCTTGATTTTCCTGATACATACGCACCAGTGCTTCAGTTTGACGAACCGATAGTCCCTTGGCCACAATTTGACGGGCAATTTCTTTTTGCTGTTGCGCTTCCAGGGTTAGCAGCGCGCGCGCGTGACCCATTTCAAGATCGCCGTGTTCGAGCAGTGTTTTAACTTCATCAGTGAGTGCAATCAAACGCAACAAGTTGGTAATTGTTGTACGCGATTTGCCCACCGCTTGCGCCACTTCCGCGTGAGTTAATTCAAACTCATCTTGCAGGCGCTTTAACGCTACGGCTTCTTCGATTGGATTTAAATTTTCACGCTGGATGTTTTCGATCAACGCCATAGCGATGGCCGCTTCATCAGGCACATCACGAATCACGGCGGGAATTTTATCCAGCCCGGCTAATTGCGTTGCGCGCCAGCGGCGTTCACCGGCGATAATTTCGTAGCGACCTTCACCGATTCCTCGCACCACAATGGGCTGCATTACACCCTGGACTTTAATCGATTCCGCCAATTCTTCCAGCGCTTCCGGATGCATATCGCGGCGCGGTTGATATTTTCCGCGCTGGATTAATTCAACCGGTAAGTGCGCCAGCTTGCCATCTTTGTATTCAATTTTTTGATCGGCTTCACTCGGGTTAACGGGCATTTCCGGCGCGGGTGCAGTCACGCCCAAACCGGCACTCAAGAGTGCATCCAAGCCTTTACCCAAACCTTTGCGTTTACTCGACATTCTTATTGGCCTTATATCAATTCAAAAAACGAAAACTTAATTGGCAACTGCAATTTCTGCGGCGGATTTATTACTCGGTTCATTGCGCCGCAAAATTTCACCGGCCAATGCAAGGTAGGCAATGGCACCTTTGGATTGGCGATCAAACGCCAACACCGGCATACCAAAACTCGGCGCTTCCGCAAGGCGTACATTGCGCGGAATACACGTGCGATACAAACGGTCGCCGAAATGTTGCTGCAATTGCGCCGATACATCATTAGTCAAACTGTTGCGCGGATCATACATAGTGCGCAATAGACCTTCGATTTTTAAATTCGGATTCAATACTTTCTGGATTTGGTTAATGGTACCAACTAACGCCGACAAACCTTCCAAGGCGTAATACTCACATTGCATCGCGATAATTACACTGTCGCACGCGGTCAACGCGTTCAGGGTAAGCATGTTTAATGACGGAGGACAATCAATCAGAATGTAATCAAATTTATCGCGCACCTGATTAAGTGCATTTTGTAAACGGCGCTCTTTATTGTCTAAAGCGAGCATTTCCACTTCGGCTGCCGTTAGATCACCGTTAGCCGGTAATACTTGATACTTTCCGCTCTCAGATAACACTAAACAATCATTAATTGACTCGCGCTCGGTAAGCACATCATAAATCGATTTTTCCACTTCATTTTTATTCACACCACTACCCATGGTGGCATTGCCTTGAGGATCCAGGTCAACCAGCAGTACGCGCTTTTTGGTCGCAACTAAAGACGCCGCCAGATTTACGCAGGTTGTTGTTTTGCCCACACCGCCTTTCTGATTTGCAATCGCATAGATCTTGGTCAAGTGACAATCCTATAACCACCGCGTGGTTGAAAAAATTTATTGTTTGGCCCGCATAATTAACAAATGGCGTTCACCATCGGTTTCTGCGACAACTAATTTAATGGTTTCGAGCAATTCAATTTTATCGCTGATCGGCTCTAATTCATCTTCCGGAAACAAGCCTTTCATGGCGATAAAAATTCCATCCGATTCGATAAGGTTTGCACAACCTTCTGTCATATCCTGCAAACTGGCAAAAGCGCGGCTGATTACACCCTGGAATTTTTCCGCCGGTATAAATTCTTCCACGCGGCGATTTTCCACAGTTACGTTGGTTAATCCCAGCAAGGTTTTTACATGGAATAAAAACCGCGTTTTTTTTCCGTTGCTATCGAGCAGGGTAAACTGCTTTTCCGGAAACATAATGGCTAATGGAATCCCCGGCAAACCGCCACCGGTGCCTACGTCAATCATCCGCGTTAGCGGAAATTTTTTTTGCTCGCCGGATTTTTGTAAAACAAGCCAAGGCACCACACTCAAACTATCCAGCAAATGACGGGCAACCATTTGCTGGACATCACGCACCGCGGAAAGATTATAAGCTTTGTTCCATTTCTCAAATTCGCGGATATACGCAAGTAATTTTTCAGTTTGCTCGCCCGTGAGCGCCACGGACATTTCGGCGGCGCCGCGTATTAGCTGTTGATGCAAGCGGTCTTGTAAATCTACGTCAATCACTCTGGGTACTCACAGTATCCGTGCAATGTAAAAAGTATCCGCGTAGCGGAAAAAAATTTTTAGCTTATCAACCAAAATGGATTAGCTGGCTTGTTGTTCCGGAGCATCCTCTTTTAAACGCTTGAGCACACCACGTTTTTTCAAATACACCAGCACCAGTGAAATTGCCGCTGGCGTAATACCGGAAATACGCGATGCACGCGCTAAAGTTTGCGGCCGCGCAGCAATTAATTTTTGTTTCACTTCATTCGACAAACCATCAACCTGCGAATAATCAAAGTCATCCGGGATAATCGTATTTTCATACGCGCGCAAACGATTCACATCTTCTTGCTGGCGTTCAATATAGCCGGAATACTTTGCTTCGATTTCCACTTGCTCCGCTGCGGCTTCATTGGCGATAGCTTCACCTTTCAAATACGCAATATCAGCGTAGGCTAATTCAGGACGTTTCAACAAATCCATTAAACTATATTCACGTGCAAGTTTGGTCTGGATTTTTTGTTCGATAATTTCCGCCTCGGCTGATCCTGCCTGAATCCAGGTAGAACGCAAGCGCTGTTGTTCCAGTTCAATTTGTTCACGCTTATCACAAAATAATTTCCATTGCTCGTCGCCAATCAAACCGAGTTCGCGACCTTTTTCAGTCAGGCGCAAATCGGCATTGTCTTCGCGCAACAATAAGCGATATTCGGCGCGGCTGGTAAACATGCGGTAGGGTTCTTTGGTGCCGAGCGTAATCAAATCATCCACCAACACACCGACATAAGCCTGATCGCGCGTTGGGCACCAGGCGTCTTTTTCCTGCGCGCGCAGTGCGGCGTTTATTCCCGCGAGCAACCCTTGCGCACCCGCTTCTTCGTAACCAGTGGTGCCGTTAATCTGGCCGGCAAAAAATAATCCGCCGATCACTTTGGTTTCCAGACTGTGTTGCAAATCCTGCGGATTGAAAAAATCGTATTCAATCGCATAACCGGGACGGAGGATGTGCGCATTCTCAAAACCTTTCATCGAGCGCACGATTTCCAGCTGCACATCAAACGGCAAGCTGGTGGAAATTCCATTGGGGTAAAGTTCGTGTGTAGTTAAACCTTCGGGCTCGATAAAAATCTGATGTGAATCTTTATCCGCGAAGCGGTGAATTTTATCTTCAATCGATGGGCAATAACGCGGGCCAATACCTTCGATCACACCGGAGTACATCGGCGAACGGTCGAGGTTGCGACGAATTACATCATGGGTTTTTTCATTGGTGTGGGTAATGTAGCAACAAATCTGGCGCGGCTGCATCGTGCGGTTGCCGCGCACCGACATCACCGGGCGCGGTTCATCGCCCCATTGTTTTTCCAGCACATCAAAATTGACCGTGCGCGCATCAATACGCGGCGGTGTTCCGGTTTTCAGACGATCAACGCGGAGCGGCAATTCGCGCAAGCGTTTTGATAATGCATTCGATGGTGGATCACCAGCGCGACCGCCGGAATAATTTTGCAAACCGATATGGATCAATCCACCCAAAAAGGTACCAGCAGTTAATACCACCTGGTTGGCCATAAATTTCAGACCCATCTGGGTAACTACGCCACGCACCTGGTCGTTTTCGACAATCAGGTCATCGGCGGCTTGTTGGAAAATCCATAAGTTCTCCTGGTTTTCCAGGGTTTCGCGAATCGCCGCTTTATACAGAATACGATCAGCCTGGGCACGGGTCGCGCGCACCGCTGGACCTTTGCGCGCATTCAGGACACGAAACTGGATCCCGCCTTTGTCGGTGGCCAATGCCATAGCACCGCCAAGCGCATCGATTTCTTTTACCAGATGGCTTTTGCCAATACCGCCAATCGCCGGGTTACAGGACATTTGGCCAAGGGTTTCGATGTTGTGGGAGAGCAACAGTGTCTTGCAGCCCATGCGTGCTGCCGCAAGACAAGCCTCGGTTCCGGCATGGCCACCACCAATTACGATCACATCAAAACGATCCGGAAAAATCATCGCTTACACCTTGCAGCCTGACTGCGTACTTAGCCGAAAAATGACCTGTCGGTCAAAAGGGGCAACATTATAGAGCGAGTCTCGGTTTTGCACAAAACTTGTACAGGGATTAATCAATAGTTTTTTATCAGTATCGCCACGTCTTTTATGATCGATGGCGGATTTCATCTGCAGTGTTTTGGAAGTTATCCAAAAAAACGATTCACGTTACAACAAAGGAAAATTTTTAAATAATGAAATATATATTTTTGTTATTTAGGGTTTTTAATGATGTTGTTATATATAGCGAACAGTATTTTTGTGGATAAGTTAATTAAGTGTATGATTTTTATTAATTTATTGAATTTATAAGTACACAGAAAACGACTCGGTAAGCTGGGTTTAAGCTGCTGGAAAGCTGGTTGTAAGACAGTAAGTTATACAGATTTTGTATAAAACCTGATTTACCCCCAAAATCATTTTCAGCTTTTGTCGCATACACCCACAAGTTTATGCACATTACTTATCAATCATTTAAAAATCCCCCTATAAAACAGTGGTTTATGAGGGTTTTCTCGATTTTTCTGTGGATAACCTGTGTAACTGTGTGGAAAAAGTTGATGATAACCCGGGTTAAGGTTACTTAAAGGGAAAGGTTTGCTCTATGAAGCTTCTGTATTCGACACAGTATCGTTAGAGGATTCCAGGTTTTGCCATGGTGATTTTCCAACCTGCGCGTCCAGCCAACGTAGGAGTAAATCCCAATCTTGACGATCGCGCTCATGGCTTTGCTGGTGATAATCAGCTATACCTCGGCTTTCACCATAGGCTTTTACGTAGAGCTGGGTGTCGCGCAACGTTGCTGGGTAGGGGATATTCAAACTAAGCAAGAATTTCTGCAAGCGTTCCCAAGCGTTGGTTTGTTGCTTGACGCGATTTGCGACCACAGCAATGGGGCGACGCTTTTGCCGCATGGTTCGAGTGAGGAGGAGGTCGCCGATAAAACGAGCGGTAGCCCTGATGTCAATATCTGAAGGTAAGACCGGGATGATGATGATGTCGTGGTGCTCAATCAGGTCGTTCAGTGCGTTATCAGAAAGCCCGGGAGCGCAATCGGTTACCACCCAACGGGTAGATTTGGGTGCTCGCCATTGAAAGCTGCGCGTGAGCCGGCTGTTTTGAACAATGGTTACACCAAAAATTTTGGACAAATTGTCGGAACGTGACTTTAACCAATAACTGGCAGACCCTTGGGGATCAGTATCAACCAGCACGGTTGTTTCCCCTCGTTTTGATAGCCAAGCCGCAAGGTTTGTACTGACTGTGGTTTTCCCTGATCCACCTTTGCCGTTAATAACCAAAATTCGACAGGCCGCCAAAAGTGGTATTGCAACCAGTGGATCTGTTTTTTGTAACGGATGTACGGAAGGGGTGTTCACAACGACATATCTGCTTTGCCCAATTTATAGGCAGTATAGACACAGTAACCCATTTAATTTTGGAAGGGGTTCACAAGGAATTATCTTTGTTGAATAAAACGACACCCAACATTGCTATTTGCCGATACAAAAACTACTAAAAATACGTCCTAACAGATCATCGGGAGTAAATTCGCCGGTAATTTCACCCAATGCATTTTGGGCCTGACGCAAATCCTCCGCGAGGAGTTCACCCGCAGCATAGCCTTGTAATTGGGCTTTACCCGAAGAGAGAAAAGATTGTGCACGTTCCAGCGCATCCAAATGGCGGCGGCGCGCAGTGAAACCGCTTTCGCCTGTTTCGCTGAAACCCATAATCGATTTCAAATGTTGTTTTAGTGCATCTATACCTAAACCATTCGCAGCACTAATACTGATATAGGTTGAATTTTCATTTTCAAATAAACCAGCAATTTCATCGGTAAGATCAATTTTGTTACGTATCAAAGTGACTTTGGCGGGGTTTTCCAGTTGGGCGATAAATTCAGGCCAGACCTGCAATGGGTTTGTATCAGATGTTTGACGACTATCTACCAACAATAAGACACGATCAGCTTGCTGAATTTCTTGCCACGCACGCTGGATTCCAATTTGTTCTACTTCATCCGGACTTTCGCGCAGGCCCGCAGTGTCAATAATATGCAGCGGCATACCATCAATATGAATATGTTCACGCAATACATCGCGGGTAGTGCCTTCGATGCTGGTGACAATCGCTGATTCACGGCCGCTTAATGCATTGAGCAAACTGGATTTTCCGGCATTGGGGCGGCCAGCGATAACTACTCGCATACCATCGCGCACTAATGCACCCTGGCGCGCTTCTTTAAAAATCTGGTCCAGCTTGTGGACAATTTCATCCAGATCACCAGAAACCTTGCCATCACTAAGGAAATCGATCTCTTCTTCCGGAAAATCGATTGAGGCTTCTACATAAATACGTAAATGGATAAGCGCTTCAACCAATTCATGAATACGTTTGGAAAAAGCACCCTGTAAAGAGTGAAGGGCATTGCGTGCAGCCTGTTCACTAGTGGCGTCAATCAGGTCGGCAATTGCCTCGGCTTGGGCAAGATCCAGTTTATCGTTGAGAAAGGCACGCTCGGAAAACTCACCCGGGCGGGCGAGGCGCACACCCATGCGGGTAATTTCGCGCAATAGTAGATCCAGAATTACCGGGCCGCCATGACCTTGTAGTTCCAGTACATCTTCACCAGTGAAGGAGTTTGGACCGGGGAAAAATAACGCTATACCTTGATCAAGGACTTCGCCCGATGCAGTAGAAAAGTCACAGTAATGGGCATGACGTGGTTTCAGGTTAATAGAAAGAAGACTTTCGGCAACCTGTTTGGTTTTTGGGCCGGAGACGCGAACTATACCGACACCACCACGGCCAGTGGCTGTGGCAATGGCGGCGATGGTGTCGGTAACTATCATAGAAATCGATTATTTAATGGAAGGTTCGGCATCAATTTGTTTGGTAATCACATATTGCTGGGCGATGGATAAAATGTTGTTGGTTACCCAGTACAACACCATACCGGCCGGGAACCAGAGGAACATAATGGTGAATACAATCGGGAGCATTTGCATGATGCGAGCTTGCATTGGATCGGTCGGTTGTGGATTTAACTTCTGCATAAACCACATGGTGATCCCATAAATAATTGGCAGCACGAAGTAGGGATCTTTTACTGACAAATCCATAATCCAACCGAAGAAAGGTGCATGGCGCAATTCAACCGATTCCATCAATACATAATAGAAGGCAAGGAATACCGGCATTTGGATCAGTAGTGGTAAACAACCTCCAAATGGATTTACCTGTTCGGTTTTATAGAGTTTCATCATTTCCTGGGAGAATTTCTGGCGATCATCACCATAGCGTTCTTTCATTTCAGCCATTTTCGGCGCTAACTTGCGCATTTTCGCCATGGATTTATAGCTTGTTGCGGAAAGTTTGAAGAATAAAGCTTTAATGATGATGATCAAACCGATAATCGCCAGACCCCAATTACCTACTACATCATGAATCGCTTTCATTACCCAAAACAAAGGTTTGGATAACCACCATAACCAGCCGTAATCTACGGTTAGATCCAGGTGCGGAGAAATCTCCTCCAAACGTTCGGTGTCTTTAGGACCGGCATAGAAACTGGCCTTGATAGATCCTTGAGTGCCTGCTGCGACCTCATTGGTTTTACTGGTAAATCCCAGTAAGTAGAGGTCATTTGTACCCAACTTGCGCATAGTAAAAGTATTGTCACTTGCGGCATCAGGAATCCATGCACTAATAAAATAATGTTGCACCATCGCTACCCATCCACCCAAGCGGCTGGTTTTGAATTCAGATTCAGCGATGTCAGCGAAAGTTAATTTCTTGTAGTTCTCTTCTGTTGTAGTAATAGCAGCGCCCAGGAAGGGATTCATTTCCAAGGCACTGACTTTCACGAAATTTTGGCTGTCACGCTTGATCTGACCGTAAAGTTGTGCAGACCAATTGGTGCTGCTTTGGTTATCAATAAGATACTCAACGTTGATCAGGTATTCGCCGCGAGTAAAGGTAAATCGCTTGGTAATTTTCACCTCGCCTTGCTGCAAAACCAGGTCGACTTGCAATTGATCTTTACCTTCCATCAACGAATAGGTCTGTTGCTCGCTGTCAAATAGTGGCCGACCTTGGGCGGTATCGGTCCCATTGGTACCAATCAAACCGCTTTGCGCTACATAGGTGTGGTTGTCACGGTTATCGAGTAATACATAAGGTTGGTCAGGAGTATCAAGCTTGGCGTAATGGCGAGGTAGAGCGACTTCAACAATATCGCCACCTAATGGATTTATAACTACATGCAAACTGTCGGTTTTTACCCCGATCAGATGTTGTTGGGCCTGCTTTACCTTATCTGCTTCCGATAATTCAGTGCCCGCAGCAGCCGGGATTTCACTTGAAGTGTCAGGTATGCCTGCATCAGTGGCAACGGAACTGGAACTGCTAGTTTGGCTGGTTACAGCTGTTGGTACTGGAAGCTGTTCTTGGTACTCGTGCCAGCGAATAACCAGAAGTAATAAAGTCGCGAGAATACCCGCAATTAACAGGTTTTTTTGCCAATCCATCTTAATGACTGCCATCTGTAGGGTGAGAGTGAAAGTGTGAACAACGGCTTTTTTTCAATTCAGGGACTGGATCTAACCCGCCGTCATGCCAGGGATGGCATTTTATAAGGCGGCGAAACGTTAGATAAGACCCGATAAAAAATCCGTAGCGATTAATCGCCTCTTCCGAATAATGGGAACAGGTCGGGTAAAAACGACATTGATTGCCAATCCAGGGGCTTAATAAATAGCGGTAAACATGGATTAGCTTGATAGCGATCCAGACCAGTAATTGGTGCAATTTGCTGATCAAGGTTTTCACCAATGACATACCGGGTTATTCCCCTTGGGATTGGGGTTGCGATCTTAACCTATGCTGGCGTGCTTTTTTGAAAATTCGTTGCCATTGTTGGTCAAGTTGCTGGCTAAATTCTGCATTCCCCAGATTCTCGAGCCCTTTACGTGACAGGACTATGACATCTAATCCGATAAATGCTGTTTGCCGAAGACGGAAACTCTCTCGAATTAATCGTTTGAAACGATTGCGCTCGACAGCGAGCCGCAAATGCTTTTTGGCAATTACTAATCCCAATCGACCGACCTTGAGCTGGTTTGCTCGGGCGAGTATCAGAAAATGTTGGTGAGATGCACGGAATGGGGCATCATCAAAAACGTGTTGGAATTGTACTGCTTCAAGTAAACGAATGGATTTGGGGAACGATAGAGATAAAACGGAGGAGGAATCAAAAGATTGATTCAAACTAGCAGATTGTTGAAATTCTATTGTGGCTGACATAAGTGCACAAAAAATAGTCTTGGTTATACCCTCATCGACTACTTTTATTCACCAGTTCAAATAACGAAGGTCAACAAGCTGCTAGTGAACCAGAAAGCGATGAACCCATTAAACTTGGGTTAACGCTTTACGGCCTTTGGCACGACGACGAGCCAAAACCAAACGACCACCTTTAGTAGCCATACGAGCACGGAAACCGTGGTTGCGAACGCGCTTCAGATTGCTGGGTTGGAATGTTCTTTTCATGATAAACCTGTTAAAAATCCTGAGTTAATTCACACGGGGTGCGAAAAGAGGGCGAATTCTAATGAAGGGCTTGGAGTAAAGCAAATTATTTTGTGCAAATTATCTACAAAAGCGAATAAAACTCTTTAATCCCAATTTATATCAGGTTTCCCCCAGTTAATTCAAAACTTATTAACAGGTTTATCCACAGTTTGGGCAGTTAAATTATTTTTTATGTTGACAGGTGGATTTTCTTTAAAAATTCGTAACGTATTGAATATTAATGGCTAAGTTTTAATCCATTAATTTATTTTTAAAGTTAACTGTGGATAACTTTTTTACACGAGAGTAGACTTGCTCCCCCTTTGAATAATAAGACGCGGGAGCGTTGCAGGAGTTAAGTTTGTTGCAATCAATTTGGAAATTGTGTGCTGCCAGCTTGCAGGATGAATTGCCCTCCCAGCAGTTCAATACCTGGATTCGGCCATTACAAATTGATGAATCTGCTGCCCCCCTGGAATTAAAATTGTTAGCACCCAACCGGTTTATTTGTGATTGGGTCAACGACAAATTCTTAAATCGCATACGTGAATTGGCGGTTCACTACCATCAAGATAAAAATCTTAATGTTGCGATAGGTGTGATCTCTCGCCCGGGAATTGGTTTTCAGCCTAAATCGGTAATGACCCCTGAAATTGTCAATACTTCCTCACCTACTCATGTATTAACTCCTCAAATCCACAAACCCAAGCTGGAGCCAAGTACTTCGGTTTTGGTAGAGGTTTCGGACAAGTCTGTCGGCTATGAAGGTAAGTCGCTCAATAATGCAGAAGAGTTGTTATTAGAAACTCACACTCGCGCTACGCCAGAATTGGATGTTGAGGGTGGTCTTAAACATAGCAATTATTTGAATTTGTCTTCCACCTTTGCAACTTTTGTAGAAGGCAAGTCCAACCAGTTGGGGTTGGCGGCGGCACGTCAAGTAGCCGAGAATCCAGGCGGTGCTTATAACCCCCTCTTTATATATGGCGGTGTAGGTTTAGGTAAGACCCATTTGATGCAAGCAGTTGGCAATGCAATGGTGGCGCGTAATCCCAATGCCAAGGTGGTGTATTTGCATTCCGAGCGTTTTGTGGCCGATATGGTTAAAGCTCTGCAGCTTAATGCTATCAATGACTTCAAGCGCTATTACCGCTCCATGGATGCCTTATTAATTGATGATATTCAGTTTTTTGCTGGCAAAGAGCGATCCCAGGAAGAGTTTTTCCACACCTTCAACTCCCTGCTTGAAGGTGGTCGTCAGATTATTCTCACATGTGATAGATTTCCTAAAGAAATCAATGGGTTGGAAGAACGGTTAAAGTCCCGTTTTGGATGGGGTTTGACAGTCGCGGTGGAACCACCGGAATTGGAAACTCGCGTTGCAATTCTGATGAAAAAAGCTGAACAGGTAAATGTAGACTTGCCTCACGATGCTGCTTTCTTTATCGCCCAGCGTATCCGTGCCAACGTGCGTGACCTTGAAGGCGCGTTGAAACGTGTGATAGCCAGCTCCAATTTTACTGGTCGGCCCATAGATGTAGAGTTGGTGCGCGAAGCCTTAAAAGACTTGTTGGCCCTTCAAGATAAACAAGTGGGTATAGACAATATCCAGCGTGTGGTGTGTGAATACTACAAGATTAAAATGAACGATATGATTTCCAAACGCCGCAGCCGTTCAGTGGCAAGACCACGGCAAGTTGCTATGGCGCTGGCGAAAGAGTTGACCAACCATAGTTTGCCGGAAATTGGCGAAGCTTTTGGCGGACGTGACCATACTACTGTGCTTCATGCTTGTCGCAAAATAAAAGAATTGCAGGAAGAAACCGCGGATATCCGCGAAGATATGAAAAATTTGCTGCGTTCACTAACAACTTGATTTATAAAACACTGTTTATATTTTGTGCCGCAAGAATGCCTGAGATAAGCTACCTACCCAGAGAATACCAACCAATAAGTCCCGGAAGATTACCTAAGAGACCATCACATGAAATTTGCCGTATCTCGCGAAGCCCTAATCAAGCCCTTACAATTGGTAGCTGGTGTGGTGGAACGTCGCCAAACCTTGCCGGTGCTTTCCAATGTGTTGATTCAATTACAAAGTGACCAGTTGTCACTTACCGGGACTGACCTTGAAGTAGAAATTGTAGGGCGCTTGACTCTGGAGCAACCAGGTCAATCTGGTGAAATTACCGTTCCGGCACGTAAGCTGGTAGATATCTGTAGATCCCTGCCTGATAGCAGCATAATCGAGTTTACGTTAGAAGAAAGCCGCATTTTAGTCAAATCCGGTCGTAGCCGTTTTACGCTATCTACGTTACCAGCTTCTGATTTTCCTAACGTAGAAGATACTCCCGGTAATTTACGTTTCAGCTGCGCCCAGCAAGAGGTAAAACGCTTGATTGACCGCACAGCGTTTGCCATGGCGCAGCAGGATGTTCGCTATTATTTGAATGGGATGTTATGGGAAGTTCGTCAGGATCAATTGCGGGTAGTTGCAACTGATGGTCACCGTATGGCGATGTGCACTCGTGCAGTTGCTGTTAATTCCAGCGATGTCATTCAAGCTATTTTGCCACGCAAAGGTGTATTGGAACTTTCGCGTTTATTGGATGATTCGACTGCGCAAGTTGAAATCGTATTGAGTTCTAACCATATTCGGGTCACTTCTGTTGACTATACGTTTACCTCTAAATTGGTTGATGGAAAGTTTCCAGAATATGAGCGTGTGCTGCCGCGGGGTGGAAATAAAATTGTTATAGGTTCACGTCTTGAATTGAAGCAAGCATTCGCTCGAACTGCAATTCTTTCAAATGAAAAGTACCGTGGCGTTCGTTTACTTTTATCTGATGGTACTTTGACAATAGTTGCTAATAATCCGGAGCAGGAAGAAGCGGAAGAGCAAGTAACGGTGGATTACGCAGGTGAATCCCTGGAGGTTGGGTTTAATGTAAGTTACTTGCAAGATGTAGCGAATGTTATCAGTAATGAAAATATAAAGATTACTTTGTCCGATGCTAATTCCAGCGCACTATTGGAAGAACCTGAAAACAGTGATTCCCTCTATGTGGTTATGCCAATGCGGCTTTAATTGTCGCATCGGTGTTACTCCGGTCTTATGACCTTAAATCGATTATTTATCCAAAACTTGCGCAACCTTGAAGGGGTGGATATTTCTCCTTCTGCGCAGGTTAATCTTATATTTGGTGAAAATGGCTCCGGTAAAACCAGTTTGCTTGAAGCAGTGAACTTGCTTGCTTTAGGTCGATCCTTCCGTAGTCATAAACATAAACCCTTGATCCGCCACAGCCAAAAATCATTTACGGTATTTGGAAAGGTCAGGGTTGAAGATGGTTCAGATATTCCTATAGGTATTAATCGTACTTTGGAAGGTGAGGCCAGCTTTAAGGTCAACGGAATACTGGTACCTTCAGCGGCAGATCTAGCTACCTATATTCCAGTTCAAGTAATTAATGCTGAAACATTTTTACTTCTTGAGGGCACCCCTAAAGTTAGACGCCAATTTATTGATTGGTTAGTGTTTCACGTGGAACATTCATTTTTCCCCAAATGGAAAGCTATCCAACGTTGCCTTAAACACCGCAATAGCCTTTTGCGTCGTGATAGAATAGATCCTTTTGAGTTGTCGCCTTGGGACCATGAATTGGTTCAGTTGACCGAGCAAATTCACGAGTTTCGTCTGAAATCTTTTAATCGATTTCAACAGATATTTGATGAACTCTGTAAAGAATTTATCAACCTTGATGGAATTAAGTTGAGCTATTACCGCGGTTGGGATAAGGATAAAAATTACGCCGAAGTTTTAGCTACAGGGTTGGAGCGTGATCAACGTATTGGTTATACGCAGTCAGGCAGCAATAGGGCCGATTTAAGAATTACGATTGATGGTCAAAACGTATCAGAGATACTGTCGCGTGGTCAGCAAAAATTGTTGGTTTGTGCTCTGAAAATAGCCCAAGGTTATGTATTTACTCGGATGACTGGTCGTAAGTCAATTTATCTAATTGATGATTTGCCAGCGGAGCTTGATGAGAAACACAGAGCACTGCTGGTTAAATGGCTTGCAACTATGCAAACTCAAGTTTTTATTACCGGGGTTGAGCGTGATGTACTAATTTCAAGCTGGTTAGATAAACCCGACATAATCCCAAAATTGTTTCACGTGGAACATGGGAAGGTAATTGAAGCATCTAATCAAACCATTTTGTGAGAAAGTTTGGTTCTCACACTATTGAGCAAAGAATTTTAACTTATCAGCTTTTCAGCTAATGGCTGTAAACAATAAAGCGGAGAATTGCTATGTCAGAAGAGAATACTTACGACTCATCCAGTATTAAAGTCCTTAAGGGACTGGATGCGGTGCGTAAGCGCCCAGGGATGTACATTGGCGACACCGACGACGGCTCAGGCTTGCACCATATGGTGTTTGAGGTGGTAGATAATTCTATCGACGAAGCACTCGCCGGTTATTGCACGGAAGTGCGCGTAGTTATCCATCCTGACGAAACCATATCAGTGTCTGATAACGGTCGCGGCATTCCTACTGATATGCATGAAGAGGGTGTTTCCGCTGCCGAAGTTATTATGACTGTGCTCCACGCCGGCGGTAAGTTTGATGACAACACTTATAAAGTTTCAGGCGGATTACATGGTGTGGGTGTATCTGTTGTAAACGCGCTTTCTGAATACCTAAAACTAACTATCCGCCGTGCAGGTAAAATCCATGAGCAGATTTATCGCCATGGTGTTCCCGATGCGCCATTGACTGTGGTGGGTGATTCTTCAACAACTGGTACTGAAGTTCATTTCAAGCCTTCAGCAGAAACCTTTACCAATATTGAATTCCAATACGAAATTTTAGCCAAACGTCTGCGCGAACTGTCATTTCTTAACTCGGGTGTACGTATTGTTTTGAAAGATGAGCGTACGGCGAAAGAAGAAATCTACCAGTATGAAGGTGGGTTAAAGGCATTTGTTGAGCACTTAAATAAAAACAAAACCACTATCAATAAGATGGTGCACTTTGTTGCCAATAGCCGTGAAGATGGGATTGGTGTGGAGGTTGCTCTTCAGTGGAACGATTCTTTCCAGGAAAATCTGTTTTGTTATACCAATAATATTCCCCAGCGTGACGGAGGTACTCACTTAGCAGGTTTCCGTGCGGCGCTGACCCGTTTGCTGAACACCTATATTGAAAAGGAAGGTATCGGCAAAAATGCAAAAGTGGCAACTACGGGAGATGACGCCCGTGAAGGACTGACAGCTATCATCTCGGTGAAAGTACCCGATCCAAAATTTTCCAGCCAAACGAAAGATAAGCTTGTTTCTTCGGAAGTTAAAACCGCTGTTGAACAAGAGATGGCGGAATATTTCAGTGCTTACTTGTTGGAAAATCCGGCTGATGCAAAATCTATCGTTGGTAAAATGATCGATGCTGCACGTGCCCGCGAGGCAGCACGTAAAGCACGTGAAATGACTCGCCGTAAAGGCGCTCTGGATATCGCCGGTTTACCTGGCAAATTAGCGGATTGCCAAGAGAAAGATCCCGCATTGTCTGAACTCTACCTGGTGGAGGGTGATTCTGCAGGAGGGTCAGCCAAGCAAGGGCGCGCGCGCAAAACCCAGGCGATTCTGCCGTTGAAAGGTAAGATCCTTAACGTTGAAAAAGCCCGTTTTGACAAAATGCTTTCATCTGCCGAGGTTGGCACCCTGATCACCGCGTTGGGGTGTGGAATTGGTAAGGAAGATTACAATCCGGAAAAGTTACGTTACCACAGTATTATTATCATGACCGACGCCGACGTGGACGGCTCGCACATTCGCACCTTATTGCTGACTTTCTTCTTCCGCCAAATGCGTGAGTTGATTGAACGCGGCCATATCTATATCGCTCAACCACCTTTATACAAAATTGCCAAAGGTAAACAGGAACAGTATCTAAAAGATGAATCGGCCATGACCGAGTTCCTCACTCAAGCGGCTTTGGAAGACGCTAGCCTCTACGTTAATCCAAATGCGCCGGCAATTTCCGGTGAGGCATTGGAAAAGCTAGTACAGGAATATCGTAAGGTAATGGCAACTATCGAGCGCTTGTCGCGCTTGTATCCGGCCGAAGTGCTCGAACAAATGATCTACTTGCCGGCAATCCGCGCCGAGCATTTGGCTGACCAGGGCCATATGCAGCAATGGTGTGACCAAATGCTGGCGCGTTTCAGCCTGGATGCCCGTGCAGGTAGCCAGAAGTACAGTATTGTGGTCCGTGAGGATAATGAACGTCATTTATTCTTGCCTTTGGTAGAAATCACCGCTCACGGCATTAGCAATTACTTCCCATTTAACCACGATTTTTTTGCCTCGGGAGAGTACGCATCTATCGTGTCCTTAGGTGAAAAATTGGAGAGCCTGATTGAAGAGGGTGCCTTTATCCAACGTGGTGAGCGTAAGCAGCCTGTAACCAGCTTTACTGAAGGTCTGGAATGGTTAATGAAAGAGTCGCGCAAAGGTTACAACATCCAGCGTTATAAAGGTTTGGGTGAAATGAACCCGGAGCAATTGTGGGAAACCACAATGAATCCGGAAACCCGCCGCATGCTGCGTGTAACTATCCAGGATGCTATAGCTGCTGATCAAATATTCACCTGTTTGATGGGGGATGCAGTGGAACCCCGTAGGGATTTTATCGAGACCAATGCTCTTGCCGTTGCTAACCTGGATGTATAAACAGTATGTGGAATCTCACTTTCGATGAAATAAAATCTCAATAGTGTGAAATAAAAATCTCACTTAATGAAAAGTCAAAAAACCCTGCTTGGCAGGGTTTTTTTTCTTAAAAAAATGCGTATCTGAATTAGCGTGGAACAATTTCAAAGGTACCTTCGAAATGCCATCCTGATTCCAGAGGATTCTTTTCAATAGGCAAATCAATATCTCCGACCCCAATAGAACTAGCCGCAATCTGATGAAGATCTTTGACTTGAAAAACAGACCAAAATATATGAATTCATATATTTTAAGTCGTTGATTTATATAGTAAAAGTCGTGTATTTCGGAATATAAATATTGTAATATCGAAGCTTTAACGAGCGAAATAATGCACTCCTTCTGTGTGTGGAACAGAATGAAAATAGGCACAGTTTCGCGATTACATTTTCAAAAACGAGGGAAATAGTTATGTAACTACTTCGAGATGAAAGACCTTGATAAAGGCAACATAGATTCCCGGGACCAGGTTTCCCCAGCCCCGAGGAGAAGTAAGAGTACTTCGTCTGCAAGCAAAGTATCCTCAAACTTCCCCTCTTAGTCAAGCGGTGCTCAGAATTTGGTCACGGGCCACCTCAACCTATTTCCTTAATTGGAAAGGAGAGCCCATGCCTGATAAACCCGAAAACCGTGGCGTAAAGGGAGGATGGTACACGTCCTCAATTTGTCCCACAAAAAATCACGATGGCAAACCCGTTCGTAAGGTGATTACACCTTCGAAACAAACGATTAGAACATCTTACCCATCGATTAAGTCCCAAAAAACCAATGACTGTGAATCGGGCTTGGAGAGCCGGGCTGCTGCATGCATAGAACTCTCTCCCGGCGTGCGCAAATGGGCACCACAGCCATTCAAAGTGCGATTGACTGTAAATGGAGAGCGAAAAAAATATACGCCGGACTTCAAAATCACTCTCAAAAGTGGACGGGTAAAAATCCTCGAAGTTAAACCGTTAAGAAAATGTTTTGACGAAGAGGTTCATTCAAAGCTAGTGGCTGCACAGCTCTTCTTTGAAAGCGATGGAATGGCCTTTGAGATCGTCACAGCAGAGGACATGGGTACACCCATTTTTTGCCAGAACCTGAACTTACTACGGTATTACATGAGGGTTGCATTTAACGCACAGGAACGAACATATGCGCAGAAGCTTGTTTCGATGTGCGACCACCTGACGATTTTAGATCTGGAAAATAAAGGGCTACAAAAATCCACGATCTATTCGCTTATCGCTAACAACATAATCTGCACTGACTTAACTCTGCCGTTAAATCCTAACTCAAACATCACCCTATTTTTGGAGAATGACGATGAAAAGTGCTTCTTTAGTGGTCGGTCAGCATTTGATATTAAATAACCAGCATTGTGAAATTATACGAATTTTGGAAAACGATATTGTGCAGCTAGAAAGCAAAAATGATTTCAAGCTCATTAATAGAACCAAAATGGATCTGCTTCGTGAACATGAAAATGGCGAATTGAAATTTGCGAACTGTAAAGACAATACATTAATAAAAGATGCTGCCACGCATGAATCGAAGGATCTATCTGCGTACAGCGAAGAGCAACAACAAATTGCAAAATTACGAATGGATTACATCCGGATGGCGTCTTCCAGGTTGGGGTCTGAGCCGCAATATGCGGGGCTTGACCGGATAATACCCATAGTCGCGGCTAATACTAAAGACCAAGAGCCGCCGTCACCCATTACAGTCTATCGATGGTGGCATCGTTGGGAAGATTCACTTCATGACATTACGTCGTTAGTGCCGAAAAAGCGCGTGAGAGGATACACGAATGCCTTCAAGAAACCCGTGCTGAAAATGCTGAACGAGATTATCAACGATGACTATTTACAAAGAGAGCGCGCAACAATCCAGGATGCTTATGACCGGCTGAAGGCACTAATCAATAGTCACAATAAGACCACAACTCGGACGATGAAAGCCCCTTCGCGAGCAACTGTGTACAGATATTTTGAAAATCTGGATCCGTATGAGGTCCTGCTTGCGAAAAAGGGAAAGCGTGCAGCGAAGCAAAAATTCAGATCAACGGGCTCGGGTATTTATCCCGACTACATACTAGGGCGTACTGAAATTGATCATACACCTCTCGACCTATTCGTTGTTGACGATAAAACATTTCGTGTTCTAGGAAGACCTAACCTCACGTGCATTATCGATAAAGCCTCACGAGCAATATTAGGTTTTTCATTGAGTTTTGAGCCGCCGTCAGAACTTTCCGTGATCAGGGCGCTTAGACACGCTTTGTTTACAAAAACGAATCTAAAAACCACTTTTCCTGATCTGGAAAATGAATGGCACGCGTACGGGATACCAATGTGTCTGGTAGTTGATAACGGACTGGAATTTCATTCAAAAATGCTACGCCAGCTTTGTTACGAACTAAATATTGAACTAGTGTTTTGCCCAAAGCAGGAGCCGCAATTCAAAGGCTGTATTGAGCGCGTACTTGGCTCCCTGAACCGGGAAGTCAGCCACAAGTGTGCTGGAACTAGTTTTAATAACATTACCGCACGCGGCGACTATCCATCCGTCGAAAAAGCACGTGTAACACTTAAGGAAGCGCATGAGCTGATCACGCACTGGATCGTTGATGTATATCATCAACGACCGCACTCGACTACAAGGTTTACGCCAGACTATCTTTGGAAAGAAGGATTGTCAAAAGTGCAGCCACGATTACCTGAAAGTAAAGACGCGTTTGCATTAGCGTGCGCGAAACCTGTAGGGGAAAGAAAGCTTACAAATGAAGGTGTGCGTTACGAGGGACTCCTCTTCAATTCCACAGAATTGCAAAGTATTCGAAGAAATCCAAATTTCACCGGCTTTGTAAATGCACGCATTAACCATGAAAACCTCGGATTCATCTGGGTTCATGATGAGTACAACGATGAATATATCAGGGTGGAATGCCGCGAATTTGAATACGCAAATGACCTTACGCTGCTGCAACATAAAAAGATAGGTAAAGAAGATAATTCAAGATCTGACGCAAATTATGACGAGGATAGGTTCCTTCAGGGAAAAGAGCGGCTTCGCAATAAAGTAGAAAAGCTTAAAAGTCATTCCTTGCTGCGGGAGCGAAAAAAAGCTGCCCGGATTGCATTCGTTGAAGGACACGAGGAATACATCGCAACCAACTTTGAGCAGCATACGCAAGAATATTTGGCCGAACATATTGGCAACTTGGATGATATTCCAGAATTCGACTCCTATCAGTTAGGAGGATTTGATCATGATTGACGCTGAGAAAAGCCAAGCAGCGTATATGCATATTGCACAAGTGCAAAACAGTCTTGTGCAACACCCTGGCATGAATGATTTGCTGATTAAATTCAGGGAAGCGATGCATTACCGCGATTGCACTGGTATTCCCAAAAATTACCTGGTTTACGGTCCGCCCGGAGTTGGCAAATCAACGTTACGGAAATGTATCGAGCAGGAATTTCCTCAGATCACGAAATATGACAGGCTTCTGCGTCCAGTATTGTCAGTCACTATCCCATCAAGGCCTACAATTAAAAACGTCGCAGAGGAAATTCTTGCCGTTCTAGGTGACCCTTGTTTCGCCAAAGGGTCGAGCGCAGATAAAACGCACAGAATTATCCATGCTGTTAGAGAACTCGGAATAAAAATGTTCCTGTTTGATGAAGGTCAACACTTTGTAGAGGGAGGTAATAAAAACACGCCAAGGGAAGCAGCAGATTGGTTAAAAGTATTGATAGATACTTCAAGGGCATCAACGATCCTTCTCGGAACAGAACCCGTCAAAAAGATATTGGAAGCTAACGATCAACTAAGACGCCGGTTTTCCGCCGTTCAGGAACTCAAACCATTTTCCATTTCGAACTCGAAAGCGCGACGGAATTTGCAGCCATTATTCGTCATGTCGATAGAAAGCTGGGGCTGCCCAATTCAATTGATTTTGGCGATAGTAAATTGATTGGGTCTTTGCATTATGCAACGAATGGAATAATGGATTACATAATGAAACTACTCATCGAAGCTTACCAGCTGGCCTTGGAAGGCGGCAGAACGCAAATCACTCGAAGTTTGCTAGAGGAGGCATTTACGCAAAGTATATGGGTCGACGGGGTAGGGACTATGAATCCTTTTAATTCAAAATTTGTGAACAAATATTTGGATTATCAAAACGGCATGCCGTTCAGGAAATAAGGAGCTAGGCAATGGAATTAATTAAACCCTTGATCCACCCGGCTTGCTTTTTTGATGAATCACCGCTTGGATATATACATCGGCTGGCTAAATTGAACCACTACAAGACCATTGAGTGGTTAATAAAGGATGCGCAACACAATGTTAGTCCCATCGAGATATGTGATCTTCTAGTTAAACATGAATGGACGGGCTTTAATTATGCTCATCCGTTCAATGAAATAAACAGTTTGAGTTACCTGTATTTTCAGCCAACAAATATTTTCCTTTGCCACTTGTGCTTCAAGGAGAATAATTATTGGGACTACAGAGCTCATTTGGTCCTGAACCAGGTTTGCATAAAGCATCAGTGCTGGAAGTCAGACTCATGTCCTTGCTGCCGTAAAAAGTTTTCCTGGCGCGCGGGAAAATTGGATTATTGCGAATGCGGGATGAAGAGACTCAAAAGCACAACTTTTCCATCGCAACAGGTAGTAGAGTTTGCTTCGTTCATGGAAGGTGATATAAACAAAACTGAAAGCAATCTGATGGCAGAACAATTTACGTATAAGGCGCGTTGTGATTTGTTTATGCTTTTTGCTCGAAATCTCACTGACGGTGGTAGGTTGCCACGTTTAACCTCCCTTGAAAATACGCGAGAATATTGGATAAAAATTGCAAACGTTTTGCTGGAAGACAAAGAGATATTTCACGATTTCCTCTATAACCTGCATGATCGCAGACCTGAAGATTTCAAGGATTTCTATAGAAGGTTTCTATCGTTTGATCAGACTTGTTTGAAAAGTCATAGGGAAGTTTTGGTCAAATTTATCGCAAGTGATTTAAAGACACCAATCACCAGGAGACATAGAAGTCTGATTCGGGATAAACCCGAGGAGGGCATCTGGCTTTCTCTCCAGACAGCAGCTCGCCAGTTTATGGTGTCAAAAAAAGCGATACTGCAGTTGGTCGAAAACGGAAAAATACAACATCAGAGTAGAGTGCGGAAAAGCA
Organism: Cellvibrio sp.; assembly: GCA_035490715.1. Taxonomy (GTDB): domain Bacteria; phylum Pseudomonadota; class Gammaproteobacteria; order Pseudomonadales; family Cellvibrionaceae; genus Cellvibrio. The sequence goes on from DATJLF010000069.1 coordinate 117,905, forward strand.
GGGAGCTTGTGATGATATATATCGATACTCCAGAACATTTTCAAAACCTCATTGATAATTACATCAATTTTGAAAGTGCAGCAAAATTGCTTGGAGTGACGCCACCACAATTGCGTGTCATTATCGAACACGGGTTCTTAAAGGATATCTGTAAGCCTGATGATGCTTATTCACAATGGCTTATTTCCTCCGAAGAGTTAACACGATTGAGGTTGACGGCACTTTCCAGAGTGAAGAATTCTGAAGATGAAGCCATTACTATTTCGGACGCCTTGGCGTTCTATTCAAAGGGATTTGATGAGCTGCTTGTCGAAATTCTCGAAGCCATCTTTAATGATCAAATAACAGTTATTGGTCCGAAAGACTGCAAATATCTGCGCGATGTATGTCTGGATAAAGATGATTTTTTATGTTGGCGGAAGCAAAAGCTAACAATGCGCAATACGATGTCTGTGATGGATTTAGCGAAAAGATTCGGAATTAACCAAGAAGCAATGTACCAAATTGTTAACGCGGGATTGATTAAATCGGTAGCCTGCGGAAAAAATGGAATGAATCGCCAGATTTCAGAGGAAGATATCGATGAGTTTAAAGAAAAATACGCACTGTTATCGAAAATTGCGTGGGCGTTTGCAAACTCAAGTCCAAAAAAATTGAAAATGGAAATTGACTGGTACGGTGTTGAACCAATCGATAAGGCCTTGGGTATTGAGTTCAGGCAGACAATCTACTTGAGGTCAGACCTCTACAAAGGCTGTGTATTCCTGGGTTACATGCTCGATCAGAAAGGTGATTGGTCATTTGATAAAGGGAAACCAGTCGCAGATTTGAGCAGCAAGAAGACCGTAGAGTCTATGGAAATAGAGACCGCTGACACCTGATGATTGAAACCTACATCTACAAACGGCTCGACAAAGTAAAACGATTTCGTGCCCCCCCTTTAATTGGGGCATCTGAAAAGGCAGCCTATATAAAGACAAAAGCCCCGAAACCGGGGCTTTTGTCTTTAATTAAATTACACTGCCGGGCGTCTTGATTATGACCACTCTTAGGTGGAAACCAGCTTTCACTGGTGCCATGAGCGCTACCCTTTCGGGACACCGGCTGCTGCGCGTCACAACACAATGCTATGAATTGTTGACAGGCCTGTCAATGACGTTTTAGCCCCGTATTCCAACTCCACTCAATCATGTTAACCACTGCTCTGCCTGTTTCAATCTAAATGGTACTAATAGTAAAGTCTGTACGTAGAGATATGTGTTGTAATTGACGCCAAGCCAATCTGCATGCTATGACTGAATCCACAACCCAAAGCGGAAGTTGGAAAGTATTTGCTAACAGCGTATGAGCAGATGATATTCCTAACTGCGTAGTTAGGATTTATTTGTTCGATGGATAAGGTGAGTTTCAATGAAGATCGGACAAACACGATGATTAAAAGGGTCAGAGGTTTGGCGTTAGTATTCTTTCAAACTTACCTCCACATGTGAAATCCATAAAAGGTCATCACCGCGCGCCCTTACAGAGTCGGATCTGCTTTGCTTCAGCTCTTTATAACGGCGCTAAAATTTGAAATTTATTTGACAAGAAAAAAGGCAATTTTGAATGACTGAATCAATACTTCAAACCTATCTTAATGAGCAACACATCAAAACTTATGCTCAAGAAAACATTGAAAGTTTACAGAAGGCCGTAAAGGAAGTTGAAAAACATCTAACAAAAAAAGGTGCGAAGTCGAATCTCATCTCCTTTACCTTAGTTGCACTCGACCCAATGGTGAAAGACAGCGACCCTGTGGTGCAGCAGGTGGAAGCAATCATTATCAAAAATTGGTCTGTATTTAAGAATAGTGTGACTGCCACCAATGATAAATCCACAACCTATGTACGGGCAGTGATTCTGGAATCACTGCATCAAATATCAAAAGATGATGCTAGTAATGCAGCGCTAGTCTGGCTTACAGCCCGCGATGTAATCGGGTATTACCAGCTTAATGGCGAAGGGCATGCGATCCGCGAGCTATTACAGGAACTGGCAGACCGGGTGGAGGAAAGCGGACAGGCAGCATGGAAAATCAGTCAAAAACTTCAGGTTAAAAAAGTAAAAGGAGTTGAGATTTCTATCTCCGCAGTAAAAGCAGCTCAAATTGATGAAGAATCTCTAAAGGTACATTTACTCGATGCGATGGTCCACTCTGGATGGAGTCACAATGCTGGGGGAGGAAAGAACCCTTACTCTCAAGGTCATAATAACTACCAATGGTCTCAGTTTATGGCTGAAAATTCAGCTAAGGGAATTACTGAAGTTGTGGACTCAGCCTTATCCCAACAAGCTGAATCCCTTTCCACTATTTCTTCCTCCATTCAAAAGAGCTTAGATAATTATTTCACACAACTTCAACCATTTTTCGAAGACTTGAATAATTCTATCATCAACAGCATCACTGCCAACAATAAGCGCAGTGAGCTACTGTGGTGGAAGCAATCGCTGTATTCTCGATCTCTGAATGCTAGTTATCGTAGCCTTGATCAATTGAGCGCAGCCGTTTGCATGGCGCACGACCTTGCCGAACAAGTGGAGCCTATTTACCCGGAAAGTCTGGATTACTTGCTGCGAGAAACGCTGAAAGAGGTGCACGGGGATCAGGTAGCCGAAGTGCAACCACTGACAGATTGGTTAGAGCGTAGCCTTAGCCTGCATGAAAACATTCAATCACTACTGAAAGCATATACAGAGCATGGGGAGCAGCGCAAACCCCTGCTTAATGCGTGGGCGAATGTTTTGATTTCGGGTGAAGCCACCAGTTTTTTCACAGAAACGGGCATCGACAAAAAAGCCAAACTGACAGCATCCGATCTGGCCGTGTGGCTGTTTCACGGGTTACAAGCGAAAAAAATGACAGCCGATAAATAGGTCGAGACATGGCAAAGCGAAAATGTACTAAAGAAGGTTGCTATGCGCCTGATGATTTTTGTTTTGAACTTGCTAGCCCGCTACACGAGCAATGTCAGTTTTTCGTAAAAACAGAAGCTACAGAAGCACCGGCTAAAGCTGCAAAAAAGTTGGCTGCGGCTAAGTCCATTCCATGGACAGGAGAATGGTTGCAGCCCGAACAGCTCGACCTTCTGACGCATCGGGGTACGCCCAAGATCATCGGTTTGGTAGGATCGTCTGGGGCAGGTAAAACTTCCTACCTTGCCATGTTGTATTCGCTTCTATTTAACGGCAAACGCATCGAAAACTGGGATTTTGCCGGTAGTTATACGCTGAATGGATGGGAATTGCAGGCCAAAACACTGCAAGTTCAGGAAGATGGCACGGTTCGAAATCCAGATGCCACGCCTTCTGATAAGGATTTTTACAGCCTCTACCACTTAGCCTTACGACAAGATGGTTTTTTACACGATATCTTGTTTGCAGATTCATCAGGAGAGGTATTTTCAAAGTGGGCGGATAACGTCAACGACCCAGCTGCTGAAAATGCTCGTTGGATTTATGGCAACGCCCATGCGTTCCTGTTTTTTGTTGATTGCGAGGCAATTATCGAACAGCGGGGTAGAGCTAAACGTGACATCGTTCAAGTAGCCGAACAGGTCAAAAGCCAACTTCGAGGTAGGCCTGTGGTGATCGTATGGTCGAAAGCCGACTTGGCCGAGAACATGCGTGAAAACATTGTGGAGGCCATCAAACGAAGCCTGTCCGAAACTTTCCCCGGAGCTATCTCACTGGAGATCAGCAATTATTCGAAATCCGACTCTGATCAGCTTTGTCACATCAATAATGTAGGTGTGGCAAAAACGGTACTCAACCTACTGGCCAACCCACAACCACTGCGCATCAATCCTGCACCTATTCAAACAGATGATTTTTTCTTTCTATACCGAGGCAGCAATGGAAGCAAATAACGAAATATTGATTATCGGGCCTCCTGGAACAGGGAAAACTACTTTTCTAGCCCAATTGTATGGCCGTCTATTGGATAAAAAAGGAAAGTTGCAATTGGCTTCAGCTCCTGAAAATATCGATGGCATCAAAAGCGCCTACAATCGACTTACTGATGGGGAAGAAACGGAATCAACTCCTGCAAGCGATAACCTGGAGGTCAAAATACCGGTTATTCATGAAGGTCGGGAATTTGTGTTGCATTGCAAAGATTATGGCGGGGAGCAGGTGCGCGACCTCGTAGCGCTTATGGAATATGACAAAACTTGGATTGATCGGACGAAAATGAACGACCGATGGATTCTTTTCATCCGGCCAGCTGAAATTGAGCAACGCTTCGATTTAAGTAAAAAAGGCTATGCTGAAAAAGATCAAAAACAATCGAATTCCTCAATTTCCGGCCCTTCCGATCAATCTCAATTCATCGAGCTAGTTCAAGTTCTATTGCACGCTCGCGGCACAGGAATGAAAGGCCTAATCGAGACCCCTCGATTGCTCATTGCATTAACTTGCTGGGATGAGCTGAGAACCGACTTGACACCGAAAGACATCTTGCAGCAGAAGATGCCACTATTCACACAGTTCATTGCAGCCAACTGGTTACCAGAAGCCTTCAAAATTATTGGAGTATCCGCACAGGAGTTTCCGCTAAAAACTGATGAGGATCGGGACAAATACTTGGATGAGATGCCTCAAAATTTTGGCTACCTGGTATTGGAAGATAATCCAAAGGAAAAAGATCTTACCCGCCTCATCGAAGAATCTCTGACTCTATGATTATTCATCAGGCTATATATGGAGAGGTTCAAGGCAAAACCTCCGGACACGATCTGCTGGCAGCTTCCGGTGAAAAAAATGAGCTATTTAGACGGGTGAGTGGCTATACAGATCTGGCCGACCGACCTGGAGGGGGAGTTTTGTCGGGCCCCGTGATTCGTGGATTTTCTGCTGAAGATCATTTTTTACTGATTAAGACTTTCCCTGATAAAAGTCCTGGTCTGCGTTCTGGGCGGGTGTTTTCTCATGTCCTATTTATACAAGAGTCAGACCTACATCTAATACACAACCTCAGTAACCTATTTCAATATTTCCTGCTTGATATCCAAAAAGAAGCGAAAATGCATTTGTTAGAATACCGCTCGCAGGAAGCCATAACGATAACGGGGTCAGTAGATGGAAGGGAAGCAGCCGCAACGAATGCCTTGGTAGAAAAGCAGCCGTTTGTTTGGTTGGGGGAAGATGGCTATTGGGAATGGCTGGCCCGAATCTGGCCCAAGTTACCGGCGAAAGAGAGGTGCGCCCTAAAAATCGGAGCGGCATTCAGCCCCTCTTATGTGAAAAAAGAAAACCTCAATTTACTCTACGTTCCAGAAGATGCTAAAACTCTGTGGGTAAGGCATTCCTTTCATGTAGTCGGTGAGGATGAATCACAGAGCTTGGAATCCTCAACCGCAAACTGGCTGGTAGGAGTTGCTAAGCAGGCAGCCTCCTTAGAGGCCTTGCTCGATGATTTTGACCCGATAATTGATTCCATAGAAACGTTAAAGCAGCTTGAGGATTATGGTAAAGCCTACCATCAGCTCAACAATGCCTCTGAGCTTAACCATTTATTAGTGTTGGCTAATTTCGTTTCGAAGATTAGCCCCAGTGAAAAAGTTGGAATCAAGGGGAAAAGCCGGCTGATGAATGCCATTCTTCAAGCTATTCCCAATGCCTCAATTAATATCTTTATCGCTCTCATATACCAAACTTGGAAAGGATTTCCGAATGCAGTTACTTCTTTGTCGGATGCTCTGCGTGACTGGCTCACTAACCATCTTCTTAACGGAAAGCAAGCAAAAGAGTGTGGTGCTGTGCTGGCAAAAGCAGTGGAAGCTGAAACGAAAAACTGGTGGGGCAGCACAGTTTTGGGCTATGTGAATAACCGGCTAAAAAATTGGCAATCTGGCGACGCCTCCATTTTGTGGCAATGGATGGAAAAAGAACCTATGTTGATTGCCCGACACAATTCCTGGTTGCCGGATAATATTGAAAACGAGTTGATCCAAAAAATTCCACGACTGGAAACAGCAGTAGCCGAAGCCATTTTGCACATGGCCGAGCAAAAGGATTGGCTTGTGTTACATGCGAAAGCGGCTTCGCAGCTTTATTCTGCTGAAAAAGCCATTGAAACCCAGTTGCGTATCGATACTGATCAAAATCATGCTTCAGCACTCCAGGCTCTATCTGAAAGCATCAATGGAAGTTCTTTTGTGTCGGTAGCAGCCAGGCTCAATGACACTCGCTTGCACCGCATTGCTGGAAAACTAATTGCCGAAAACAACAAGTTATTGAAAGACATCGACATTACCAAGCAAGGCTGGCAGAAGTGCTGGGAAGCAGCAATTGAGCAAGGCAGTGAAGTTTGGTCCGGCATTTCCAATCCACAACATACTTTGTTCGAAATCCTCGACCACGTGCTAGCTGGCAATGCATTTAGTCAAACTTTGCTGTATGCAATAAGTACTGGAAAGTACTGCAGCCTGAAAGACTATCACCAGCGAGCTTCCATCTGGCATGAGCTTCCCGAGAAAGTACGCTCAGAATTTATCAGCGCAACACTTGTAGAGTTGCTCGGTGAATTTTCCACCAGCAAGTTCAACTATAGCGACCTCGAAACTGAGTTGAAAAAGGAACTGCAATCACTAAAAGTGCAGCAGCATATTATCTACAGCAAAACCATTCCGCTTACCCAGAAACTACAGATATTCGATGTCCTGCCTGGTATGGGTGACTATCATTTACAACTATTAGTAAGGGAAAATCATTTTTCACCAATAGACGCGGAAAAATTTGGTCAGCTTGTTTCTAAAAACAAATGGAATGCGGTAGCTTGCGAACTGTATAACAATAGATCACGCAGAAAAGACTTGGTGCCAGCGTTATTGCAATGTAGCCATTTGCTCGGGTTTTGGGACCGGTTGGGTCTTTCAGTTAGCGGATTGAAGCTTGATGCAATTACGGATGATGAGTGGTGGGAAACATTTCTTTCTAGGGCAGTAGAGCTATATCCTTTGGGGCCCACTCAAAATGGATTGTGGACGAACGCGGGAGGAAAATTAGAGGAGCTCCACTTTCAAGGTGTATCAGGAAAGCAAAGCTGGTCGTTCGCCGTTAATCATATTCGAAAGGGAGGCTCTCCATCGGCAAAAAAAATATTGAAAGAAATGCAGAACGAATTTCACGGAGATTTCAAATTAACTCAGCTTATTCAATCACTATGAAGAAACCTATCCTTATACTTACCGCTCTGGAAGTGGAGCGTATTGCCATTGAGCAGCATTTAATAAGTATCGAGCTGGTGGCACATCCTATAACAGGCACCGACTACACAAAAGGCATCTACCATTGCAACGGCGACACCCTCGAAGTGATCGTTGCGCGTACAGATCAAACCAACGTAAATGCGGCCATCGAAACCGAGAGAGCCATAGCTCACTTCGAACCGGAATATGTCTTTTTTGCAGGTGTGGCGGGTGGTTTGAAAGATGTAAAAGTTGGAGACATTATTATTGGTCGGGACGTTTACGGTTATGAGCGAGGAAAGGCCGAAGAAAACAATTTTAAACCTCGGCCGCAATTTGGTGCATCATCATATGCCCTGGAACGGTTGGCTGGACAGTACGCAAAAAGTGCCGGCTGGAAACAAATAGCTGAGAAGCTATTAAACCCAGAGTTTGCTCCTGTCATTAACACTTTTACAGGGACCATTGCTTCCGGTGAAAAGGTAGATGCCTCTATTAATTCAGACCTTCACAATTTCCTTAAACAAAACGTCAGCCATGCCCTCGGAATCGAAATGGAAGGCCTCGGCTTTCTGGAAGTCTGTCGCATGCGTCCACTTGTCAAAACCTTACTGCTTCGCGGCATCTCCGACCTGGTGAACGACAAAGGCGATATGGATGGCAAGGGCTCCCAGCCCTACGCATCAGCAAACGTAGCCGCTTTCCTATTTGGCCTGCTAGAACAACTGGATTTTTCAGAAGTTGCAATTAAACCCTCACGAGAAAAAAAACTTGTTGAAATTATGTGTAAGCTTTATCCGGGAGGATTGAGAGATAATCAAATATGGCAAGCGGCAGGTGGAGATTTATCTTTAATTAATCTTGGTCAATCAGGTAAAGGTCAATGGGTAGAAGCTATTAGAACTTTGAAGTTGGGTGGAGGGGGTAAAATAAGTATCGATAGTTTGATTGAAACTGTTGCAGAAGAGTATGGAGAAAATAAAGATGTTAAAGAAATACTGAAGGTTGAAGTGAATTAGTCTGGTGCAAATGGCTCGCAATCTGGTCAAAATAAAATAATTTTTCTTCCCGTCGCAATGGGAGATAGTATGCTGCAAGTGACGGGAAAATTTTTTCTCATATAGGGACAACAGGCGCTTCTTGCCGTGTATTACGTGAGATAACACTGGATTTCGAGATCGAATCGTCTATAAAAAGTATTTTCAACATCTTCGCTTGTTGCAAGGAGATCGCAGGAATGAATAACTATGCTTACCATCCCGACGATGTAGCTAAGACACAAGTCCATATTGATGCGTGGGTTGTTAAATATGGCCCGGGCGCTGATGGCCGCTGTCGCATTTGTAACACACCCGTTTCAGTCAAAGCGGACAAATCGCAAAAGCAGACTCATTTTGCTCACCATAGAGATTCTGGATGCCCCACTGTGGTTGCTAATCATGTTCCATATCGCCAATTCGAAAATTTACCAAGAGATCCTTTAATTTCTGCGTCTGCGAAAGAATGGACGCTCACGCACATTGAAAATATTTATCAGAAACTAAAGAACTTCGTTCCAGGACTGACTTGGAAAGAGTTACATGGCCTCCTTGAAGTTGCTCGTCAAGAAGATATATGGTCATTGAAAGACATGCCCCATGACTACATTCCTTACGTATTACTGACATGTACCGATAAATTTGAGGCGAACCCGAAATTTCAGAGACCGAAAGAATGTTTTTTTGTACTTGAACCTTCACCAGAGGGAGGAGAATTTTGGAACTCTGATGGACTGCAGAAAAAATACATATGGGAGATAACCTTGCCCAGTAGAACTGTAACTTATCATGATATAAAACTAGATACTCCCGGATTATGGTATATGACGAGAGTCAACGAATTATTAGCATAAAATTTTCAGGATCATACCTATGGTAACCCTCTGCTGAAATAATCTATTTAATTCTCGAATCAGGACGGGCCATTCGACAGCGAACCGGGCACCTTTCAAAACTGATGAAGGAAGTGAAAAAGCTCATGAAGATGATATGAACATGAAAAATTTGGAAATTTCAGAGAACTTGGAATCGGTGTCAGAGCGGCTCCAAGCCAAATCTTCAGCAACTAATTTAGATTTCGGACATAAAAAGCAGATCGAGATGATAGGTAATGCACCTTGCCTTGACACTGCAATTCGTTTATTTAAATGTGCTTCGCCGTTGGTTCGTACATATAAATTTGTATTTTCATCAGATGTGGGGACATCGCCAGGATTTTCCGTTAATAGAAAGTTCAGTAAGACCGCTGCTGTCAGAAGCCTGTTCTCGACCGAAAAAGTGTTTGTGGTCGATGAAGTGACATTGCGTGAAATGTCTCAAGGTGAATCGAAATTCAGAATAGACTACTCGATTTCCCTGGATAACCAAGCGTTGAGTTATCTGGAGCCTTTCTTTGAGCAAAAGAGGTCAAAAATACCTGCTGATATGATTGAAGTTTTTGAATTTATTTCGCGCCCAGAGGTGTTCGTCGATCCGCAGCCATATATGGATGAAAACATTCAGAATCTCGATTCGAACGAGAAAATACTTAAAATTAAAAAGAAATTGAGGTCGTACGAGATTCTACGAACTCTAGACTTGGAAGCGCTTAGAGTCGACAACATCGTGCGAACCACATTGTCTGATAAAAAATTAGAGGAAAACACCCAAAAACTGACGGCGGTGATGTTCCAAAAACGTCGTGATAAGCGAGCTACTGTGCCCATGGGAATGAGGTACATTCTGATTTACTGCCAATTGTTAAAAATGATCTCAATTCAGATGAAATCACCACAACGATCAACACACCATAAAATTTTGGACTACCTGGAATTTTGTCACCACGAACTGAAAGCATTGTCATTCCGCGAGATATCTATTGCTAAAAAATATTTCGACGAAGGAAATAATTTTCGATTTTTCAAAGATATCCAGAAGAATCGCGAGAGATTGTTTGAGGCGATCAATGGGATGGTCTGGGATTTGTGGCATGTTCGCCAACTCGAAGAGAATATGGTCAGAGGATCAAGAGGAAAGGTACGATATTTTTTCCCGGCGATTCTTACATTTGACAAAGGTTTGAATGAGGTGATGGATCTTCATCCGCTAAAAAGCATCGCATTTAACGCCTCACTTAAAGATACCATACCCTTCTACGAAGGCAGCTTTATCATGGACATTGCCGATGCCGATTTGCAAAAGGCATCGGAAATTCAACACTACTTTGAAAGGGAACAAGTATCGTGGAGGGAGCTAGAGCGTAACGAGAAAAAGAGACATAAAACCGAAAAAGTGTACATGGAAAAGCTGTTAGTCAACTTGGAGCAAGAGCTGGAGAAAGCATCCGGCATTAAAAAACCAGAAACGCTATCAATCTGGTATATGTCGAATGACAATTCGCGAATTTCGAAGAAATCTGCAAAAAACTATTAAAAATAAATCAAATTTCAATCACTGCGCTCTTGTCCAAATGACCCAAATGACCTGGCACTTATTGTGATCATTAGCCGATCAATGATAATTCAATGACTAGATAGACGGTTAGTAAGCAGAGCTGGGTAGCTTTTTCATAAATGAGTAATACCGTTGGACTTGAGGGTGTCGAACAAGATTCATGGATTGCAACTAAAGATAAAAAGCTCGCTGCATTTTCAAGTTTTTTCAATTGAAAAAAACTTATGCTGGAAAACGGCGAATACTCACAAGCTTTTTTGTTGACGAGAGCACAGCACTATCTAAGCTAAATCCATCTTGTGGAAATAATACGCACCTGAAATTTCAATGCTTTGGCCTAACCATTTTTAGTAATACTTTGCATGCCGATAAGCTGCAAAATCCTTCTTTAATGCACGCAACTTAGTAGCCATTTTTGATTTGTTCAAAGTTGCCTGTAAACAGCCCAAAGCATTGATTTTAAGTGCTTTTCATCTATGGTGAGATTACAAGGGAAACATTTCATATCTGATGAGATTTTTGAAGGATAGATGAGTCTTAATTACGGTGAAAAATTTATATAAATCAAACGGTTAGTGATTTCAATTACAGTGAGATTCGACACAGTATTTGTTTATTTTAATGTGAAAAGCTAGGCATATTATTTTGCAGTCCGTGAAGTAAACTTCAGGCTTTGGCAATTTATTTCGAAGCCTGATTTAAGACTGATACATTTGACAGTTGTGGGTAAACAGGATGGATTGTGAATTGCATTTTCAGCAGTTCTTGATTAGGCTCGATAGGCCATTTTTAAGGAAATAAGCGTAGAAATGGCATCAATTTCACAAATACCGGCGTTTTGCTCGACTATACTCAAGCCGTTAGGGTTTTAGTCGTGATCAACTGTGAGAGATGGACTTAGCGATGAGTGAGAAAAAAGTAACCAAAGTGTTGTTAACCCAAATCGAAGATGCATTGGAAGAGCGGCAGAAGTCAGATCGTCGTGAGCGTCATCAGGGAATTCCGCAGGATGTTCCCCATGAGCGCCGCAAGAATGATCGTCGCGGACCTAAAGCGCACAAGTAAATAAGACAGTAATAAAAAAGGGGCTGACGCCCCTTTTTTATTACTCGTATAGTCACATTAACGTAACCAAATTCCGCTATTACCAATCTTGCCCGACCCATTTAACACATAGATCCCTGCCGAATAACTTGCCACGCTAAAACTGATGTTGCCGTTGGTCACTGTGATGCTATTGCCGGTGACCGCATCTCTATAAACGCCGTTTTTAACCCCGCTTATCGTGATGGACTGACTGCTGCCTGAAGCCAAGCCAACCACTGCATAACTGCCTTCGCTGGAAAGGTCGCGCACAAAACTCATTCCTGAACTCCATTCGTTAACCTGAGTACTCGGCGCCTTTTGCAATGCGGGAATAGCGCTCCGTATCTGGTTTAAACGTTTGATGTGTTGATAGAGTGGATGGCTTTGGGTCGTAGCCAGGTTATCCAGGTGTGGACCAAAATAGGCGCGGCCAGTCTGGTCAATAGTATCGCTGTTACCGGCGATGTCTTGTGGCAGGCCGCCCTGGAACATAATTTCCTCACCGTAGTAAAGCGTCGGTATACCGCGGTTGGTCCATAGCAGGTTGTACACCATGGCTGCATTGCTCTGCTCGCCGCCATAGCGGTATTTAAAGTCATTATCTGGCCCTACATCGTGATTTTGGAAAAAGGTGACTAATTGGGTTGCATCGCCGTAGACCCAATCCATCGCCATAACACCGTCAATTCCCCCGAAGTTTCCGCGTGTAACGTTATCGCGGAAGGTGGAAAATACCGAGAAGTCGAGCACCGAGAAGCCAGAATCTCCACCGGCGCGTGGATCGGCTGGATTGTTTGTGGTGCGGGTATACCACCAGGGGCGAATTACTGCACTTGCATTATCGTTGGCAACTTCCGACCCGAAACCGGTGCCTTTCACCAGGTTTTCGCCAAATACAAACAGCCCGGGTTTATGCGCTTTCCAGTTATTCACATAGCTGAGCAACTCATTACGTTCCACGTGCTTCACTGTATCCAGGCGAATAGCGTCCACACCCATGTCCAGATACATGTGAATGGCCCCATTCAAGTAGTCCTTTACGTTCTGGCGGCCGGTCGCCAAATCGATGGTATCGCCCGCCATGTGTTTGCGTTGGAGTGCGAGCGGGCTTTCCCAGTCACCGCCGGACATAAAGCCATCGAGGTGATACCAGTCAGGATTAAGGCCCGCGGCATCAATGCCAAAGAAGCGATTGGGGTCATAACCGGCCTTAGGTACAGTAGTTCCGGTTTTAGGATCGATCAGCGGAGTCACGCCAGCCCCATCAGAGGTATGGCGTTCGCGGAACCAGGCCGGGGCGATGGGGTTATCGTTATCATCACGAAATTCGCTTTTGTAATCTCCAAGATTACCAAGATAAGGCCCATTCACGACATTACCCTGGGTGCCGCCCGCCGGGACGTAATATTTGATTGGCAAATGGTCGATCCACACTGCATTGCGTAATCCGTATTGGCTGGTGTGATTGATCACCACATCCTGAATTACCTTTAAACCTTTCGCATGTGCCGCATCGATAAATTCCTTATAACCGGCACCGGGCGATTCAAGGCGCGGATCGACTTTATAAAAATCGTAAGCATGGTAGCCGTGGTAATCGAGACCAGAGCGATTCTCCACTGGTGGCGTTACCCAAATCGCGGTGAAACCCAAATCCTTGATGTAATCCAGTTTCTGGATCAGCCCCTTGAAATCACCGCGCCAGTGCGGATCGCCGGCTTTATAGCGATCACGATTGTAGTAATTGTTTGATGGATCTCCATCGTAAAAACGGGCGGTCAATAAAAAGTAAATAGTTTCCTTACGGAAGTCACCATTGCCAATCGTTGAAATAGAACTTGCTGCACGGGAGGTGGACGAATTTGAGCTGGACACACTCGAATTCAAATGGGTAACCGTGATTACTTTTGTGCCGGGATTGAAACAAATTGCGTAGAGCGTATTGGCGGAGACCACGTAATCCGCTTGTGGATAGCTTTCAATCCAATTTGCAAAATGATCGATTTTAAAACGCGGATTTGTGTTAGCAGCACTAAATTGTTGTTGCGTGCAATGCAAACCATTTTGCACGGTCATCAATGTTGATGCCCAATTATTGGATGTGCCGCGAAAATACCAACTATCGCTCACCGCCGAGGAGGCAACGCTCGATGAAATGTTACCGGAGGAAGGAACACTACTGGAAGTTATAAAAGTTGAGCTCGAACTGTTGGACGAGCTGGAAATATTTGCCAGCGGTGTGAGCGTATAAGCCAATGTTGAATCATTTACTTGCACACGATAATTACCAATCAGTGTGGAATAAATATCGCTACCGCCCTGGTTTAATACACCATCATGATTTGAATCACCGTAATTCACTGCCCAGTTATTACTGGTATCAAATTTAAAGCGCTGATTGGTTTGACCATCAAAAATAACATCGACCGACCATAGGTTATTGGCGGTTAGAGTCATTGCGGTAGTAGACCAATTATTAGCCGTGCCGCGAAAATTCAATGCTGAAAAATTTTTGGAAAATCCGGCGGAATCACAGCTGGGAACAGTTTGTACAGCAATCACTTTGCTTATGGAATTAAATGTAATTTTGTAGGTTTGATTAGCGGCAACAGTGTAATCACCGGACGGATAACTTTCGCTCCAATTGCCAGTGCGGTCTATTTTAAATCGTGGATTAGTACTTGTTGATCCAAATGTCTGGCATGTGGAAAATTCGGTTGCACTGGTTGTTGCAAGTGCGGTTGTACCCCAGTTGTTAGGTGTACCGCGGAAGTACCAATCGGCATAGCATAAATGACTAAACAGCAGCGAACCCGCTGCCATTAGCGTGAAGGATGTTTTCATAATGTCCTCGTAAGGGTTTGCAAATTATTGTTTTATTGCATAGCCATCAGATAAAAATATCTGACAGTTCCCCGGTTGAAATACGAAAAAATGCAAAGCTTAAATAGCGAGTAACGGTATCTTTATAATTTTGGTTTCACGAAGTGGAGCAATGGCTGATAAATCTTTTTAAGACTAGAGGTGTTGTTTATAGCAACACAATAAACTGCATACGTATGCAGCTAATGAATACGTATGTAGATAGATTGGCATGGCAATCGCAAAAGTAATTGGCAAGGCAGCAGGGATCAGGGAATGTAAGGATATGCACTGCACCATTTGAAAATCTGCCTCAATCATGAACATTCATCTTTTTAAATGCACAGCAAATTGGCAATTTTTCACGAGGTAATCTTGCAGATGAAAAAACACGATGTTGTAGAAGCGATTATTGTAGCCAAACAAAAAATGAATTTAACCTGGGAAGGTGTGGCTGCCAGTATTGGTATGTCCCCGGTGTGGACTACGTCGGTATGCCTGGGGATGAATAGCGCACCCGCAGACAAGGCTGAAGCCTTATGCAAAATATTTGATTTACCGCAGGCTGGAAAGCAGGCGTTGATGCAATGCCCGACTAAAAGTTGGGAACCTGCTATTCCGCAAGATCCGCTGATTTATCGGTTGTATGAAATGATTGGGGTTTATGGACCAACAATTAAAGAAATTATTCACGAAAAGTTTGGCGATGGAATTATGAGTGCAATTGATTTTTCCATGGACATTGGCAAAGAGGAAAACCCGAAAGGCGACCGTGTCATTATTCATTTGAACGGAAAATTTTTACCTTATAAAGCGTGGTGATTTTATAACGTGCCACTGATCGAAAAATGTTTGTTTTTTACTGATAAAAGGCGATAGGAATATCGTCTTTTTTATTAGAAAAAAACGGAAGTTCGAATTTTTCCAACTTTCCTTCTCCATTTAAAATAATGGCATATAAACCTATAAAACAAATTGATGTGCGATTGAAAGCGAAATTCGCCCTCACTAAAATCCAATGGCATTCATAATAATTAAGCAGTATCAACCAGCCTTTAGTTTCTCATTACAACAATAATTCCTGAGACCTTCTTGTTAGAAGGGATGATTCGTATTGGCTATCCAGTTTTTTCAAGCCTGTTGTTCGCGTCCAGATTTCGGCAAGGATTAGGAATTTTCCCTTGGTGTTCAACGATCTTCAGTAAGGAGTACGTATGATTTCCCCTTTAATTAAATTGTGTAGTCTTTTGTTAGGGTTATCGCTGGCTGTTCCATCAATGGCGTTGAGTTCCAGCTCTGGCCAGGCTTGTTTCGGTGGTTCCAGCTCGGGAGCTACCAGCAGCGCATCTGCCGTGTCGCAATTACGTTGTAATGTAGCGGTAGTAAACCAGTGGGATACGGGTTATCAAATTAACGTGTCAGTTACGAATACCGGCACAGTAAAAATTGATAAATGGCGAGTTTATTTAACGCTTCCCAATGCGCATGTTATCAACTCGTTATGGAATGCCGTTAAAACAGAATTGTCGCCAACGCAAATTGAACTGAGTAACTTGAATACGCCTTTGTTACCGGGCCAAACAATTTCGGTTGGGGCTGTTTTGAATAAACCCGCAGGTTCGACAGGCACACCAACCTGTCGTACTGAAATTCAACCACCTGCGAACACCGCACCCCAAGGTGAATTTACCACGAATGTTATTAACGATACTGTACATGTGAAAAGCGTAAATGCGATTGATGCAGAGCGTGATAAATTAACCCACAGTTTTGATTTTGGTGATGGCACAGTTATTAAATCGGTTGATGTATGGCATAGCTATAAAGAGCCGGGCAATTACACCATTACACATATCATCAGTGATGGAAAACTCACGAAAGTAAATAAAAATACCGTTAACGTTACAGCACCTGGAACCAATCGCGCTCCGGTTGCCGTTTTTTCCTACAGCACATCGCGTTTAAGCGCATCACTCAACGCAAAAGGTTCAGCGGATAAAGATGGACAAGCATTAACTTATGCATGGGATTTTGGCCAGGGTTTAACAACACCATCCACCATCCCGAATGCAAGCGCCAGCTTTCCCCACGGTGGTGGTTATGTTGCTTTAACCGTGTTCGATGGTGAACTGGGTAATACAGTACAGTATTCGGTCCCGGTAAATAGTTGCATGAGTTACGACGCTGCACCGATATTGGCGTTCAGTATAAAAGCCGATGGATTATCAATACACGTTGATGCGAGTACAGCAAAAATTGTTGATGGTTTTTATTGGGATTTTGGTGATGGCTCCATTGCCACTGGAATGTTTGCAAACCACACTTACGCGGCACCGGGATCTTACACAGTGACCTTGCGTGGTACTGCGCAATACATGTCATCAACCAAATCACAACCGATTGAAGTGGGTAATGTTGTTGTGGATCTCCCACCGGTTGCCGAACTCAGTTGTAAAGAATTAGTGATGGTGGGCGATGATTTTGAAAATGGAATTGCATACTACTCTTACGTAACACGCTGTGATGCCAGCGCAAGCCTGGATCCGGAAGGCAAACCCTTGTCTTATACAATGAATTGGGGCGATGGAAAAACAACGACCGCCAACGATGGAATATTTATTTATAAATATTTAACCGGTGGTGAATATAACCTGACGTTATCTGTTAGCGATGGTGTTAACACCGCACAAAAATCATTACCCTGGGTTGCTTCTTCTCCCACTGTTAATAATCGTCCACCAGTGGCGTGTTTTGATATAGGCACAAGTACAGATCTAACCGTCAACGCAAATTGCTCTACCGATCCGGATGGAAATCCACTGAGTTATTCGTGGGATTTTGGTGATGGTTCGAGTGCGACAGGTGCAACTGCTCTCCATGCTTACACAGCGTCAGGTACTTATACTGTTAAATTAACCGTATCAGACAGTAAAGCCAGCAGCAGCATTAGTAAAACCTTTGTATTCACCAAAGCGGAAAAAGCAACGTACTGTGAATTTAAAATGACTAACTCCTGGAGTGGCGGATTTACCGGTTGGTTACGTGTGTACAATCAAAGCACTCAACCGGTGTCCAATTGGGCTGCCGTGGTAACGTTTGCGGAAGGGACGCGATTAAGCAGTTCCTGGAACGGCACAGTAACCGGAAGTAATCCTTTCAATGTGAGTGCCGCTTCCTGGAATACCACCATTCAACCAAGTAACTTCGTCCAGATAGGTTTTCAGGTATGGGATAGTGTTGGCGTACATCAGGTGCCGACGGTGTCTGGCCCTTCATGCGAGTAATCCCTGGCTGACTTGTGGTTCGGGTCTCGGTTAAGCCTTGCCAATCTTGCTAGTATTTTTTCATTACTCGCAAGATTGGTAATTCGCTATGAACAAAATTCTATTTCCAAACGCGCTTTTATCCGTTTTTATTTTATCGACATTAATTTCGTGTGGTGGCAATTCAGATGATAACGAGCCACCCACATCGCCCTCCAGTTCCCCTGTGTCTTCCCGTTCTTCAACGGGTATCTCCAATAGCACCACTGTTTCATCAACCGCCAGCTTTTCTGCGCCGCAAAATGTATCTGCAATTCCCGGCAACACTTCTGTCAAGCTCAGTTGGAACGCCGTCAGCGGTGCAACGGGTTATCGGATTTATTATGCCTCTGAAGCCAATATATTAATTAATAACATCGCCAGCTTTGACGATGGAACTCGCGTCGATAACGTAACATCCCCTTCCTCCGTCATAAATTTGCGCAACAATGAAACTTATTATTTTGTTGTGACTGCTCTTAATGCGACCCAGGAGACGACGGCGAGCGCCGAAGTGAGCGCGACGCCTGGTTCGATTGATGTAAGCAAACAACCCAGCGCACAAGAGGTATTGGTTGTTGAGTTGGTAAACCGTGCGCGCGCCAACCCGAGCGCTGAAGCCGCTCGTTTCGGTATCGGTTTGAATGATAAAATTACCGGCACACCCATCACCGATACACCGAAAGCTCCGCTCGCGCACAATTTATTGTTAATTGATTCATCGCGCAAACATTCGCAATGGATGTTGGATCAAGATATTTTTTCACATAAGGGTATCAACAACACAAACCCTGATGATCGAATGGTTGCAGCGGGTTATCAGTTTACCGGTAGTTCCGTAAGCGGTGAAAATATTGCTTGGGGTGGTACCACAGGTAGCACTATTAATTTAACTAGTTATGCAATTTCACAACATGAGGGTTTATTTAAGTCAGCCGGTCATCGTATGAATATACTGAGTGAGAATTTTCGCGAATTGGGAGTTGGCCAAAGGGAAGGTTATTTTATGCAAGAGGGAAATAATTATTTGTCATCCATGCTGACACAAAATTTTGCCCGCTCCGGGTCAAATTATTTTTTAACCGGCGTGGTTTACAGCGATAACAATAACAATGAATTTTACGATGTCGGCGAAGGTTTATCTGGCGTTACTATTACTACGAATGGCAAGTCCTATCCGGTTTATAATTCCGGTGCATATTCGATTCCGCTGTCCAATGGTAATTATGAATTGAGCATTACTGGCGATACGTTGGGTTCACCGGTTTATTATTCTGTGCAAATTGCCAATCAAAATAAAAAACTGGATGTGATAAAAACCGGCACAAACATCCGTGTATCTGTGCCCTGATTATCAATAAGCCATTGCCTGGTGGAATGATCAGGCAATGGCAACTTCCACCACTAACTTACCGAGATTTTTTCCTTGTAACAGACCGATAAATGCAAGGGGAGCGTTTTCCAGCCCGTTCACTTTATCTTCGAAGAATTTAATGCTTCCGCTGTTAAGCCACTCATTCATATCGTGCTGGAAATCGGCGAAGTGCGTTGCGTAGTGATCGAGAATAACAAAACCCTCGATGTGGATTCGCTTGCGTAAAACCTGCGTCAGCAAAGCAGGTAACTGGTTAGGGCCTGCGGGCACATCATCGTTGTACCAGGCGATTAATCCACACACTGGAACGCGTGCATTTTGGTTCAGCAGTGGTAGTACAGCATCAAAAACGGCGCCGCCCACATTCTCAAAATAAATATCGATTCCTTGCGGGCACGCCGCTGCAAGTTGTTCAGCAAATTTCGGATGACGATGGTCGATACATGCATCAAAACCCAACTCTTCCACAGCATGCCGGCATTTGTCTGTGCCACCGGCAACTCCCACCACACGCAGACCCTTGAGTTTGGCGATTTGCCCTACTACTGAACCCACCGCGCCGGTTGCCGCTGCAACTACCAGGGTTTCGCCTGCTGTAGGTTGACCAATCTCGAGCAAGCCGAAGTAAGCCGTAAAACCGGGCATACCCAATACGCCCAATGCATGCGAGGGTTGGCTTAGTGCACCCATTTTCTGTAACTCGCTGCCATCAGACACGGAATAGTCTTGCCAGCCTGCGTAGCCCAATACCAGATCACCCACCTTAAAATCCGGGTGGCGGGATTCAACAACTTCATTGACAGTGCCTCCCACCATGGTTTCACCCGGTTTCACGGGTGGTGCGTAACCGGGGCCGATTTCATCCATCAAGTTGCGCATGTAAGGGTCGAGCGATAAAGAGTGGGTGCGTAATAAAAGTTGGCCCTCAGCGGGTGTTGGGATAGGCGCCTCCACCAACCGGAAATTTTCCGGCCGGGGTAGCCCGCTTGGGTGGGAAGCCAGGACGATGCGACGGTTTAATCTGGACATAGTTTTTCCTTAAAGAAAATGACTGGAACTGGAAGGCAGTTTAACGATAGCATTTCGGTGTTTCCATGCTACATAAGCCAAATAACTTGGCTATTCGTCCAAATGCGGAGTTTGATCATGCGCGATACGCTCACCGAAATCCTGCTGGGTTTGCGCCTTGATGGGGTCGAATATGGACGTTGCTTGTTACCGGGCCCCTGGGCCGTGGGATTTCCCACCCAGCGCACGGCCAAATTTCATTTTGTGGCTCAGGGTGGTTGTTGGCTACGAACCCAAACCAGCGATTGGGTTCGCTTGAATCCTGGTGATGCCGTGCTATTTCCAAGGGGCAATTTTCATATTCTGGCCAGTTCACCTGATGTACCGGTGGTTGATATCGATAGTTTGGCGCGGCGGCCGGTATCGGAAAATATTTACCTCGTCAGTGGAGGAGAGAGGGTGGAAGGCGTGACTCCGGATGTGCTTTTTTGCGGCACCCTGCGTTTCAACCTGGACCCCTTGCATCCGTTGGTTGCCATGATGCCGGACATGATGCGCGCTTGTGAGTTGGGCCAGCGTGACCCGACGGTGCCGGTACTGCTTGAGGCGATGGAACGGGAAGTTACCCTGGATCGCATAGGTAGCTTCGGCATACTCGCCCGGTTGGCGGATGTGCTGGCAGCGAGTGTGATTCGTGCCTGGGTTGAATGTGCCTGCAACGATGCCAATGCGAGTGGTTGGATTGCGGCTGTGCGCTGCCCGCAGATCGGCAAGGTGCTTGCCGCTATTCATACACAACCGGAAAAGGATTGGAATGTCGCCGATCTGGCGAGAATTATGGGGGCATCACGCTCCAGCTTTGCCGACAAGTTCACCCGTACCCTGGGCGAATCTCCCGCCAAATATGTCGCTCGGGTCAAAATGTTCCAGGCCCGCCATTGGATTAGCCGCGACGGCATGCGCGTCGCCACTGTTGCCAATCGCCTGGGTTATGATTCGGAAGCATCATTCAGCCGTGCCTTCAAGCGCATCATCGGTCATGCGCCGAGCGAGGTACGGGGGAAGGTGTTTTAAACCCTGGGTAAAACGTTATTTGTAAGAGGCGAAATGGTATTCACAATGCTTTCAACTGTTTTTGAAATGTCCATTACAAAAATTTCATACGCTTACCAAGAACTGCGTTAGTTTTCGCGATAAGCATTGCGCATAGCTCCCCGGGTGATTTTGGTAAAGGTATACCTCTGCCCAAACCTTTTAATTTTTTGTTTCGGTAAATTCACCCCACCGGCAAGGCTGTCTTATCCACCGGCGATTTCAACACAAACGATGAATGTACCCCGCTTACCCCTTCAATACGGGTGAGCTTTTGCAGCAGGAATTGCTGGTAGGCATCCATATCTTTCACGATGACTTTCAACAGATAATCGGCGGATTGGCCGGTAATTAAATGGCATTCCAGCACTTCCGGGTAGGCTTCCACGGTTTTCTCAAATGCGTCGAAGCGATCAGGCGTGTGCTTATCCATACTGATCTGGATAAAAGATACCAACGTCAAACCCAATTTACGGGCATTGAGTAATGCGACATAACCGTCGATTAACCCGGATTCTTCCAGTGCTCGCACCCGCCGTAAGCAAGGCGATGGCGAAAGATTGATGCTATCAGCCAATTCCTGGTTAGAAATGCGGCCATCTTGCTGCAAGGTTTCCAGTATTAAACGATCATATTTATCGAGTTCCATAGCGGTAAATCTCACCAATGAAGCATTAAATATTAATAAATATAAATTTAAAGCAATAATATTGTTTATAGGGTGATATTAGCACAATCTCCGCAATCATCTGCCCGGTTGATGGCTATATAC